>NZ_JCAFRX010000024.1:0-3094 GCF_059368615.1 Stenotrophomonas sp. YJH_SMC_40 | reverse complement strand
GCCTCCGGCGGGACACTATCAGATGATAGTGTACTCACTAGACTTTGCGAAGCAAAGTCGTGCCCGCCTGCGGCGGTTGCAGCGCCCTTCGGGCTTGCTCCTGCGGCGGCCTTCGGCCTTGCCCAAAGGGGCTTTGCCCCTCTGGACTCCCCACCCTCGCCGCCGGGAGGCTCGGGGGGCAGGGGTGGCGGGCTTCGCCCTTCGTCCCTGCCCCCACTCGCACAGGCTGGGGCGCTGCGGTCAGCGTCAAGGGTTCGGCTTCGCCCGCGTCCTCGCCCGGTCCCTGCGCTTCGCTCCGGGCTGCGGCCTGCGGGCGCGCCCTTGACCCTGCCCTCCGCTGAAGGCGTCAGCCAGTGGCCCGCTGGCGTGTCGGAAATCGCCTCATGGCCGGGTAGGAAATTTCCGACAGCGCCGGAGTGGAAGGCGGGTCAAGGGCGCAGGGGGTGGCTGGCGCGGCCCGCAGCCCGCAGGGCGAGGACACGGGCCACCCCCGGAGAGCGCAGCGGCCCTTGACGCGCCTGGAACGACCCCACGCTCCCCGGTAGGGGTGCAGGAGTGAAGGGCCGCAGGCCCGTAGCCCCTGCACCCCTGCCACGTGGCGAACGCGGGGGGTGGCGGGGGGCAGCGCCCACCGCCCCAAGGCTGCGCAGCGGCCGCCGGAGGCCCCCCAAACAACGTCACCCGGCCGGTGGCCGGGTGGGCCTTTTCCAGAGGCCCCGCAGGGGCCGTCAGCGGGGTGCCAAGGCCGCGTAGCGGCCGCCGGCGGGGCGGCAGCCCCTTAGAGGAGAAAGGGGGAAATGCTAAGTTATTGATTTATAAGGATTTGTAGAAATGCATTGAGACACATAGGGTGTCCTAACGTTGAGACATGCATGGATGTCTCAACAGGTAGCAAGGTTGAGACGCAAACTATCTCGACGTGAGACATAATTTGTCGTATCATTGCGACTCGAAATGGCGCAATGAGCGGACAAATTTCCCGACTTTGGAGGAACCCCATGCAGCAGATCACGGTGGCGACCGACGCCCAGCGTCGTATCCGCCAGCGAGAGCTGGCCATGCTGGACGAGAAAGAGGCTCAGGAGCGCGAAGAGGCGCGGAAGAACAAGGGGTTCACGCAGGTGTATCCCTTGGGTTGGAAGCGCATCATTGAGCTTGCTAAAGGCAATGCTGGGGCCTTCGGCCTGTATTCATTCTTTGCTGAAAATATCGACCCAACCTGCGGCGCGGTGGTCTGCGATCAGCAGTTTTTGGCAGACAAGATGAACGTCAACAGGCGGACAATCAGCCGTTGGTTGTCTTACCTGGAAGAAAATCGCGCGCTTGTCCGCATCCCTGTTGCTGGCAAGGTTTGCGCCTATGCGCTGGATCCTCACGAGGTCTGGAAGGGCTACGACAACGCCAAGGATTACGCAGCTTTCGTGACCAAAACCTTGGTCAACAAGGATGGCGATATCCGCCGCCGGATCATGTCGATGTTCAGCGGCGAGAAGCAGAACGACGACCGCGACCCGAACACCATTGACATGTTTGAAAGCACTCCCCAATGAGCAACGAAACGAAGGAGAAAATCTTTATGAAAAAAACGTTCGCTCTTGCTGCCATGATGGCGGCAATCGCTCCGAATCTTGCTTCAGCAGCGGATGAGATGATCCAGACCAAGTACGCTTGCGAAGGCGGAAAGACGTTGGATGTCGTGTACGTCGGAGACTATGCCGTGATGCTGCAAATGGATGAGCTTGTCCCACTGAAACGCGCCAAGAGCGCATCAGGAGTGCGCTACATCTCCGCTAGCAAAAACTACACCTACGAACTGTGGGGTAAGGGCAACGACATGAACCTTTCGACCCACGATGGCGGGAAGGAGCAAACCGTCCTCAGTAGCTGCAAGCCATAAACCCCTTCCGTCGGCCACCTGTAGGGTCAACGAGACAGCCCGCCGTCGTCGCGATCCCGGCCGCGACTGCGAAGCCGTTGGGCCTGCCGCTGGCGTGTCGCCTCGCGCTGTTCGGCGAGCAGCTTCTCGCCCACGGCCTTGATGATCTGGGCCGCCTTGGCCTGCATATCGCGATTAAGCGGCCCCAGAGCGTCCAGAACGGGCTTCAGGCGGTCACGCAGGCTCCGGGCTGTCTCCTGTGCCTGCCGGGCCTTCTCGCGCTCCTGACGCGCTCCTGCGGCCGCTGCGACGGTCGGGCCATACCCTTCCCTGACGGCAGCGGTCACGCGGGCGGCCACGGCCTCCGGCGTCTCCACGTCCTTCGAGAAAATCCCCTTGCGCAGCACCCGCGGCTCGATGGCCTGCGGCGTGATGGTGGCGTGCCCGGGCTGGCGCTCGATGGCGCCGTAGTAGCTCTGGACGCGCTGATGGGTGGCCCGGCTGCCCTCGATGCCGCGTTCCAGCCCGAGATCCCTCACCGCCTCGGCAAAGCTGGTCTGGTCGGCCCGCATCTTGTCGCGGCCACCGATGAACTCCTTGGCCGACAGCCGCCCGTCCTGCGTCAGCGGCACGACGAAGGCCGACAGGTGCGGGGTGGCCTCGTCGCGGTGGATGCTGGCCGTCACGATGCGATCCGCGCCGTATTTGGCCGCCAGCCAGCCCTGCGCCTGGTCGAAGAACGCGGCCTGCTGCTGGGGCGTGGCCTTGGCCCACCATTCCGGGCTGGCCGTCATCACGTATTCGACCGCCAGCACCGCGTCCTTGCGCCGCTTCTCCGGCAGCAACTCGCGCAGCCGCCCCATCGCCGCATCGGTTGAGGTGGCCGCCCGGTGCTCGTTGTCCGGCGTGCGTTCGGCGTCAGCGTTGGGCGTTTCGCGCTCGCGGTAGCAGTGCTGCAACGCCGCCGCCACGCTGCCCATCGTCGCCAGCTTCTTGCATCGCATGATCGCGTAGGCCGCCATGCCTGCCCCTCCCCTTGGTGTCCGAATCCGGCCAGTCGGGGCAGCGCAAGGCGGTGCCTCCGGCGGGACACTATCAGATGATAGTGTACTCACTAGACTTTGCGAAGCAAAGTCGTGCCCGCCTGCGGCGGTTGCAGCGCCCTTCGGGCTTGCTCCTGCGGCGGCCTTCGGCCTTGCCCAAAGGGGCTTTGCCCCT
>NZ_JCAFRX010000023.1:0-3110 GCF_059368615.1 Stenotrophomonas sp. YJH_SMC_40 | reverse complement strand
GATGGCCGACATGGTGGTGACCACCTGGCCGACCACCTCGCCGCCCTGCGAAGCGACACCGTGCGCGCCGATGGCGAGCTGGTTGGCCTGGCGGGCGTGCTCGGCGTTCTGGCGCACGGTGGAGGTCAGTTCCTCCATCGAGGCGGCGGTCTCTTCCAGGTTGGCGGCCTGCTGCTCGGTACGGCGCGACAGGTCGCTGTTGCCGGACGCGATCTCGCCAGCGGCGAGGGTGATGCTGGAGGCACTGGCCTGGATCTGGCCAACGATCTGGGTCAGCTGCATAACGGTGGTGTTGGCGTCGTCGCGCATGCGTGCGAACACGCCCTGATAGTCGCCGTGCATGCGTGCGGTCAGGTCGCCTTCGGCGATGGCCGACAGCAACTGCGAGAGCTTGCCGAGGTTGTCATCGCTGACCGCCATCATTGCGTTGAGGTTTTCCAGCATCAGGCGGAAATCGTGATCAAAGCGCTGCGCATCACCGCGCTGGCTGAAGTCGCCGGCGGCGGCGGCACTGGCCAGCTGCTTGATCTCGGCATTGATGCGGCCGAGGTTGGCCTTGACGGTGTCGACGGTGGTGGTCATCGCCGCCTTCTCGCCGGGGTAGCGGGCGATGTCGCGGCTGAGGTCGCCGACTGCGTACTGCTGTACCACGTCCAGCACGTCATGCAGGGTCTGCACATGGCTGCCGACCAGGGTGTTGGTCTCCTGCACCATCAGCCCGTACTCGCCGGGGAAGACGCTGGCGTCGATGCGGTAACTCAGTTCGCCGGCATCGTGACGGCGGGCCATTTCGCGCTGGCCGCCGATGACCGCATGCAGCTGCTGCTGCATGCCGGACATGGCCTCCAGCAGGCGACCGGGTTCGTCATGCGGCTGCGGGCCGATATGGCTGTCCAGCTTGCCATTGGCGATGCCTTCGGCGACGGCGGTGGCCTGCTTCAGCGGGCGCGCGATACGGTTGCCGATGACCCAGCTCAGGGCCAGCACGATCAGCACCAGCACACCACCGGAGATCGCCATGATGGCGGTGAACACCAGCGCCTGCCGCTGCACGTCGTCCATGTAGACGCCGCTGCTGACCACCCAGTTCCACGGCGCGAACAGGCCGGCGTAGGCGACCTTCTCGACCTCGCCCTTGCTGCCCGGCTTGGCCCATCGATAGTTGACGAAGCCACCGCCGGCCTTGGCCGCTTCGACCTGGTCGTAATAGATGCGCACGCCGTCGTCGGTACGGAAGTCCTTCATGTCCTTGCCGACCAGGTCCTTGCGGAACGGGTGCATCAGCAGGCGGTAGCCGGTGTCGTAGATGTTGAAGTAGTACGTATCGTTCTCGGCGCGCATCACTTCCAGGGCCTGCAACGCGGCGCTCTTCGCGGCGTCCTCGCTGAGTTCGCCGGTGCCGGCCAGGCGGTGGTAGTGCTGGAGGATGCCGTAGCTGAGTTCGACCTGGGTCTTCAGCGCGGTCTTGCGGGTCTCGGTGAGGTCCAGGTACTGCATGCGGGCGGCGATCACCGAGAGCGCGATCACGCCGAGCGCGATGAGCAGCGTCAGCAGGTTGAGCTTGCGCCGGACGGAGAGATTGCTGAAGTAGTGTTGCCAGCGATGCAGGAGATTCATCGAGCAGGACCAGGTCGAAACGGGCGGGCGGCGCCGAGCCGGTCAGCGGCGGGATACGCCGTGACAACCCCGTTATCGGCCGCTGGGGCGGGGGATTGAGGTGCGGTGTCCGAACGTATTCAGGTTTTCTTGCAGCGGCGGCTGCGGCGCTGCCTGCGGCAGGCTGGTTTTGAAGCAACAGCAACAGCAACAGCAACAGCAACGGCGCTTGGTCGGTGGTCAGGGGTTGCGAGAAGGGCCGGGCCAGGATGGGTTGGCGGGGGACGCCGTAAACCCGTCCTTGGGGGCTTGGCCGCGGCATCCATGCCGCGGACACCCCCGCCAACCCACCCTTGCTCGGCCCATTCGATATCCCGGTGTCGGACGGCAAGAGCATTGGGTTTCCAAGTGGAAAGAGGGGTCAGATCCGTTTTCCTGCGGAAAACGGATCTGACCCCGGAAGCAATACGGCTGTTGCTCTTGCTCTTCTTTCTTCAATCCGGGGTGGACGCGCACGGAAATTTTCCGTGGCCGGGAGGGTGGGCTGCGCAGGGGCGTGAGCCGCATGGATGCGGCGACCGAGCCTACAAGGACGTATTCACGGCGTCCCCTGCGCAGCCCACCCTCGCGGCCAACCCTCAGTAACCCAGCGCTTCGACCGACCATCCCGAGGGGCTTCGCCGTTGGCTGGATATCCAGATACCCCGTAAACAAAAACGCCCCAGCGCAGGGCCAGGGCGTTCTCGTGCGTCAGGTCAGGCAGGCCTCAGAATTCCTGCCAGTCTCCGTCGGCCAGTTCGGTGGCCATCGGACGACCACCGGCGGTGCGGCGGGCCGGCGGCGCGACCGGGGCCGGTGCGGCCGGTGCGGCAGCACGCGGGACTGGGGCAGCGGCGATGCGCGGGGCAACCACGGTCTCGGCTTCGTCGACCACGAAGATCGACACCGCTTCGCTGAGGTGGCCGGCCTGTTCTTCCATCGCACGCGCGGCGGCAGTGGCTTCTTCCACCAGCGCGGCATTCTGCTGGGTGGTTTCGTCCATCTGCACCACGGTCTGGTTGACCTGCTCGATGCCGGCCGACTGTTCCTGCGAGGCGGCGGAGATCTCGGCCATGATGTCGGTCACGCGCTGCACCGAGGCGACGATCTCGCCCATGGTGGCGCCGGCCTTGTGCACCAGCGCCGAGCCGTCGTTGACCTTGCCGACCGAATCGTCGATCAGGCCCTTGATCTCCTTGGCGGCAGCGGCCGAGCGCTGGGCGAGGGTACGCACTTCGCTGGCGACCACGGCGAAGCCGCGGCCCTGCTCGCCGGCACGCGCGGCTTCCACCGCAGCGTTCAGCGCCAGGATGTTGGTCTGGAAAGCGATGCCGTCGATGACGCTGATGATCTCGGCGATCTTCTTCGACGAGGCTTCGATGGCCGACATGGTGGTGACCACCTGGCCGACCACCTCGCCGCCCTGCGAAGCGACACCGTGCGCGCCGATGGCGAGCTGGTTGGCCTGGCGGGCG
>NZ_JCAFRX010000022.1:0-4523 GCF_059368615.1 Stenotrophomonas sp. YJH_SMC_40 | reverse complement strand
GGAGATCAAGGGCCTGATCGATGATTCGGTCGGCAAGGTCGCCGAAGGCTCCAGCCTGGTGCACCAGGCCGGCAGCACCATGGGCGAGATCGTCGCCTCGGTGCAGCGCGTGACCGACATCATGGCCGAGATCTCCGCCGCTTCGCAGGAACAGTCGGCCGGCATCGAGCAGGTCAACCAGACCGTGGTGCAGATGGACGAAACCACGCAGCAGAATGCCGCGCTGGTGGAGGAAGCGACTGCTGCGGCGCGCGCCATGGAAGACCAGGCCGTGCAGCTGGGCGAAGCCGTGGCGCGCTTCCGGCTGGCATCGCAGGGCGTCGCCGCTGCGCCGGCACGCTTGGCAAATGCACCGCAGCCACGTCAGGTCGCGGCCGCCCTGCCCGTCACCAAGGCAGCACCGACACGGCCGCTGCGGGCGTCGGCCGCCCAGCCGGCGCTGGCTGCCGAGGGTGATTGGCAGGAGTTCTGACCCCACGCAGAAAGCATCCGCCCATGGGATGGATGCACCAGCGCGGCGGGCCACGGGGTCAGATCCCTTTCCCACGGGAAAGGGATCTGACCCCTTATGCATGGAAAGTGATGCAAATCTCACTTCATAATCCAATGAAGAGGCCGATATCCCCATCGAGCCTGCACCGACGCGTGCTGGCGCCCGCCCCTGATCACAGACTCCATGTCCGACGGCCACGACACTGAACTGCATGATGTCCACGCGGCCGACGCCGCGGACGAACGCTTCCTGGTCCGCAACCCCCGCCAGCTGCGGCAGCTGCTGCGCTCGCTGATCGACCAGCGATCACTGATCAACGCGCATATCGACGGCCGGGATCGTTCCTTCCCGACCGCCCTGCTTGATCTCGACGATGACGAAGACTACCTGCTGCTCGACGGCAGCCCGCAGGAGGCATCGAACCGTGCCGCCGAGCAGGCCGACCACCTGCTCTGCTTCGCCCAGCTTGAACGTGTCCTTGTGCGGTTCCGCCTGCACGAACTGCAGCGCGTGGACAACGATGGCCACGTCGCCTTCCGCGCCCCGCTGCCGGACGAACTGGTGCATCTGCAGCGCCGTGAGCTGTACCGGCTGGAGACCCCGGTCACCGACTCGCCGCATCTGCTGCTGCCACCCGGCGAAGCACGTGCCGAAGCGCTGTCGATGCGGGTGGTGGACATCAGCGGTGGCGGCCTGGCCGTAGTGGTTCCCAACGACTGCGCCGTATTCGGCCTGCAGAAGCGCTACCCGGCGCAGCTGTCGCTGCCCGATGGCCCCGACCTGGACATCGAACTGGTGGTCTGCAACCTGCTGCCACAGCGACAGCCCAATGGCATCGAGGTCAAGCGCGTGGGAATGCGCTTTGACAGCCTGCCGCGCGGCGGCGACAGCGCCATCCAGCGCTACATCTTCCGCATCGACCGCCAGCGCAAGGCGCGCCGCAACGGCGAGCTCTGAGGCCCGTCCGACCGTTCGTGCCGGCCGGCGGCCGGCAACCCGCATGATGCCGTCGCCGGCCAGCGGCCGGCACTACCGATCTTCGGCGGATCCACGCCATATGCGCGTGCCGGCCGCGCCGCGGCAGATCCACGCCATGCGTGGATGCCTCTCCCCCGGCACCTAAAGTCCCCCCACGCGGGGCCGATATCGAGCCTGACACCGGGACTTCCGGCAGAACCAGGACCCCTCGATGAACGACAAGACCAGCTCCGCCGCCAGCGCCGGTGGCGAATTCCTCAGCTTCACCCTCGGCGCCGAGCACTATGGCGTGGACATCCTCAAGGTGCAGGAGATCCGTGGCTACGATGCGGTCACCCGCGTGCCGGACGCCCCGGACTACATCAAGGGTGTGATCAACCTGCGCGGCACCATCGTGCCGGTCATCGACCTGCGCTTGAAGCTGCGCCTGGACAACGCCCGCTACGACGCCTTCACCGTGATGATCGTGCTCAACGTCGAAGACCGCGTGGTCGGCATCGTGGTCGACAGCGTGTCGGACGTGATCCCGCTGTCGGCCGAGCAGATCCGCCCGACCCCGGAGTTCGGCGCTGCAGTCGACACCCGCTTCATCTCCGGCATCGGCACCCACGACGACCGCATGCTGATCCTGCTGGACATCGAGACCCTGCTCGACAGCGCCGACATGGGCCAGGCCTCCCTCGCCGAAGACGCTGCCGCCTGATCCATCGGACCTGCTTCACGTTCTGGTCACAAAACCCTTCAGTTCCCCCCAGCAGTGCCGATAGGGGGACAGAAGCCGGTCGCGCAGGAGCGCGCGGAACCGGAACGACCATCACCATCCCCGGAGATACACCTCGATGAAGTCCCTGCTTGCGTTCGTTTCGGCCGCTGTCCTGGCCACCACCGCTTCCTCCGCGTTCGCCCAGGCGGCCGACATGATCCCGCCGGAACTGGCCCCGCGTTCGGTCGGCAAGGACGGCATGGTCTGTGGCAAGGTCGAAAAGGCCCGCTACGCAGAAGGTTCCGAAGGCCAGCCGACCTTCCTGTACATGGGCGGTGCCTTCCCGCGCCACACCTTCTCGGCCCGCATCGCCGGCGAGAACCGCGGCAAGTTCTCCTTCCCGCTGGAAACCCTGGAAGGCAAGACCGTGTGCGTGATCGGCAAGATCCAGCGCGACGCCTCGCGCGCGGAAATCGAAGTCAGCTCGCCGGCGGGCCTGAAGCTGGCCAACATCAAGTAATCCGCTGTCCGTCGAACCACGCCGGAGCTTGTGCCGGCGTGGTTTCTGCTGCAACCGGGCCCGACGCCCGGACGCGTCTGCCTTAGGAGATCGCAACGCCCATGCCGTGGATCAACAACCTGAAACTGATGCCGAAGCTGCTGTTGACCTTCGGCGTCCTCCTGCTGGTGATGCTGCTGCAGGGCATCGTCGCCTATCGCGGACTGCATTCGCTGAACAACGTCACCACCGAGCTGGCCGGTTCACGCATGGAGAGCATCCGCCTCGCCGGCGAGATGCGCGGCATGCTGGGCGAATACCGCAATGCCGCCTACCAGCAACTGATCCGGGCCAGCGACGACGTCAAGTCCGATGCGCGCAAGCAGGGCGTCGATCTGCGCGCGAGCATGGACAAGTCGATCAAGGAGTACCCGAAGCTGGTCGACAACGCGCAGCAGAAGAAGCTGTTCGACACCTTCGCCAAGGAGTGGAAGGACGCCCTGGCCTCCTATGACAGTGTCACCGAGATGCTGGAACTGGACCTGCCGGACGATGCCATCGATACCTTCGTCGGCGAAACCCGCACCAAGCACCGCAAGGCCGCCTCGGCACTGGAAGCGCTGATCGCCGAAGACAACCGCCTGGCCCGCGCCTCGCGCGAACAGGCCGCGTCCACCTATTCCGCCTCGGCCGTGCTGACCGTGATCGCCCTGCTGGGTGGCGCCGCGCTCGGCCTGGTGCTGGTCTGGCTGTTCGCCCGCGCACTGGTCGGCAGCGTGCGCGGCGCCGTCTCGGTCGCCAACGACGTAGCCGGTGGCAAGCTCGATGGCCATATCGACGTCAGCCGCCAGGACGAGGTAGGCGAACTGATGCAGGCCATGCAGCGCATGCAGCGCGACCTGCGCGAACGCATCGAAACCGACCAGGCCGTTGCCCGCGAGAACCTGCGCATCCGCACCGCGCTGGACTACAGCTCGACCGGCGTGTACCTGACCGACACCAGCAACACCATCGTCTACAGCAACCGCGCCCTGCAGCAGACCCTCAGCCAGTACCAGGATGAAGTACGCCGCGACCTGCCGGACTTCGACGCCCAGGCCTCGTTGATCGGCAAGCCGGTCACCGTGCTGGAACACCGCGGCGAGATGGACCAGACGCTGTTGGGCAACCTGAAGGCGCACGGCGTCGCCCGTCGCCCGATGCAGTACGGCGATGCCCAGTTCGCGCAGGTCGTGTCGACCATCCGCAATGAAGGCGGCGACACCGTCGGCTACGTGGTGGAATGGCGCGACCGTACCCAGGAAGCGCAGGTTGAAGCGGAAGTGGCCCGCGTGATCGCCCAGGCCGCCGCCGGCGACCTCTCCGGCCGCATCGATGCCAGCGACAAGGAAGGCTTCTTCCTGCAGCTCGCCCAGCAGATCAACGGCCTGCTGGACGCCAACGCCGGCAGCATCGAACAGATCTCCGGCCTGCTCGCCGCACTGTCGCAGGGTGACCTGACCGTGCGCATGCACGGCGACTACCAGGGCGTGTTCGCCCGTATGCGCGACGATGCCAACGCCACGGCCGCGCAGCTGAGCGAGATCGTCACCCGCATCAAGCAGTCCAGCCGCGCGATCAGCTCGGCCGCCGGCGAGATCGCCTCGGGCAACAGTGACCTGTCGCGCCGTACCGAGCAGCAGGCCGCCAACCTGGAAGAAACCGCTGCTTCGATGGAGGAACTGACCTCCACCGTGCGCCAGAACGCCGAGCACGCCCGCCAGGCCAACCAGCTCGCCATCGGCGCGCACGGTGTCGCTTCGCAGGGCGGCGAGGTGGTCGGCCAGGTGGTCACCACCATGTCGGCCATC
>NZ_JCAFRX010000021.1:0-11501 GCF_059368615.1 Stenotrophomonas sp. YJH_SMC_40 | reverse complement strand
GTGGCGACGGGCAATGGCTTTGACCGATGTGGAGGTCTTGCAGGCCTCTTTGGCGACCTGCAGTTTGAAACGTGCGTCATATCTGTTCATGTATCCCTCGGGGGTTGGATCTGACGTCCAACTCCCGGGGGTCACTTCACCTTGGGGGCTTGGCCGCGGCATCCATGCCGCGGACACCCCCGCAACCGGACCCACCCCGCCTTCGACAGCTTTTCGCGGCTGTTGGTGGGTGTCGACCTTGGTCGACACATCCATGCAATGCGTGGATGAACATGGAGTAGATCCACGCCACGCGTGGATGCGTGGATGCGTGGACCAAGGTCCACACCCATCAAGGTGGCGCTACGCCGAGGCGTAACGCACGGCGGTGCCGATCCAGCGCTGCACCACACGATCGGCCAGCGCGGGTTGCTGGTCCAGCAGGCGCTCGGCCAGGTCATGCACGCCGGGCAGCAGGCCGGCGTCGCGGGCCAGGTCGGCGATGCGGAAACCGGCCAGGCCGGTCTGGCGGGTGCCCAGCAATTCACCGGGACCACGCAATTCCAGATCCTTTTCGGCGATGACGAAACCATCGTTGGTTTCGCGCATGGTCTGCAGGCGCTCGCGTGCCATCTGCGAGAGCGGTGCCTGGTACAGCAGCACGCAGCGCGATACCGCCGAACCACGGCCGACGCGGCCGCGCAGCTGGTGCAGCTGGGCCAGGCCCAGGCGCTCGGCGTTCTCGATCACCATCAGCGAGGCGTTCGGCACATCCACGCCCACTTCAATTACCGTGGTCGCCACCAGCAGGTCGATGTCGCCGGCCTTGAACGCCACCATCGTCGCCAGCTTTTCGGCGGCTTTCAGGCGGCCATGCACCAGCCCCACGCGCACGCCCGGCAACAGCGCCTGCAGCGATTCGTAGGTGGCCTGCGCCGGGGTGGCATCCAGTTCTTCGCTTTCCTCGATGAGGGTGCACACCCAGTACACCTGCCGCCCTTCCTGGCAGGCCAGTGCGATGCGCTCGATCAGCTCGGGACGACGATCGTTGTTGAGCGCGACGGTCTGCACCGGGGTACGGCCCGGCGGCAGTTCGTCGATGGCCGACACATCCAGGTCCGCGTATTCGGACATCGCCAGCGTGCGCGGAATCGGCGTGGCGGTCATCACCAGCTGGTGTGGCACGCTGTTGCCGCCTGCGCCCTTGTCGCGCAGCGCCAAGCGCTGGTGCACGCCGAAGCGGTGCTGCTCGTCGACGATGGCGAGCGCCAGATCCTGGAATACCACCGCCTCCTGCATCAGCGCGTGGGTACCAACCACCACCTGCGCTTCGCCGCTGGCGACCTGCTCCATCACCTTGGCGCGCGCCTTGCCGGTGACTTTGCCGGCCAGCCAGGCGATGCGCACACCGAGCGGTTCCAGCCAGCCGCGCAGGTTGTTGAGATGTTGTTCGGCCAGCAGCTCGGTGGGCGCAGCCAATGCAACCTGCTTGCCCTGCTCCACCGCCAGCATCGCCGCCAGCGCGGCGACCACGGTCTTGCCGGAGCCCACATCGCCCTGCACCAGCCGCAGCATCGGGCTGGGCCGCGCGAGGTCTTCGCGGATCTGCTTGAACACGCGCGCCTGCGCGCCGGTCAGGGCGAACGGCAGCTGCTTCAGCAGCGCCTTGGCCAGTTTGCCGGGGCCGGCCAGCGGCGGCGCATGGTGCGCCTGCAACGCGATGCGCTGGCGACGCAGGCTGAGGTGGTGGGCCAGCAGCTCTTCCATCGCCAGGCGGCGCTGCGCCGGGTGGGTGCCGGCGGCCAGCGCGGCCAGATCGGCATCTGGTGGCGGCCGGTGCACGGTCAGCAGCGCGCTGCGCAGTGACGGCAGGCCGAGGCCATCGAGCCAGCCGCTGGGCAGCAGTTCCAGCGCGCTTTCCTCGGGCAGGCGGTCCAGCGCCTGGCCGATCAGCTTGCGCATGGTCATCGGACCGACGCCTTCGACAGTGGGATACACCGGGTCGAGGCGGTCGCCGAGTTCGGGATCGTCGTTGCGGCCCAGCACCTGGTAGCTGGGGTGGACGATTTCCAGGCCGAGCTGGCCCGGTTTGGGCGTGCCGAAGCAGCGCAGCCGATTGCCGACCGCGAACTGGCCGACCTGCTGCTGGCGGAAGTGGAAGAAGCGCAGCACCAAAGTGCCCCGCCCTTCGTCTTCCACCGCCACTTTCAGCATCGGCCGGTAGCGCATGCCGCGCTCGACCGCGACCACCCGCCCTTCCACCTGCGCCGGTACGCCGTTGCGCAGGTCTTCGATGCGGGTCAGCCGGGTCCGGTCTTCATAGCGCAGCGGCAGATGAAGCCAGAGATCCTGCAGGGTGGCCAGGCCACGCGCCTGCAGTTTGGCGGCCACGGCCGGACCGACGCCCGCGAGCATCGCCAGGGATGCTTCGCCGGACGGTGACAGGACCGGGGTGACCGCCGCCTTGCGTGCCACGTGGCGGTCAGTCGATGACCATCACCGCGTCGACCTCGAAGTTGGCGCCCTTCGGCAGGCCGGAGACTTCGATGGTGGAACGGGCCGGGTACGGGGCCTGGAAGTAGTCCTGCATGACCGCGTTGACCTTGGCGAACTCGCCCAGATCGGTCAGGTACAGGCCCAGACGCACGACCTTGTCCAGCGAGCCACCAGCGGCTTCGGCCACGGCCTTGAGGTTGTCGAAGGCGCGGCGGGCCTGTGCTTCGACGTCACCCGCGCCGACGATGTCGCCGGTGGCCGGGTCGAGCGGGATCTGGCCGGAGAAATACACGGTGTTGCCGGCGCGCACGGCCTGCGAGTACGGGCCGATGGCGGCGGGGGCCTTTTCGGTGTTGATGATCTGGCGGGACATGGGTCGCTCCGGTGCTTGGGGGAAAACAGAGCGGTGATTGTACCGGGTGGGCGCGGCATCGGCTGGGGGTCGGATCCGTTTCCCGGCGGGAAACGGATCCGACCCCGTACGTCGTGTGCGCGGAACGTCATCCACGCATGGCGTGGACCTACTGGCGGCGTACCGACTGCACGACCGACAGGCGGCGCAGGCGGCGCATCACTTCGGCCAGGTGGTTGCGGTCGCGTACCTGGATGTTGAACGCCAGCACGGCGGCGTTGAAGTCGCGGTCCAGGTAGTCCACGCGCTCGATGTTGGAATGGCTCTGGGCGATGGCAGCGGCCAGCTGCGCCAGCACGCCGGTGCCGTTCTCTACTTCCACCACCAGCGAAGTGTCGTAGTCGCCGGAGACGGTGGTGTCCCAGCCGATCGGCACCCAGCGCTCGGGCGACTTGCGCAGCTCGGCCAGGTTCGGGCAGTCCATGCGGTGCACCACGATGCCCTTGCCGGCGGTGTGGTAGCCCATGATCTCGTCGCCGGGAATCGGCTGGCAGCAGCCGGCGAACGTGACCACGCCGCGCTCGCTGCCGTTGATCAGGATCTTTTCCTGCGAATGGTGGCGCGAATGCGGGCCGCCACGCAGTTCGGCGTAGGCCATCAGCGCCTGCGCGGCCTGGGTCGGCATCCAGTTGCCCAGCGCCACCTCGGCCAGCAGCGCCTCCAGGCGCGGGAAACGGTGCTCGGTCAGGAACGCATCCAGGCGCCCCTTCGGCAGCCGTTCCAGCGACGAATCCATCGCCTCCAGCGCACGGTCGAGCATGCGGTGGCCCAGCTGCACGGCATCTTCGTGTTCCAGCTGCTTGAGCTGGTGGCGGATGGCAGTGCGCGCCTTGCTGGTAACCACGAATTCCAGCCACTGCGGTTTCGGCGTGGCCGAGCGTGCGGTGATGATCTCCACCGACTGCCCCGACACCAGCTTGGTGCGCAGTGGCACCAGTTTCTTGTCAACGCGCGAGGCCACCGCCATGTTGCCGACATCGGTATGCACGGCGTAGGCGAAATCGAGCGCGGTGGAATTGCGCGGCAGGGCCAGGATCTTGCCCTTCGGCGTGAACAGATAGACCTCGTCCGGGAACAGGTCGACCTTGACGTTGTCGAGGAACTCCAGCGAGGAGCCGGCAGCGCGCTGCGAGTCGATCAGCTCGACGATCCAGGCGTGGGCACGGCTCTGCGCGCTGTTGGGCGAATCGCCACCAAACTTGTAGGTCCAGTGCGCGGCCACGCCGCGCTCGGCGATCAGGTCCATTTCCTCGGTACGGATCTGCACTTCGATCGGCGAGCCGTACGGCCCGAACAGCACGGTGTGCAGCGACTGGTAGCCGTTGGCCTTGGGAATGGCGATGAAATCGCGGAAGCGGCCATCCAGCGGTTTGAAGGTGGCATGCACCGAACCCAGCGCGTGGTAACAGCTGGGCACGCTGCGCACGACCAGGCGGAAGCCGAACACGTCCATCACCTGGTCGAAGGATTTATTCTCGTCGCGCATCTTGTTGTAGATGCTCCACGGGGTCTTGATGCGGCTGATCAGCCGATGCTCGATCCCCTCCTTGGCCAGGCGCTGCGACAGCTGCACTTCCACCTGCGCCATCGCCTCGCGGCGCACCACCGGCTGGCTGCGGATGTGTTTTTCAATGATGGCGTGGCGCCACGGGTAGAGCGCCTTGAAGCCGAGGTTCTGCAGCTCGCTCTTGACCAGGCTCATGCCCAGGCGCTGGGCGATGGGCGCGTAGATCTCCAGCGTCTCGCGGGCGATGCGGCCGCGCGCTTCGCGGCTCTGCGCGCCCAGCGTGCGCATGTTGTGCAGGCGGTCGGCCAGCTTGATCATGATCACGCGCAGGTCGCGCGACATCGCCAGCAGCATCTTGCGGAAGCTCTCGGCGGCCGCTTCCTGGCGGTCGCGGAACTTCAGCTTGTCCAGCTTGGTGACGCCGTCGACCAGTTCGGCCACGGCTTCGCCGAACTCGGCAGCCAGCGCCTCGCGGGTGAGCGGGGTGTCTTCGATGGTGTCGTGCAGGATCGCGGCGATCAGCGCTTCCACGTCCAGGCCGAGCTCGGCCAGCACCTGGGCCACGGCCACCGGATGGGTGATATAGGGCTCGCCCGACTTGCGCGTCTGCCCAGCGTGCGCGGAGGCACCGACTTCCCAGGCACGGCGCAGCAGCGGCAGCTGTTCCGGCGGCAGGTAATGGGCGGCGCGTTCAAGCTGGAGGACGTAGTCGGGTACGGCGGCAGCGGGGGCTGCGGCGACCTTGGCAGTGGGGCCTGGGTTCATGCCCGAAGCCTATTCCAGCGCGACGTTTACGGCAAATCCTGAATGCGAAACAGCCCGCACGGGGCGGGCTGTTCGGCGATCCAGCAATGACGTTGATCGATGCGATCAATCGTCGTTCTTGGACATGTCTTCGTCGGCGACCACTTCGGCGGCAGCCCACTCCAGCGCTTCGCGCTCGGCGCGCTCACGCTCGGCCTTCTCGACTTCGTCGATCAGCGCGTTGTCGATCTTGCGGGCGGCGATTTCGCGCAGCGCCAGCACGGTCGGCTTGTCCTCGGTCTCGCTGTTGTCCAGCGTGGCCTGCACGCCGTTGGCGAGCTGGCGGGCACGCTTGGAAGCCATCATGACCAGTTCGAAACGGTTGTTAACGACTTCCAGGCAATCTTCTACGGTGATGCGGGCCATACGGGCTCCCGGCGACCGGTCGGCCGCTCAGTCGAATGAGGGAAAGGGGACGGAGTGTACTGGCAGGGGCTGGACAAAATCAAGCCAACCCCCACCCGATTCTTTTGGAATCAGTCAGTTGCACCCGGATCTGGGGTCAGCAGGGCCTGGATCAGGCCGGCGTGGCGGACCTTCTGGGCCTCCCGGCGCAGGCGGCTGGCGGTGAAGATGGCGCACAGCTCGTCCACGGCGGTGTCGAACACCTCGTTGACGATGACGTAGTCGAACTCGTTGAAGTGCAGCATTTCATCGCGTGCCGCGCCCAGGCGCTGGGCGATGACCGCCTCGCTGTCCTGGCCGCGCTTGCGCATGCGGTCCTGCAGGGCCTGCTTGGACGGCGGCAGGATGAACACGGTGACCGTGCCCGGCACCAGCTGGCGCACCTGCTGCGCACCCTGCCAGTCGATTTCCAGCAGCACGTCCTGGCCGGCGGCCAGCTGCGGCTCCACCGACTGCCGGGCGGTGCCCTTCCAGTCGCCGTGCACCCAGGCATGCTCGAAGAAGTCGCCGGCGGCGATCATTTCCTCGAACCTCTCCGCAGAGACGAAATGGTAGTGCTGGCCGTTCACTTCACCCGGGCGCATCGCGCGCGAGGTGAAGGAGATCGACAGGGCGATCTGCGGGTCACGCGCCAGGGTGGCATTGACGATGCTGCTCTTGCCGGCACCGGACGGGGCGGCAACGATGTACAGCGTGCCGCGCGCAACGGCGTCCGACGGCTTCGACGCGGCGCTCATGCGGGGGATCCAACGGGTTGATTTCGCAAAATTTTTCCTCGGTGTTCCAGATCCGGCGCGGAGGATCGCGCCAGGACGGCGGGGGCTGCGCGGAACATCCTGGAACCAGGCCCGGCAGACGCTTTCCCCGGGGGGCGGGCACGCAACTTTACCAGAGCGGCCCCGTCGCGCGCCCGTCTGGCGGGCGCCGGGCCTTGTGCCACATGGGCGTACGGGGGCCTGTGCTATAACCGGGCCGTACCCAACGACAGCCCGGAGGCCTGCGCCTCCCCGCCATCCCAGGAGAACGGCATGCCATCGATGAGCCGCCGCCAGTTCCTGAAAGTGACCGGGACAACCCTGGTCGGCTCCAGCCTGGCATTGATGGGCTTCGCGCCCGGCATCGCGCTCGCGGAGGTCAGGCAGTACAAGCTGACCCGCGCGACCGAGACCCGCAACACCTGTACCTACTGTTCGGTGGCCTGCGGCATCCTGATGTACAGCCTCGGCGATGGTGCCAAGAACGCCGAGCCGAGCATCTTCCATATCGAAGGCGACCCGGACCATCCGGTGAACCGCGGCACGCTGTGCCCGAAGGGCGCCGGCCTGGCCGACATCATCCACAGCAAGTCGCGCCTGCTCTACCCCGAGTACCGCGCGCCGGGCTCGAACGAGTGGAAGCGGCTGAGCTGGGACGATGCGCTGGACCGCATCGCGCGGCTGATGAAGGAAGACCGCGATGCCAACTTCGTGCAGAAGAACGAGGCCGGGCAGACGGTCAACCGCTGGCTGACCACCGGCATGCTGGCGGCCTCGGCCACCAGCAATGAAACCGCGGTGCTGACCCACAAGGTCGTGCGCTCCCTTGGCATGTTGGCATTCGACAACCAGGCACGTGTCTGACACGGCCCGACGGTGGCAGGTCTTGCCCCGACGCTAGGCCGTGGTGCGATGACGAATCACTGGGTCGACATCAAGAATGCCGACCTGATCCTGATCATGGGTGGCAATGCCGCCGAGGCGCACCCGTGCGGGTTCAAATGGGTGACCGAGGCCAAGGCACACAACAAGGCACGCCTGATCGTGGTCGATCCGCGATTCAACCGCTCGGCCGCGGTGGCCGACGTGTACGCGCCGATCCGCACCGGTACCGACATCGTGTTCCTGGGGGGCCTGATCAACTACCTGCTGACCGAGGACCGCATCCAGCACGAGTACGTGCTGAACTACACCGACATGTCGTTCCTGGTGAAGGACGAGTTCGCCTTCAAGGACGGCCTGTATTCGGGCTACAACGAAGAGAAGCGCAGCTACGACCGCTCCAGCTGGGACTACGCCTACGGTGATGATGGCTTCGTGCGCAGCGACCCGACGCTGAAGGACCCGCGCTGCGTCTACAACCTGCTCAAGCAGCACTATGCGCGCTACACGGTGGAGATGGTCGAACGCATCTGCGGCACGCCGGCCGACAGCATCCGCCAGATCTGGGACATGATCGCGTCCACCGCCGGCAAGGACAAGGCGATGACCATCCTGTACGCGCTGGGCTGGACGCAGCACTCGATCGGCGCGCAGAACGTGCGTGCCGGCACCATGGTGCAGCTGCTGCTGGGCAACATCGGCGTGGCCGGTGGCGGCATGAACGCCTTGCGCGGGCATTCCAACATCCAGGGCCTGACCGACATCGGCCTGATGTCCGACCTGCTGCCCGGCTACCTGACCCTGCCGAAACAGGACGAGCAGGACTACGAGGCCTACATCGCCAAGCGCACGCAGAAGCCGCTGCGCGCCAACCAGATGTCGTTCTGGCAGAACTACCCGAAGTTCCACGTCAGCCTGATGAAATCGTGGTGGGGTGACGCCGCCACCGCCGACAACAACTGGTGTTTCGATTACCTGCCCAAGCTCGACAAGCCGTACGACATGCTGCAGGCGTACGAGCTGATGAACGAAGGCAAGATCCACGGCTACATCTGTCAGGGCTTCAATCCGCTGGCCTCGGCGCCGAACAAGGGCAAGCTGATCAGCGCGTTCTCCAAGCTGAAGTTCATGGTCAGCATGGACCCGCTGGAAACCGAGACCATCGCCTTCTGGCAGAACCACGGTGCGTTGAACGACGTCGACCCGAGCACGATCCAGACCGAAGTATTCCGCCTGCCGACCACCTCCTTCGCCGAGGAGAACGGCGCGGTGGTGAATTCCTCGCGCTGGCTGCAGTGGCACTGGAAGGGTGCCAACCCACCAGGAGAAGCACGCAGCGACATCGAGATCATGTCCGAGCTGTTCCATCGCATCAAAGCGATGTACGAGAAGGACGGCGGTGCGTGGTGGGAGCCGGTGCGCGACCTGGCCTGGAACTACGCCAACCCTGAGGTACCCACGCCCGAAGAACTGGCGATGGAATACAACGGCAAGGCGCTGGCCGACGTGTTCGATCCGAAGGACCCAACCAAGCTGGTGCGCAAGGCCGGCGAGCAGCTGGCCGCATTCGGCGACCTGCGCGACGACGGCAGCACCGCCTCCGGCTGCTGGATCTACATCGGTGCCTGGGGCCCGACCGGCAACATGATGGCGCGGCGTGACAACAGCGACCCCACCGGCATCGGCAACACGCTGGGCTGGGCCTGGGCGTGGCCGGCCAATCGTCGCGTGATGTACAACCGCGCCTCGTGCGACGTCGCCGGAAAGCCATTTGATCCGCGGCGCACGCTGCTGGCGTGGAACGGGAAAAACTGGGGCAGCGTGGACGTGCCCGACTTCAAGGCCGACGAAGATCCCGCCGGCGGAATGGGCCCGTTCATCATGAACCCGGAGGGCATCGCCCGCTTCTTCGCCAAGGCCGGCATGGCCGAAGGCCCGTTCCCGGAGCACTACGAACCGTTCGATACACCGCTGCGCAGCAACCCGCTCAGCCCCGGCCAGGCACTGACGCTGAACAACCCGGCCGCCCGCGTATTCGCCAGCGATCGCGCACAGATCGGTTCGCCGGACGAGTTCCCGCATGTGGCCACCACCTACCGCCTGACCGAGCATTTCCACTTCTGGACCAAGCACGGCAAGTTGAACGCCATCATCCAGCCCGAGCAGTTCGTCGAGATCGGCGCGGCGTTGGCCGACGAGCTGGGTATCAACAACGGCAGCCGCGTGCGGGTCAGTTCCAAGCGCGGCCACATCGAAGCGGTCGCCATGGTGACCAAGCGCATCAAGGCCCTGCAGATCGATGGCCGGACCGTGCACCAGGTGGGCGTGCCGATCCACTGGGGCTTCCTCGGTGCGGCCAAGCCCGGATACATCGCCAATACGCTGACCAACGCCATCGGTGACGGCAACTCGCAGACGCCCGAATCGAAGTGCATCCTGGTCAAGGTCGAGAAGGTGTAGGAGACACGCCATGTCACTGCAATCCCTGGACATCATCCGCCGCTCGGCCACCACCACGCCCTCGCCGGAGGCGCGTGGTGCGCACACCGGCCAGGTCGCCAAGCTGATCGATGTGAGCAAGTGCATCGGCTGCAAGGCCTGCCAGGTCGCCTGCATGGAGTGGAATGACCTGCGCGACGAAGTGGGCAGCTGCGTTGGCAGCTATGACAACCCGCCCGACCTGAGCGAACAGTCGTGGACGGTGATGAAGTTCCGCGAGTACGAGGACGAGAAGGGCAAGCTGGAGTGGCTGATCCGCAAGGAAGGCTGCATGCACTGCAGCGATCCGGGCTGCCTGAAGGCCTGCCCGTCGCCCGGTGCCATCATCCAGTACGCCAACGGCATCGTCGACTTCCAGGAAGAGAACTGCATCGGCTGCGGCTACTGCGTGACCGGTTGTCCGTTCGACGTGCCGCGCATCTCCAAGAAGGACCACAAGGCCTACAAGTGCACGCTGTGTTCGGACCGGGTGGCGGTGGGCCAGGAACCGGCCTGCGTGAAGACCTGCCCGACCGGCGCGATTACCTTCGGCAGCAAGCAGGCGATGACCGAGCATGCGGCCGGACGCGTGGAAGACCTGAAATCGCGCGGCTACGAGAATGCCGGCCTGTACGATCCGCAGGGCGTCGGCGGCACCCACGTGATGTACGTGCTGCAGCACGTGGACAAGCCGGAGCTGTATGCCGACCTGCCCAAGGATCCGCGCATCAGCCCGATGGTGGAGGTGTGGAAGGGCGTGGCCAAGCCGCTGGGCGTGCTGGCGATCGCCGCCACCGCCTTCGCCGGCTTCCTGCATTACATCGGCATCGGCCGCAACACGGTCAATGACGAGGAAGAAGAGGAAGCCGAGCACGAGGCGAAGAAGATCGAAGAGGAGCAGCGGCCATGAAGTACGCCCCGCACCCGCGCCAGATCATCCGCTACCCCGCACCGACCCGCATCAACCACTGGATCGTGGCGATCTGCTTCGTGCTGACCGCGCTGTCCGGGCTGGCGCTGTTCCACCCTGCCCTGTTCCCGTTGACCCAGCTGTTCGGTGGCGGCCCCTGGACGCGCATCCTGCATCCGTTCATCGGGCTGGCCATGGTGGTGGGCTTTGCGCTGCTGGCGTTCCGCATGTGGCGCGACAATCTGCCGACCGCCGACGATCGCGCATGGATGCGCGGCATGCGCGATGTACTGCGCAACGAGGATGAGAAGCTGCCGCCGGTGGGCCGTTTCAATGCCGGCCAGAAACTGCTGTTCTGGGCCATCATCGGCTGCCTGTCGGCGCTGCTGCTGACCGGCTTCGTGATCTGGCGGCAGTACTTCAGCCACTTCTTCCCGATCGGGGTGATCCGCTTCTCGGTGCTGGCCCATGCGCTGTTCGGCTGGGTGCTGGTGTGCGCGATCGTGGTGCACATCTATGCGGCGATCTGGATCAAGGGCTCGGTGCGGGCGATGACCCAGGGCAAGGTGACCTATGGGTGGGCGTACAAGCACCACCGGCAGTGGTTCAGGGACATCCTGCGCGGGCGGCGGGAAGAGGGGTAGCGGCAGGGCCTGCGGCCCTGCACCCGCAGAGGCAAGGTCAACGTCAAAAGCTGGCTATACGTGGGTTGGCGGGGCACTGTGGATTTGCGGGGACGCCGTGAACCCGTCCCTGAAGTGACCCCCGAGACTTGGACGGGGTCAGGCGGCCGATTGGGCCCGCTCCCGGTACTCTACCGGGCTCAGACCTTTCAGTTTCAGTTTGATGCGCTCCTGGTTGTAGTACTGGATG
>NZ_JCAFRX010000020.1:0-17120 GCF_059368615.1 Stenotrophomonas sp. YJH_SMC_40 | reverse complement strand
GGTTGGCGACGAAATCGAAATCGTCGGCATCCGTCCGGTGCAGAAGACCACCGTGACCGGCGTTGAAATGTTCCGCAAGCTGCTGGACCAGGGTCAGGCAGGCGACAACGCTGGCCTGCTGCTGCGCGGCACCAAGCGTGACGACGTCGAGCGTGGCCAGGTCCTGGCCAAGCCGGGTTCGATCAAGCCGCACACCAAGTTCGAAGGCGAAGTCTACGTCCTGTCGAAGGACGAGGGCGGCCGTCACACCCCGTTCTTCAACGGCTACCGTCCGCAGTTCTACTTCCGCACCACTGACATCACCGGCGCAGCTGCTCTGCCGGAAGGCGTCGAAATGGTGATGCCGGGTGACAACGTCAAGATGGTCGTCACCCTGATCAATCCGGTGGCAATGGACGAAGGCCTGCGCTTCGCTATCCGCGAAGGCGGCCGTACCGTCGGCGCCGGCGTGGTCTCGAAGATCATCGAGTAAGCCTGCAGTACCGGTGGTTGCATAGCGCCGC
The DNA here is from genome assembly GCF_059368615.1 of Stenotrophomonas sp. YJH_SMC_40. NCBI lineage: Bacteria > Pseudomonadati > Pseudomonadota > Gammaproteobacteria > Lysobacterales > Lysobacteraceae > Stenotrophomonas > Stenotrophomonas sp. YJH_SMC_40. Next base: position 16,617 of record NZ_JCAFRX010000020.1, on the reverse strand, counting down.
CGGTTACGCGAATGGCGGGCCGGGAACCTCGGTCCGCCTTCGCCGTCTAAGGGAAGGCAAGTTTTAACACGTACGCCAGTAGCTCAATTGGCAGAGCAGCGGTCTCCAAAACCGCAGGTTGGGGGTTCGAGTCCCTCCTGGCGTGCCATCTGCCCACCTTATCCAGCGGCCTGGGCCGCTAAAGCAGACACAGCCGGATGAATAGCAAGATCGAACACTCCAAGGACAACTCCGCCAACGGCGGGGATATCGTCAAGTACGTCGCCGCATCGCTGCTGGTGCTGGCCGGTCTGTTCGTCTGGTTCTGGTTCTCCGCCGACTCCGGTCGCGCCACCCAGCTGGGTGCGTGGGCGGGTCAGCTGCGTGCGTTGGCGGTCGTGGTCGGTCTGGTTGGCGGTATCGGCGTGTTCATGCTGACCGGCAAGGGGCGCGACACCCGCGAATTCCTCTCCGAGTCGCGCTTCGAACTGCGCAAGGTGGTCTGGCCGACGCGCCAGGAAGCCATCCGCATGACCTGGGTCGTGATGGTGGTGGTGACCATTCTCAGTCTGTTGCTGGGTGGGTTCGATTACGTCATTCAGTGGCTGGTTCAGTTGTTCCTGAGCCGCTAAGGAGAATTGCATGAAGCGTTGGTACGTCGTTCACGCCTATTCGGGCTTCGAGAAGTCGGTGGCGCAGGCTCTGCGCGATCGCATCGTCCGTGACGGCATGGAAGAGCGCTTCGGCGATGTCCTGGTCCCGACCGAAGAAGTGGTCGAGATGCGCGCTGGCCAGAAGCGCCGCTCCGAGCGCAAGTTTTTCCCGGGTTACGTGCTGGTCCAGATCGAGACCCACGAAGAAGCCGGTATTCCGCGCATCGACAACGAAAGCTGGCACCTGGTCAAGGAAACCCCGCGCGTGATGGGCTTCATCGGCGGCACCGCCGACCGTCCGCTGCCGATTGCCGATTCCGAGGCCGAAGCCATCCTGAACCGCGTTCAGGAAGGTGTCGAGAAGCCGCGTCCGAAGGTGCTGTTCGAGCCGGGCCAGATGGTCCGCGTCACCGACGGCCCGTTCAACGATTTCAATGGCGTCGTCGAAGAGGTCAACTACGAGAAGAGCCGTCTGCGCGTCTCGGTGCTGATCTTCGGTCGTGCCACTCCGGTCGAACTCGAGTTCGGCCAGGTCGAAAAGGCCGTCTGATCCAGCTGTAGAGTCGAGCTTGCTCGACTTTGCTGATCGGTCGAGCAAGCTCGACTCTACGGAACCAGGAACCGGGCCTTGCCCGGTTTCGTCCGTTTATATGCCGCTTCAGGCATGTGAAGAAAAAACCTGATATAGTGCGCGGCTCCCCGCTGGGAAGCCAGCAGGACGAGGCCGCCGCAAGGTGGCCTTCAGCATGATTTCAAAACGCGATGCCGGGACGCGTGATTCCCGGTCCGATGGGGAGCCTGTTGTCGAAAGGCGCTAGCACCCGGAGAGTACTCACATGGCAAAGAAAGTTGTCGGTTACATCAAGCTGCAGGTGAAGGCCGGTCAGGCCAACCCCTCGCCGCCGGTCGGTCCTGCGCTGGGTCAGCGCGGTCTGAACATCATGGAATTCTGCAAGGCGTTCAACGCTGCCACGCAGAAGCTCGAGCCGGGTCTGCCGGTTCCGGTGATCATCACGGCCTACTCGGACCGTACGTTCACCTTCATCACCAAGAGCACCCCGGCCACCACCCTGCTGAAGAAGGCCGCTGGCATCTCGTCGGGCTCCAAGCGCCCGAACACCGAGAAGGTCGGCAAGGTCACCCGTAAGCAGCTGGAAGAGATCGCCAAGGCGAAGGAACCGGATCTGACTGCCGCCGATCTGGACGCCGCCGTGCGTACCATCGCTGGCTCTGCCCGTTCCATGGGCCTCGTGGTGGAGGGTTAATAAGATGGCACAGACCAAGCGTGAGAAGGCCATCAAGGCCGCCGTCGTTCCGGGCAAGGCATACGCCTTCGAGGACGCGATCAACATCCTGAAGAGCGCCACCAAGGCCAAGTTCGTCGAGTCGATCGACGTCGCTGTGCGCCTGGGCGTCGATGCGAAGAAGTCCGACCAGCAGGTCCGTGGCTCCACCGTGCTGCCGGCCGGTACCGGCAAGTCGGTCCGCGTCGCCGTGTTCGCTCCGGCCGGTGCCAAGGCTGATGAAGCCCTGGCCGCTGGCGCCGAAGCCGTCGGTATGGATGATCTGGCCGAGAAGATGCAGGCCGGCGATCTGAACTACGACGTCGTCATCGCGACCCCGGACGCCATGCGCGTCGTCGGTAAGCTGGGCACCGTGCTGGGTCCGCGCGGCCTGATGCCGAACCCGAAGGTCGGCACCGTTTCCCCGAACCCGGGTGAAGCCGTGAAGAACGCCAAGTCGGGTCAGGTCCGTTACCGCACCGACAAGGCCGGCATCATCCACTGCACCATCGGCAAGGCCGACTTCGCCGAAGACGCGCTGAAGTCGAACCTGACCGCGCTGCTGCTGGACCTGATCAAGGCCAAGCCGGCCACCTCGAAGGGCACCTACCTGCAGAAGGTTTCGGTCAGCTCGACGATGGGCCCGGGCGTCACCGTCGACCAGTCGTCGCTGACCCTGAAGTAATTGTTTCAAGCGGTCACGGTACCTTCGGTGCCGTGACCGTGACATTTGAAGGCATCGTTGGCAGTGCATCGCCCGCGGTAGCCGTCAAAGACCGCAGGCGCGGTCGTGGCAATACCGGCGACGGGCACGGAAGCTCGATCTGGCAAGGAGTCGCCGCCGGAGCAGTCATGAGCGCTTAATTGATTCCCCGGAATCACCCTGCGTAGATGGTGCCCTTCTGGAGTTTTTCTGGTTCACGCACGTCTGGGATTTCCCAGGTTGGCCCACTCCAGGTCTAGAACGGCCCACCCCCGGAACATCATCCCGATGTTCCCGGCGTCCAGGACGGATGCCGCACAGGACCGCACACGGCAGGAGCCGTAAGCGGAGTTCAATAGGAGGAGTGCAATGGCTCTCAATCTGTCCCAGAAGCAAGAAGTAGTCGCCGAGCTGGCAGACGTCGCCGCCAAGGCCCACTCCTTGATCGCAGCCGAATACGCTGGCACCACGGTCGCCCAGATGACCGCGATGCGCAAGCAGGCTCGTGAAACCGGTGTTTTCTTGAAGGTTGTCAAGAACACCCTGGCTTCGCGCGCCGTTGAAGGCACCGAGTTCGCAGTCGCCCAGGACCAGATGGTTGGTCCGCTGCTGTACGCGTTCTCGCTCGAGGAGCCCGGCGCTGCCGGTCGCCTGATCAAGGAAGCCGCCAAGGGCAACGACAAGCTGAAGGCTAAGGTCGTCGCCATCGGTGGCGAAGTGTTCCCGGCAAGCCACGTCGACGTGCTGGCCTCGCTGCCGACCCGCGACCAGGCCCTGGCCATGCTGGCCCGCGTCCTGACCGAGCCGGTCACGATGTTTGCCCGCGCCATCAAGGCCGTTGGCGAGAAGCAGGGTGGTGGCGACGTCGCCGCCGACGCTGCCGAACCGGCCGCCGAGACCGCCTGAGTTTCGACTTACCGTGGTTCCTGACGGAACCTCAACCCAGAAAATCATCCAAAGGTATTAATCATGTCCCTTACCAACGAACAGATCGTCGACGCCATCGCCGAGAAGTCCCTGATGGAAGTGATGGAGCTGGTCAAGGCCATCGAAGAGAAGTTCGGCGTCTCCGCCGCTGCTCCGGTCGCCGTGGCTGTCAACGCCGGCCCGGCCGTTGCCGCTGAAGAGCAGACCGAGTTCACTGTCACCCTGAAGTCGGCCGGCGACAAGAAGGTCGAAGTCATCAAGGCCGTCCGCGCCATCACCGGCCTGGGCCTGAAGGAAGCGAAGGACCTGGCCGAAGCCGGTGGCGTCCTGAAGGAAGGCGCTTCGAAGGAAGACGCCGAGAAGATGAAGAAGGACCTGGAAGCTGCTGGCGCGACTGTCGAAGTCAAGTAAGCAGTTACCTTGCATCGTCACCGATTCACGGCGATGCAGCCAAGGCTGGGGGTGTAAGCCCCCGGCCTTTGGTCGTTGTTGCGGTGTCGGTAGGGTCGACTGTTGGTCGACTGCTGTGAAGGAAGTCGACTAACAGTCGACTCTACCGTTTCAAATGCAGCAAAAAGCCCAACACGGGCTGCAGTCAAACCCCGCCGGCCAGCGCAGTGCGCGGCAGCAGGGGCGTGGTAGCAGACGAGTTGGCAGTTGGAAGTAGCGGGAGAAGGCGTGCTGGTGCCGGCAATACCAGCGACTTCCAACTGACAATTTCAAGTTCCCTTCGGATCGTGGGCGCACGATCCGCACAACAAGGTGGAAGACCTCATGACGTCCTATTCGTTCACCGAAAAAAAGCGTATCCGCAAGGATTTCGGCAAGCAGCGCTCGATTCTCGAAGTGCCGTTCCTGCTCGCCATCCAGGTGGATTCCTATCGTGAATTCCTGCAGGAAAACGTCGATCCGGCCAAGCGCACGGACCACGGCCTGCATGCTGCGCTGAAGTCGGTCTTCCCGATCGCCAGCTACAGCGGCAACGCTGCCCTGGAATACGTCGGCTACAAGCTGGGCGAACCGGTCTTCGACGAGCGCGAGTGCCGCCAGCGTGGCATGAGCTACGGCGCCCCGCTGCGCGTGACCGTGCGCCTGGTGATCTACGACCGTGAGTCGTCGACCAAGGCCATCAAGTACGTGAAGGAGCAGGAGGTCTATCTGGGCGAAATCCCGCTGATGACCGAGAACGGCACCTTCATCGTCAACGGCACCGAGCGCGTCATCGTCTCGCAGCTGCACCGCTCGCCGGGCGTGTTCTTCGACCACGATCGTGGCAAGACCCACAGCTCGGGCAAGCTGCTGTACAGCGCCCGCATCATTCCTTACCGCGGCTCCTGGCTGGACTTCGAGTTCGACCCGAAGGACGCGCTGTTCACCCGTATCGACCGTCGCCGCAAGCTGCCGGTGTCGATCCTGCTGCGCGCGCTCGGCTACAGCAACGAAGAGATGCTGGCCGAGTTCTTCGAGATCAACACCTTCCACATCAACCCGGATGAAGGCGTCCAGCTGGAGCTGGTGCCGGAGCGCCTGCGTGGCGAAACCCTGGGCTTCGACCTCGCCGACGGCGACAAGGTCATCGTGGAAGCCGGCAAGCGCATCACCGCGCGCCACATCAAGCAGCTGGAAGCCTCGGGCATCGCCGCCCTGGCCGTGCCGGACGACTACATCGTCGGCCGCATCCTGTCGCACGACGTGGTTGACGCCTCGACCGGCGAACTGCTGGCCCAGGCCAATGACGAGATCACCGACGAGCAGCTGCAGGCCTTCCGCAAGGCCGGTGTGGATGCCGTGGGCACCCTGTGGGTGAACGATCTGGATCGTGGTCCGTACCTGTCCAACACCCTGCGCATCGACCCGACCAAGACCCAGCTGGAAGCCCTGGTCGAGATCTACCGCATGATGCGTCCGGGCGAGCCGCCGACCAAGGACGCTGCGCAGAACCTGTTCCACAACCTGTTCTTCACCTTCGAGCGCTACGACCTGTCCGCGGTCGGCCGCATGAAGTTCAACCGCCGCGTGGGCCGCAAGGAAACCACCGGCGAAGCCGTGCTGTACGACAGCAAGTACTTCGGTGAGCGCAACGACGAAGAGTCCAAGCGCCTGGTCGCCGCCCACGGCGACAGCTCCGACATCCTGGACGTGATCAAGGTCCTGACCGAGATCCGCAACGGTCGCGGCGTGGTCGACGATATCGACCACCTGGGCAACCGTCGCGTGCGTTCGGTCGGCGAAATGGCCGAGAACGTGTTCCGCGTCGGCCTGGTCCGCGTCGAGCGCGCGGTCAAGGAGCGCCTGTCGATGGCCGAGTCCGAAGGCCTGACCCCGCAGGAGCTGATCAACGCCAAGCCGGTTGCCGCTGCCATCAAGGAGTTCTTCGGCTCCTCGCAGCTGTCGCAGTTCATGGACCAGAACAACCCGCTGTCGGAAGTGACCCACAAGCGTCGCGTCTCGGCCCTGGGCCCGGGCGGCCTGACCCGTGAGCGCGCCGGCTTCGAAGTGCGCGACGTGCACCCGACCCATTACGGCCGCGTCTGCACCATCGAAACCCCGGAAGGCCCGAACATCGGCCTGATCAACTCGCTGGCCGTGTACGCCCGCACCAACCAGTACGGTTTCCTCGAGACTCCGTACCGCAAGGTCGTGGACGGCAAGGTCTATGACGAAGTCGAGTTCCTGTCGGCGATCGAAGAAAACGAGTACGTCATTGCGCAGGCCAACGCGCTGACCGACGCCAAGGGCACCCTGACCGAGCAGTTCGTTCCGTGCCGCTTCCAGGGCGAATCGCTGCTGAAGCCGCCGGCGGAAGTCCACTTCATGGACGTCTCGCCGATGCAGACCGTGTCGATCGCGGCCGCGCTGGTTCCGTTCCTGGAGCACGATGACGCGAACCGCGCACTGATGGGCGCCAACATGCAGCGTCAGGCGGTGCCGACCCTGCGTGCGCAGAAGCCGCTGGTCGGTACCGGCATCGAGCGCGCCGTGGCGCGTGACTCCGGTGTGACCGTGAACGCCCGCCGTGGTGGCGAGATCGTGCAGATCGACGCGGCCCGCATCGTGGTCAAGGTCAACGAGGAAGAGATCGTTGGCGCCACCGATGCAGGCGTGGACATCTACAACCTGGTCAAGTACACCCGTTCGAACCAGAACACCTGCATCAACCAGCGTCCGCTGGTCCAGGTGGGTGACGTCATCGCCCGCGGCGACGTGCTGGCCGACGGTCCGTCCACCGACATCGGCGAACTGGCCCTGGGCCAGAACATGCTGATCGCGTTCATGCCGTGGAACGGCTACAACTTCGAAGACTCCATCCTGCTCTCCGAGCGCGTGGTGGAAGAGGATCGTTACACCACGATCCACATCGAAGAGCTGACCTGCGTCGCGCGTGACACCAAGCTGGGGCCGGAGGAAATCTCCGCCGACATCCCGAACGTCTCCGAGCAGGCGCTGAACCGCCTGGACGAGAGCGGCGTGGTGTACATCGGTGCGGAAGTCCGCGCCGGCGACATCATGGTCGGCAAGGTCACCCCGAAGGGCGAAAGCCAGCTGACCCCGGAAGAGAAGCTGCTGCGCGCGATCTTCGGCGAGAAGGCTTCGGACGTTAAGGACAGCTCGCTGCGCGTTCCGCCGGGCATGGACGGCACCGTCATCGACGTGCAGGTCTTCACCCGCGACGGCATCGAGAAGGACAAGCGCGCCCGCCAGATCGAAGAGTCTGAAATCAAGCGCGTCAAGAAGGACTTCGACGACCAGTTCCGCATCCTGGAAGCCGCCATCTACATGCGTCTGCGTTCGCAGATCGTGGGCAAGGTGGTCAACGGTGGCGCTGGCCTGAAGAAGGGTGACGTGATCACCGACGCCTTCCTGGACGGCCTGAAGAAGGCTGACTGGTTCGCCCTGCGCATGAAGGACGAGGACGCTTCGGAAGCCATCGAGCGCGCGCAGAAGCAGATCCAGGCGCACGAGAAGGAATTCGAGCGTCGCTTCGCCGACAAGCGCGGCAAGATCACCGCCGGTGACGACCTCGCCCCGGGCGTGCTGAAGATGGTCAAGGTGTTCCTGGCCGTGAAGCGCCGCATCCAGCCGGGCGACAAGATGGCAGGCCGCCACGGCAACAAGGGTGTGGTCTCCAACGTGGTGCCGGTCGAGGACATGCCGTACATGGCCTCGGGCGAAACCGTGGACATCGTGCTGAACCCGCTGGGCGTGCCGTCGCGTATGAACATCGGCCAGATCCTGGAAGTGCACCTGGGCTGGGCGGCCAAGGGCCTGGGCCGCAAGATCCAGGCGATGATGGAGGCCCAGGCGGCGGTTGCCGACCTGCGCAAGTTCCTGGATGACATCTACAACCACGACGACACCAACGTGGCCAACCGTGTCGACCTGTCGCAGTTCAGCGACGAGGAGCTGCTGCGCCTGGCCCGTAACCTCACCGACGGCGTGCCGATGGCCACCCCGGTGTTCGACGGTGCCACCGAAGCGGAAATCAAGCGCATGCTGGAACTGGCCGATCTGCCGAGCAGTGGCCAGACCCAGCTGTACGACGGCCGCACCGGTGAAGCGTTCGATCGCCACACCACCGTGGGTTACATGCACTACCTGAAGCTGAACCACCTGGTCGACGACAAGATGCACGCCCGTTCGACCGGTCCGTACTCGCTCGTCACCCAGCAGCCGCTGGGCGGCAAGGCGCAGTTCGGCGGCCAGCGCTTCGGTGAAATGGAAGTCTGGGCGCTGGAAGCCTACGGCGCGGCCTACACCCTGCAGGAAATGCTGACGGTGAAGTCCGATGACGTGCAGGGCCGCAACCAGATGTACAAGAACATCGTCGACGGTGAGCACGAGATGGTCGCGGGCATGCCGGAATCCTTCAACGTGCTCGTGAAGGAAATCCGCTCGCTGGCCATCAACATGGAACTGGAAGACAACTGATCCATGCCGGCGCGGCGGTCAACGCCGCCGCGCCGCTGGCAGTGAACTGAAAGCCCATCGACACAGCATTCCTCCTTCTGGAGAACACCATGAAAGACCTGCTCAACCTCTTCAACCAGCAGCGCCAGACGCTGGACTTCGACGCGATCAAGATCGCGCTGGCTTCGCCGGACCTGATCCGTTCGTGGTCCTTCGGCGAAGTGAAGAAGCCGGAAACTATCAACTACCGCACCTTCAAGCCGGAACGCGACGGCCTGTTCTGCGCCGCCATCTTCGGCCCGGTGAAGGACTACGAGTGCCTGTGCGGCAAGTACAAGCGCATGAAGCACCGCGGCGTGGTCTGCGAAAAGTGCGGCACCGAAGTGACCCTTGCCAAGGTGCGCCGCGAGCGCATGGGCCACATCGACCTGGCCTCGCCGGTCGCGCACATCTGGTTCCTGAAGTCGCTGCCGTCGCGCATCGGCCTGATGCTGGACATGACCCTGCGCGACATCGAGCGCGTGCTGTACTTCGAAGCCTACGTGGTGACCGAGCCGGGCCTGACTGCCCTGGAGCGCCGCCAGCTGCTGACCGAGGAACAGTACCTGCAGGCCCGCCAGGAGCACGGTGACGACTTCGACGCCGCGATGGGCGCCGAGGCCGTGTACGAACTGCTGCGCACGATCGACCTGCAGTCGGAAATGACCCGCCTGCGCGAGGAAATCGCCGCTACCGGTTCGGAAACCAAGCTCAAGCGCCTCACCAAGCGCATCAAGCTGATCGAAGCCTTCCTGGAATCGGGCAACCGTCCGGAATGGATGGTCATGACCGTGCTGCCGGTGCTGCCGCCGGACCTGCGTCCGCTGGTCCCGCTGGATGGCGGCCGCTTCGCGACCTCCGACCTGAACGACCTGTACCGCCGCGTCATCAACCGCAACAACCGCCTGCGCCGCCTGCTCGAACTGAGCGCGCCGGACATCATCGTGCGCAATGAAAAGCGCATGCTGCAGGAGTCGGTCGATGCGCTGCTGGACAACGGCCGTCGTGGCCGTGCCATCACCGGCACCAACAAGCGCCCGCTGAAGTCGCTGGCCGACATGATCAAGGGCAAGCAGGGTCGCTTCCGCCAGAACCTGCTCGGCAAGCGCGTCGACTACTCGGGCCGTTCGGTCATCGTGGTCGGCCCGTACCTGCGCCTGCACCAGTGCGGCCTGCCGAAGAAGATGGCGCTCGAGCTGTTCAAGCCGTTCGTCTTCGCCAAGCTGCAGCGTCGTGGCCTGGCCACCACCATCAAGGCCGCAAAGAAGCTGGTCGAGCGCGAAGAAGCCGAAGTCTGGGACATCCTGGAAGAGGTCATCCGCGAGCACCCGGTGATGCTGAACCGTGCGCCGACCCTGCACCGTCTGGGCATCCAGGCGTTCGAGCCGGTGCTGATCGAAGGCAAGGCCATCCAGCTGCACCCGCTGGTCTGCACCGCGTTCAACGCCGACTTCGACGGTGACCAGATGGCCGTCCACGTGCCGCTCTCGCTGGAAGCCCAGCTGGAAGCGCGTGCGCTGATGATGTCGACCAACAACATCCTGTCGCCGGCCAACGGCGAGCCGATCATCGTGCCGTCGCAGGACGTCGTGCTGGGTCTGTACTACATGACCCGCTCGCTGGAAAACAAGAAGGGCGAGGGCATGGCCTTCGCCAACATCGCCGAAGTGAAGCGTGCCTACGACAACCGCGTGGTGGAACTGCACGCGCGCGTCAAGGTCCGCATCACCGAAGTGGTGACCGACGAAGACGGCAACAAGCAGAACAAGACCTCGATCGTGGACACCACGATCGGTCGCGCCCTGCTGGCTGAAATCCTGCCGGAAGGCCTGCCGTTCGCGCTGGCCAACACCGAGCTGACCAAGAAGAACATCAGCCGCCTGATCAACTCCAGCTACCGTCAGCTGGGCCTGAAGGACACGGTCGTGTTCGCCGACAAGCTGATGTACACCGGCTTCGCCTACGCGACCCGCGCCGGCGTCTCGATCGGCATCGACGACATGCTGATCCCGGACGAGAAGAAGGGCATCCTCACCGAGGCCGAAGCCGAAGTGCTGGAAATCCAGGAGCAGTACCAGTCGGGCCTGGTCACCGCCGGCGAGCGCTACAACAAGGTGGTCGACATCTGGTCGCGCACCAACGAGCGCATCGCCAAGGCGATGATGGACACCATCGGTACCGAGAAGGTGGTCAATGCCAAGGGTGAGACCATCGACCAGAAGTCGATGAACTCGCTGTACATCATGGCCGACTCCGGTGCGCGTGGTTCGCAGGCGCAGATCCGTCAGCTGGCCGGCATGCGTGGCCTGATGGCCCGCCCGGACGGCTCGATCATCGAGACGCCCATCAAGGCGAACTTCCGCGAAGGCCTGAACGTGCAGGAGTACTTCAACTCCACCCACGGTGCCCGTAAGGGTCTGGCCGATACCGCGCTGAAGACCGCGAACTCGGGTTACCTGACCCGTCGTCTGGTCGACGTGGCACAGGACGTGGTGATCACCGAGGTGGATTGCGGTACCACCGAAGGCCTGATCATGACCCCGATCGTGGAAGGCGGCGACGTGGTCGAGCCGCTGAAGGACCGCGTGCTGGGTCGCGTGGTTGCCGAGGACGTGTTCCTGCCGGGCAACGACGAAGATCCGATCGTCACCCGCAACACCCTGCTGGACGAAGCCTGGGTTGCCAAGCTGGAAGACGCCGGCGTGCAGACCATCAAGGTCCGCTCGACCATCTCCTGCGAATCGGCCTTCGGCGTCTGCTCGCGCTGCTACGGCCGCGACCTGGCCCGTGGCCACCTGGTCAACATCGGTGAAGCGGTCGGCGTCATCGCCGCCCAGTCCATCGGTGAGCCGGGTACCCAGCTGACCATGCGTACGTTCCACATCGGTGGTGCGGCGTCGCGAGCTGCTGCGGTCGACAACATCACCGTCAAGACCACCGGCTCGGTCAAGTTCAGCAACCTCAAGTCGGTCGAGCATGCCAACGGCTCGCTGGTGGCAGTGTCGCGCTCGGGCGAAATCTCGGTGCTCGATGCCCACGGCCGTGAGCGTGAGCGTTACAAGCTGCCGTACGGTGCGACCATCACGTCCAAGGACGGTGATGCGATCAAGGCTGGCCAGACCGTGGCCAACTGGGATCCGCATAACCACCCGATCGTGTCGGAAGTGGCCGGCTTCATCCGCTTCATCGACTTCGTCGACGGCATCACCGTCATCGAGAAGACCGACGAGCTGACCGGCCTGGCGTCGCGCGAAATCACCGATCCGAAGCGTCGTGGTACCCAGGCCAAGGACCTGCGCCCGATCGTGCGCATCGTCGACGCCAAGGGCAACGACCTGTCGATTCCGGGCACCGACCTGCCGGCGCAGTACCTGCTGCCGCCGCGCTCGATCGTCAACCTGCAGGACGGCGCTGCCGTCGGCGTGGGTGACGTGGTCGCCAAGATCCCGCAGGAAGCGTCGAAGACCCGCGACATCACCGGTGGTCTGCCGCGCGTGGCCGATCTGTTCGAAGCGCGCAAGCCGAAGGATCCGGCGGTGCTGGCCGAGCGTTCGGGCATCATCAGCTTCGGCAAGGACACCAAGGGCAAGCAGCGCCTGATCATCAAGGACACCGATGGTTCGGAGCACGAAGAGCTGATCCCGAAGTACCGCCAGGTCATCGTGTTCGAAGGCGAGCATGTCACCAAGGGTGAAACCATCGTGGACGGCGAGCCGAGCCCGCAGGACATCCTGCGCCTGCTGGGTGTCGAACCGCTGGCCGCCTACCTGGTGAAGGAAATCCAGGACGTGTACCGCCTGCAGGGCGTGAAGATCAACGACAAGCACATCGAGGTGATCACCCGCCAGATGCTGCGCAAGGTCGAGATCACCGACCAGGGCAGCAGCAAGTTCCTGAACGGCGAACAGGTGGAGCGCCAGCGCGTTATCGAGGAGAATGCCCGCCTTGCAGCCCGCAATGAGCTGCCGGCGCACTTCGATCCGGTCCTGCTGGGTATCACCAAGGCCTCGCTGGCGACCGAATCGTTCATCTCGGCCGCGTCGTTCCAGGAAACCACCCGCGTGCTGACCGAAGCGGCCGTCCGCGGCACCTCGGACAACCTGCGTGGCCTGAAGGAAAACGTCATCGTGGGTCGCCTGATTCCGGCCGGTACCGGCCTGGCGTACCACAGCAACCGCCGTCGCGGCGCTTCCGGCCTCACCGAGTCGGAAATGCAGACCCTTGCCGGCACCCCGGCCGCGGTCGAGGCACCGGTGGTTGAAGCCGAAGCTGAACAGGCCGCGGAAGACTGAAACACGGGTCCGGCCTCAGGGCCGGACCACCCGGGCGGGTAGAGTCGACTGTCAGTCGACTGCTATCCAGAGTCGACCGCTATCGAGAGTCGACTGCTATCAAGAGTCGACTGACAGTCGACTCTACCGGTGCAGGGCAGGGTGGACTGCTTGCGGTTCACCCCGCCAACCTGAACGGGGTACATGGAGGCCCCCCAGTAACGTTCCGGGATCAGGAACGGGCTTGACAGAAGGCGTTTGACTGCTTTCCTGGCAGGTTGCTACAATCGTCTGTCTCAGCAGGCCAGAATTTTGGCCTGCTTTAACATTTCCGCATCTCTGGCCGGATTTTCCGGCCACCAATCAGAAGAACCTACTGATGGCGACGATCAACCAGCTGGTCCGCAAGCCGCGGCAAGCGACCACCTACAAGAGTGCCTCGCCGGCGCTCGACAAGTGCCCGCAGCGCCGTGGCGTCTGCACCCGTGTCTACACCACCACCCCGAAGAAGCCGAACTCGGCTCTGCGCAAGGTTGCCAAGGTCCGCCTGACCAACCAGGAAGAAGTGATTTCCTACATCGGTGGTGAAGGCCACAACCTGCAGGAGCACTCCGTGGTCCTGATCCGCGGCGGTCGCGTCAAGGACCTGCCGGGTGTGCGTTACCACACCGTTCGTGGCTCGCTCGACGCCGCCGGCGTTGCCAAGCGTCGCCAGGCCCGTTCCAAGTACGGCGCCAAGCGTCCGAAGGCATAAGGAGAGAGCACTATGTCGCGTAAGGGTAATACTCCGCAGCGTTCCGTCCTGCCCGATCCGAAGCACGGAAGCGAAACCATCGCCCGCTTCATCAACATGGTCATGCAGAGCGGCAAGAAGTCCGTCGCCGAAAAGATCGTGTACGGCGCCATGGACGTGATCACCGAGAAGAACAGCAGCGCCAACGCCATTGAACTGGTGCAGAAGGCTCTGGACAACGTCGCTCCGGCGGTCGAAGTCAAGTCGCGCCGCGTCGGTGGTGCCACCTACCAGGTGCCGGTCGAAGTGCGTTCGTCGCGCAAGATGGCCCTGGCCATGCGCTGGCTGATCGACTCCGCGCGCAAGCGTGGTGAGAACACCATGCCGAAGAAGCTGGCTGCTGAACTGATCGACGCCTCGGAAAACCGTGGTGGCGCCATCAAGAAGCGCGAAGAAACCCACCGCATGGCCGAAGCCAACAAGGCATTCGCCCACTACCGCTGGTGAGTTTGACGGCCTTGTAAAACAGGCAGGGCAGCACCACTTCGGTGCGTGCTGCCTCGCGGTCCCAGAAGGACTGCGCCAATCCGAAGGCCGCCGAAAGGCGGCGTTCGGCCATCCGAAATCCAAGAAATCTGAGAGGCTCCCGTGGCCCGTTCCACTCCCATCGAGCGTTACCGTAACTTCGGCATCATGGCTCACATCGATGCCGGCAAGACCACCACGTCCGAGCGCATCCTGTTCTACACCGGCAAGAGCCACAAGATCGGTGAAGTGCATGACGGCGCCGCCACCATGGACTGGATGGAGCAGGAGCAGGAGCGTGGCATCACGATCCAGTCCGCTGCCACCACCGCGTTCTGGAAGGGCATGGACAAGTCCCTGCCGGAGCACCGCTTCAACATCATCGACACCCCCGGGCACGTCGACTTCACCATCGAAGTGGAGCGCTCGCTGCGCGTGCTCGACGGTGCCGTCTTCGTCCTGTGCGCCGTCGGTGGCGTGCAGCCGCAGTCGGAAACCGTGTGGCGCCAGGCCAACAAGTACCACGTGCCGCGCATCGCGTTCGTCAACAAGATGGACCGTACCGGTGCCAACTTCCAGAAGGTCGTCGGCCAGCTGAAGGCCAAGCTGGGCGCGGTTGCCGTGCCGATGCAGCTGCCGATCGGCGCTGAAGACAACTTCAAGGGCGTTGTCGACCTGCTGAAGATGAAGGCCATCCATTGGGATGAGGCTTCGCAGGGCATGAAGTTCGAGTACAGCGACATCCCGGCCGATCTGCAGGCGGCTGCGGAAGAGGCTCGCCAGTTCATGGTCGAGACCGCTGCCGAAGCCAGCGAAGAGCTGATGGAAAAGTACCTGGGCGGCGAAGAGCTGGCCGAGGCCGAAATCATCAACGCCCTGCGTACCCGTACCCTGGCGACCGAGATCGTGCCGATGTACTGCGGCTCGGCCTTCAAGAACAAGGGCGTGCAGGCCATGCTGGACGGCGTGATCCAGCTGCTGCCGTCGCCGGTCGACGTGCCGGACGTGAAGGGCGTGGACGTTGACGACGACACCGTCGAAATGACCCGCAAGTCCGACGACAAGGCTCCGTTCTCGTCGCTGGCCTTCAAGATCATCACCGACCCGTTCGTCGGCGCGCTGACCTTCTTCCGTGTCTACTCGGGCACCCTGAACGGTGGCGACACCGTGCTGAACTCGGTGAAGGGCAAGAAGGAGCGCATCGGCCGCATCCTGCAGATGCACTCGAACAACCGCGAGGAAATCAAGGAAGTTCTGGCCGGTGACATCGCCGCTGCCGTGGGCCTGAAGGACACCACCACCGGTGACACCCTGTGCGCCGTGGACGCCCCGATCATCCTGGAGCGCATGACGTTCCCGGAGCCGGTGATCTCGATGGCCGTCGAGCCGAAGACCAAGTCGGACCAGGAAAAGATGGGTCTGGCCCTGGGCCGTCTGGCGCAGGAAGATCCGTCGTTCCGCGTCAAGACCGACGAAGAATCCGGCCAGACCATCATCTCGGGCATGGGCGAGCTGCACCTGGACATCATCGTCGACCGCCTGAAGCGCGAGTTCAACGTTGAAGCCAACGTCGGCGCGCCGCAGGTGGCCTACCGCGAAACCATCACCCTGGCCGACGTCAAGTCGGACTACAAGCACGCCAAGCAGTCCGGTGGTAAGGGTCAGTACGGTCACGTCGTGATCGAACTGTCGCCGATCACCGCTGCAGACCGTGCCGATCCGAAGCTGGCTCCGGCCATCAAGGACGACTTCCTGTTCATCAACGACATCACCGGCGGCGTGATCCCGAAGGAATTCATTCCGTCGGTTGAAAAGGGCCTGCGCGAAACCATCACCAGCGGTCCGCTGGCTGGCTTCCCGGTCGTGGACGTCAAGGTGAAGCTGGTGTTCGGTTCGTACCACGACGTCGACTCCTCGGAAATGGCGTTCAAGCTGGCTTCGTCGATGGCCTTCAAGCAGGGCTTCGCCAAGGCCAAGCCGGTGCTGCTGGAGCCGATCATGAAGGTCGAGATCGTGACCCCGGAGGATTACCAGGGTGACGTGATGGGCGACGTCAGCCGTCGTCGCGGCGTGCTGCAGGGTTCCGACACCACCGGTGACGGTTCGGCCAGCATCATCAACGCGATGATCCCGCTGGGTGAAATGTTCGGCTACGCCACTGCGCTGCGTTCGCAGACCCAGGGCCGCGCCACCTTCACCATGGAATTCGATCACTACGAGCCGGCTCCGACCAACATCGCCGAAGCCGTCATGAAGAAGGGCTGAGCCTCGCTCAGCCTCTCTTGAAACCACTTACGAACAATCAAGGTATAGAACAATGGCAAAGGGTAAGTTCGAGCGCACCAAGCCGCACGTCAACGTCGGCACCATCGGTCACGTCGATCACGGCAAGACCACGCTGACCGCCGCACTGACCAAGATCGGTGCCGAGCGCTTCGGTGGCGAGTTCAAGGATTACTCCTCGATCGACGCCGCTCCGGAAGAAAAGGCTCGTGGTATCACGATCTCGACCGCGCACGTCGAATACGAATCCCCGGTCCGTCACTACGCCCACGTCGATTGCCCGGGCCATGCTGACTACGTCAAGAACATGATC
>NZ_JCAFRX010000019.1:0-17317 GCF_059368615.1 Stenotrophomonas sp. YJH_SMC_40 | reverse complement strand
CGGTGGTAGAGCCGGCCGCTGGCCGGCTGCGCGTGATCACGATGGTGATCGGGTTGCCGGCCAGCGGCCGGCACTACCGAAGGGGCGGCGGCGCCGTTACGGCGCCGCCGCGGTACATCAGCTGCGTGCGAACGCGAGCAGGTCGGCGTTGAACTGGTCGGCGTGGGTGACGGTCAGGCCATGCGGCGCACCGGCGTACACCTTCAGCTCGGCATCCCTGATGATCTGCGAGGACAGCTTCGCCGAGGCATCGAACGGGACGATCTGGTCGTCATCGCCGTGCACCACCAGCGCCGGCACGTCGATCTTCTTCAGGTCCTCGGTGTAGTCCACTTCCGAGAATTCGTGCACGCAGTCGTACTGGCCCTTGACGCCGCCGAGCATGCCCTGCAGCCAGAACGAATCACGCATGCCCTGGGTAACGGTATTGCCATCGCGGTTGGCACCGAAGAACGGTGTGGTCAGGTCCTTGAAGAACTGCGAGCGGTCACCGCCCGTGCCCTTGCGGATGCCGTCGAAGACGTCCAGCGGGGTACCGGACGGATTGGCGTCGGTTTTCAGCATCAGCGGCGGCACGGCGCCGACCAGCACCACTTTTGACACGCGCTTGCTGCCGTGGCGGCCGATGTAGTGGGCCACTTCGCCGCCGCCGGTGGAATGGCCGACCAGGATCGCGTCCTTCAGGTCCAGCGCCTCGATCACCGCGGCCAGGTCATCGGCGTAGGTGTCCATGTTGTTGCCATCCCAGGTCTGGCTCGAACGGCCGTGGCTGCGACGGTCGTGGGCGATCACGCGGAAGCCGTTCTGGCCCATGAACAGCATCTGCGGGTCCCAGGCATCGGACGACAGCGGCCAGCCGTGGGCGAACACGACCGGCTGGCCGGTGCCCCAATCCTTGTAGAAGATGCGGGCGCCATCGGCGACGGTGACGTAATTGCTCATTGCGGGTTCCTTGGCGGAAGGGAGGGAAGGCACTGGCAGCGGTGCCGGTGCCTTCGGCAGTACATCGCAGTGCACATCGGACGGCTTGCACGACTGTGCTGGATTGCCCGGACTGTGACGCGTATCGCTCTGGCATGAAGCGGCCACCGCACAGACGATGGCGGCAGCCTGGTCGAGGAGCCTGTGATGCCGAGAATGCGATGCAGCCCACTGTTGTGCCTGATGCTGGTCACGGCGGTTCATGCGCAGACCAACGTCTACAAATGCGTGGACGGGCCACATCCGGTCTATCAGCAGACACCCTGCCAGGGGCATGCGGAATGGCGCTGGGAGGTGCCCGAGGAGCAGTCGCTGTCACGCGGACCGGTGCCAAAGCCGGCCAGCGGGGGCAGCGCGGTGCCGGCGCGACCGCGCACCGTGCGCTCGGGGCGGCCGCAGGCCGCGCTGATACCCATCAGCACGGACCCCAGGGCCTGTGAGCGCGCACGACAGCGCCGCGGGGAGGTGCTGGCCAAGGCCAAGCGCCTGGACTTCGTACAGCGTCGGCAGCTCGATGACGCGGTGTACGACGCGTGCCGCTGAATCCGGTAATGATGGAAACGACAACGGCGCCCAAGGGCGCCGTCGTGCGGGACTACTGTGCGCTGGCCTCAGCGCCCGTCGCTGGCGGCAGCCGGTGCCGGCGAGGGCACGCCTTCCGGCTTGGGCAGGCTCAGCTCCGGGTTGCCCTGTTCGGCCTGCAGGATCTGGATGCGGCGCTGCAGGGCATCCAGCTGGCTGTTGGTGCTCTGCACGTCGGTGCTGAGGCTGACTGCCTGCTGCTGTGCCTGCTGCAGGGCGGCGCTGACCTGGGCCGACTGCGCCTGCTGCTGTTCCATTTCCTGCTGCAGGGTGCGCAGGCGCTCCTCGTTGTAGGCCACCAGGCGCTCGGTGTAGCGCTTGCCGGCTTCCAGGCGGGTCGTATCGATGTAGACCTGCGCCAGCTGTTCCGATTGCTGGGCAAAGGTGCGGTAAACGCGCTCGGCGTTGTCGACCGCATCGGTCTTGATCACCCGCCAGAAGTTCTTCTCCTGGAACAGGGCGACGTAGTAGGTCAGGGTGTTGGCATTGAACAGCAGGCTGGCGCCATAGTTGCCGTTGTAGGTTGTGCGCAGCTCGGTCAGCTGGCGCGAATCCATCAGCTGCTTGAGCTCGTCAACGGTGTTGCGCACCACCGGGGCGCTGCGTGCGGCCGGCTCTGCGACTGCCTCACGGTCGCCACGGGCAGCCATCGCCGCCGGTGCCACCAGCATCATGGCCACGGCCAGCAGTGCCGCGCCGCGCGCGTGCCGGGCGAAGACCGCGCCCCCTGAAGTTTCTCGCATGTCTAGACCATCCACGGATGAGTGTGGGTTGAGATGAAGGTGGTTCCCCGCCGGGAGTCTAGCATGGGCGCGGGCGCCGCCAAGGGCGCCCGTCACGGCTCAGTAGACCAGCTGCGCCGCGCTGCACTGGATCGACTGCACGTTGACGTCGGTGCGGCCGAGTTCCAGGCCCAGCACGCTGGCCAGCAGGTTGGTCAGCAGGGTGCCGACGCTGTTGAGCACCGGCCGCAGGGCGGTCAGGATCGGCTTGAGCAGCGTGCACAGCAGGCCGCTGCAGCTCACGCTGCCATCCGGATTGGTGACGCCGGTTCCACCGGTACCATCCAGGAAGCCGGCCGGCGCGGTCTGGATGTACGAGGCCAGGTTGTTGCGTACACACCCGTTGTAGTCGATCAGGTTGCCCAGCAGGCTGTCGCAGCGGTTGATCAGCAGGCCGCCCACCAGCGATCCCAGCAGCCCATCGAGCACGCCCAGTCCCTGGCCGGTGACGGTCACCTTGAACGCGTCCCAGACCGGACCGTCCTTGTGGCAGGTGGCCAGGTTCAGCAGGCCGCAGGCGTAGGGCAGGCCTCCGGGTACGGTCCAGCTGTTGAGCGGGGCCAGTTGCCGGCTTGCGTCGCCATCGCGCAGCAGTGGAATCAACTTGTCCACCTCATAGCGGGTGTTCGGCGGGAAGGTGGCCTGCAGGTAGCGGTCGGCCAGTGCCTTGGCGGTGTCGTTGGCGCTCATGCCCTGCTTGGGTGAGCTGAGCATGCCCGACAACACGCGCAGCAGTTCATTGACCAGGTCCGACACCGCGTTGCCCACTGCAAGTGGATTGATCCGGGTCGAAGCGGTCTCGCCGGCGGCAAGGGTCAGGTTCTGGGAGCCGGTCAGGGCGGGCAGGGTGATCCTGTCATTGATCAAGGGTTGTCCGAGTAGTCTCAGCAACTGCTCGTTCTTCAGGGTGTCGTCGCAGACATTGCTCCTGGAAAAGCGTTGCGCCGGGTCGACATTGCCGACACAGGCGCGCAGCACCGACGAGTCGACCCGGATGGTGGCCTTCTGTGGGCTGGCGCCGCATTGGATGCCGGTCAGCGTGCCCATCGCATTGGCGACATCGACATGCAGTGGCAGGTGCAGGCGCGTGCCGAGCAGGTTCAGCAACGGGCCCACCGCGAACAGGTTGTTGCTGTCCACGTCCACCATCAGCCGCACCTGCGCGTTGTACGCGCGTGTGCCGACGCCACCGATGGCGATCGAGGGCGGTTCCACCACGCCAGCCTGGATGTTGATGCCCAGCAGGTCCAGTCCCTTCACCGCAACGCCATTGCCGTCGTTGGCGATGGAGATGGCGGTACTGATCAGGTTGAGCACGTTGACCTTCGTTTCCAGCGCGCTGCCGATCGTGCCATCGGGCGAGACCACTTCGGCGAACAGACCGCCGCCACCGGACTGGCTGCCCAGCACGATGTTGAGCTTGTTGATGTCCAGCTGGGTGGCGACCAGATCGGACAGTGCACGCAGCTGTACGCCCACGGTGCTGTCGCGGCCGACCACGGTGGCGGTGGCATCGACCAGCTGTGCCAGCGAGATCTTGTTGACCGACAGCAGCCGGTTGAAGTCAGCCACGCTGAGGTTGGCGCTGACCGGGATGTTCAATGCCTTGAGCAGGCCCGACGGCGTGATGTTGGCCTGGGCGAGGCCGTCATAGGAGAGCACGGTGGCGTTGGTCACATCCAGGCCGACCAGACGCAGGGTCGACAACAGTACCGAGTCGCCATTGGTGCGCAGCAGCTGCGAACCGACCGCGAACACCGCAGTCGGTTCGGAACGGCGGGCTACGGCCTCCACGCTGACGGTGGGCAGGCCGGTGTTCTGGCCGAAGAACGGCAGCACGCTGCGCTGCGCGACTACCTGCACGGCATTGCGCGGGTTGCTGGCATCGATGGTGGTGACGAAGCGGTTCGACGTGCTGCGTGTGGCGCTCCAGTTGCCGCAGCGGATCTGCACGGTGCCTGCAAACCTGTTCTGGGTGACCGCGCTCTGCCGCGCTGCACTGTTGTCGCTGTTGTCAGACGTGCACAGCTCCAGCCGTTGTGCACCGGCCAGTGCAGCGAGGTCCGCGACTTTCTGTGCGTCACGCTTGGCCCAGAACAGATAGCCGATCTCTACCAGGCCCAGCATGGCGAGCAGCGCCAGCATGACCAGCATCATGGTGACCGACATGCCGCCGCGTGGGCGGCCGAAACTGAACTGGCGTGGGCGTTTCATGGCCTACCTCAGCGTCCCGATGAGGATGATCCCTTGGACTTGGCGACATCGGTTTCAAAGAAGTCCGGGATCTCGTGTTCGAAGCTCTTCATGTAGCGGGCGTAACTCAACGTAGCCTGGTCGCCGAGGATCGGCAGGCGTTGCCCGGCCTGCTGCCCTGATGCCTGCAGGCGGAACAGGTCGCGCGTGGTGTCGCCGATCTGGCTGCGGCCGGGTCGCGCGGCTGATGTGTTGCCGTCGGTGATGGCGACCGCTGCAGGCGCCGCCTGCGGCACCGGTGCCGGCGGGGTCGCCAGGTCCACGGTGGCCAGTGACTCGGACTGCAGCGGCTGCGAAGCCGGCGCAGCGGGCGTGCCGCCGCCAAGCATCTGCCCGGTCAGGGGTTGCTGTTGCGCCTGCGCGCCGCCGGTCAACAGCAGGCAGGCCAGTGCAGGCAACAGGTGTCGGGTCAGGGGCATGGCGCTCATGGAGTGTTTCCGTTCGGCTGATCGGAGGTGCTGAAGCGCTCCAGCATCGAGGGCGGCAGGCGCTGCGGATCGCGTTCATCGCGGCTGTCGCGGTGTGGTTCCGCCGCCAGTCGCGTGGCGCCGGGCCGGTTGCTGGCGGCATCGCTGGCGGTAGCACGCGCAGGGACCGGCACGACTGCGGCAGCTGCCGCGGCGGCCTGGCGCTGCTGCAGGCGGGCACGGATCTGCGCGGCCTGTTGCTGGATGCTGCGGCGGGTGTCCTCGTTGAGGTTGGCCTGTCCGGCGAGGCGCTCTGCAGTGGCGGTGTCGCCACGCAGCACCGCCCACAGGGCGAGGTTGGCGGTGGCCTTGGCATTGCCTGGAGACAGCTCCAGCGCCTTGGCCAACGGTTCACGCGCCTGTTCGAACTGACCTGCACGCAGACGTGCATAGCCGAGATCGCCCAGGTAATCGGTGTTCAATGGCTGCAGCTGCGTGGCCCGGGCCAGTGCCTCCTCGCTGCCGCCATCGTCGTCACGGCGCGCGGCGATCAGGCCCAGGCCGTGTGCGGCTGCAGCGGCCTGCGGGCCACTGGAGAGCTCGCGGTACAGGGCGATGGCAGCGTCGGCCTGGCCGGTCTCGCGCAGGGCGTCGGCCTGCAGCAGGCGCAACGCCGGCGGGTCGCCATAGCGCTGGCGGAAGGCATCGACGTGGGCCAGCGAGGCATACCAGGCACCCTGCTGCTGCATGCGCCCGATCAGTTCCAGGTAGGCATTGCGGCTGTCCTGCGGCGCCGGTTCGGGCGCGGCCAGGCTGGGCGCGCGCAGGTACTTCGGCGTGGTCGACGCACAACCACTGGCGACGGCGGCAAGGGCGAGCAACAGGCAGGAGGTGCGCAGGGCAGGCATCAGGGCGATCCCATCTTGGACATGGTGGTGGCCAGCGCGACCAGCGCCGGTCCGGCAAGAACCAGCATCAGCGCTGGCAGCAGGGTCAGCATCATCACCACGGTCATCTTCACCGAGAGCTTGCCAACCTTTTCCTTCAGGGCGTTGCGGCGCTGTTCGCGCAACCGGATGCTGAACTGCCGCAGTGGTTCCTGCACTGCGCCGCCATGCGCGTGCACCTGCAGGATCAACTGCATCAGGCTGGTCAGGTCATCATCCGCGTAGACCTCGCTCAGCCGGCGCAGGGACTGCGCGCGCGTGCGGCCATGGGTGTACGCGACGTTGGCCTCCTGCAACTCGCCGCCAAGCACCGGCAACGCGTCGCGCAGCTTGTCGCCCAGCGTCTGCAGGCTCTGGTCCATGCTGAAGCCCACGCCCTGCAGCAGGCGCAGCAGGTCGATCAGCAGGGGCAGCTCGTTGTCGACGGCGCGCCGGCGCCGCTTCACCCACGAAGAGAGGATGAACTTCGGCAGCAGCAGGCCTGCCGCGAGCGCACCGATCACAACCATCATCCTGGCCAGCCCCTGGGCGCTGCTGAACGCCAGGGCCAGCACCAGCACCAGCACGCCCAGCAGCAGGCGCAGGCCAAGATAGATGGCGGTGCCACGACGTGTGTTCCAGCCCGCCAGGTCCAGCAGCAGCCGGTCTTCATTGGCCAGCAATGCAGATTCCAGGCGGCCGCCACTGAGCGCGCGCCCGAAGCGTTCCAGCCAACCAGCGAATCACGGCGCGCGGCCTCCGTGTCGCGCGCCTCATCCCGCGGTTGCAGTGCGGTCTTCAAGGTGGCCGAGGTGCGCTGTTCGCGATGGCTGCGTACCCATCCGGCGATGCCCAGCAGGGCAACACCGGCGGCCAGAACCAGCAGCGACAGGGCAAACCAGGTGCTGGCACTCATCGGGCACCTCCGTGGCGGATCCGGGTGGTCATAGCGACTTGGCCAGGCGGTAGAGCAGGAAAGCGCCAAACAGCTCCAGCCCCAGCGCGATCAACAGGATCTTGTGACCCAGCGGATCGTGCAGCACCGGCTGGAAGAATTCGGGGCTCGATATGGCCATCAGCGCCGCGCTGGCCGGTGGCAGCAGGCCGAGCACCCAGGCTGACATGCGCGTTTCCGACGTGGTCGCGGCCAGCTCCTGCTGGGCCTGCTCCAGGTCGCGCATGAAATCGCCCATGCGCTGCAGGATCTGATCGGAGCGTCCGCCGATGCGTACGCTGACACCGATCACGACGGACAGCACCTTGAGCACATCCATCCGGTAGGGCTGTGCCGCCAGGCTCAGGGCACGGTCCAGGTCCATGCCGCTGCGCGCGTAGCGCACGGTGGTATCCAGCAGTCCGCGCAGCGGCGCGCTGGTCTGCATCGACGCCACCTGGAAGGCAGCCTGCAGGCTGTTGCCGAGCGCGGTCAGCCGCACCAGGTTGTCGAGGAAGTCGGGCAGCTGGTGCAGCAGTTGTGCACGCAGTTTCGTGGTGCGGCGCATGACCCACAGCCAGCAGGCCAGCAGGTACAGCAGCAGGGTCAGGGGGAACATCCACGCCGTACCGAGCCTGAGCATGGCCACGACCGAAAGCACCAGTCCCGGCACCAGCACCATGATGGGCAGCTTCCAACCCGTCTGCAGGCCCGCACGTTGCAGCAGGCCGTCCAGCGGCAACACCCGGCGCCCGGCACTTGCCGGTCGCGCCGGGTCGTTGGCGGCGGCTACGGATGCCCCGGCCGGGGCTCCGCCACTGGCGCCTCCGCGAGCCAGCTGCTGCTCGGCGTGCTGCAGCGAAGCCTGGCGTTGCTCCCGGTTGCTGGCGGTGCCCCACAGCCATACCGCAAGCGCCAGCAGCACCGAGATGATGCTCAGTACACCCAGCAGCAGGCCCGTGCCCATGCTCAGAAGTCTCCGTACAACGATTCGCGCAACTGCTGCCGGAACGGCTCCAGCTTGTGCGAATGCGGGTGGAAGCCCAGTCCGATCCAGCGATCGATTTCCCTGCCGTTGCCATCGATCTGCAGTTCGTGACGGAACATTTCCTGGGTCGTGATCAGGTTGTCACTGACACCGGTGATTTCCGTGATCGAGACCAGCACGCGCCGGCCGCTGCCCAGCCGCGAGATCTGCACGATGAAGTCGATGGCGCTGGCGATCTGCCGGCGCAGGCTGTCCTCGCTGCCCTGGAACCCGGCGAAGCCGGCCAGCATCTCGATGCGGTACAGGCAGTCGCGCGGAGAGTTGGCATGGATGGTCGCCATCGAGCCGTCATGGCCGGTGTTCATCGCCTGCAGCATTTCCAATACCTCGGCGCCGCGCACCTCGCCGACCACGATACGGTCCGGGCGCATGCGCAGGCTGTTGCGGACCAGGTCGCGGATGCTCACCGCGCCATGGCCTTCGGCGCCACCGATGCGGCTTTCCAGTCGGACCACGTGCGGGTGGTTGAGTGACAGTTCGGCGGTGTCCTCGACGGTGATCACGCGTTCGTTCGGCGGCACGTAGCTGGCCAGTGCGTTCAGCAGTGAAGTCTTGCCGGAACTGGTGCCGCCGGACACCAGGATGTTGCAGCGGCCCAGCACCATGGCCTTCAACAGCGCCTGCATCGGCGCATCGAAGGTGCCCTTGGCCAGCAGCTCGTCCGGGGTGAACGGATCCTTGCGGAACTTGCGGATGGAGACCATCGGCCCATCCACTGCCAGCGGCGAGATGATCGCGTTGAGGCGGCCGCCGTTGGGCAGGCGCGCATCGACCATCGGGTTGGAGTCGTCCAGTCGGCGGCCCAGCGGCGCGAGGATGCGGCGAAGGATGCGCAGCAGGTGGGTGTCGTCGGTGAAACGCTGGGTGGCGCGCTTGAGCTGTCCTCCCTGCGAGACATGCACATCCTTGAACCCATTGATCAGGATGTCCTCGATCGTCGGGTCGTGCAGCAGGTCGTCGAGCGGGCCGAAGCCGGTCAGCTCCTTGACCAGGCCTTCGGCCACCACCTGCATCTCCTCCTCGTTGATCGGGATGCGCCATTCCTGGATGAAGCCCACCGTCTGCACCTGCACCCAGCGGGCGATGGTGTCAGGGGCCCAGGAATCGATGTCGATGCGCTCGTCCTCGATGCTGTTGAGCAGGTGCTCATGGGCGGCCGACAGCACCTTCTGGTACTGCTCGGTCTGCGCGAACGGCAGGTGGGCCGGGGCGCTGTCGGGCAGCACCGGGCGGGTGGCGGCATGCGGGAACGGGGTTACCTTGTCTTCCATTGCGATCCACCCAGGGCAAGGGAGAGTCTTTCCCGCAGGCCATGGGCCTGGACCGGGCAGGCAGCCGGATCCAGGCGCGACACAAGCGGGGCGAGGGCACGCAGGTAGGGGTCGCGCGGTGCGTCCTGCAGCAGCAGATGTCCCTGGCTGGCCGCCAGGCGCACGCGCGGGCGTTCGGGCAGCGTGGCCAGCAGTGGCACTTCGAATCGGCGTGCGATCTGGTCGGGACTCATGCCGCTGCTGTCGTCGTGGCGGTTGATCACCAGCTGCAGGCGCTTCTCCCGTTCGCGCTGGCCGGCCAGGTGCTTCAAGGCCTGGTCGAGCGATACCAGCGTGGCGATCGAGGCGTCCGTGACCAGCCAGATCTCGTCGGCCTGGTCCAGCAACAGCGGCGGTAGCTGCCGCAGCGGGCAGCCACCGGCATCGCACAGCACGCTGGCGAATACGTGGCGCAGGCGCTGCAGCAGCGCAGCCGGATCGGATGGCGGCACCGCATCGCTGCCGCTGGCGCGGTCCAGCAGCACCAGGCCGGTGTCATGGCGAGCCATCGCAGTGCGGGCCAGGGTGGCGTCGATGCGGCTGGCGTTGCGCAGCGCGTCTTCGTAATGGAAGCGGCTGTCCAGGTTGAGGTACAGCGCGAGGTCACCCGAAGGCTGGGCCAGCTCCATCAGCAGGCCGTCCTGCTGCAGTGCCTCTCCCTGCGCCAGCGCACGGGTCTGCTGTGCCAGCACCGAAAGATGCGCGGCCAGCGTACTGGTGCCCACTCCGGCGCGCACGCCCAGCAGTACGATCAGGCGCGCCTTGTGCGCGTGCTGCGCGGCGGCAGCCGGTCGTGGCGACAGGGCGCGGCGCAGCGCGGCCTCGATGCCGACGTTGTCGCTGTCCAGGTCCAGCACATCGCGCAGGCCCGCCCGCAATGCAATGACGATGCCTTCCACCTGGCCGGTACTGGTGGCACCGACGGCAACCAATGCAAGATCCGGTTCGGTCTGTTGCAGTTGCTGCGCCAGCACGCTGGAGGCGGCGGCATGTTCAGGGCGGAAATCCAGCAGCACAAGGCTCTGCGGCCCGCGTTGCAGGTCCAGAGCGGAGGTCGGCGTGCTGCTGTCCTGCCAGTGCAGGGTAGTGGTCGGCGGCAGTTTGGCCGCCAGCCGGGGCAGCAGTTCGCGATCCATTCCGTACAGGACCAGATTCATCGGCGGTCCTTGCGGATGCAGCGGCTGGGCAGTGGCGTAGGGCATGGGCGTGGTATCGCAGGCATCATGGAATCAGCGTGAGAAGCCGGGCACCGGGTCCTGGCTGATGGGACCCAGCAGCCAGGCGCCCCATTCGGGCATGTGCGGCTTGGCCTCGCGTTCGCCAGGCAACGGCAGCTCGGTGTTGCGCGCCAGCGGCTGCACCAGCCGCGGCGTGACGATGATCACCAGCTCCTTGTCCTGGCGCTTGTAGTCGAAGTTGCGGAAGAACGAGCCGATGATCGGCAGGTCGCCCAGCAGCGGGATCTTGCCGACGTTGGAGACGACATTGGAGCTGACCAGACCGCCGATCACGAAGCTCTCGCCATCGCCCAGTTCGACCGTGGTGTCGGCACGGCGCGTGGTGATCGAGGGAATCTGCACGCCATTGAGGGCAATGGCGTTGCTGTAGTCCAGATCACTGGCTTCCGGTGCGACCTTCAGCGCGATGCGGTTGGGGGCCAGTACCGTTGGTGTCACCGTCAGGCCGATGCCGAACGGTTTATAGGTGATGGTGGTGGTGCCCAGGCCCTGCGGTTCCAGGATCGGCAGTTCGCCGCCAGCCAGGAAGCTGGCGCTCTGGCCGGATAATGCGACCAGGGTCGGTTCGGCCAGCACGCGCGCCATGCCGTTGCTCTGCAACAGGTCGACATCGGCGTTCCACAGGCCCTTGGTCGAGCCGAACACCAGCCGGAACGCCGAAGAAATGGGCGACTCGGCCTCGTTGCCGGAGTTGCCTTCCTTCATGCCCGGCAGGATGCCGGTATTGCCCGGCAACTGGCCGCCCGGGCGGGCGAAGCCGTAGGCGAAGCTGCCATTGCGGTTCTGGAAGCTGATGCCGATCTGCTTCAACGCGGTCTTGTTGAATTCGACCACCTTGACCTCGACCTGCACCACGCCGCCGCTGCTGACCGTCGACGCGTCGGCAAGCAGCCCGTCCTTGCCCAGCGCCATGGCCGCGGTCTTCTGTTCCTGCATGTGCGAGAGCAGGCTATCGGTGCTTCCCTGCAGCAGGCCCTGGTTGTCCTGCTGGGTGAACACCAGCCCGTTGGAGCCTGCGTCTGCCGCGCCCTGCACGGCACTCTGCACCCGCACCTGCAGGCGTTGCGGCTCGGCCTGCTTGCGGTGCCACAGCAGGAGGGTCGTCGTACCCGGCGCTTTTCCGACCAGCAGGGCCTGCCGCTGCCCACGCAGCATCACGATATCGGCGACGCCTGGGTCGGCGATGGCGACCCGTTCCAGATCGGCCGGAAGCGTCCACGGGCGCTGCTCACGCGCCTGCAACACGAGATCGTCTGCGGCCACGCTTGTTGCCGGAGCCAGCAGCACCAGCAGCAGGGCCAGCCAGCGCTGGCGGAGGGAGGGGCGTGGGCGGCGGCGTTCGGTCATGGATGCGCTCGATGCAGGTCAAAGGGAACCGCGGGGGGCGGAGCTGTCGCCACGGATGATCTCGATGCCCGACGCACGCGGTGCGCTGCGTCGAGCCGCCGGCGCATGCACCGAGGGCTGCGGGTTGCTGCGGGTTGCGCTGTTGCCGCGGCCGGCCAGGGCATCACCATCGATGCCGGCGAAGGCGTGGTTCTCCGGCCGCTGCAGTGCGAGCTGCTGTTCGGCATCGAGGCCACGCACGGGATCGATCACGCCACGCGCCTGTGGGAACAGTGCAAGGTCGGGTTGCCCCGTATCGGCCGGGTTGCGCAGGGCAAGGAACAGCTTTCCCTGCTGCGCACCCAGCAGCAGCCGGTTGGCATCGGCCACCGGCACTGCCAGCACCGCACTGCGTGCCGGCTGGGTGGCCTCGTTGCCCGAGCCATGATTGCTGCCATTGCCGGTGATGTCGGCGGCGCGGGGATCGTTGCGGGTATCGCCTTCGTTGCCGGCGACGGCATCGCCGGTGACCGGAGCGATGTCCTGTTGACCGTAGCTGAGCACGCGCAGCCGCGACAGCAGCAGGCGGGTCTGCGCGGCCTCTGCCGGACCGCTGGCGTTGGGCTGGGCATTGCGCAGGTTGAGGAAGACATCGACGAAATCACCCGGCAGGATGCGGTTTCCGGCGCCGACCAGTTCGTCCACCGGGACGGCCAGCGCGCGTTCGCCGGGGCGCAGCTGCAGCGAGAATCCCTGTGCCAGGGCGCCGCTGCTGATGGCGGTGCCCTCGGCGATGTCCTGCACCGGCACCTTGCCGACCACGGCCGAGATGCTGGTGGCAGCACCGGCTACCGCCGTGGTCCGCTGCGCAAGGCGCACTCCATTGGCAGAGATCGGTTCACCGGCCGGCAGTCGTGCCACCGCCTCTACCACGGTGATCGCCTGGGCTTCGCTCTGCGCAACCGGGGCAACCGTGGCCGGCGCGGCCTGCTTGCGCCCGATCATCAAGGCGATCACCGCCAGCAGCACGGCCAGCCCGATCAGGGCGACGGCAGCGATGCGGGTCAACTTGAGCATGGAACCGTCTCCTGTGCCGATGGTCAGTTGCCGCTGCCGAGGTCGAGCTGGGCGACCGCGACACTACGGATGGGGGCCTGCATCACCCACTTGTAAAGCGTGGCGGTGCCCGGCAGGAAGGGATGGCTGGCGTAGTCGTAGCTGACGGTCACCGTCATGCACTGGGCAGTGGCCAGGCCGGCGCAGGGTGCCTGCGCGGAGACAACGATTGCGTTGCTGCCGCCATTGCTGCAGTCGACACCCTGTCCAGAGAATTTCAACAGCCACTGCATCGAACTGCGGGCTGCTACGCAGGCTGCGGTACGCCGTTCATTGGCGCTGCCATAGCGCAACGAAGCGCGAGCGCCCTCGGCCGAGGCCGTCGCCAATGTCTGTTGCGCGGCCATGATCATCACGCCGGAGAACGTGAACAGCAGCAGTGGCAGCAGGCCCAGCATGAGCATCAGGGCAAATTCGATGCTGGCTACACCGCGTTGACGCCGTGGATTGCGGATGTTCATGCCACACCTCCATAGACGCTTGCCACGACCCAACCGATGCCGGTGATGGCCAGGTAGGCTGCGTAGGGAATGCCATGTCGTCCCTGGCGCGCGGCCTGCATGTCGCGCAGGGCGGGGTGCGATTGCCATTGGTTGCTGGCGCGGTTGACCTGCATCTGAAGGCCTGTGGGCAGCATCACGCCCAGGCGGCGGCCGACAATGATCACTGCCGCGTGCAGGCCGGCCGCGAGACTGGCCACCATCCAGATCGGCAGCAGGGCTTTCCAGCCCAGCATCAGCCCCAGTACCGCGAAGAACTTGACGTCACCGGCGCCCATCCAGCGGATGGCATAGAACGGCAGCAGGGCCACCAGGCCGAGCGCCGCGCCCGCTGCGTGGGCAAGCCACGGCTGGCGCGGCGTGCTGAACTGCCCCGCGATGATCAATGCGACGGCAATGATGGACGCAGACAACAGCCAGACATTGGGCACCCGGCGGGCATACAGATCGCTGATCGCGATCCGCAGGCACACGCCGATGGCCAATAGTCCCAGCAACGTCATCACACACTCCGTCGTCCGTCATTGGACAGCCTGCAGTTGCCACCGGCACATCCCAGCACCGCTGCAGGGATGTGCGATGCGCGCAGGCTCAGCCGCCACCGCTGGTCGCAGGTGCCGACCCGGAGGCCTTGGTGGCAAGGTCGGAGAGGTTCTTGAACAGCGTCTCGAAGAACCCCTTGATCTCCTTGTTGCCGACCGCGATCAGGATGCCGGCGATGACGGCGGCCAGCAGCCCGTACTCGAGCGCGGTGACGCCATCTTCTTCCTTCAGGAACTTGCGGATGGATGCGTTCATGGCCTTGTCTCCCTCTACTTGTTGTCTGCAGATGCAGGACACCTGTTGGGCGGTGGCCCGGCTCCGCCGGGATCGTCCGTGGGCCCCGCACATCCTGGCGGGGTGGCATGACGGGAATGACCCGCCGTGCTCATTCCTGGTGATCTGCCCCGGGGGAAATGCCGGCCGCAACGTCGCGACCACGCGGCGATGCGCCGGCGGTCGAACTGTTCTGCGATACGGTCGTGGTCATACGCTCCCCCAGGTGTGGTCGTTTTTGAAGCGACCGGATCACCGTGTCGTCGACTTTGCCTGAATGGCGGTTGGCTGCAACTGGAACCTATATGCAAATTCGGCAGAAACGCCGTAGCCCTTAAACTTTCAGGTTGTTTCTGTGACGCGTATCCGTTCGCTGGCAAAACGATTCATCGACGTGCAGATATTGTGATGGCGCAAATGGTGCATGCGAATATCGTGCCACTGGCGACGACATTTTCTTCATCTCTGTATCTATTTTCTTCAATGCGGAGTTCGGGTTTACCTTCGATGATTATCGGGCATACTCGCTCTCACGTTGCTGCTTTCAACCGGGTTGGTCGCGCGGCACCGGCCGCGGCCATCCCGGCAATGGCGAAGGTTCCTGGAGGAATGGTGTGGCCCTGTCAGGCAGTGGGGGCCGCAGCGAGTTGCGGATCAACGGGGGGACGACACTGTCATGGTCGATGGTGGGGTAGAAGACAGCGACGACAGCGGCCTGCGATCGATCGATCTGGCGACGCTGGGCGGCGTACTTCGCGTGTGCGATGTCGAACTGCTGCTGCTCGATGGCAACGGGCCGCGGGCGGCCTTCGCTTCGCGCGTGCATGAGGAAGCCCTGTTCTGCAGCATCAGTTGCGGTTTCCACTGCCGTGGCCGCTTCATGCTGCCACCCGACTGGGCGATGCTGGGGTATCTGCACGCCACCGATGAAACACTGAGCTGGTGCCACGGGGTGCCGCTTGCACCGGGGATGGCGCTGACGGTGATGCCCGAAGGCATCAGCGAGTTTACGCTCAGCCCCGGTACGCACATGACCCTGATGCTGGTGCCGGTCGCACGGGTGCAACGCAAGTTGACCGAACTCAGCCTGCGCAGCACACCGCCCGCGGGCCAGGCACTTTCACTGTTCAATCTGGCGAACGATTCGGCGCCACTCGCCCATCATTATCAGCAGCTGCATCTTCAGCTCGGCCAGGGCGCTGGCCTGCAGCCGCAGGAAACCGAACGATTGCTGCACGAGCACGTGCAGGCCCTGCTCGGTGCAGGCGCCGCCGATCGCCCCGGCTGCAGCCGCGCCCGGCGCACGCATTATCTGATCGCGCAGCGGGCGGAGAACTTCATGCGGCTCAACCTGCGCCGCAATATCTACATGAACGAGATATGTGACGCGGCGGGTGTCAGCGAACGCGGCCTGCGCTATGCCTTCGAGGATCTGTTCGGAACTTCGCCCAACCGTTATCTGTCGATGCTGCGCTTGTGCGCTGCCTGCCGCAGCCTTTCCATGGCCGATTCCAGCCGCCGTTCGGTGAAGGCGATCGCCCTCAGCTGTGGCCTATGGGACCTCTCCCGCTTTGCCGACAACTACCGCAAGGTTTTCGGCGAGCTGCCGCGCGATACGCTGATGCGCGCTCCCGCGCAGATCGGCCAGCCGGCCTGAATCAAGCGCCGCAAGGGTTTCGGGGTGGTTTCTGCCGGAATTGCCCATGCGCTTGCCGATATCGTTGCCGCTTCTGCATAGCCCGCTGCCGATTCCGGCCGTGGATTTGCCGGAATGCGCGATTGCCGTGCCGGAATGAAGTGCGCAGCCACCGTTGCAAACGCTGAAATGTCAGTCACCTGCCTAACGGCAAGTCCACTGACATTCAAGTTGTTCGCCTACGGGGGAAGTGCTCATGAATCGCATCTACCGGCGTGTATGGAACCGCCAGCTCAATGCTCTGGTTGTGGCCTCGGAACTGGCCACCGGCGACAGCGGCGGCAGCGCCGCGCGGGATCCGCGCGCCTTCCTGCTGATGCCCACCACGCTCGCCCTGGCCCTGCTGTGCGTGCTGGCTAGTGGCCACGCGGGAGCATCCGAATCCAATCAGTCGCTGCGTGATCTGCAGGCTCTTGCAGCCAAGTATACCCAGCCGATGCCAGTCAAGGTCGATGCCGAGGTAGCCCTCGCGGCTGCCGCAAGCCAGGCCCAGAGCAGCCCGGCGATCAGCGCGGATGCGCGCGTCGGCCTGCAGTTGAGCACCGCGTCGCTGCCGGTGGTGCGTGACGTGCTGCCGGCCTCCGTGCAGGTCAAGCTGGCCGCGAGCACAGCGCCGAAGCAGGTCGCCGTGCCAAGGCTTGCCGCTGATGTCCGAGCGAATGCCAACATCGGTCTTGGCGGCGCGCAGGTGGCATCAATCGATACCGGTGCAAAGGCGGCCGCCGGCATCAGCGGCGCGCCGGCGGGTGCACTGCGGGGTCTGAAGGCTTCTGTGGATGGGGCGCTGGATTCGAAGCTGAAGGTGGCAGGCCACCAGATCGACGCCCAGGGCCAGGTAAAGGCGACGGCGGCGATCACGCTGCCCGCCAAGGAGGAACTGCCGGGAGAAACCCACGATCGCGCGATCACCGCAGCATTCGATGCTGGTGCTGCCGGCAAGGTGCGCGTGCAGGCGCCGAATGGCCAGGAAGTGGTTGCCGATCGCAATCTGAAACTGGCCGGCCAGGCAACCGTTGCGGCGCAGAACAGCGCACTGGGTGTCGGTGGGCTGGTGGGTAGTGCGGTCGGCGCCGCAGGCAATGCAGTCGGTGGTGCGCTCAACGGCACCGTCGGTACGGTCGGCAGCGCGGTCGGTGGTGCCCTCAATGGCACGGTCGGCAGCGTGGGCGGCGCCGTAGGCGGCACGCTCAACAACACTGTAGGCGCCGTGGGTGGCGCACTGAATGGCACCGTCGGCAGCGTCGGTGGTGCGGTCGGCGGAGCCCTCAATGGCACGGTCGGCAGCGTGGGCGGTGCCGTAGGCGGCACGCTCAACAACACTGTAGGCGCCGTGGGTGGCGCACTGAATGGCACCGTAGGCAGCGTCGGTGGTGCGGTCGGTGGTGCCCTGAATGGCACGGTT
>NZ_JCAFRX010000018.1:0-36400 GCF_059368615.1 Stenotrophomonas sp. YJH_SMC_40 | reverse complement strand
GGTTGGCGACGAAATCGAAATCGTCGGCATCCGTCCGGTGCAGAAGACCACCGTGACCGGCGTTGAAATGTTCCGCAAGCTGCTGGACCAGGGTCAGGCAGGCGACAACGCTGGCCTGCTGCTGCGCGGCACCAAGCGTGATGACGTCGAGCGTGGCCAGGTCCTGGCCAAGCCGGGTTCGATCAAGCCGCACACCAAGTTCGAAGGCGAAGTGTACGTCCTGTCGAAGGACG
Source organism: Stenotrophomonas sp. YJH_SMC_40 (assembly GCF_059368615.1). Lineage (NCBI taxonomy): Bacteria > Pseudomonadati > Pseudomonadota > Gammaproteobacteria > Lysobacterales > Lysobacteraceae > Stenotrophomonas > Stenotrophomonas sp. YJH_SMC_40. The sequence goes on along the minus strand of NZ_JCAFRX010000018.1, from coordinate 36,167 downwards.
AGGGCGGCCGTCACACCCCGTTCTTCAACGGCTACCGTCCGCAGTTCTACTTCCGCACCACCGACATCACCGGCGCAGCTGCTCTGCCGGAAGGCGTCGAAATGGTGATGCCGGGTGACAACGTCAAGATGGTCGTCACCCTGATCAACCCGGTGGCAATGGACGAAGGCCTGCGCTTCGCCATCCGCGAAGGCGGCCGTACCGTCGGCGCCGGCGTGGTCTCGAAGATCATCGAGTAATCTGGTAGTATCTGCGCCCCGATGTTGCCTGGGTAGGGCATCGGGGCGTATCAAATGGGAAAGCAGGCACAGGATGTGCCTTGTGTTCCCCGGACCAGGAAGGGTCAATGCCATTCAGGCGGCGTCAACAGGCGACTGTTGACAGCTGCCTTGCGTGCCATTATGCTTCTACGTCTGGGCAGGCCGGGAAACTGGTCTGCCTACGTTTTTGAGGTCTATGGATTGACCTTGGCGGCCTGCAGGAGTGCGGGCCGTCCGTATTCAGGAATTTCATGGGGCAAAGCAACCCAGAGGCTTTGTCTGTCGCTCTTTTAACGAAGGAACCTACCGCCATGGCGGACCAAAAGATCCGGATCCGGCTGAAAGCGTTCGATCATCGTCTGATCGACCGTTCGGCCAGCGAGATCGTTGAAACGGCAAAGCGGACCGGCGCGCAAGTGCGTGGCCCGATCCCGCTGCCGACCAAGATCGAGCGTTACACCGTTCTCGTCTCCCCGCACGTCGACAAGGACGCGCGTGACCAGTACGAGACCCGCACGCACAAGCGCGTGCTCGATATCGTTGACCCGAATGACAAGACCGTGGACGCGCTGATGAAGCTCGAACTGGCTGCCGGCGTCGACGTTCAGATCAAGCTGACCTGAGGACTACGACCATGACGAAGAAGTATTCGTTGGGCTTCGTGGGCCGCAAGGCTGGCATGAGCCGCGTGTTCACTGAAGATGGCCGCTCCATCCCGGTGACCCTGATCGAAGCAACCCCGAACCGCATCGCGCAGATCAAGACCGTCGAAACCGACGGCTACAGCGCCGTGCAGGTGACCGTCGGCGCGCGTCGCGCTGCCCTGGTCAACAAGCCGGAAGCCGGCCACTTCGCCAAGGCGAAGGTGGAAGCGGGTCGTGGCCTGTGGGAATTCCGCGTTGAAGACGCGCAGCTCGGCGATTTCGCCGTTGGCGGCGAAGTCAAGGCGGACATCTTCGAAGTCGGCCAGATCGTCGACGTCCAGGGTGTCACCAAGGGTAAGGGCTTCCAGGGCACCATCAAGCGCCACAACTTCCGTATGGGCGATGCAACCCACGGTAACTCGCTGTCGCATCGCGCGCCGGGTTCGCTGGGTCAGCGCCAGACCCCGGGTCGCGTTTTCCCGGGCAAGAAGATGTCGGGCCACATGGGCGCGGTGCAGCAGAGCACCCAGAACCTGGAAGTGGTCAAGGTCGACGTCGAGCGCGGTCTGATCGCCGTTCGCGGCGCCGTTCCGGGCGCGGCGGGTGGCGACGTGATCGTCCGTCCGGCGAGCAAGGCATAAGGAGAGATGACGATGGAACTCGTTATCACGGGTAGCAACAACAAGGTCTCGGTCTCCGACGCCGTGTTCGGTCGCGATTTCAGCGAAGATCTGGTCCACCAGGTCGTCGTTGCCTACCGCAACGCCGGTCGCGCCGGCACCAAGGCACAGAAGACTCGCTCCGAAGTGGCTGGTACCACCAAGAAGTCGAAGAAGCAGAAGGGCGGCGGCGCGCGTCATGGCGCACTGACGGCTCCGATCTTCGTCGGCGGCGGTGTCACCTTCGCGGCCAAGCCGCGCAGCTTCGAGCAGAAGGTCAATCGTAAGCAGTACCGTGCCGCCATGTGCGCGATCCTGTCCGAGCTGAACCGTCAGGGCCGTCTGACCATCGTGGAGTCCTTCGATGTCGAAGTGACCAACACGAAGGGTCTGATCGCCAAGCTGGCCGGCCTGGAAGTGGGCAAGCGCCCGCTGATCGTCACCGAAGAAGCGTCCGAGCACCTGTACCTGTCCGCCCGCAATCTGCCGTACGTGCAGGTGCGTGACGTCCAGGGTCTGGATCCGGTCTCGCTGGTGGGTGCCGACACGGTCGTCATCACCGCTGACGCGGTCAAGAAGGTCGAGGAGTGGCTGGCATGAACAGCAACGAAAAAATCTTCAGCGTGCTGCGTGCCCCGCGTGTCTCCGAAAAGACCGCGCGCCTGCAGGAACTCTCCAACCAGTATGTCTTCGAAGTTTCGAACGAAGCCACCAAGGCCGATGTAAAGGCCGCGGTTGAGCAGCTGTTCGACGTCAAGGTCGAAGCCGTCAACGTGGTCAACGTCAAGGGCAAGAACAAGTCCTTCCGTAACCGTGCTGGCCGCCGCGGCGATTGGCGCAAGGCGTACGTTCGCCTGGCCGATGGCCAGTCGATCGATGTAACGGCCAAGGCCTGAGGTACATCCCATGCCATTGATGAAATTCAAGCCCACTTCCCCCGGCCGCCGTTCGGCCGTGCGCGTGGTCACTCCCGACCTGCACAAGGGTGCTCCGCACGCCGCGCTGGTCGAGTCGCAGAGCCGCTCGGGTGGTCGTAACCACCATGGCCGCATCACCGTGCGTCACGTCGGTGGTGGTGCCAAGCAGCACTACCGCATCATCGACTTCAAGCGCAACAAGCTGGGCATCCCGGCGCGCGTGGAACGCATCGAATACGATCCGAACCGCACCGCGCACATCGCTCTGCTGTGCTACGTCGACGGTGAGCGTCGCTACATCATCGCCCCGAAGGGCCTGAAGGCCGGTGATCAGGTGATCGCTGGTTCGGATGCCCCGATCAAGGCTGGCAACACCCTGCCGCTGCGCAACATCCCGGTCGGCACCACCATCCACTGCATCGAACTGAAGCCGGGCAAGGGCGCTCAGATCGCTCGCGCCGCTGGTGCGGCCGTGCAGCTGGTGGCTCGCGAAGGCATCTACGCCACCCTGCGCCTGCGCTCGGGTGAAATGCGCAAGGTTCCGGTCGAGTGCTGCGCCACCATCGGCGAAGTCGGCAACGACGAGCACAGCCTGGAAAAGCTGGGCAAGGCCGGTGCCAAGCGTTGGCGCGGCGTCCGCCCGACCGTTCGTGGTGCTGCCATGAACCCGGTTGACCACCCGCACGGTGGTGGTGAGGCGAAGGCCGGCCAGGGTAACCCGCATCCGGTCACCCCGTGGGGTGTCCCGACCAAGGGTTACAAGACGCGCCATAACAAGCGCACTCAGCAGTTCATCGTCCGCGATCGTAGGGGCTAATCGACCATGGCACGTTCACTCAAGAAGGGCCCGTTCGTCGATCACCACCTCGTCAAGAAGGTGGAGGCCGCTGCGGGCAGCAAGAAGCCGATCAAGACCTGGTCGCGCCGTTCGATGATCCTGCCTGACATGGTAGGCGTCACCATTGCCGTGCATAACGGCAAGAACCACATCCCGGTTCTCGTCAACGAGAACATGGTCGGCCACAAGCTCGGCGAATTTGCCATCACCCGGACCTTCAAGGGTCACGGTGGTGACAAGAAGTCGGGCAAGTAAGGAGAGATGACAATGGAAGCGAAAGCCATCCTGCGCACTGCGCGCATCTCCCCGCAGAAGGCTCGTCTGGTCGCTGACCAGGTGCGCGGTCTGCCGGCCGAGCGTGCGGTCAACCTGCTGAAGTTCTCGGACAAGAAGGCTGCCCACCTGATCAAGAAGGTGGTGGAGTCGGCTATTGCCAACGCCGAGAACAACCAGGGCGCCGACGTCGACGAGCTGAAGGTTCAGACCATCATGGTTGATGAAGGTCCGACCCTGAAGCGTTTCATGGCGCGGGCGAAAGGCCGCGGTACCCGCATCCTCAAGCGCACCAGCCACATCACTGTGGTTGTGGGCGCCGCCAAGTAAGCGGATAAGGAAAAGACCATGGGTCATAAAGTTCATCCGATTGGTATCCGCCTCGGCATTTCCAAGGACTGGAACTCCAAGTGGTACGCCAACAAGGCCGAGTTCGCTGGTTACCTGGCAGCCGACCTGAAAGTGCGCGAAATGCTGCGCAAGAAGCTGGCTCAGGCCGGCATCAGCAAGATCCTGATCGAGCGTCCGGCCAAGACCGCTCGCGTGACGATCCACACCGCCCGTCCGGGCGTGGTGATCGGCAAGCGCGGTGAGGACATCGAGAAGCTGCGCAAGGAAGTGAGCGAGATGATGGGCGTCCCGGCGCACATCAACGTCACCGAAGTGCGCAAGCCGGAACTGGACGCGCAGCTCGTTGCCGAGTCGATCGCCCAGCAGCTGGAGCGTCGCATCATGTTCCGCCGCGCAATGAAGCGCTCGGTCGGCAACGCGATGCGCCTGGGTGCCCTGGGCATCAAGGTCAACGTGGGTGGCCGCCTCAACGGTGCAGAAATCGCCCGTTCGGAGTGGTACCGCGAAGGCCGCGTGCCGCTGCACACCCTGCGTGCCGACATCGACTATGGCTTCGCTGAAGCCAAGACGACCTACGGCATCATCGGCATCAAGGTCTGGATCTACAAGGGCGAGGTCTTCGATTTCTCCCAGGTTGGCCAGGAAAAGCAGGACGACACCCCGTCGCGCAACGATCGTCACGATCGCGGCGACCGTGGTGACCGTCAGCGCCCGGCCCGTGAAGCGAGGTAACGACAATGTTGCAACCCAAGCGAACCAAGTACCGCAAGGTACACAAGGGCCGTAACGATGGCCTGAGCTGGAGCGCCAACGCTGTCAGCTTCGGCGAATACGGCCTGAAGGCAACCGCACACGGTCAGCTGACCGCGCGTCAGATCGAAGCGGCCCGCCGCTCGATCAGCCGCTACGTCAAGCGCGGCGGCAAGATGTGGATCCGCGTGTTCCCCGACAAGCCCATCACCAAGAAGCCCATCGAAGTCCGAATGGGTTCTGGTAAGGGTAACGTGGAATACTGGGTGGCCCAGATCCAGCCCGGCCGCATGATCTATGAAATCGAGGGTGTTTCCGAGGAAGTGGCTCGCGAGGCGTTCCGCCTGGCCGCCGCCAAACTCTCGGTCACCACCACTTTCGTGACCCGTACGGTGCGCTGATGGATATCAAAACTCTCCGTGAAAAGTCGGCTGACGAACTCAAGGCCCACCTGATCGACCTGCGTAAGGAACAGTTCTCTGTCCGTATGCAGCAGGTCACCGGCCAGCTGCCGAAGACCCACGACATTCGCCGGGTCCGTCGCGAGATTGCTCGCGTCAAGACCCTGCTCGGCAGCACGAAGTAAGGATGGCCGCTATGAGCGACAATACTGAAAAGAAGACGCTGCGCACGGTCGAAGGCCGTGTCGTCAGCAACAAGATGGACAAGACGGTTACCGTCCTGGTTGAGCGTCAGGTCAAGCACGCGCTGTACGGCAAGTACATCAAGCGCTCGACGAAGCTGCACGCCCACGATGCCGACAACGCCTGCAAGGAAGGCGATGTCGTCCGCGTGACCGAGATTGCTCCGATGTCCAAGACCAAGAACTGGCGCGTGGTGGAAGTCATCACGCGCGCGGCTGAATAAGGAGCTGAATCATGATCCAGATGCAGAGCTACCTTGACGTCGCGGACAATTCGGGTGCCAAGCAGGTGATGTGCTTCAAGGTGCTGGGTGGTTCCAAGCGCCGTTACGCCGGCATCGGCGACATCATCAAGGTCACCGTGAAGGATGCGATTCCGCGCGGCAAGGTCAAGAAGGGTGAAGTGTATGACGCCGTCGTGGTGCGTACCCGCAAGGGTGTGCGTCGCGCCGACGGCTCGCTGATCCGCTTCGACGGCAACGCTGCCGTTCTGCTGAACAGCAAGCAGGAGCCGATCGGTACCCGTATCTTCGGGCCGGTGACCCGTGAACTTCGTTCGGAGAAGTTCATGAAGATCGTCTCGCTCGCTCCCGAAGTGCTGTGAGCGACAGGAGATAATCATGGCTAACCGTATCAAGAAGGGCGACCAGGTTGTCGTCAACGCTGGCAAGGACAAGGGCAAGCAGGGCGAAGTCGTCCGCGTCGACGGCGACCGTGTGGTCGTCGCCAACGTGAACATCGTCAAGCGCCACACCAAGCCGAACCCGCAGGCAGGTGTTGCCGGCGGCGTGGTCGAGCGCGAAGCTTCGATCCATATCTCCAACGTGAATGTTCTGAACCCGGCTTCGGGCAAGGGCGAACGCGTTGGCTTCAAGGTGCTGGAGGATGGACGCAAACTGCGTGTGTTCCGCTCCAGCGGTGAGGCGCTCGACGCCTGAGGAATGAGAAGATGAGTTCCCGTCTCGAAAAGTTCTACAAGGACGAAGTGGTGCCGGCGCTGATGAAGCAGTTCGGCTACACCAATCCGATGGAAGTGCCGAAGCTGGTCAAGGTCACCCTGAACATGGGTGTCGGCGAAGCGGCCACCAACAAGAAGATCCTGGAAAACGCCGTCGGCGACATGACCAAGATTTCCGGCCAGAAGCCGGTTGTCACCAAGTCGCGTGTGTCGGTTGCGTCGTTCAAGATCCGCGATGGTTGGCCGATCGGCTGCAAGACCACGCTGCGTCGCCACAAGATGTACGAGTTCCTGGATCGCCTGATCAACATCTCGCTGCCGCGCGTGCGCGACTTCCGTGGTGTTTCCGGTCGTTCCTTCGACGGCCGCGGCAACTTCAACATGGGTGTGAAGGAGCAGATCATCTTCCCGGAAATCGACTTCGACGCCGTCGACGCGATCCGCGGTATGGATATCGCCATCACCACCACTGCGAAGACCGACGCGGAAGCGAAGGCGCTGCTGGCAGCGTTCAAGTTCCCGTTCCGTAACTGATCTGTCGAGGAAACCGAAATGGCAAAGACCTCCATGGTCAACCGCGACATCAAGCGGGAAAAGCTGGCAAAGAAGTACGCTGAAAAGCGTGCAGCTCTGAAGAAGATCGTGTCCTCCGTGGACGCGACCTACGAAGAGAAGATCGACGCCGCAACCAAGCTGGCCAAGCTGCCGCGCGATTCGTCGCCGAGCCGCCAGCGCAACCGTTGCGAGCTGTCGGGTCGTCCGCGTGGCGTCTACAGCAAGTTCGGCCTGGGCCGTAACAAGCTGCGTGAAGCCACCATGCGTGGCGACGTCCCGGGTCTGCGCAAGGCCAGCTGGTAATCCCAGCCGGCCCTGCGATCAGGAGCCCCTTCGGGGGTTCCTGAACCGGGCAGGGGAGGCATTCAGCTTTCCCGATGCAAAAAAACCGAAGAGCCCGGCGCAAGCCGGGCTCTTTTGGCGTATACTCCCGCGTCTTGCCCTGTGCAGACGGGGTTGTAGGAGTGGGCTTCCGGCCCGCTGCAACAAGGGACCTGGCCCGTTTCCAGGAGACAACAGATTTTCGCGAAAGCGGATATCGGTGCACTCAAAGGTACTCATATGAGCATGACTGATCCCATCGCCGACCTGCTGGTCCGCATCAAGAATGCGGCCGCGGTTGGCAAGCAGACGGTGAAAGCCCCGTCGTCCAAGATCAAGGTTGCGATTGCCCAGGTCCTGAAGGACGAGGGTTACATCACCGACCTGCGCGTGACCCAGCTGGAAAACAACAAGTCCGAGCTGGAAATCGTGCTGAAGTATTTCGAAGGCAAGCCGGTCATCGCGACCCTGAAGCGCTTCTCGCGTTCGGGCCTGCGCCAGTACCGCGGCAAGAGCGAGCTGCCGAAGGTCATGAACGGCCTGGGTATCTCCATCATTTCCACCTCCAAGGGCATCATGACTGATGCGCAGGCGCGCCAGCTGGGCGTCGGCGGCGAAGTCCTGTGCTTCGTGGCCTAAGGCGAAAGGAGTAGAACTATGTCCCGCGTAGCCAAGAAGCCGATCGACCTGGGTAAGGTTGAACTGAACGTCCAGTCGGACAGCGTCACCGCCAAGGGCCCGAAGGGCACCCTGTCGCTGGCCAAGCCGGCCGGTATTGCCATCAACGTCGACAACGGCGTTGCCACCCTGAGCACCGAGAACGCCGACCTGGTCGCACTGACCGGTACCGTGCGTGCGATCCTGTCCAACATGGTCAAGGGCGTGTCCGAAGGCTTCGAGCGCAAGCTGGAGCTGGTCGGCGTGGGTTACCGCGCTGCCATGCAGGGCAAGGACCTGAGCCTGTCGCTGGGCTTCTCGCACCCGGTCGTGTTCGTGGCGCCGGAAGGCATCACCCTGTCGACCCCGACCCAGACCGAGATCCTGGTCCAGGGCGCTGACAAGCAGGTCGTCGGTGAAGTTGCCGCCAAGATCCGTGCGTTCCGCAAGCCGGAGCCGTACAAGGGCAAGGGCGTGAAGTACTCCGACGAAGTCATCATCCGTAAGGAAGCCAAGAAGGCATAAGCGCGAGTCCCTCGCAAGAGCCCGCACATCCCTGTGCGGACTTCTCAGGGAAAAGCTCTTCCTTCAGCTTTCAAGGAATAATCAAAATGAACAAGAACATCGCCCGCCTGCGTCGCGCCAAGTCGACCCGCGCCCACATCCGTGAGCTCGGCGTCGCCCGCCTGTCGGTGCTGCGCACCGGCCAGCACCTGTACGCCCAGGTCTTCACCGCCGACGGTTCCAAGGTGCTGGCTGCCGCCAACACCACCCAGACCGACGTCATGGAAGGCCTGAAGAACGGCAAGAACGCCGATGCCGCCGCCAAGGTTGGCCGCATCGTCGCCGAGCGCGCCAAGGCCGCCGGCGTCGAGAAGGTTGCCTTCGATCGTTCGGGCTACCGCTACCACGGCCGCATCAAGGCCCTGGCAGAAGCGGCCCGCGAAGCCGGTCTGCAGTTCTAAGGGACAAGGGCAGGGGGCCATTGGCCTCCTGCCTGCCTGCTCGCCAGCCTGAGTGAGGCTGGACGGCGCCGCTCTTCTGCAGCGGCCCACCGGAACGCCGCGTCACGCCACAACCATAAGCGGCTTCGAGCCGTACATACCCAAACAACCAAGGAATCAACATGGCAGAAGAGCGTCAGCAGCGGGGTCGCGATCGCGACCGTAACCGCGAAGAGAAGATCGACGACGGCATGATCGAAAAGCTGGTCGCGGTCAACCGCGTCAGCAAGACCGTCAAGGGTGGCCGCCAGTTCACCTTCACCGCCCTGACCGTTGTCGGCGACGGCGAAGGCAAGGTCGGTTTCGGTTATGGCAAGGCCCGCGAAGTGCCGGTCGCCATCCAGAAGTCGATGGAACAGGCCCGCAAGAACCTGGTCAGCGTTGACCTGAACAACGGCACCCTGTGGCACACCATCAAGGATGGTCACGGCGCAGCCCGCGTGTTCATGCAGCCGGCTTCGGAAGGTACCGGCGTCATCGCCGGCGGTGCCATGCGCGCCGTGCTGGAAGCGGTTGGCGTGAAGAACGTGCTGGCCAAGGCCACCGGTTCGCGCAACCCGATCAACCTGGTGCGTGCCACCGTGAAGGGCCTGTCTGCTGCGCAGTCGCCGGCCCGCATCGCGGCCAAGCGCGGCAAGAAGGTGGAGGAACTCAACCATGGCTAATGAGTCCAACAAGACTGTCAAGGTCCGCCTGGTGCGTGGCCTGCGTGGCACCCAGTCGCGTCACCGCCTGTCGGTGCGTGCCCTGGGCCTGAACAAGCTCAACGATGTGCGTGAACTGAAGGACAGCCCGCAGGTGCGCGGCCTGATCAACAAGGTTCAGTACCTCGTCCAGGTTGAGGAGTAATCGACCATGACTCTGCGTCTCAATGAACTGAGCCCGGCACCGGGCGCCCGCACCGAGCGTACCCGCGTCGGTCGCGGTATCGGCTCGGGCCTGGGCAAGACTGCCGGCCGCGGCCACAAGGGTTCGTTCGCCCGCAAGGGTGGCGGCAAGATCAAGGCTGGCTTCGAAGGCGGCCAGACCCCCATGCAGCGTCGTCTGCCGAAGATCGGCTTCCGTTCGCCGATCGCCAAGGACACCGCTGAAGTGCTGCTGTACGCGCTGGACAAGCTGCCGGCCGGTGAGATCGACTTCGCCGCCCTGCGTGCTGCCAAGCTGGTCCCGAGCACTGCCAAGAAGGCCAAGGTCGTCGTCAAGGGCGAAGTGACCAAGGCGTTCACCCTGAAGGGTATTGCTGCCACGGCGGGTGCCAAGGCCGCGATCGAAGCTGCCGGCGGCAGCGTAACGGAGTAAGAAAATCATGGCGCAAGCTGGCATCGGTAACCTCGCGGGCGGAATGGGCAAGTTCACTGAACTTCGCCAACGTTTGCTGTTCGTCGTCGGGGCTTTGATCGTCTATCGCATCGGCTGCTACGTGCCGGTGCCGGGCGTCAATCCCGATGCCATGCTTGCCATGATGCAACAGCAGGGCGGCGGCATCGTGGACATGTTCAACATGTTCTCGGGCGGCGCCCTGCACCGTTTCAGCATCTTCGCGCTGAACGTGATGCCGTACATCTCGGCATCGATCGTGATGCAGCTGGCCGTGCACATCTTCCCCGCCCTGAAGGCGATGCAGAAGGAAGGTGAGTCCGGCCGCCGCAAGATCACCCAGTATTCGCGCATCGGCGCCGTGCTGCTGGCAGTGGTGCAGGGCGGCTCGATCGCGCTGGCCCTGCAGGGCCAGGTTTCGCCGTCGGGCGCTCCGGTCGTATATGCGCCGGGCATGGGCTTCGTGCTCACCGCCGTGGTCGCGCTGACCGCCGGCACCATGTTCCTGATGTGGGTCGGTGAGCAGGTCACCGAGCGCGGCATCGGCAACGGCGTGTCGCTGATCATCTTCGCCGGTATCGTCGCAGGCCTGCCGGGTGCGATCATCCACACCTTCGACGCCTACCGCGACGGCAACATCCAGTTCATCCAGCTGCTGCTGATCGCCATCGTCGTGCTCGCCTTCACCTTCTTCGTGGTGTTCGTCGAGCGTGGCCAGCGCCGGATCACGGTCAACTACGCGCGCCGCCAGGGCGGTCGCAACGCGTACATGAACCAGACCTCGTTCCTGCCGCTGAAGCTCAACATGGCCGGCGTCATCCCGGCGATCTTCGCCTCGAGCCTGCTGGCCTTCCCGGCCACCCTGGCCATGTGGTCCGGCCAGGCTGCCAACCAGAGCAGCTTCGGCCAGGTCCTGCAGAAGGTCGCCAATGCCCTCGGCCCTGGCGAGCCGCTGCACATGATCGTGTTCGCTGCGCTGATCACCGGTTTCGCGTTCTTCTATACCGCGCTGGTGTTCAACTCGCAGGAAACCGCCGACAACCTGAAGAAGTCGGGCGCGCTGATTCCGGGCATCCGTCCGGGCAAGGCCACCGCCGATTACATCGACGGCGTGCTGACCCGCCTGACCGCAGCCGGCTCGGCCTACCTGGTGATCGTCTGCCTGCTGCCGGAACTGATGCGCACGCAGCTGAACGCCTCGTTCTACTTCGGTGGTACTTCGCTGCTGATCGTGGTGGTGGTGGTGATGGACTTCATCGCCCAGGTGCAGGCGCACCTGATGTCCCACCAGTACGAGAGCCTGCTGAAGAAGGCCAACCTGAAGGGCGGCAACCGCGGCGGTTTTGCCCGCGGCTGATTGGCCTGTTATACTTTCGTCTTCCTGACGTGATGGTCCCTCCGCTTCGCGGACTCCGGCCACACAAACGAAGGGCGGCCCTCGCAGCGGTTCCGGGTGGGGGTGTGATGAGGTGGTCCCGCGCTGGAGTAGCGCGGGCGGCCCCGGGGGAAACCCCAGGTCCAACCCCATCCGGCGCCGGAGCCTGGGCACACTCCCCAGGCCGGGTTCATGAAACCAATGGTTTCACGGGCTTCCATGTAAACCGGAACCTTGTTAGTATCGCTAGTTCACTTTTTTGATCCATCCTGCCGGATTGGCGTGCCCGAGGCGCGCTGTCGGCCATCACTCAGCTGGAGAACCGCGTCATGGCGCGTATTGCAGGCGTCAACCTGCCAGCCCAGAAGCATGTCTGGGTCGGGTTGCAAAGCATTTACGGCATCGGCCGTACCCGTTCGAAGAAGGTCTGCGAAGTCGCAGGCGTTGCTTCGACCACCAAGATCCGCGATCTGTCGGAGCCGGAAATCGAGCGCCTGCGCGCCGAAGTCGGCAAGTACATCGTGGAAGGCGATCTGCGCCGTGAGATCGGCATCGCGATCAAGCGCCTGATGGACCTGGGCTGCTACCGCGGCCTGCGTCACCGTCGTGGCCTCCCGCTGCGTGGCCAGCGCACCCGTACCAACGCCCGCACCCGCAAGGGTCCGCGCAAGGCGATCAAGAAGTAAGGGACTGAGAAATGGCTAAGCCCGCTGCTAAGACCAAGAAGAAGATCAAGCGCGTCGTCACCGACGGCGTTGCCCACGTCCACGCTTCGTTCAACAACACCATCGTCACCATCACCGACCGCCAGGGCAACGCTCTGTCGTGGGCGACCTCCGGTGGCGCTGGCTTCCGCGGTTCGCGCAAGTCGACCCCGTTCGCTGCCCAGGTGGCGGCTGAAAAGGCCGGTCGTGCTGCGCTGGACTACGGCGTGAAGTCGCTGGAAGTCCGCATCAAGGGCCCGGGTCCGGGCCGTGAGTCGGCCGTGCGTTCGTTGAACAACGTCGGCTACAAGATCACCAACATCATCGACGTGACGCCTATCCCGCACAACGGGTGCCGTCCGCCGAAGAAGCGTCGCGTCTAAAGGGAGCGATAAGAAATGGCTCGTTATATCGGTCCTACCTGTAAGCTCGCCCGTCGCGAAGGCGCCGACCTGTCCCTGAAGAGCCCGGCGCGTGCGCTGGACTCGAAGTGCAAGCTGGAGCAGAAGCCCGGCCAGCACGGCGCCACTGCCCGCAAGGGCAAGCTGTCCGACTACGCCACCCAGCTGCGTGAAAAGCAGAAGGTCAAGCGTATCTACGGCCTGCTGGAGCGTCAGTTCCGCAACTACTACAAGAAGGCCTCGACCAAGAAGGGCAACACCGGCGAGAACCTGCTGCAGCTGCTGGAAACCCGCCTGGACAACGTCGTCTACCGCATGGGCTTCGCCGTGACCCGTCCGGCTGCCCGTCAGCTGGTGTCGCACCGCGGCGTCACCGTGAATGGCAAGTCGGTCAACCTGGCTTCGTACCAGGTCAAGGCTGGCGACGCCATCGCTCTGTCTGAAAAGGCTGCCAAGCAGCTGCGCGTCCAGGAAGCCCTGACCGTCGCCGCCCAGCATGACCTGAGCCCGTCGTGGGTTGAAGTGGATTCCGGCAAGTTCACCGGCATCTTCAAGGCTGTTCCGGATCGTTCGGATCTGCCTGCGGACATCAACGAAGCGCTGATCGTCGAGCTGTATTCGAAGTAATTCACATTGGAGAGCCCCCGGCGACGGCCGGGGGTTCACTAGGAGAACCCGCAACATGACGGTTACCGCCAACCAGGTTCTGCGTCCTCGCGGTCCGCAGATCGAACGCCTTACCGACACCCGTGCAAAGGTCGTTATCGAACCTTTGGAGCGGGGTTACGGGCATACGCTGGGTAATGCCCTGCGTCGCGTGCTGCTGTCGTCCATCCCGGGCTTCGCCATCACGGAAGTCGAAATCGACGGCGTGTTGCATGAGTACACCACGGTCGAAGGTCTGCAGGAGGACGTGCTCGAAGTCCTGCTGAACCTCAAGGACGTGGCCATCCGTATGCACTCCGGCGACAGCGCCACCCTGTCCCTGTCCAAGCAGGGCCCAGGCGTTGTCACCGCTGCCGACATCAAGGTCGACCACAATGTGGAGATCCTGAACGGCGACCATGTGATCTGCCACCTGACCAAGGACACGGCAATCAACATGCGTCTGAAGATCGAACGTGGTTTCGGCTACCAGCCGGCTGCCGCGCGTCGTCGTCCGGACGAAGAAACCCGTGCCATCGGCCGCCTGGTCCTGGATGCCTCGTTCTCGCCGGTCCGCCGCGTCGCCTATGCCGTGGAAGCGGCCCGCGTCGAACAGCGTACCGACCTGGACAAGCTGGTCATCGATATCGAGACCAACGGCACCATCGACGCCGAGGAAGCCGTGCGCACCGCCGCCGACATCCTCAGCGACCAGCTGTCGGTGTTCGGTGACTTCACCCACCGCGACCGCGGTGCGGCCAAGCCGGCAAACAACGGCGTGGATCCGGTGCTGCTGCGCCCGATCGACGATCTGGAGCTGACCGTGCGTTCGGCCAACTGCCTGAAGGCTGAAAGCATCTACTACATCGGCGATCTGATCCAGAAGACCGAAGTGGAGCTGCTGAAGACCCCGAACCTGGGCAAGAAGTCGCTCACCGAGATCAAGGAAGTGCTGGCTCAGCGCGGCCTGTCGCTCGGCATGAAGCTGGAGAACTGGCCGCCGGCCGGTGTCGCCAGCCACGGCATGCTGGGCTGAGATCGGTAATGCCTGAAGGCTCCACCGTTCGCGGTGGGGCCTTCAACGCAACACACCATGCCATGACGAACCACAGGTTCGCGCGGCAGGTCGTCCAGGACGGGCGGCCAGGACCATCCGCAGTCCGCGCAGCAACGCCAGGATGGCGACAACGATCCACACAGCCACATCATTAACCAAGGAATATCACCATGCGTCACCAGAAGTCTGGCCGTAAGTTCAGCCGCACCAGCGCCCACCGCGAAGCGATGTTCAAGAACATGGCCGCCTCGCTGTTCAAGCACGAGCTGATCAAGACCACCCTGCCGAAGGCCAAGGAACTGCGCCGCGTTGCCGAGCCGCTGATCACCCTGGCCAAGGTCGACTCCGTCGCCAACCGCCGTCTGGCCTTCGCCCGCCTGCGCGACAACGAAGCCGTGGGCAACCTGTTCACCATCCTGGGCCCGCGCTACGCGAACCGTCCGGGCGGCTACCTGCGCCTGCTGAAGTGCGGCTTCCGCGCCGGCGACAACGCGCCGATGGCCTACGTCGAGCTGGTTGACCGTCCGGTCGTGGCCGAGGAAGTGGCCGAGTAATCGGACCGCTCCAACGCGACACAGCGAAAGCCCGGCCTTTGCCGGGCTTTTGCGTTTCCAGGGCTCGGATGCCTTTCCGCAGGAAAGGGCCCTGACCCCGGGCAGGCAGCACCGCAGGCCAGAGCCCTTTGCATTCGCACTGGGATCTGACCCGCACCGTTCCGACAGGCGTCACCTGTGGCGGTTCGAATGGCACGCACTCTCGGTTACGCTTGGCGCCTGATCCATTTGAGCGTTGACGATGAATCCACTGCGCTGGCCCTTCCGCGCCCAGTTCTTGCTGGGCTTCCTGATCTGCGCGGGCCTGCTTGGCTACGCGATCTTCCTGCAGTTGAAGATGGGCCTGGAGCCTTGTCCGCTGTGCATCTTCCAGCGCCTGGCCTTTGCCGCGCTCGGCCTGCTGTTCCTTATCGGTGCGCTGCACGGGCCCTCCAACCGCCCGGGACGCGCGACCTATGGCGTGCTGGCGTTCATTGCCGCCGCAGTGGGTGCCGGCATTGCCGCGCGCCACGTCTACGTGCAGATGCTGCCGCCGGAAATGGGCTCCACCTGTGGCCCGCCGCTGGCGTTCCTGAGCGAGACCATGGGGCCGCTGGAAGTATTCCGCACGGTACTGACCGGTACCGGCAACTGCGGCAACATCGACTGGACCTTCCTGGGCCTGACCATGCCGATGTGGTCGGGCGTGTGGTTCGTGCTGCTGGCGTTGTGGGCGCTGGTGGTGTCGCTGGGCAAGGTCAAGCGCTGAAAGCGAAACGGGGTCGGGTCCCTTGGCATCGCAAAGGGCTCTGACCCCAATCGTTGACGAAGGGTAGTGCCGGCCGCTGGCCGGCACGCCGTGAGGATGCCGGCCAGCGGCCGGCACTACCTCAGAAGTCCTGCTGCAGGCTCAGGTAAGCACCTCGGCGCGGTCCCCACTGCGGGGCGAAGACGCCGACACCGCCACCGTCGCGCAGCTGGTAGCTGCGATCCAGTGCGTTGATCACGGCCAGTTGGACGTGCAACGGATGGCCGCTGTCGGCATTGAAGTCGTGCCCGGCGCTGAGGTTCACCTGCAGGTACGACGGCAGCTCGCCGCCGTTGGGTACGCCTTCGATGTCCGAACGCAGGCCGCTGCCGAACACGTAGTTGGCACCGATCCGGTTGTGTCCGGCGAAGGCGTAGCTGAGACCACCCGATGATGTCAGCTTCTGGTCGTGGTCGAGGTGGATCCAGTGGTTGGCCACAAAGGCCAGCGCTTCCGGATCGAGGTTGTACTGGCTGGTGATGACGTCGGTACCGATGGCCTTGTTCAGCGCGGCGTTGAAGTAGGCGCTGAAAGGACCGTTGCTGTAGTCGGCGCTGAACTCCAGGCCGCGGATGTGGCCACGGCGGTAGTTGAAGGTCGAATAGATGTAGGCAGCGCCGAACTGGCCTTCGTCCTGCAGGCGTGCGACGCGTCGGTCATACGCGTCCAGGCCCAGGGTCAGGTGCTCGCCCAGTTGCTGCGAGACGCCGATGTCGTAGTAGTCGCTGCGCTCGGCCAGCGGCGTGTTGTTGCCGCCGCTGGGCTGCTGGTTGGTGGTGCCGTCGTACAGCGCGATGTCGCTGCTGGCAATCAACTCGCTGGCCGGTGGCGTGAAGTAGCGCGAATAGCCGGCGTGCACGGTGGTGCTGTCGCTGGCATTCCAGACCACGCCCACGCGCGGGCTGAGCTGGCCTTCGGTGCGGCCGAAGGCCTTGTAGCGGTCGCCACGCAGGCCGTAGTTCACGGTCCAGTCGTCGCCGATCTTCCACTCGTCCTGTACGTACAGTGCCAGCGTACTGGCGTGGAACGCGCTGCGGTCGGGGATCAACAGCGGTGTCGTGCCGGACTGCTGGCCGCCGTCATCAACCGGGAACACCCAGCTGTTGCTGCTGGCCCGCGCGTTCTCGTAATTGCCGTACAGGCCATAGCGCAGCGTGTGGTCGTTGCCCAACGGCGTTGAGAAGTCGGCCTGCAGGGTATTGGCGCGGTTGCTGCGCTGGACCTGCGAGGCGACGCCGCTGAACACCAGGTCGCCCACCACGTCCGGGTTGAACGCCACGTCGCTGTAGCGCTGTCCGGCCGATAGCTGGTACGCGGTGCTGCCCAGCGTGCCCTGCAGCACCAGCATGCCGAAGCGGGTGGTCTCGCGCTGGGTCTCATCCAGCTGGCTGGAGTCGAAGGTGGTGGTGTCCAGATATCCAAACTGTGGCGTCTGGCCCGGGTTGACCGGGATCTGGAAGCGGTTGTTGGCGAAACCGGCGAACACACTCAGGCGGGTGTTGTCGTTGACCAGGTAGGTGAGGTCGGCGAAGGCCTTTCCCTGGTGGGTGTCGTCGTGCAGCGGCTTGCGCGAGTTGCTGGGGTTCTCCAGGCCGACCTCATGCTGGTCGTAGTTGCCGGTCAGGAACCAGCTCCAGCGCCCCTGGTTGCCCCACCAGGAGGCGTTCGGATTGATCTTGCCGAACGAGCCGGTGGTCAGCCCCGCGCTGCCGCCGTTGCCCAGCTCGGCACCGTTGCGGGTGGTGATGTCGACCGCCGCTGCGGTGCGCTCGCCGAACTGCGCCGGCAGTGCGCCGTCCATCAGGCGGATGCTCTTGATGGTGCGCGCGTCCAGGGTCTGGCCGAAGCCGGAGATCGATTCGGGCAGCAGCACGCCGTTGATGCGGTACTGCAGGTTGGCGTGGTCGCCACGCACATGCACGCCGCCATAGGAGTCCTGGACCACGCCAGGGGCCTGCAGCAGTACCTGGCTGAGTGGCGCGGAGGCACCCAGCGGCTGCTTCTGGATGTCCTCGGCGGTGATCTGGTACTGGCTGCTGCCGATGTCCGGCGACAGCGTGTTGCGGGCCTGGTCGAGCTGGGCGTGGACGGTGACCGCATCCAGATCCTTGACGGACGAAGCGGGGGCGTCGGCTGCCGAGGCGAAGGCGGGCAGGCTGGCCAGGGCCAGGGCGAAGGTGATGCCGGTAGCGAGGGGCGAGGGCTTCATGGTGGGAGAGGTGGCGGCTGGATGTGGAAGGGGCCGGTCCATGACATTCAAGTGTTACTCCGTAACAAATCATGCGCCTGTCCCGGGCGGCTGACCATGCAGGATCTGGCCGCTGGCGTCAGCCTTTCTCTGCCGTTCAGGCGAGCCGGTAGGCCGGACCGGCCCTTTGCGTCAGCGGCCGGCTCTGCGACCATGACCGCCCCCCATCCCGGAAGTCTGCAATGAGCCTGTCCGCCGTTCCGCCCGTGCCCGATCCCGCCGCGACCGCCGCCGGCGCTGCCTGGTCGCCGGAGAGCTGGCGGGGCAAGACCGCGCTGCAGATGCCGACCTATCCCGACCCGGTAGCCCTGGAGGCGGCCCTGCACGAGCTTAAGCGGCTGCCACCGCTGGTCACCTCATGGGAGATCCTGGCGCTGAAGCAGCAGCTGGCCGAGGCCCAGGAAGGCAAGCGCTTCCTGCTGCAGGGCGGCGACTGCGCCGAGAACTTCAGCGACTGCGAATCGGGCACCATCTCCAACCGGCTGAAGGTACTGCTGCAGATGAGCCTGGTGCTGGTGCACGGCCTGCGCCAGCCGGTGATCCGCGTTGGCCGCTTTGCCGGCCAGTACGCCAAGCCGCGTTCGGCCGATACCGAGACCCGCGACGGCGTGACCCTGCCGAGCTACCGCGGCGATGTGATCAACGCCCCCGCTTTCACTGAAGCAGCGCGTCTGCCGGATCCGAAGCGGATGCTGCAGGCCCACGCCCATTCGGCGATGACGATGAACTTCGTGCGTGCGCTGATCGACGGTGGTTTCGCCGACCTGCACCACCCCGAATACTGGAACCTGGAGTGGGTAAGCCACTCGCCGCTGGCGGCCGATTACCAGAAGATGGTGGCCTCGATCGGCGATGCGGTGCACTTCATGGAGACCCTGGCCGGGGCCCGCGTGCACAACCTCAACCGCATCGACTTCTACACCTCGCATGAAGCACTGCTGCTGCCCTACGAGCAGGCGCTGACCCGCCAGGTGCCGCGCCAGCAGGGCTGGTTGAACCTGAGCACGCATTACCCGTGGATCGGCATGCGCACGGCTGCGCTGGATGGCGCGCACGTGGAATACCTGCGTGGCGTGCGCAATCCGATTGCGATCAAGGTCGGCCCGTCGGTGACGCCGGACCAGCTGCTGCGCCTGATCGATGTGCTCAACCCGCACGACGAACCGGGTCGACTGAGCTTCATCCACCGCATGGGTGCGGCGCAGATCGCCGAGAAGCTGCCGCCGCTGCTGGATGCCGTCAAGCGTGATGGCCGCCGCGTGCTGTGGGTGTGCGATGCGATGCATGGCAACACCGAAAGCACTGCCAATGGCTTCAAGACGCGTCGCTTCGACAACGTGCGTGGCGAAGTGGAGATGTCGTTTGATCTGCATGCGGCCGCGGGCACGCGCCTGGGGGGCGTGCACCTGGAGCTGACCGGCGAGGACGTGACCGAATGCACCGGTGGTGCGCGCGAACTGACCGAGCGTGACCTGGAGCGTGCGTATCGCTCAACGGTGGACCCGCGGTTGAATTACGAGCAGTCGCTGGAGATCGCGATGGCGATCGTGCGCAAGCAGGAGCAAGTGCGGTAAGGGGTTTTCGGCAGGGCTTGCAGCCCTGCACCTGCTGCAATCAACGTCAACGGCAAAAGCCGAAGCAGCGGCAACAGCATGCATTCCGTGGGCTGGCGGGGCGGTGTCGGAGTGCGGGGACGCTGCAAGTACGTCCCTGTAAGCTTGGCAGCCGCGTCCATGCGGCTGACACCCCGCACTCCGACACCGCCCCACCTTCGACAGATCCCGGCGGCTGTTGGTAGGTGTCGACCTTGGTCGACACGGTAGATCCACGCCATGCGTGGATGCTTTTGGATTCCAATTCGAAATATTCGATTCCGATGGAGATTCATCCACGCATGGCGTGGATCTACTGCGGATCGCAAGAATCTGTCGAAGGCGGGGTGGGTCCGGTTGCGGGAGTGTCCGCGGCATGGATGCCGCGGCCAAGCCCCCATGGATGGGTTTACGGCGTCTCCCGCAACCGGACCCACCCCGCCATCCCACAGGAAACCCGCTTCTGCTTCGGCTGTTGCAGTTGCTGTTGCTCCAGCACGCAGCAGGTGCAGGGCTGCAAGCCCTGCCGACCAACACCCTGCTTACGAACGGCTGACGTGACGCTCATGCGCCATGCGCGAGGCTGTCCACCTGGTTGTTCGACTGGAGGTGGCAACGGTGCACTGGCAGAGCGCACAGGCCTACGCATGGCCGTTGGGATTGGCCGTAGTGGTGGGCGGCATAGGCGCGTGGCTGATCCTGTGGATCTATCACCGGCTGAAAGGGCGTGATCGCCGACGTGCGCGTATCGGTCGAGTACTCGGGTTGCCGCTGGCCACCGCGTGGCCGCTGCTGCTGCTGATTCCCGCCTTGCAGGCGACGCCGCTGCAGGATCCGTTGCTGGGCCATCTGCAGCACGGACTCCACATTGCATTGATGGCCTGCTTCGTCTGGCTGCTGGTACGCGCGGTGGCGGCGGGCGAGCGCGCGATCCTGCGCAGCCATCCCATCGATGTCTCCGACAACCTGGAGGCACGCCGCATCCAGACCCAGACGCGCGTGCTCAGCAGGGTGTTGATGGGCGGCATCATCGTGCTCGGTGCGTCGCTGGTGCTGTTGACCTTCCCGATGGTGCAGAAGATCGGCACGGCGCTGCTGGCGTCGGCAGGCCTGATCGGGCTGGTGGCGGGCATCGCCGCCAAGCCGGTGTTCGGCAACCTCATCGCCGGCCTGCAGATCGCACTGACGCAGCCGATCCGCCTGGACGACGTGGTGATCGTCGAAGGCGAGTGGGGACGCATCGAGGAGATCGGCAGCAGCTACGTGGTCGTGCGGATCTGGGATGAGCGGCGGATGGTGGTGCCCTTGACCTGGTTCATCGAGAACCCGTTCCAGAACTGGACGCGGCGCAGTGCCGATCTGCTCGGCACTGCGTTTCTGTGGCTGGACTATCGGGCACCGATCGCGGCGATCCGTGCCGAGCTGGAGCGCATCTGCCATGGCCAGGCGCTATGGGATGGGCGCGTCTGCGTGACCCAGGTGACCGAAACCAACGAGCGCGCGATCCAGGTGCGCCTGCTGGTCAGCGCGCGCAGTTCCGGTGATGCCTTTGATCTTCGCTGCCTGGTGCGCGAACGCATGCTCGATTTCCTCGCACGTGAGCATCCGCAGTCGTTGCCGCAGGTGCGTGCGCGGCTGCAACACGAAGATGAGCTGGATATGCCGCGTGGTCCACGTGCACGCACTGCGGATGTGCGTTCGCCAGGTGCTGAAGATGGTGAGGCGGCGATCGTGCCGGAGGAGCCACAGGATCGGTAGTGCCGGCCGCTGGCCGGCAACGCCGGAGCGATCGAGCTGCCGGCCAGCGGCCGGCACTACCGGAAGCAAGATGTCGCGGCGTCACCGGAGCTCAGGGCTCGCCGGCGTCGATCAGCGCATCGGTATCAAAGTGTGGCGGCCGCCGCGCACGGGTGCGCTGCTCGTAGGCGTAGGCCATTTCGATCAGCTTCGGCTCGCTCCAGGCGGTGCCCATGAACAGCAGGCCGACGGGAAGGCCGTTGATCTGGCCCATCGGCACGGTCAGGCTGGGGTAACCGGCCACGGCAGCGGCGCTGTAGCTCTCGCCGGGGAAGTCGTCGCCTTCGCTGCGGATCGGCCACGCCACACCGGTGGTCGGCGCCACCAGCGCATCGAGCTGATGCGCGGCAAGGGCTGCATCGATGCCTTCCGGACCGGCCAACCGGCGCGCATCACTGCGCGCGCGGATGTAGGCAGGGTCTGCCAGGCCGGTGGTGGCATCGGCCTCCACCAGCAGCTCCTGGCCGAACAGGCCCAGTTCCTGCTTGCTGTGCGTCTGGTTGAAGGCGATCAGTTCGGCCAGGCTGCGCAGTGGCGCGCGGTGGGTGCTGAAGTAGCGCTCCAGCCCGGCCTTGAATTCGTACAGCAGCAGTGTGCGCTCAGCCTCGGCCCACGCGCCCTGGTTGGGCAGCTCCACCGGCACCACCACGGCGCCGGCGCGACGCAGCTCGGTCGCTGCCTGATCGATCAGCGGCGGCATGCCGCGGTACTTCAGCAGCGGCGTCTGCAGCAGACCGATGCGTTTGCCGCGCAGGCCCTGCGGGTCCAGGCGCGCGGTGTAGTCGTAGACCGCACGGCCGGGCATGGTCGCGGTGGCGGGATCGGCGTCATCGCGGCCGGCGATCGCAGTCAGCACGGCGGCAGCATCGGCGACGCTGCGGGTCATCGGGCCGGCGGTGTCCTGGCTGAAGGAGATCGGCACGATGCCATCGCGACTGACCAGCCCGACCGTCGGCTTCAGACCGACCACGCCGTTGATCGCGGCCGGGCAGACGATGCTGCCGTCGGTTTCGGTGCCGATCGCCACGCTGGCCAGGTTGGCGGCCACGGCCACCGCGCTGCCGCTGCTGGAACCGCACGGTGAATGGCTGATGCGGTAGGGGTTGCGGGTCTGGCCGCCGCGCGCGCTCCAGCCGGAGATGGAGTCATTGCCGCGGAAGTTGGCCCACTCGCTGAGGTTGGTCTTGCCCAGCACTACAGCGCCAGCCTCGCGCAGCCGGCGTACCAGGTAGGCATCGTCCGGACGGAAGCCCTGCAGGGCCAGTGAGCCGGCACTGGTGACCATCGGTGCGGCGTTGATGTTGTCCTTCAGCAGCAGGGGGACGCCATGCAGCGGCCCACGCAGGCGCCCTTCGCGGCGCTCGCGGTCACGTGCGGCGGCTTCCTTCAAGGCGTCGGGGTTGAGCTCGATCACCGCGCGCAGGCGGGGCCCGGTGCGGTCCAGGGCGGCGATACGCTGCAGGTAGGCCTGGGTCAGGGTGGTGCTGTCCAGATCTCCGGCAGTCATCCGCGCCTGCAGGTCGGCGACATCGGTTTCGGCGTACGGGAACGGCACGTTGCGGCTCGCAGGTTCGGCCGCATGCGCGCTGGGCGTGGCCGGGCTGCAGCCAGCCGAAAGCAGCGCCGGCAGCGCGGCGAGCAGGCAGGTCAGCAGAGGCGGCAAGGACGGGCGCATGGGGCGGCTTGGTCGGCTCCAATCCCCAGTGTAGCCGGTGCTCAGCGGTGGCGCTTGCGCAGGTCGCGGGCGAGGACGTAGACCACGATCAGGTTGATCGCCAGGATCGTCCATGACGGCCAACCGGGATGGCGGATGATCGCGAAGATGTCGAAAGGCAGGTACAGGGCGGCGGTCAGGCAGCCCAGCCAGGACGCCCAGGCCTTGGCCCGCCACAGGCCCCAGGCTTCGACCAGGTGCAGCAGGCCGTAGCCGATCATTCCCGCCGCGGCCAGGTGGACCGCGTCGGGACTGATCATGTGCAGCAGCGAGGGCAGGGTGCCATGGTCCGGATCCAGGCTGAAACGCCGGATCAGGGCCATGATGCCGTGCCGCAGCGGCTGCGGTCCGAGCACTTCCAGCCCGGTGGCGGCCAACAGCGCCAGCATCGCCTTGCTCGCTTCGAGCAGGGCGATGACGTGCAGACCCGGATGCCGGTGTGGATCCGGGTTGTAGCCGCTCTGGTTCACGGGGTGCTGGCTCAGCCGCCGCGCGAAGCCTTCTTGCGATCGCTCTCGGTCAGGAACTTCTTGCGCAGGCGGATCTCCTTCGGGGTGATCTCGACCAGCTCGTCGTCTTCGATGAAGTCCAGGGCCTGTTCCAGCGAGTACTTGATCGCCGGGGTCAGCTGGATCGCATCGTCCTTGCCCGAAGCGCGCATGTTGGTCAGCGGCTTGGTCTTGATCGCGTTGACGGTCAGGTCGTTGTCCTTGGAGTGGATGCCGACCAGCTGACCTTCATACACGTTGTCGCCTTCAGCAGCGAACAGCTTGCCGCGCTCCTGCAGCGGGCCCAGCGAGTAGGCCGGCGTGGTGCCCGGTGCATTGGCGATCATCACGCCGTTGATGCGCTTGGCAATCGCGCCCTGTTCCTTCGGACCGTAGTGGTCGAACACGTGGAACAGCAGGCCCGAACCCTGGGTCAGGGTCTTGAACTCGTTCTGGAAACCGATCAGGCCACGGGCCGGGATCTGGTACTCCAGGCGCACGCGGCCCTTGCCGTCCGATTCCATGTTCTTCAGCTGGCCCTTGCGGGTGCCCAGCTTTTCCATCACGCCGCCCTGGTGGATTTCTTCGATGTCCACCACCAGCTGCTCGATCGGCTCCATCAGCTGGCCGTCGATTTCCTTGATGATCACTTCCGGGCGCGACACGGCCAGCTCGTAGCCTTCGCGGCGCATGTTCTCGATCAGCACCGACAGGTGCAGTTCGCCACGGCCGGAGACCAGGAACTTGTCGGCGTCTTCCAGCTGCTCGACCTTCAGGGCCACGTTGTGGACCTTTTCACGGTCCAGGCGGTCCTTGATCTGGCGGCTGGTCAGGAACTTGCCACCGGACAGGTCCTTGTTGCCGGCGAACGGCGAGTTGTTGACCTGGAAGGTCATCGAGATGGTCGGCTCGTCGACGGTCAGCGCCGGCAGCGCTTCCGGGAAGTCCGGTGCGCAGATGGTGTCGGAGATGGTCAGCTCCTGGATGCCGGAGATGGCCACGATGTCGCCGGCCTCGGCCGAATCCTGCTCGATGCGCTCCAGGCCCATGAAGCCCAGCACCTGCAGCACCTTGCCGTTGCGCTTCTTGCCTTCACGGTCGATGACCGCGACCTGCATGTTCTTCTTCAGGGTGCCGCGCTGGATGCGGCCGATGCCGATCACGCCCACGAAGTTGTTGTAGTCCAGCTGGCTGATGCGCATCTGGAACGGGCCTTCCGGATCCACTTCCGGCTTCGGCGCGTGCTGCATGATCGCTTCGTACAGCGGGGTCATGTCGCCGTCGCGCACGGTGTCTTCCAGGCCGGCATAGCCGTTCAGGCCCGAGGCGTAGACGATCGGGAAGTCCAGCTGCTCGTTGGTGGCGCCGAGCTTGTCGAACAGGTCGAAGACCTGGTCGATCACCCATTCCGGACGGGCGCCCGGACGGTCGACCTTGTTGACCACGACGATCGGCTTGAAGCCCATCGCGAAGGCCTTCTGGGTCACGAAGCGGGTCTGCGGCATCGGGCCGTCCATCGCGTCGACCAGGATCAGCACGGTATCGACCATCGACAGCACGCGCTCGACCTCACCACCGAAGTCGGCGTGGCCGGGGGTGTCGACGATGTTGATCCGGTTCTTGATGCCGGTCTTCTTGTCTTCCCAGGTGATGGCGGTGTTCTTGGCCAGGATGGTGATGCCGCGTTCCTTTTCCTGGTCGTTGCTGTCCATCACGCGCTCGGCGAGGACGGTGCGCTCGGACAGGGTGCCGGACTGCTTCAGCAGCTGGTCGACCAGGGTGGTCTTGCCATGGTCGACGTGGGCGACGATGGCGATGTTGCGAAGATTTTCGATGGACATACGAAAGGGGGCCAGTCGGCGCCGGATTTGGAAAAAGAAGTCCAACATTATACGTCGAACTTGACGATTCGCGAAAAGGTGGACTTCACATCCGTCGAGGGGCCCATTCAGCTGGCTGTCCGCCGCGCCGGCCGGGGCCGCCAGCGCCCGGAGACGCGGCTTCCCGTCCACGGGCTGAAGCCGGGTTCTTCACCGATGGTCGAAGCCGCCGCCGCCACGAGGCAGGTGTAAACTAGGTGGCTAGACGCGTTCCCCTCTGCATCAAGGATCTTCATGTCCCTCATCGCCACTTTCGACACCACCCAGGGCCCGATCAAGGTCGAGCTGTTCGCCGACAAGGCGCCGCTGACCGTGGCCAACTTCGTGAACCTGGTCAAGCACGGCTTCTATGACGGCCTGATCTTCCACCGCGTGATCGCCGACTTCATGATCCAGGGCGGCTGCCCGCAGGGTCGTGGCACCGGCGGCCCGGGCTACAAGTTCGAAGACGAGAAGAACGGCGTGAAGCACGAGGTCGGCTCGCTGTCGATGGCCAACGCCGGCCCGAACACCAACGGCAGCCAGTTCTTCATCACCCACATCAAGACCGACTGGCTGGACGGCCGCCACACCGTCTTCGGCAAGGTCCTGGAAGGCCAGGCCATCGTTGATTCGGTCAAGCAGGGCGACGTGATCCATTCGATCACCCTGGAAGGCGACGTCGACGCCGTGCTGGCCGCCCAGGCCGACCGCGTCGCGGAGTGGAACAAGCACCTCGCCGCCTGATCCCCCTTCGAAACGGCCACCCATGGGTGGCCGTTTCCCTGTTCCCCGCCGCCCGCCTGGCCTGCGTGGCTCTGCCCGCGGCGTCCCATCAAACGCTTGCAAGCAAGAGGAAACCCCCATGAAAGCACCCGTTCGTGTTGCCGTGACCGGCGCCGCCGGCCAGATCGGTTATGCCCTGCTGTTCCGCATCGCCTCCGGCGAAATGCTGGGCAAGGACCAGCCGGTCATCCTGCAGCTGCTGGAACTGCCGGTGGACAAGGCCCAGGCCGCCCTGAAGGGCGTGATGATGGAGCTGGAAGACTGTGCCTTCCCGCTGCTGGCCGGCATGGTCGGCACCGATGACGCCGAAGTCGCGTTCAAGGACGCCGACATCGCCCTGCTGGTCGGCGCACGTCCGCGCGGCCCGGGCATGGAGCGCAAGGACCTGCTGCTGGAGAACGCCAAGATCTTCACCGCCCAGGGTGCAGCGCTGAACAAGGTCGCCAGCCGTGACGTGAAGGTGCTGGTGGTCGGCAACCCGGCCAACACCAACGCCTACATCGCGATGAAGTCGGCCCCGGACCTGAAGCCGGAAAACTTCACCGCCATGCTGCGCCTGGACCACAACCGCGCGCTGAGCCAGCTGTCGACCAAGCTCGGCAAGCCGGTCGGTGGCATGGAGAAGCTGGTGGTGTGGGGCAACCACAGCCCGACCATGTACCCGGACTACCGTTTCGCCACCGCCGATGGTGCGTCGATCGCCGATGCGATCAACGACCAGGAGTGGAACGCCAACACCTTCATCCCGACCGTCGGCAAGCGCGGCGCGGCGATCATCGAAGCCCGTGGCTCGTCCTCGGCTGCTTCGGCCGCCAACGCAGCGATCGACCACGTGCGTGACTGGGTGCTGGGCAGCAACGGCAAGTGGGTCACCATGGGCGTGCCGTCCGACGGTTCCTACGGCATTCCGGAAGGCGTGATCTTCGGCTTCGCGGTGACCACCGAGAACGGCAAGTACACCCTGGTCAAGGACCTGCCGATCGACGACTTCAGCCAGAAGTACATCGACAAGACCCTGGCCGAGCTGGAAGAAGAGCGCGCCGGCGTCGCCCACCTGCTGGGCTGATGCAGGCGGTACCGGCTCCGGCCGGTACGTCTTCCATCAAGGTAGGTACCGACCGCTGGTCGGTACGCAGAAAACGGGGAGGCTTCGGCTTCCCCGTTTTCATTTGGAATTCCTGGAGCCGCATGATCCACCTGCACTACATCGATGACGCACTGCTGGTGGCCGAGAAGCCGGCTGGCCTGTTGTCCGTACCCGGCCGCAGCGTCGAGAACCAGGACTGCGTGGTCGCGCGCCTGCAGGCGCTGTATCCGGATGCGTTGACCGTGCATCGGCTGGACCAGGTGACCTCCGGCCTGCTGCTGCATGCGCGTGGCAAGGACATGCAGGCGGCGTTGTCGATGCAGTTCGAGCAGCGCCAGGTTGGCAAGCGGTATGAAGCGGTGGTGCAGGGGCTGCTCGAGGGTGATTCCGGCGAAGTGGACCTGCCGTTGATCGTTGACTGGCCGAACCGGCCGAAGCAGATGGTCGATCACGAACGCGGCAAGCCGGCGTTGACCCGCTGGCGCGTACTGGCGCGTGATGTAGAAGCGCGGCGCACGCGCGTGGCGTTGGAACCGATCACTGGCCGCAGCCATCAGCTGCGGTTGCACATGGCCAGTATTGGCCATCCGATTGTTGGCGACGTGCTGTATGACGCGGCACCGGCGCACCGCGTGCATCTGCATGCGTGCAGCCTGCAGTTCACCCACCCGGTGACGGGCGAGGTGCTCGCGTTCGAGTCCGCGGCTCCGTTCTAGGGGGTCGGCAGGGCTTGCAGCCCTGCACCCGCAGAATCAACGTCAACGTCAACGTCAAAAGCGGGCTATACGTGGGTTGGCGGGACGGTGTCGGAGTGCGGGGACGCCGCAAGTACGTCCCTGTAGGCTTGGCAGCCGCATCCATGCGGCTGACACCCCGCACTCCGACACCGCCCCACCTTCGACAGGTTCACTCGGCTGTTGGTAACGGTGGCCGTTGTTCCGCGCAGCTGTTGGTAGGTGTCGACCTTGGTCGACACGATTTTTCTGTCAGATATCGAATGAATCATCCACGCATGGCGTGGATCTACCGTGTCGACCAAGGTCGACACCTACCAGAGCAGTCGACCAAGGTCGACACCCACCAAGGCAGAACGCCGTTCTGACAGATCGCGGAGAACTGTCGAAGGCGGGGTGGGTCCGGTTGAGGGGGCGTGAGCCGCATGGGCCCGAGGCATGCCTCGGGCGGGTTGGGCAGGACGCCCAACCCCGGTCTTGCCGTGTGCGCAGGACTGCGCACACGAGCAAGCGGCGACCGAGCTTACATGGACGTACTTGCAGCGTCCCCCTCAACCGGACCCACCCCGCCATCCCACGGATAGCCGGCTTCTGCCGTTGAAGTTGACGTTGCTCTGGCCCCTGCAGGTGCAGGGCGCAGCCCTGCATGAAAACCCCACCCCCTACCAAGGTAGGGCGGCCCGCCCGGCAGCACCGGACTATCCTCGAACCCATGACTTTGTCTGGGAGGGCTGCGTCATGAACTACGAGGAAACCTACCGTCGCTCGATCGACGAGCCGGAGGCCTTCTGGGGCGAGGAAGCCAAGCGCATCCATTGGCATAAACCGCCGCAGCAGGTGCTCGACTACAGCAACCCGCCGTTCCGGCGCTGGTTCGTCGGCGGCGAAACCAATCTCTGCTACAACGCCGTCGACCGCCACCTGGCCGAGCGCGCCGACCAGCTCGCACTGGTCGCCATCTCCACCGAAACCAACAGCACACGCGAGATTACCTATCGCCAGCTGTACCGCGAAGTGAACGACTTCGCCGCGGTACTCAAGCACCTCGGCGTCGGCCACGGTGACCGTGTGGTGATCTACATGCCGAACATGGCCGAGGCGGTGTTCGCGATGCTGGCCTGCGCGCGCATCGGTGCGGTGCACTCGGTGGTGTTCGGTGGCTTCGCCGCGCACAACCTGGCGCTGCGCATCGACGATGCCAAGCCCAAGCTGCTCATCGCCGCCGACGCCGGCATGCGCGGTGGCAAGCTGATTCCGTACAAGCCGATGGTCGACGCCGCCTGCGCCGAAGCGGCGTCGCCGCCACCGCATGTGCTGATCGTGTCGCGTGGGCTGGATGCCGCCGAACCGCGCGTGCCGGGCCGTGATGTGGACTACGCCACGCTGCATGCACAGATCGGGGAAGTGGATGTGCCGGTGCAGTGGCTGGAAGCGAGCGAGCCGAGCTATCTGCTGTATACCTCCGGCACCACCGGCAAGCCGAAGGGCGTGCAGCGCGATGTGGGCGGCTATGCGGTGGCGATGGCGCAGTCGATGGAGACCGTGTTCGACTGCAAGCCGGGCCAGGTGATGTTCTCCACCTCCGATGTCGGCTGGGCGGTGGGCCACTCCTACAATGTGTACGGCCCGCTGATCGGTGGCTGCACCTCGCTGCTGTACGAAGGGCTGCCGACCAATCCGGATCCCGGCATCTGGTGGGCGCTGTGCGAGCAGTACAACGTGCGCACGATGTTCTCCTCGCCCACCGCCATCCGCGGGCTGAAGAAGCACGACGCGGACTTCATCCATCGCCACGACCTGCGTGCGCTGAAGTACCTGTTCCTGGCCGGCGAGCCGCTCGACGAGCCGACCGCGCACTGGATCAGCGAAGCGCTCGGCAAGCCGATCATCGACAACTACTGGCAGACCGAAACCGGCTGGCCGGCACTGACCCTGTTGCCGGGCCTGGAAATGAAGCCGGTGCGTTTCGGCTCGCCCGGGTTCCCCAATCTCGGTTACCGGATGAAGGTGATCGACGAGAACACCGGCGAGGAAGTCGCACCGGGGCAGAAGGGCGTGCTGGTGGTGTCGCCACCGCTGCCGCCGGGTTGCATGAGCACCGTGTGGAATGATGACAGCCGCTTCCTGCAGAGCTACTTCAGCCACTTTAAGGAACTGCTGTACAGCTCGCTGGACTGGGCGATCCGCGACGACGATGGCTACACCTTCATCCTCGGTCGCACCGATGATGTCATCAATGTAGCCGGGCACCGTCTGGGCACGCGCGAGATCGAGGAGGCCATTTCCAGCCATCCGCGGGTGGCCGAGGCCGCCGTGATCGGGGTCAAGGATGAACTGAAGGGGCAGGTGCCGCTGGTGTTCGTCACCCTCAAGCAGGGCCTGGATGGCGAGGATCCGGCGCCGGTGGTGGCCGAGATGATGGCGACGGTGACCACCTCGCTCGGCGCGGTCGCACGCCCGGCGCACGTACACGTGGTCAATGCACTGCCCAAGACCCGCTCCGGCAAGCTGCTGCGGCGCTCGCTGCAGGCGCTGGCCGAACAGCGTGATCCGGGCGACCTGTCGACGCTGGACGACCCCAGCGCGCTGGAGGAGATCCGCCGCGCGCTGGACCGTTGATCCGGTAGTGCCGGCTACTGGCCGGCACCCCCCTCAATCACGAGGTTGCCGGCCAGCGGCCGGCACTACCCGCGGCACTTGCGCTAAGCTCGGCCTGTCATCGACCTGCAATACGCGGCGCGCGCCGGGGAAGGCGCGTGCCGTCCGGGGATGGCACACAGGGGGGCGTGCCCGTCAGGGCGCGCCGGCATTGTGCATCGAGGGAGGGGGAGGCAATGGCATTGCTGCACGCCAAGACGGCTGCTGGCCGTCAGGAAATCGAAGACCGTGGCCGGCGCCTGCCGGCGGCACTGCGTTCGATCCTGCTGATGGTCGACGGCCATCGCGATGACACCGAACTGCGTGGCCTGTTCGAAGGCCTGCGCGCGCCGGCCGATGCACTGGAGCAGCTGGAAGCGCAGGGCCTGATAGAAGTGATCGGTGGCAATGCCGAGCTGGCACCGGTACGTGGCATCAGCACCGGCCGCGAACAGGATCCGGCGTTGTACCAGCAGCTGTACGACGCGATGAGCGAGGCGGTGCGGCGCCACCTGGGCCTGAAGGGCTACTTCATGCAGTTGAAGATTGAACGCTGCACCGATGCACTTGCGTTGGAACGCCTGTGCCCGGAACTGCTGGCGGCGGTGGGCAAGGCGCGCAGCCCGGCGCTGGCGCAGCGCTGGTGGCAGGAAACCCAGGCCGCCGTGGTCAATGGTGGCGGCGAGGTCGTGCAGGCCTGAGCCACCGCGTAAAGTGATCGGTTCACTTCCCCACAAGGAGTCCCGCGTGCAGGACGACCACGACGACACCGACACCCCAGGCTGGGACGCGATCAATGCGGCGCTGGCGCCGCTGTATGCTGGCCAGGAACCCCGTCACTACGGTACGGCGTTGCCGTACACGCTGGGTGGCCAGGATCCGCTGGATGGCATCAGCGTGTACTGGGCGGATGCGCCGGTACCGCACTGGCATTACATCACCTACGGCTTCTCCGAGCTGTACGCCAAGGAGAGCAGTGATGCAGATGCCAGCGGCTATGGATTCGAGCTGACCTTCCGCCTGGCTGCTGGAGCCGGTGAGCACGCCGGCAGCACCCCGCCGGTGTGGCCGATGAACCTGCTGCAGAACCTGGCGCGCTACGTGTTTGGCAGCGGCAACGTGTTCGAGGATGGTCACCATCTGAACGCCAACGGCCCGATCGCGCTGGAGACCGGCACGCGTCTGTGCCACCTGGCCTTCATCGCCGATCCGCAGTTGCCTGCGCGCGACACCGCCAATGGCCACCTGCAGTTCCTGCAGCTGGTCGGGCTGACCGATGAGGAGATGGAAGCGGTCAAGCGTTGGTCGACGCGCGGCGTGCTGCAGGCGCTGCAACCGGCGATGCCGCTGTGGATCAGCGACCTGCATCGCGGCAACCTGTTGGAGGATCCGGCACTCGCCGCACAGGTGCGGGCCGGCAGCGAGCGCGAGGGCTCCAGCACCGGCATGTTGTTCATCGAGACACTGGATTGGCGGCAGGAGGCGGGCGTCACCACCCTGGTGCTCGGCGCCGGCCAGGTGGCCAGTGTGTGCGAGCTGCTGCCATTGCGCCTGCGCCACGGCAGATCGCTGGAACTGGCCAGCCGCGAGCGGCAGTGGGAGTTCATTCCGGCAGCGCGCGGTGAAACCGGCGAGGTATCGGCCGACAGCGCGCGCTGGGCGCTGGACGAGACGGGGCTGCAGGCCCTGGCGGGCGTGCGTGCCGAACGTGGCATCTACCCGGTGGCGGGAGCGCTGCGCATCGAAGTGGTGCCGACCTACCTGCGCGATGCCAACGGTGAAGTGATCCGCCAGATCGGCTGAGTGTGGTGATGGCGCCGGTGGGGTCAGAGCCGCCTGCTGTGCAGACGGATCCGACCCCGGGTCAGGCTCAGGCCAGGCCTTCGGCCTTCAGTGCGGCCTGCACGCCGGCATCGGCGTCCATGCGTGCCTTGTAGGCGGCCAGGTTGTCCAGGCCCGACAGGTCGACCTTGGTGCCGGCGGCCCAACGCAGGGTGATGTAGAAGTACGGATCGGCGAAACTGCGGAAGCCGGCCAGCCAGGGCTTGTCGGCCAGCTGCCTGTCAGCGGTCTCGAACAGGCCACGCAGGCGCTTGTGTGCGGCGGCGCGGATCGCGTCGAACTGGCTTTCGTCGGCGATGAACTTGCCCGGTGCGAACAGCGGCGAGAAGGCCGGATGCACGTCGGAATTGACGAAGGCCAGCCAGCGGGTGGCTTCGGCACGCTGGCGCGCACTGCCATCGCCGCCGAGGCCGGCCTGCGGGTAGGTGTCGGCGATATAGCCCATGATCGCGGCGTTCTGCAGCAGCACGAAGTCGCCATCGACCAGCGCGGGAACGGCGCCGGCCGGATTGATCTTGAGGAATTCCGGACCCTTCAGGGTGTCCTTGTTCAGCAGTTCGACCTCGAACGGCTGGCCGGTCCACTGCAGGGCGATGTGGTCGGCGGTGGAACAGGCACCGGGCTTGCTGTACAGCTTCATGGGAACTCCAGGTGATGCGGGCGGGAAACGCCCACTATCCCAGAGCCTGCCAGCGGGCGGCAACGCTGCCGCCAGCACGGATCGTTACGACTGCCGCGGCTTGAGGTTCTGCACCTTATAGAAGGTGTGATCGCCGATGGTGGCCACCTGGTAGGCGTTGCGCCAGTTCGGGCTGGCGATGGACAACGCGGCGAAGTGGCTGGCTCCGGGCACGATCTCGCGGCGCTCGCCGGCCGGCAGCGCCCAGTTGCGCTCGGCGTCGAAGGCCACGTTCATTGCCTCGCTCCAGGCCGCGTCATTGCCCAGCTGGGTGCCGGGGGAGACGATGGTCGGCGCGAACTGCTTGCGCGCGGTGACCACCTGGCACATCGAGTCGCCCCACAGGCCACTGTCGAGGCGGCGCAGGGCGACCTCGGCAACGGCTTGCTGGCCGCGCAGGGTCTGGTCGCGGGCTTCCAGGTAAACGGTGGTGCTCAGACACAGTGAATCAGCGGCCGGCTGCGGCAACAACTGCGACAGCCAGAGAATCCAGGCCAGTTTCATATAACTCCTTGCTCCGTATGGGCCGCACTCTCCGCTTCCAGTCGCGGGGGCGACAGGATGCGGGGGACGACTTGGCGTCATGGGGAGGCGGCCATCGGGGCCGCCCCGTGGGCAGCCCCAAAAGAAACGACCAGTACCGATCGTGGGGGCTGCGCCGGCTCACCGGAAACTGGCTGGTGAGCGGAAAGATGGCGCAAGGTAGGGGGGCGTAGCCGAACGCATCGTGAACCGTCCGGCTTGACATTCAGGTTCGGGAGGGGTGACGGAAATCACATTCCGTCCCCCATTCAGGCGCTCATCAGAGCGCGGCGGCCACCCGGCTGCCTTGGTCGATGGCCCGTTTGGCGTCCAGTTCGGCCGCTACATCGGCACCGCCGATCAGCTGCGCGTTGATGCCGGCGGCCTGCAGTTCGGCCTGCAGCGAACGGTTGGGTTCCTGCCCGGCGCAGATCACCACATGGTCGACCGGCAGCAGCTGTTCGCTGCCTTCCACGCGGATGCGCAGGCCTTCGTCGTCCACGCCCAGGTACTCGACGCCGCCGAGCATGCGCACGCCCTTGGCCTTCAGCGTGGCGCGATGGATCCAGCCGGTGGTCTTGCCCAGCCGCGCACCGGGCTTGCCCGGGCTGCGCTGCAGCAGCCACAGCCGGCGCGGCGAGGCCTCGGCCTGCGCCCGCGCCAGGGAGCCGCGGGTCTCGAAGGTACTGTCCACGCCCCATTCGGCCATCCAGCGCTGTGGGTCCAGCGAGGGGGACTCACCGGCGTGGCTGAGGAACTCGCCGACATCGAAGCCGATGCCGCCGGCGCCGATGATCGCTGCATTGGCGCCCACCGTGACCCGGCCCAGCAGCACGTCCAGGTAACTGACCACCTTGGCGTGGTTGGCGCCGGGGAAGTCGACCTTGCGCGGCGTGATGCCGGTGGCCAGCACCACCTCGTCGAAGCCGGCCAGGCTGGCCGCATCTGCTCGCGTGCCCAGGCGTAGCTGCACGCCGGTTTCAGCCAGCTTGTGGCGGAAATAGCGCAGGGTCTCGTGGAACTCTTCCTTGCCGGGGATGCGCTTGGCCACGTTGAACTGGCCACCGATCTCGTCGTTGGCATCGAACAGGGTGACCTGGTGGCCGCGCTCGGCGGCCACCGTGGCGCAAGCCAGGCCGGCCGGACCGGCGCCGACCACCGCCACCTTTTTCGGCGTGGCAGCCGGGCGGTAGACCAGCTCGGTCTCGTGTGCGGCACGCGGATTGACCAGGCAGCTGGCCAGCTTGTTCTCGAACACGTGGTCCAGGCAGGCCTGGTTGCAGGCGATGCAGGTGTTGATCGCCTCGGCGCGGCCGGCGCGGGCCTTGTTGGGCCATTGCGGGTCGGCCAGCAGCGGGCGCGCCAGCGACACCATGTCGGCGCCGCCGCTGGCCAGGATGTGCTCGGCGACGTCGGGCATGTTGATGCGGTTGGTCGCCACCAGCGGCACCGTTACATGCGGCTTGAGCTTGGCGGTGACACCGGCGAAGGCGGCGCGCGGCACCGAGGTGGCAATGGTCGGGATGCGCGCTTCGTGCCAGCCGATGCCGGAATTGATGATCGTCGCGCCAGCCGCCTCGATGGCCTGGGCCTGCTGCACGATCTCTTCCCAGTTGCTGCCGTCGTCAACCAGATCCACCAGCGACAGGCGGTAGATGATGATGAAGTCCGGGCCGCAGGCCTCGCGGATGCGGCGCACGATCTCCACTGCAAAACGCATGCGTTGGTTGGCGTCGCCACCCCAGCGGTCGGAGCGCTTGTTGGTGCGCGGGGCGATGAACTCGTTGATGAGGTAGCCCTCCGAGCCCATCACTTCGACGCCATCGTAGCCGGCTTCGCGGGCCAGCTTTGCGCTGCGTGCGTAGTCGGCGATATGCCGCTCGACGCCGCTGGCCGACAGCGCACGCGGGGTGAACGGGTTGATCGGCGCCTTCAGCTTCGAAGGTGCCACCGACAGGGGATGGTAGGCATAGCGGCCGGCATGCAGCAGCTGCAGGCAGATCTTCGCGCCGTGCTGGTGCGCGGCCGCGGTGAGCTGCCGGTGCGGGCGCACTTCCCAGGGCCAGGACAGCTTTCCGCCAAAGGGCTTCAGCCAGCCGACCACGTTCGGCGCGAAGCCACCGGTGACGATCAGGCCGACGCCACCTTCGGCGCGTTCGGCGAAGTAGGCGGCCAGGCGCGGGAAGTCGCGGGCGCGATCTTCCAGACCGGTGTGCATCGAACCCATCAGCACGCGGTTGCGCAGCTGGGTGAAGCCCAGGTCCAGCGGGGCGAACAGGTGGGGATAGGCGCTTTCGTTGGCTGGCGACA
This sequence comes from Stenotrophomonas sp. YJH_SMC_40, assembly GCF_059368615.1. NCBI lineage: Bacteria > Pseudomonadati > Pseudomonadota > Gammaproteobacteria > Lysobacterales > Lysobacteraceae > Stenotrophomonas > Stenotrophomonas sp. YJH_SMC_40. The sequence continues at coordinate 202 of NZ_JCAFRX010000018.1, read as the reverse complement.
TGATCGATACGCTTGCGTACGGAAGCGCGAAGCGTGCCGGGAAACGGCGGCCGGGGCAAGGGGCGCGGGCGGTAGTGCCGGCCGCTGGCCGGGTACGCTCGGCACATGCGTGCTGTCGCTCCCGCATTTCGCTGCGCGAACCGCGGGCCCCACTCACCGACCTCCAACCCCCGCGCCTGCGGCGCTGCCCCCGAACTCCGGG
>NZ_JCAFRX010000017.1:0-42547 GCF_059368615.1 Stenotrophomonas sp. YJH_SMC_40 | reverse complement strand
TCCCGAACTCGGAAGTGAAACGCAGCTGCGCCGATGGTAGTGTGGCTCAAGCCATGCGAGAGTAGGTCATCGCCAGGGTTTACACCCAAAACCCCGCTGCTCACGCAGCGGGGTTTTTCTTTGTGCGCAGTAAATGCGGGTAGTGCCGGCCGCTGGCCGGCAACCCGATGGCATTACATCGCCCGGTAGATCCACGCCATGCGTGGATACCCCCTGCGAGGAGCAGCGGTGCCAACCAAGGTTGGCCGCTACCAACAGCAGGCCCACACAGCAATCGGTTGCTGGCCAGCGGCCGGCACTACCAGGGGCAGGTCACGCATAAAAAGACGGCGCCCTGCGGGCGCCGTCCTGATCAAACTCGAATGGAAGGCCCGGATCAGGCGACCCGGGAGACCTCGTGGGGTTCTTGCTGACGGAACACCGACACCGCCTCGGTGAGCGTCCCCGCCTGCGACTGCAACTCGCGTGCGGCAGCGGTGGCTTCTTCCACCAGCGCCGCATTCTGCTGCGTGGCCTGATCCATCTGCACCACGGTCTGGTTGATCTGCTCGATACCGATCGACTGCTCCTGCGACGCCGCGGAAATCTCGCGCATCAGGTGGCTGACATCCTCCACGCCGCCGACAATTCCCTGCATGCGCTGGCCGGCATCGGCCACCAGCTGGGCACCTTCGCCCACCTGCCGGCCCGCTTCGTCGATCAGCTTCCTGATCTCCTGTGCAGCCGCCGCCGAACGCTGTGCCAGCACGCGCACCTCGCTGGCCACCACGGCAAAGCCTCGGCCCTGCTCGCCGGCGCGTGCCGCCTCCACCGCTGCGTTCAACGCCAGGATATTGGTCTGGAAGGCAATGCCGTCGATGACGCCGGTGATGTCGCCGATCCGCTTCGAGGCACCTTCGATGGCCTGCATGGTATCGACCACCCGCTGCATGGCCGTGTTGCCGTCACTGGCAGCGCTCTGCGTGGAGGCCGCCAACGCACTGGCCTCACGCGCATGGGCGGCGTTCTGGCGCACGGTGGCGGTCAGTTCCTCCATCGATGCTGCGGTCTCCTGCAGGTGCGCCGCCTGGCGCTCGCTGCGCTCGGACAACGCGCCGTTGCCGGCGGCAATCTCGCTGGCGGCGGTACTGATCGACGCCGCGCATTCCTGGATGCGGCCGACCATGCGTGCCAACTGCCCGGCCGTGGCATTGGCATCGCGCTGGATGGCAGCGAAGGCGCCGTGATACTCGCCGTGCATGCGTCGATCCAGATCGCCGTTGGCCAGTGCCGAGAGCATCTGCCGTACTTCGTCGACGGTGCTGCCGAGCGTATCGAGCAGCTGGTTGATGCCACCGGTCAGGCCATCGAGGAAGCTGGCGCCTTCAGTGGCCTGCAGGCGCTGGTCGAGGTCACCGGCCGCTGCCGCTGCGACGATGCCGGCCACGGCATTCTCCAGCGCGAGCTCATGGGTGCGGTCATGCCATTCCACGGCGAAGCCCAGGCGCACGCCCTGCGCGTCGAACACCGGTGTGACCACCTGCGCGAAGTGCACCGGGCCGATCTGCACCTTGCCGTTGTGGGCTACCTGCAGGCCGTTGAGGATCGCGCGGATGCGGTCCGGGTTGGCGTGGAAACGATGGATGCTGCTGCCGACCAGGCGCTCGGCGTCGAAATCGGGGAAGGCCTGTCGCAACGTCGCCTGCTGGTTGCGCAGCAGCGCCACCACCGAGCGGTTCACGTAGCGGATCACATGGTCGTTGTCGGCGATCATCATCGCGGTGCGCGAGGCATCGAGGGCCTGGCGGATCTGCGCGTTCTCGGCATGTGACGCGGCTTCGCGCCCACGCTGGGCCTGCACGTGGCGTGCAGTGTCGGCCAGGGCGTGGGCCAGTGAACCCGGCGCATAGGCGCCGGTATCGGCATGCGCGCCAAGATCGGCACCGGTGGCGATATTGCGTGCGAGCGCGGCAAGCCGACGCGGGCCGTGGCCAAGGGCCTCGGTCTGCTGCCGAAGGCGCAGTGCGACCTGGCCGAGGAACAGGGTCAGGCCCGCGAGCATGCCGGCCTGCAGCAGCGTCGGCCACAGCGCGGCACCGCCCTGTAGCGGTGCCAGCAGGGCGAGCGTACCGACGCCACCGGCCAGCCACACCGGAAGGCGCTCGCGATGGCCCAGCAGCACGCCCAGCAGCAGGGCCATCGGCAATGCCGGTGACAGGCTGATGATCGCGCACAACACGGCCAGCTGCAGCGACAACAGCAACGCCAGACCGTTGCGGGCGACGGCCCGGCCCGCCTGGGCCCCGCCCAACCACGCGGCTGGCAGCACGGCGACGGCCGCCAACGCGGCGGCATGCACCTGCGGGCCGCGCAGGGCCAGCGCCAGGCCAGCCAAGGCCAGTACCGCGCTGCCGATCAGCAGGCGGCGGTCAGCACGGTGCGCGAGCTGCTGCAGGTGCGGCAGGCGGGCGGTATCGGGGGGACGGGAGGATGCAACGGACATCGGCGACTCCTGGATCAGCAGACGACAACGGCCACGCCGCGGCGCACGCAGGAGTGCGTGACCAGGGCGCGAGCCGGGAAATCGGGGAATGCGACGCGATCAGCGACGCGGAGACGGGACACCGCGGCCACATCCTGTGGGTGACGGTGCAATGGAGCAGGCATGCGGACTTCCTTGCAGAATCAGACACACGCCGCAGGCCCGACCGGGCCCGCGTGCTGCGGACGCAGGGGCCCGCAACTGATGTATCGGCCGCAGACGCGCAGAGTGAAGCGCGCGGATACCTTTGCTCAGCCCGCGTTGTCGTTGCTGAAGAAGCGCAGGATCACGCCTGCGATCTGTTCCGGATCTTCCATGTGCAGGTGATGGTTGCCGGGAAACACCGCCAACCGCCCATCGCGCAGGTGCTGCAGGCGATCGCTGCGCATCGGCTCGGGGTAGTAGGACTGCGCTGGCGTGGCATAGATCACCTGCGTCGGGCAGGCGATGGCCTGCAGCAGGTTGTCGATCTGGCCTTCGCTGAGACGGATCGCAGTGGGCAGCATCAGGCGCGGATCGCTGCACCAGCGGTAGCCACCCTCGACCGGTTCCACGCCGCGCTCGACCAGCAACCGTGCACAGTGCTCGCTGAGCTGGTTGGTCATCATCCGTGCGCGGATCGGCGCGGCGAGGTCGGGGAACACGCGCAGCTGCTTGCGTGCCAGTGCGCGCGTGGCATTCACATGCTCGCGCAGGCGATTGGCGGTTTCTTCCTCGGGGCCGCGCAGGCCGCCGAGCGCTTCGATCGCCACCAGGCGCTCGACGCGATCACTGACCGAGGCGGTGAGGCTGGCGATGCCGGCACCCATCGAATGGCCGAGCAGGTTGAAGCGGTCCCAGCCCAGTGCATCGGCGACGTCGAGCACGTGGCAGATCGCGGCGGCCGTGGTGTAGCTGGCACCGGCCGGCAGATGCGCGCTGTGGCCATGACCGGGCAGGTCGATGGCAACCAGCTGCAGCGACGACAGATGCGGCGCCAGCGGCACGAAGCTGGCCGCGTTGTCGAGCCAGCCGTGCAGGGCCAGCACGCGCGGGCCATCGCCGTGGTTGCGCAGGCCGGCGACGCGCGCGCCACCGACCTCCAGTTCAAACGGTTGCAGACTCATGCCAGCGAGGCCACGGCCAGCCGCGCAAGCGCGCGTGCGTGCTCCGGTTCGGCGTTGAGGCAGGGGATGTAGCGCATCGTCGCGCCGCGCTCGGCCAGTGTTTCGGTGAACCCCAGCGCGACTTCCTCCAGCGTCTCCAGGCAGTCGGTGGCGAAGCCGGGGCACACCACGTCGATCTGCTTCACGCCGGATTCGGCCAGCGCCCACAGGCTGGGCTCGGCATACGGCTGCAGCCAGCGCTCGCGGCCGAAACGCGACTGGTAACCCATCTGCCACTCGTCCCTGCCCAGTTCCAGCGCCTTGGCGATGGCCTGTGCGCTGGCCTCGCAGCGCTGCGGATACGGATCGCCGGCATCGGCCAGGCGCTGCGGGATGCCATGGAAGGAGAACATCAGCGTTTGGCCGCGACCGTGCTGTTCCCAGTAGCGACGGATCGAGCCGGCCACGGCCTCGACCCAGCCCGGATCGACCGAATAGTCGCGCACCAGGCTGACGGTCACGCCAGGATTGCGGCGCTGCCAGGCATCGACGCGGTCTTCGACCGAGGCAGTGGTGGTGGTGGAGTACTGCGGATACAGCGGCAGCACCACGATGCGGCGCGCACCGTCGGCTGCCAGGCGGTCGAGCTCGCTGGCCAGCGCCGGTTCGCCGTAACGCATCGCATGACGCACTGTCAGGGTCGGCAACAGGGCCTGCATGGCCTGCGCCAGCTGGCGCGTATGCACCATCAGCGGTGAGCCGTCGGGCAACCAGACCTGGGCGTACTTGGCCGCCGAACGACTGCTGCGCAGGGGCAGGATCAGTCCGCGCAGCAGCGGCTGCCACAGCAGTGGCGGGATCGCGACCACGCGGCGGTCGGACAGGAATTCAGCCAGGTAACGGCGTACGGCGGGGGCCGTCGGCGTCTCGGGCGTGCCTAGGTTGACCGCCAGCACGGCGGTATCGGGTGCGTCGAGCATGGCGGTATTGTCGCCGATCCGGTGTCGTGCCGGGATGCAGGGTTCGGATTGCAGGCATAGCGCGCATCAATGTGAGCAGGGAACGCTCATTGGGGATTCATGACAACGCTACTAATTTCAGTCACTTGCTATATCTTCCTATGGACTGACTTCTGGAGCCTGCCATGCGTCGCCCGATCCAAGCCCTGCTGATCGCCGCCAGCCTGCTGTCCAGCCAGGCCATGGCCGGGCCGCAGGAAGACCAGCGTGCGCGCAATGCCGTGCGCGTGCTGGCTGAAATCCAGGAAATCCCTGAACAGGGCATTCCGGATAAATTGCTGGACGAAGGCCGCGCGGTCATCGTCATTCCCGACACGATCAAGGCCGGTCTGGTCATTGGCGGTCGTCGTGGCCACGGCCTGATGTCGGTGCGCATGCCCAACGGCGCCTGGTCCAACCCGGTGTTCGTGAAGCTCACCGGCGGCAGCATCGGCTTCCAGGCCGGCGTGCAGTCCTCCGATGTGGTGCTGGTGTTCCGCAACGACCGCAGCTTGGACAACCTGGTCAACGGCAAGTTCACGCTGGGTGCCGACGCTGGCGTCGCCGCCGGTCCGGTGGGCCGCAACGCCGCCGCGGCCACCGACGGCCAGCTGAAGGCCGAGATCTGGTCCTGGTCGCGCGCCCGCGGCCTGTTTGCCGGCGTCGCGCTGGATGGCGCGGTGCTGCAGATCGACGATGCTGCCAATCTGGACGCCTACGGCAGCAACACCACGCCGCGGATGATCTTCGAAGGCCGCGCCGCCGGTTCGCCGTCGATGGATGTGGTCGCCTTCCGCGATCGCCTGGAAGAGGCCACCTACGCGGCGCGCAACAACCGCAGCGGCAACGGCGGCAGCGCGCCGCGCCCGACTGCCGCCCCGGCAGCTGCCCCGGCGCCTGTTCAGGCAGCACCGGCTGCGCCGGCTGAGGCCACCACCGCGCCGCTGCAGAACGTGCCGCAGACCCCGCCGCCGCAGCAGCAGGGCTTCCAGCCGGTGAATGACGGCGAGATCCGTACGGAAACGCTGGGCGGAAACTGACTTTCGTCACGCGCGCCGGCTGACAGCCGGTGCGCTATGCTCGACAGCCTGATCACTAACGTAACGAGCGTCTTTATGGGCAGTTTCAGCATCTGGCATTGGTTGGTCGTGCTGGCCATCGTCCTGCTGGTGTTCGGCACCAAGCGCCTGACCAGCGGCGCCAAGGACCTCGGTTCGGCGGTCAAGGAATTCAAGAAGGGTATGCGCGACGAGGACAAGCCGAACGCGCAGCTGGGCGATGAGTCGCGCAGCCAGGACGCCTCGCGCACCGCGCAGGACGAGCACGACCGTAACGCTCGCTGATCCGGAGCGGTTGCGGTGTTCGATATCGGCTTCAGCGAACTGCTGGTGATTGCAGTGGTCGCCCTGGTGGTGCTCGGTCCCGAGCGCCTGCCCAAGGCGGCCCGCTTCGCCGGCCTGTGGGTGCGTCGCGCCCGCAATCAATGGGATTCGGTGAAACAGGAACTGGAGCGCGAACTGCAGGCCGAGGACATCAAGCGGCAGATGCAGGATGTGCGCCAGGGCATGCAGGACACCGAGAACCAGCTGCGCGCCAGCGGTGAAGCGATCCGTCGCGAAGCCCAGCAGGCGCAGCAGCAGGGCGATGACCTGGTGCAGCAAGTCCGTGCACCGGCGCCCGCGGATCTGCCGCCGCACATGAGCGCCGCGCCCGATGCCGTTGAACCAGCGCAGGACGGTGGTGCCGCCGAGACGGTTTCGGCCACGCCCGCTGAAGCTGGTACGCCGCCGCCGGCGCAGAGCCCGGAGCGCCACCCATGAGTGAACAGGATTTCGGCGAGAGCTCGCTGGTAGAACACCTGGTGGAACTGCGCGGCCGGCTGGTGCGCGCATTGCTGGGCCTGGGCGTGGTGCTGCTGGCGCTGCTGCCGTTCACCCAGAAGCTCTACAACGCGCTGGCCGAACCGCTGGTCTCGCAGCTGCCGAACGGGCAGACGATGATCGCCACCAACCCGGCCGGTGCCTTCTTCGCACCGCTGAAGCTGACCTTCTTCGTCGCGTTGTTCGTGGCGGTACCGTGGCTGCTGTACCAGCTGTGGGCGTTCGTCGCGCCCGGTCTGTATGCACGCGAGAAGCGCCTGGCGGTGCCGCTGCTGGTGTCATCGGTGCTGCTGTTCTACACCGGTTGCGCCTTTGCGTATTTCCTGGTGCTGCCGGCGGTGTTCCACTTCCTCACCACCTTCAGCCCGGACGTGATCGCAATCACACCGGATGCGAATGCCTATCTGGACTTCGTGCTGGCGATCTTCTTCGCCTTTGGTGGCAGTTTCGAACTGCCGGTGGCGATGGTGATCCTGGTGCTGCTGGGCTGGGTGACGCCGCAGCAGTTCAAGGAAGGCCGCGGCTACGCGATCGTCGGCATCTTCGTGCTGGCGGCGGTGCTGACCCCGCCGGACGTGGTATCGCAGCTGATGCTGGCGATTCCGATGTGCCTGCTGTACGAGCTGGGTATCCACGCCGCACGCTGGCTGGTGCCGTCGTCGGTAGTGAAGAAGCCCGCCGCCTGAAAGACAAAAAGGGGACGGAGGGGATTAAGTCGTTTTTGCCTTTAACGACTTAATCCCCTCCGTCCCCTTTTCTATCCACGCATGGCGTGGATCTACCTGCGTTCTGGTCAGGCGTGGAACACGTCGCTGGAGGTCGGCGTGGTCGGGATCGGCGGCGCCGCGCGGCTGCCGCGGTGCACGAACATCTGCTTCCACGCGGCGTAGACCGCGCCGACATACAGCGGCATCAGCACCGTGGTCAGCACCAGCTGGGCGATGAAGGCGGCGGCCAGCGGGCCGCCGATCAGCATCGCGATCTGGATCACGATCACGAACAGGATGTACATGCAGAACGCGGCGATCAGGCCGAGCGCGGCGAACACGATCATCGCGCCGATGTTCTCGATGCAGCCCTGCAGGCTCAGGCGCAGCGCGTGCATGCCGCTCTGCTTGTCGAACACCACCAGTGCCGGCTGGGTGAACATCGCCAGCGACAGCGCGACCGCACTCAGGAACACCAGCAGCATCCACAGCGCGATGCGCTTGGCCGGCAGGTTGGCGACCAGCGCGGCCGCGTCATCCGGCTTGATCTGCTGGCCACTGCGGCTGATCTCTTCCATCTTGGTCATGACCTCGCTGAAGGCGGTGAAGCCCTCGCGGCCGATCATCAGGAACAGCAGCGCGCCCAGCAGCAGCACCGCCAGCACCTGGATCGCCAGCGGCACCAGCAGGTGGCTGACGCGGTGGTCGCGGATCGGCTGCAGCAGGTGCGAGGCCAGGCCCGGGCGGCCTTCATCGATCTCGCCCACGGCATACAGCATGCCGCCGAACATGATCGGCGAAATGGCCAGCGTCATAAGCTGCACGGCCATGCCGGCGGCGCCGGGAATCAGCGTCGACAACAAGGTGACCACCCAGCTCACCAGCAGCCAGGTCAGGCCGATCCGGGCCAGCTGCAGCGGCGCACGCCGGTACAGGGAGAACGTATCCAGCAACCACTGGGCGCCCGCCGAAGCCGGCAGCTTGCGAATCTCTTTCATGGACATCCGGGAAGGACAGGAGGGGGCCGGGCGGCTGCCCGTGCCGCCGATTATCCCTGTTTTGCCACCGGCTGGGCTGAAGACAGCCGTGCCTGGCGGACGAAGCGCCGCAACAGCTGGCGGGCCAGCGGCGCGGCGCTGACCGCGCGCTCGATGCTGCGGGCGCAGCCGCCGTGGCGGCCGATGCAGTCGGCGCGGGCACGCACGTAGCCACGCATGTGGTGGGTGGCGAACTCCGGATGGAACTGCACGCCCCAGGCCTGGCGGCCCCAGCGGAAGGCATGGCAGCCATCCAGCGGTGAACGGGCCAGCACCTCGGCACCATCGGGCGCGCGCAGCACGGTCTGCAGATGGGTGGCATGGGCGGCAAAGTGCTGCGGCAGGCCCTGGAACAGCGGGTCCTGCGCGGCCTGCGGCTGCAGTTCCAGTTCGATCGTGCCGGACTCGCGGCCGGCCGGGTTGTAGGCCACCTCGCCACCCAGCGCATGTGCCAGCAGCTGGTGGCCGTAGCAGATGCCGAATACCGGCAGGTCGTCGTGGGCGGTCTGGCGCAGCCACGCGGCGCTGCGCTCGCTCCAGTCGGCATGGTCGGTGACGAAGGCGGCCGAGCCGGTCACCAGCACGCCGGCGAAGGCATGAGGGTCGGGCAGGGCGCCACCGTGCTCGACATCGACCACCACCGTCTCGTGTTCTTCCAGCCCGGCGGCGACGCGGATCCAGTGCGGAAAGCGCCCGTAGCGGCGCAATGACGGCACCGGTCGGCCGGTTTCAAGGATCAGGAACGGGGCTGGGTTCATCCGGGGGCGGCAGCACTGACAGGACTTCCTCGATTGTAGTCAGCCCCTGCGCCACCTTTTCAAGCCCGGCCTGGCGCAGGGTTCGCAGCCCTTCAGCCCGCGCGGCACGGGTGAAACCGGCCAGGTCCATGTCGGCGCGGATCTGCCCGCGCAGCCGCGAACCCAATGGCAGCAACTCATACAGGCCGATGCGGCCGAGGAATCCGGTGCGCCGGCATTCCAGGCAACCGACCGGCCGACAGGGCGTGGCGGCATCTGGATATGCAGCATGGCTATCAGCCAGCACCGCCCAATCGGCCGCGCCGAGGCTGTGCGGCTGCTTGCAGTGCGGGCACAGCGTGCGCACCAGGCGCTGGGCGAGGATGCCGTTGAGGGTGCTGGCCAGCAGGTAATGCGGCACGCCCAGGTCGAGCAGGCGGGTGACCGCCGAGGGCGCGTCGTTGGTATGCAGGGTGGACAGCACCAGGTGGCCGGTCAGCGAGGCCTGCACCGCCATCTGTGCGGTCTCCAGGTCGCGGATCTCGCCGATCATGATGATGTCCGGGTCCTGCCGCAGCAGGGTGCGCACGCCGCTGGCGAAGTCCAGGTCGATGTTGGCCTGCACCTGCATCTGGTTGAACTCGGGCGCGATCATCTCGATCGGGTCCTCCACCGTGCACACGTTCACGTCCGGCGTGGCCAGCCGCTTCAGCGTGGAATACAGGGTGGTGGTCTTGCCCGAGCCGGTCGGGCCGGTGACCAGCACGATGCCGTGCGGGCGCTCGACCAGCGCATTCCAGCCGGCGGCCTCCTGCGGGCTGAAACCGAGCTGGTCGATGCTCTTGAACGCGGCATCCGGGTCGAAGATGCGCATCACGCACTTCTCGCCGAAGGCGGTGGGCATGGTCGACAGGCGCATCTCGACCTCGCGGCCACCCGGCGAGCGGGTCTTGATGCGGCCATCCTGCGGGCGCCGGCGCTCGGCCAGGTCCATGCGGCCCAGCACCTTGATGCGGCTGACCACGGCGGTCATCACCGCTGGCGGTACTTCGAACACCTTGTGCAGCACGCCGTCGATGCGGAAGCGCATGCGCCCCATCTCGCGGCGCGGCTCCAGGTGGATGTCCGAGGCGCGCTGTTCGTAGGCGTACTGCAGCAGCCAGTCGACGATGTGCACGATGTGCTGGTCGTCGGCATTGACGTCGCCGGTGCGGCCCAGCTCCACCAGCTGCTCGAAGCTGGGCAAGGTGGTGCTGGCCTCGCCGCGCACATCGCCACGGGCGCCGCGCACCGAGCGGGTCACCCCGTAGAACTCCATGGTGTAGCGGTGCAGGTCCAGCGGGTTGACCACCGCCAGCTCGATGCGGCGGCGGGTCAGGTGCTGCAGGTCACGACGCCATTCCTGCACCAGCGGCTCGCTGGTGGCTACCAGCACGCGCTCGGCATCCACCGCCAGTGGCAGGAAGCGATGGCGGCGGGCGTAGGCATGCGACACCAGCGCGGTCACCGCAGCGACGTCCACCCGGGTCGGGTCGATGCGCAGGTAACGGCTGCCGGTGCGCTGCGCCAGCCACTCGGTCAGGCGTTCCAGGGTCAGTTCGCCGCCGCCGGTGGCGGCCAGCTTGAGGTTGGACAGCAGTACCAGCGGATGCACTTCACTGGCGTTGCGCGCGCCCTGTGCGGAAAACCGCATGCGCTCGCGGTCCTGCTCGGCCACGAGCCCATCGGCGGTCAGGGCCGAGGCAATCTGCTCGAAATGCAGCCGTCCCCAGGGCAGTGGGACGCCGTCCGCCTCGCCGGGCGTGCCTGCCGGCAGCCGATGTTCCATCTGCCTGCTCCTCCCGGGTACGGAATGCCCCGCAGGTCGGCCGTTATACTAGCGCACCCCCTTGCCGGCCAAGACTCGTACGCATGTCCGCGACCCCGACCGTTCCGATCACCTTCCAGGGCCTGATCCAGACCCTGAACCAGTTCTGGGCCCAGCAGGGCTGCGTGCTCATCCAGCCGCTCGACCTGGAGGTGGGCGCCGGTACCTTCCACCCGGCCACCTTCCTGCGTGCGATCGGTCCGGAAGGCTGGAATGCGGCCTACGTGCAGCCGTCGCGGCGCCCGACCGATGGCCGTTACGGTGAGAACCCGAACCGCCTGCAGCGCTACTACCAGTACCAGGTGGCGATGAAGCCCGCGCCGGACAACATCCAGCAGCTATACCTGGATTCGCTGAAGGCACTGGGCATCGACCCGCTGGTGCACGACCTGCGCTTCGTCGAGGACAACTGGGAATCGCCGACGCTGGGCGCGTGGGGCCTGGGCTGGGAAGTCTGGCTCAACGGCATGGAAGTGACTCAGTTCACCTACTTCCAGCAGGCCGGTGGCCTGGAATGCCGCCCGGTGCTGGGCGAGATCACCTACGGTCTCGAGCGCCTGTGCATGTACCTGCAGAACTGCGACAACGTCTACGACCTGGTCTGGACCTACGGCCCGGACGGCCAGCCGGTGACCTACGGTGACGTCTACCACCAGAACGAGGTGGAGCAGAGCACCTACAACTTCGAATACGCCGACGTGGAAGAAATGTTCCACCGTTTCGACGCCTGCGAGCGTGAGGCGCAGAAGCTGGTGGAAGTGAACCTGCCGCTGCCGGCCTACGAGCAGGTGATGAAGGCCAGCCACACCTTCAACCTGCTGGATGCGCGCCGTGCGATCAGCGTGACCGAGCGCCAGCGCTACATCCTGCGCGTGCGCGCGCTGGCCCAGGCGGTGGCCAAGGCGTACTACGAACAGCGCGAGAAGCTGGGCTTCCCGGGCGCGAAGAAGGCCTGACGGCCCTCCCGCACCGACCCGCTTTTCATCAACTACCCGGGGCGCCGGACGCGTTGCGCGCTGCGCCCCCACCACAGGATCGAACCGATGAGCCAACTGTCCCCCCTGCTGATCGAACTGGGCACCGAGGAACTGCCGGTCAAGGCGCTGCCGGGCCTGGCCCAGGCGTTCTTCGACGGTGTCGTCGAAGGCCTGCGCAAGCGCGGCGTCGCGCTGGAACTGGGCGATGCGCGCCCGCTGTCGACCCCGCGCCGACTGGCCGTGCTGCTGCCGGGCGTCGGCCTGGAACAGCCGGAGCAGCACAGCGAAGTGCTGGGCCCGTACCTGAACATTGCGCTGGACGCCGAAGGCCAGCCGACCAAGGCGTTGCAGGGCTTCGCCGCCAAGGCCGGGATCGACTGGACCGCGCTGGAGAAGACCACCGACAACAAGGGCGAGCGCTTCGTGCACCGCGCGGTGACCCCGGGCGCGAGCACCGCCAGCCTGCTGCCGGAGATCCTGCGCGAGGCGATCGCGGCGATGCCGATTCCCAAGCCGATGCGCTGGGGCGACCACGCCTGGGGCTTCGCGCGCCCGGCGCACTGGCTGGTGCTGCTGCACGGCGCCAACGTGGTCGAGGCCGAACTGTTCGGCCTGCAGGCCGGCCGCGTCAGCCGTGGCCATCGCTTCCACCATGACCAGGCGGTATCGCTGGCGCAGCCGCAGGACTACGTTGAAGCGCTGCGCGCCGCGTTCGTGCTGGTCGACCCGAGCGAGCGCCGCGCGCGCATCGTCGCCGAGGTCGAGGCCGCTGCGGCCAAGGCCGGTGGCAGCGCCCGCATCACCGACGACAACCTGGAGCAGGTGGTGAACCTGGTCGAATGGCCGTCGGCGGTGCTGTGCAGCTTCGAGCCCGCGTTCCTGGCGGTGCCGCAGGAAGCGCTGATCGAGACGATGGAGATCAACCAGAAGTTCTTCCCGGTGCTGGATGCCGCAGGCACGCTGACCGAGAAGTTCATCGGCATCGCCAACATCGAATCGAAGAACGTGGCCGAAGTGGCCAAGGGCTACGAGCGGGTGATCCGTCCGCGTTTCGCCGATGCCAAGTTCTTCTTCGACGAGGACCTGAAGCAGGGCCTGGTGTCGATGGGGGAGGGGCTGAAGACGGTGACCTACCAGGCCAAGCTGGGCAGCGTGGCCGACAAGGTGGCGCGCGTGGCGGCACTGGCCGAAGTGATCGCACCCCAGGTCGGTGCCGATGCCGCGCAGGCCAGGCGGGCTGCCGAACTGGCCAAGAACGACCTGCAGTCGCGCATGGTCAACGAGTTCCCGGAGCTGCAGGGCATCGCCGGCCGCCACTACGCCGTGGCCGGTGGCGAATCGGCCGAGGTGGCGCTGGCCATCGACGAGGCTTATCAGCCGCGCTTCGGTGGTGATGACATCGCGCTGTCGCCGCTGGGCAAGGTACTGGCCATTGCCGAACGCGTGGACACGCTGGCCGGCGGCTTCGCCGCAGGCCTGAAGCCGACCGGCAACAAGGATCCGTTCGCGCTGCGCCGCAATGCGCTGGGCCTGGCCCGCACGATCATCGAAAGCGGCTTCGAGCTGGACCTGCGCGCGCTGCTGGCCAGCGCCAACGCCGGCCTGGCCGCACGCAACGTGCAGGGCGACGTTGGCGAGCTGTACGACTTCATCCTCGACCGCCTGAAGGGTTATTACGGCGACAAGAACGTGCCAGCCACGCACTTCAATGCGGTGGCCGAACTGAAGCCTGTCTCGCTGTATGACTTCGACCGCCGTCTGGACGCGATCGGCACCTTCGCCGCGCTGCCGGAAGCCGAGGCGCTGGCTGCGGCCAACAAGCGCATCCGCAACATCCTCCGCAAGGCTGAAGCCGACATTCCGGCCCAGATCGACCCGGCGCTGCTGCAGGAAGACGCCGAGCGCGCGCTGGCTGAAGCGGTCACTGCGGCGATCGACGACACCGGCGCCAGCCTGCATCAGAAGGATTACGTGGCGGTGCTGGCGCGCCTGGCCCGCCTGCGCCCGCAGGTCGACGCGTTCTTCGATGGTGTGATGGTCAATGCGGAAGATCCGGCGCTGCGTGGCAACCGCCTGGCGCTGCTGACGATGCTGGGCGAGCGCCTGGGCAAGGTGGCAGCGATCGAGCATCTGTCGAGCTGATGCCCGTATCGGTAGTGCCGGCCGCTGGCCGGCATTGCCACCGCGCATCGCATCGACCTGTGGATTGCCGGCCAGCGGTCGGCACTACCGGAACACCGTCGGCGGATGTCCATCGGGGTCATCGCCGGCATCGCGCACGATGCCGGCATCCTCGGCTGCGATCACGAGGATCGCCACAAAGGCGCGTATTTTGACCGCCACTTAACAACCGATCCCGAATGACGTGATGCATTTCGCATCGTCACCTTCGGTCGGTATGCTGTGCCGCATGCAGCCAAAGAAATACGCCCTGCCGCTGATGGTCCTGTCGCTGGCCGCCACCTCCGTGGCCCACGCGCGCGGCACCATCGACAAGGTGGACATCAAGGGATTGGACAAGGGCGACGACGCCGCAATCATCGAGAACATCCAGGAATCGCTGTCGCTGTACGACACGATCGGCAAGGAACAGGGCGAATCGCGCCTGGAGTACCTGCTGTCGCAGGCCGAGCGGCAGACCCGCCAGGCACTGGAACCCTTCGGGTACTACAACCCGGTGATCAAGGTCGAGGCGCCGCGCGAGGACGAGCATGTGCGGGTGCTGATCCATGTCGACAAGGGCACCCCGGTGACCGTGCGCCGTGAGCACATCGACATCACCGGGCCGGCGATGTATGACCAGTACCTGCAGGACGACCTGGCCGCGTTCAAGCCCCGCAAGGGCCAGCGCTTCGAGCACACGCAGTACGAAGCCAGCAAGATCACCATCACCCGTCGCCTGGCCGAGCGTGGCTACTTCGATGCCGACTACACCCAGCGCCAGGTGCAGATCACCCGCGCCGACAACGCAGCCGACATCGACCTGACCTGGGACAGCGGCCGCCGCTACAACATGGGGCCGGTGCGTTTCGAGCAGGATTACTTCGTCGACAAGCTGTTCGACCCGCTGGTGTACTGGGAACAGGGCAGCTACTTCCACGAGGGCAAGCTGGACCGGCTGCGCGAGTCGCTGACCAAGCTGGACTACTTCAGCGTGATCGACATCCAGCCACGGCCCGACCAGGCCGATGCCAACGGCGAAGTGCCGGTGGATGTGAAGCTGACCCGCGCCAAGCGCACCATCTATACCGCGGGTCT
This sequence comes from Stenotrophomonas sp. YJH_SMC_40, assembly GCF_059368615.1. Taxonomy (NCBI): domain Bacteria; kingdom Pseudomonadati; phylum Pseudomonadota; class Gammaproteobacteria; order Lysobacterales; family Lysobacteraceae; genus Stenotrophomonas; species Stenotrophomonas sp. YJH_SMC_40. Next base: position 27,480 of record NZ_JCAFRX010000017.1, on the reverse strand, counting down.
GAGCTACGGCAGCGAGAGTGGCCCGGGTGTGCGCGGCGGCATCGAGCGGCGGTTCCTGAACAACCGCGGGCACAAGATGAACACGCAGCTGGACTATGCGCAGAAGCGCAAGAGCCTGGTGACCAGCTACCGCATACCCGCCTTCAACTGGCTTGACGGCTGGTACACCTTCGCCGCCAGTGCGTATGACGAGCAGACCGATTACATCGACCTGCGCAACTTCAAGCTGATCGCCAGCCGCAGCGGCGAGATCAACGAGCACTGGACCGCGATCGCCTCGATCAACGCACTGCGCGAGCGTTGGCGCTATGCCTCCGGCACTGAATTCACCGATGCCGTCTACAACACCTCGACGCTGGTGTACCCGCAGATGGTTGCCGACTACGTCAACGTCGACGACGAGATGTTCCCGCGCAAGGGCATCAGCGGTACTGCGACGATGCGTGCCGGCGTTGAAGGTGCCGGCTCGGACACCAGCTTCGTGCAGGCCAACGCCGTGCTGCGCTGGTACATCCCGGTGGGTGAAAGCAACCGCCTGATCCTGCGCGGCGAGGGGGGTACCACCTGGACCAGCGATCTGGTGGCGATGCCGCCGAGCCTGCGCTACTTCGCGGGCGGTGACCGCAGCATCCGCGGTTACGCCTACCGCGAAGTCGGCCCGCGCACACCCAAACCCGACAAATACGCGCTGGGCGCCAAGAACCTGGTGATCGGCTCGGCCGAGTACGAGCACTACTTCAATGGCGGCCCGTGGGGCGCGGCGGTGTTCGTCGATACCGGCAGCGCATTCGACAACACCATTGATCTGCACACCGGCGTCGGCTTCGGCGTGCGCTGGAAATCGCCGGTGGGCCCGGTGCGCGTGGATATCGCGCATGGCCTGAACAACCCGGATTCGCAGTTCCAGCTTTACCTCAACATCGGAGCGGACCTGTGAGCACGCCCGCACCCACCCCGAACACGCCGCCGCCGCGCGTGCGTTTCTACCGCCGCCGCCGCTTCTGGGCGTGGTCCGGCGTGGGCGTGATCGGCCTGGTGCTGCTGGCGTTGCTGGCGGTGTACTGGCTGCTGCAGACCGTGGCCGGCCGCGATGTGCTGCTGGCACAGGTGGTGGCGCGGCTGCCGGTGGGCGCCAGCTTCACCTGGGACAAGGTGGACGGCCCGGTGGCCGGTCCGCTGACCCTGTACAACGTCGACTTCCGCTACGACGACATCCATTTCCACGCCGAGCGCGCGCACCTGGAGCCGGACCTGCGCCCGCTTCTGGGCCGCAAGCTGCTGCTGGACAAGCTGGAGCTGACCAACGCGACGCTGAACCTGGCCAAGAGTGACGAGCCGTTCAAGCTGCCGTCGTGGCCCGATTCGCTGCCGCAGATCGAAATGCCGCTGGCGATCCAGGCCGATGCCATTGCCATCGACGGCTTCCGCATCAGCCAGGCCAACGAGCCGGTGATCGACATCAGCCGTGTGCGAGGTGGCATCGAGATCGCCAATGGCGAGTTCCAGGCGCACAAACTGGTCGTGGACAGCGACATGGGCAACTTCACCGCCCAGGGCCGCTACATCCCGGCCAAGGACTACGACACCGACGTGACCGTCACCGCAGTGTTGCCGGCCCCGCGTGGCCGTACCGCAGCGACGGTGGGGCTGGTGGCACGCGGTGACCTGGCGCACATGGAAGTGGCCGTAGCCGGGCGCGCGCCGAAGCCGCTGCACGCGATGCTGGTGTTCGATGGCCGCACCGATCCGAGCTGGAGCGCCAGCATCCGCAGCGACGAACTGGATCTGGCGCTGCTGTCGCCGGCACTGGCCAGCTCGGCGATCGCACCACTCGCACTGGACTTCACCGCGGCTGGCAAGGGCGGCAACGCCAACCTGCGTGGCAAGGTGAAGCAGGGTGATCAGGAGCTGGAGCTGGCACCGTCGGTGGTGTCGCTGCAGGACCAGGTGCTGAAGGTGTCGCCCCTGCTGGTGAAAGGGCTTGGCGGTGAGGCACGGCTGGAAGGCACCGCCGACTTCAGCCAGGAAGACCAGCAGAAACTCAATTTCTCGGTGGTCGCCCATGACCTGACCTACGTGCCGGCGCCCGATCCGAACACGGCCGGCAGCGCACCGGTGCCGGTCACCCTGAAGGAAGCGCGCTTCGGCCTGGCCGGTACCTTGAAGGCGTGGGCCGCAATCGGCCGTGCCGATGTCGAACGCGAAAAGCAGAAGGCACAGCTGCAGTTCGACGTACGCGGCAATGACCAGGCCGCGTCGATCCACCAGCTGCAGGCGCAGACGCCGGGTGGGCAGCTGCAGGTGGAAGGCCAGGTGGCGTGGGCACCGCAGCTGGACTGGGATGCCAAGGCCACGCTGAAGGACTTCGACCCCGGCTATTTCGTGCCGGGCTGGAACGGCCGCCTGTCCGGCAACCTGGCCTCCAAGGGCCGCCAGCTGCCGCCGCCGGCAAACGCGCCGCCGGGCACCGCCGGCACGCTGGAAGCCACCGTCGACCTGCCCTCGCTGAAGGGCATCCTCCGCCAGCGCAATCTCGACGCACAGGGCAAGTTCGCGCTGCAGGGCGCGCAGGGCCAGGGCGACCTGAAGCTGTCGCTGGGCAGCAGCCGGGTGACCGCGTCGGGCAAGGTCGGCGACCGCCTCGACATCGACGCGCGTTTCGAACCGCTGCAGCTGAGCGATCTGCTGCCCGACGCCGATGGCGGCCTGCGTGGACAGGTACAGGTGAAGGGCCCGCGCGATGCGCCGGACATCACCGCCGACCTGGTCGGCAACAACCTCAACTGGGACGGCTACGGCGCCGAGAGCGTGAGCATCAAGGGCCACCTGCCATGGCGCGGCGACAGCGGCACGCTGGCGGTGCAGGGCCAGCAGGTCAACGCCGGCATGCTGCTGGAACGCTTGAACGTGGATGCGCAGGGCAGTGTCTCCAACCTGCGCCTGGCCGCGCAGACCCGCAACGAGATGGGTGCGATCGAGCTGCAGGGCAGCGTCCGCCAACAGGGCGCGCAGTGGCGCGGCGAACTGGCGTCGCTGCGTATCGCACCGGTGAAGGGCGATGCCTGGTCGTTGCGTGCACCGGCGGCGTTCGCGATCAACGGCAGCACCTACACCCTGTCCGAAGCCTGCCTGGCCGCGGCCAGCAGCGGCGCGCTGTGCGCACAGGCCAACTGGCCGCGTGAGGGCCTGGTGGTGCGCAGTGATGCGCTGCCGCTGGCGCTGGTGCAGCCGTGGCTGCCGCCGCAGTCCGGCCGCCGCATCTACCTGCGTGGCGATGTCAGCCTGGACGCGCAGATCCGCCCGCGCGGCAATGCCTGGGAAGGCCATGTAGAGGTGCGCTCGAAGGAAGGCGGCGTGCGCCTGGGCGAGAACCGCAACACCGTGGGGGATACCACCCGCGGCGAGCTGGTGCGTTATGACCAGTTCTCGCTCAAGCTCGACATGACCCCGGCCAGCATCAAGGGCTACCTGGGCATGGGCTTCCAGGGCAACGGCTTCGTCGATGCCAGGATGCAGACCGGCTGGGAGGCCAGTGCGCCGCTGAACGGCGAGCTCTACCTCAACATGTCGCGGCTGTACTGGCTGGAGCTGTTCTCGCCGGACATCGTGCGCCCGACCGGCCTGATCGAGGGCCACGTCAGCCTGCGCGGTACGCGCGGCCAGCCATCGCTGGGCGGTGACGCCCAGCTGAGCAACTTCAAGGGCGAATTCCCCGCGCTGGGCCTGACCTTCGACCAGGGCAAGGGCAGCTTCGTGGCCCAGCCCGACGGTTCGGCAAAGATCACCGCGCAGGCCAACTCGGGCCAGGGCACGCTTTATGTCGATGGTGGCCTGTCGTGGTTCGGCGATGCACAGCCGCTGCAGCTGAAGATCCACGGCGAGAACGTGCTGCTGTCCAACACCAGCGAGCTGCGCATCGTCGCCAACCCCAACCTCGACTTCACCCTGGCCAAGGCGGCGATGGAGCTGCGTGGCACCGTGCACGTGCCCGAGGCCGACATCGACCTGGAGCGCCTGGACCGCGGCACCTCGGTGTCCGAGGACGTGGTGGTGCTCGATCCGGCCGATCCGGAAGAGTCGCGCACCTCGCCGCTGGACATGGACCTGACCGTCAGCCTCGGTGACAAGGTGAAGATGACCGGCTTCGGCCTGAAGGGCGCACTGACCGGCAAGATGCAGGTCTGGGCCAAACCTGGTCGCGAAATGACCGCCAATGGCGGGCTGGAAGTGAGTGGACGCTACAAGGCGTATGGGCAGGACCTGACCATCACCCGTGGCAACCTCACCTGGAACTACAACGCGGTGTCGGACCCGCGCATCAACATCCGTGCCGAGCGCCGGATCGGTGATGTCACCGCCGGCATCGACGTGACCGGGCGTGCACAGCAGCCGCGCGCGGACGTTTGGTCCGAGCCGGCGATGTCGCAGTCCGAGGCACTGGCCTACCTGGTGCTGGGGCGCAGCCTGACCGGTGCCAGCAGCGACCAGGCCCAGCAGGTCAACGCGGCCTCGGCGGCGCTCTCGGCTGGCAGCGGCCTGCTGGCGTCGCAGCTGGGCGCCAAGCTGGGCCTGGACGATGCCGGCGTGAGCCAGTCGCGCGCGCTGGGCGGCTCGGTGATCGGGGTCGGCAAGTACATCTCGCCCAAGCTGTACGTCGGCTACGGCGTGTCGCTGGTCGGTGCCGGTTCGGTGATCACGCTGAAGTACCTGCTGCGTCGCGGCTTCGACGTGGAAGTGGAGTCGAGCACGGTGGAAAACCGGGGTTCGATCAACTGGCGGCGGGAGAAGTAGAGCCACGCCATGCGTCGCTGCGGTAGTGCCGGCCGCTGGCCGGCAGCTGCACCGTATCTCCTGAGTTACGTGGATTGCCGGCCAGCGGCCGGCACTACCGTGCGCGTCGCCCCAACCATCGGCCGTTGCCCCATCCGGCCCCACGGGCTATGGTCCCGGGCTGTTCAGTCGTACCGGATTGCCTCATGTCACCACGCAAAGCCCTTCCCACCGCCCTGGCCCTGGGCCTGACCCTCGCCGCCGGTGCCCACGCCGATGAAGGCATGTGGATGCCGACGCAGCTGCCGGAGCTGGCCAAGCCGCTGCAGGCCGCAGGTTTCAAGGGCAATCCGGCCGACCTGGCCAATGTCACCGCGCCGCCGCTGAGCGCCGTGGTGCGCGCCGGTGGTGGTACCGGTTCGTTCGTGTCCGCCGACGGCCTGCTGCTGACCAACCACCACGTGGCGATGGGCGTGATCCAGTACAACAGCTCGCCCGAGCACGACCTGATCACTGGTGGCTTCATCGCCAACGGCCGTGCCGACGAGCGCCCGGCCAACCCGGACTTCCGCGTGCTGGTCACCGTCGGCTTCGACAAGGTGACCGACCAGGTGCTGGCGCAGGCGCGTGGCAAGACCGGCCGCGCCTACTTCGATGCCGTCGATGCGGCCAGCAAGCAGATCGTGGCCGAGTGCGAGAAGGACGGCAGCGTGCGCTGCTCGGTGGCCAACATGTACTACGGCACCGACTTCTACCGGATCGCCCAGCTGGAACTGAGCGACGTGCGCCTGGTGTACGCGCCGCCGCGTGCGATCGGCAATTACGGCGACGAGATCGACAACTTCATGTGGCCGCGCCACACCGGCGACTTCACCCTGCTGCGCGCCTACGTGGGCAAGGACGGCAAGCCGGCCGCCTACAGCAAGGACAACGTGCCCTACCAGGCCCCGGCACACCTGCAGATGTCGGTGGAAGGCCCGAAGGAAGGCGACTACGCGATGCTGGCCGGTTACCCGGGCATCACCTACCGCCATCGTACCGCGGCCGAATTCGCTGGCCAGATCGATACCGTGCTGCCGCGCCGCGTATCGGTGTTCCAGCAGATGATCGACACCATCGAGGCCGCCAGCGCGAAGGATGCACAGGCGCGCACCCGCTACGCCTCGCAGCTGCAGTCGTTGAAGAACAACCGCAAGCGCGCTGCCGGTGAGCTGGAAGGCCTGCTGCGCAGCGACGCCAAGGCCCAGCGTGCCGCCGACGAGACGGCGATGCTCGCTGCCACCGACCGCAGGTACCAGGGCGACATCAAGGCGTTGCTGGCCAACCTGTCGCAGGGCGCGGCGGTGGGCGAGCGTGACCTGCTGCTGGAGCAGATGGCCGCGCAGAGCCAGCTGCTGCGTTCGGCGTTGCTGCTGGAGCGCCTGCGCATCGAATCGGCCAAGCCGGACGCGCAGCGCGAAAGCGGCTACCAGCAGCGCGACCAGGCGATGATCGAAGGCGTGCTCAAGCAGGTCCAGCGCCGTTACGCACCGGAGGTCGAGAAGGCGCTGCTGACCACCCTGCTGACCCGCTACCAGCAGCTGCCGGACGCGCAGCGCGTGGCCGAGTTCGACGCGGCCTTTGGCCGTACCCCGCAGCAGCTGGCCAAGGCGCTGGATACCCTGTATGCGGGCACCCAGCTGGGTGACGAAGCGCAGCGCCTGTCGCGCTTCGCTGCCGCACGCGAAGGCAAGGCGCTGGCCGCCGATCCGCTGATCGCCGTGGCCGGCCCGCTGGTGGCCGCGCAGCTGCGCATCGAGAACGAGAGCAAGACCCGCGAAGGCGAGCAGCTGCGCCTGCGCCCGGCCTACATGCAGGCGCTGTTCGCCTGGCGTGCCAAGCAGGGCCGCGCCGTGTACCCGGATGCCAACCGCACCCTGCGCATCAGCTACGGCAAGGTGGAGGCGCTGCACCCGCGCGACGGCGTGACCTACTCGCCGGTGACCACCGTGGCCGGCATTGTCGAGAAGAACACCAACGCCTATCCGTTCGATGCACCCAAGCCGCTGCTGGCGGCGATTGCCAAGGGTGACTTCGGCAGCACCGGCGACCCGGCGCTGAAGACCCAGACGGTCAACTTCCTGACCAACCTGGATACCACCGGCGGCAACTCCGGCTCGCCGGTGCTCAACGCCAATGGCGAACTGATCGGCCTGAACTTCGACAGCAACTGGGAATCGGTCAGCGCCAGCTGGTGGTTCGACCCGCGCTACAAGCGCGCCGTGCACGTGGACATGCGCTACCTGCGCTGGCTGCTGGCCAAGGTCTACCCGGCGCCCGAGCTGCTGAAGGAAATGGGCGTGCCGGCCCAATAACGCCGGTACCTGGCAGGTGCCCACCGCTTCCTGGTGGGTGCCCATTGATTCCCGGTAGGTGCCCACTGTCAGTGGGCACGGATGTCCCCGTCACGACCAACGGTCGTGACCCACCAGACGGACCAACGGTCGTGACCCACCACCATGACCTACCCTCACGACCAACGGTCGTGATCTACTGGCCCCTGTTCCGACGGAAATGCACGCGTGGTCTCCAGCTGGATCCTGCTGCTGGTCTCGGTTGCCTATGCCGCGCTGCTGTTCGGCGTGGCGTGGTGGGGTGACCGCCGGCCGATGTATCCCGATCGGCCGTGGCTGCGGCCGGTGGTGTACAGCCTGGCGCTGGCCGTGTACTGCTCGTCGTGGACCTTCTACGGCGCGGTGGGTACGGCCGTGCGCAACGGCATCGGCTACCTGCCGATCTATATCGGTCCGTTGCTGCTGCTTTTGTTCGGCTGGCGCATCATCGAACGCCTGGCGCTGATCGCCCGCAGCCAGAACGTGGTCTCCATCGCCGATTTCATCTCCTCGCGCTTCGGCCGCTCGCGGCGGCTGGCGGCGCTGGTGGCGATCATCGCCCTGATCGGCATCATTCCGTACCTGGCCCTGCAGTACAAAGCGGTGGCGATGAGCCTGCAGGTGCTGACCGGCAACAGCGGCCCGACCGGCTTCTTCACCGATCCGGCGCTGTACGTGGCGCTGCTGATGGCGCTGTTCGCCACCCTGTTCGGTACCCGCCAGGTCGATGCCACCGAGCACCACCACGGCATGATGCTGGCCATTGCCTTCGAATCGGTGATCAAGCTGCTGGCGATGCTGGCCGTGGGCGTGTTCGCCTACCTGTGGCTGAGCAACCGCACCGACGCGGTCGTCGAGTCGGTGCATACGCTGTTCACCGGCCTGCCGCCGGTGGGCTTCATCTCGCAGACCCTGCTCAGCTTCCTGGCCATCATCTGCCTGCCACGCCAGTTCCACGTGGCCGTGGTCGAGTGCGGTGACGTGCGCGACGTACGCCGCGCGCGCTGGATGTTCGGTGGCTACCTGGTACTGATCTCGGGCATGGTGCTGCCGATCGCCACCGCCGGCGTGACCCTGTTCGGCACCGGCGGCAGCGTCGCCGACGACTCGATGGTGCTGGCCCTGCCGCTGGCCGAAGGCCGCAACGCGCTGGCGCTGATCGCCTATGTGGGCGGCTTCTCCGCCGCCACCGGCATGGTCATCGTCTCGTCCATCGCGCTGGCCACCATGGTCAGCAACGATCTGGTGATGCCGGTGCTGCTGCGTCGCAGTGGCGACCATCAGGAAGCCGCCGACGTTGCCTCGCGCGTGCTGTGGATCCGCCGCCTGGCGATCCTGCTGCTGGCGCTGATGGCCTACAGCTACTACCGCACCAGCAGCAACGACAGCACGCTGGCCTCGTACGGCCTGATGGCGTTCGCGGCCGTGGCGCAGTTCGCGCCCGGGCTGATCGGCGGTCTGTACTGGCGCGGCGCGAGCCGGCGTGGTGTCGAGGTAGGCATGCTGCTGGGCTTCGCCACTTGGCTGTACACCCTGCTGCTGCCGGCGATGACCATGGCCGGCTGGGTCGATGCTGGCTGGGTGCAGCACGGCCCGTTCGGCATCGAGTGGCTGCGCCCGCAGCAGCTGTTCGGCATGACCGGCTGGGATCCGCTGACCCATGGCACGTTCTGGTCGCTGCTGGTCAATGCGGCGACGATGATGCTGGTGTCCGCACGCTGGCGGCCCGGTGTGGACGAGCGGCTGCGCGCCGCGCCGTTCCTCGACCCGTATGCCGAGCGCCCGTCGGTGGCCGGTGGCTGGCCCGGTCATGTGCACGTGGGCGACCTGCTGGCACTTGCCTCGCGCGTGGTCGGCGAGCGCCATGCGCGGCGTTCGTTCTTCGAGCAGGCACAGTCGCTGGGCCGCGAGCTGCAATCCTCGGCGCCGGCCGACCGGCCGTGGGTGCAGTTCACCGAACGCCTGCTGGCCGCGTCGATTGGTGCGGCCTCGGCGCGCCTGCTGCTGACCAGCCTGCTGCGCGGCTCGGGCATGGACCTGGGCGAAGTGGTGGCGGTGCTGGACGAAGCCGGGCAGGAACTGCGCTTCAACCGCGAGATCCTGTCGACCACTCTGGAGAACATCAGCGCCGGCGTCAGCGTGGTCGATCCGGACATGCGGCTGACCGCATGGAATCGTCGTTACCAGGACATGTTCGGCTACCCCGACGGCATGCTCTACGTAGGTCGCCCGGTGGCCGACCTGATCCGCTACAACGCCGAGCGCGGCGAGCTGGGCGAGGGTGATATCGAAGTGCAGATCAACCGACGCATCGGCTACATGCGCGCGGGGTCACCGCACGTGTTCGAGCGCACCCGCAGCGATGGCAAGGTGATCGAGATGCGTGGCCAGGCGCTGCCCGGCGGCGGTTACGTGACCAGCTACAACGACATCACCGACTACAAGCACGCGGAAAAGGCCCTGCTGGAAGCCAACGAAACGCTGGAACAGCGCGTGGCCGAGCGTTCGCATGAGGCCGAGGTCGCGCAGCAGTCGAAGACCCGCTTCCTGGCGGCGATCAGCCATGACGTGCTGCAGCCACTGAACGCCGCACGCCTGTTCGCTTCCGCGCTGCGCGACAGCGATCACGTGAGCGATGAGCAGAAGCACCTGGCCGAGCGTGTGGATGCGTCGTTGCGTGCGGCCGAAGAGCTGCTCGATGGCCTGCTGGACGTATCGCGGCTGGACGCCGGCGGCCTGCACCCGGTGATCGGCGAATTCGACGTGAGCGCGCTGATGCGCGAACTGGCTGCGCAGTACACCCCGGTCGCCGCCGGCCGTGGCCTGCGCCTGGACCTGTTCGCACGCCCGGCATGGGTGCGCAGTGACCGCCGCCTGCTGCGCCGCGTGCTGCAGAACTTCCTGGCCAATGCGCTGCGCTACACGCGCCAGGGACGCATCGTGCTGGCCGTGCGTCAGCGTGGCGACGAGGTGGAACTGCAGGTGTGGGATACCGGCCCCGGTATTCCCGAGCACCACATGCGGCAGATCTTCGACGAGTTCCACCGCTACCAGCAACCGTTCGATTGGGGTGAGCAGGGGTTGGGGCTGGGCCTGTCGATCTGCCAGCGCATCTCGCGTCTGCTTGACCATCGCCTCAATGCGCGCAGCCGGGTCGGCAAGGGATCGATGTTCTCGATCATCCTGCCGCGGGTCGCACCGCTGCCGGGCTACACCGAACTGGCCGCGCCGGTACAGGCCGTCGCCGCGCCGGTGCGCAGCGATTCGCTGGCGGGCCTGCGCGTGCCGTGGACAACGACGAGGAGATCCTGGACGGCATGCGCGCACTGCTCGGCCGTTGGCAGGTGCAGGTGATCACGGCATCGACGGTGGATCAGGCGTTGGAGAAGGTGGCCGAACGACCACAGGTGATGCTGGTCGACTACCACCTGCACGACCGCATGGATGGCCTGGACGCGCTGGTGGCCCTGCGCGAAGCCGCCGGTTACCCGCTGCCGGGTGCGCTGCTGACCGCCGATGGCCGCGACGAGCTGAAGCGGATGGCGCGCGAACGCGGCTACCGCGTGCTGACCAAGCCGATCAAGCCGGCCTCGCTGCGCGCCTTCCTCGGCGCGCTGCGCGACGCGCAGTAGTGCCGGCCGCTGGCCGGCAACCACGACGTGAAACCATGCCAGGCAAGCCTGGCATCTACCAGAGCTTCATCGGCCTGGTAGTAGATCCACGCCATGCGTGGATGTGACGTCAGGTAGTGCCGGCCGCTGGCCGGCAACCGCGTAATCGCGGAAGCGTTACCCCACGCCGTGCAGGTGCTCGTACAGGATCGTCGCACCGATGATCACCAGGATCACGCCACCGATGATCTCGGCACGCTTGCCGACCATGCTGCCCAGCACGCGGCCGAGCATGATGCCGGCGGTGACCATGGTCAGCGTGCACAGGCCGATGACCGCGGCCATCACGCCGATATGCACATCCATGAAGGCCAGGCCGATACCCACCGCCATCGCGTCGATGCTGGTGGCGAAACCGGTCAACGCCAGCTTCCAGAAGCCGTGGTGCTGCGAGGGGTCTTCGTCAGCACTGTCCGGGCGCAGGCCGTTGTAGATCATGTGGATGCCCAGCGCGCCGAGCAGGCCGAAGGCGATCCAGTGGTCGAAGGCTTCGACGTACTGCAGCGCGGCGCGACCGAGCAGCCAGCCGATGATGGGCGTGATCGCCTCGATGACGCCGAAGATGATGCCGGCACGCAAGGCATCGCGGAACACCGGCCTGCGCATGGCCGCACCCTTGCCGATCGCGGCGGCAAAGGCATCGGTGGACATGGCAAAGCCGATCAGGAGGATCGAAATGGGGGACATGGACAGCGGCTGAGGTCGGGCCAGGACGGACGCACGGCCTGCGCTCGCGCCCAACCTGACGTTGCGCGCGCGGGCCGCTGGTCTCGCCAACCATCATGGTTGTCCACGCCACGGCGCACTGGCCGAGTATGTTGACGTGGACGATTCCTGCGAAGGAATCCGGCTACTCCCCAAGGGGACGCGAAGCTTAGCATCGCGATTCGCGCGTGGCGCATTTCCAGCGAAACGCGCAGGCAGGGCTGGTTTGTATAGCGATGGCTATATCGCGAGCGCAGCGGTGCCGGGTAGTGCCGGCCGCTGGCCGGCATGCGCAACGGCGAGAGCGTGCCAAGCAAGCTTGGCACCTACCACAGCGGTTTCAGGCGGTGTCGGACGATTGCCGGCCAGCGGCCGGCACTACCTCAATCTTCTTCCGGCGGCAGCACGATGGCGTCGTCGTCGATCGCCAGCTTGCCGGCCATCAGCACGGCCTGGGTGCGGTTGGTCACGCCCAGCTTGCGCAGGATGGCGGTGACGTGGGCCTTGATCGTCGCTTCGGAGACATTGAGGTCGTAGGCGATCTGCTTGTTCAAGCGGCCTGCGCCCAGCATCTGCAGCACGCGGAACTGCTGCGGGGTGAGCTCGCGCAGTCGCTGGCCGACTTCGCGTTCCTCGCGCTCGGTGGGCGGCACGTTGTGCGCTTCCGGCGGCGCCCAGGTCTCGCCATCGAGGATGGTGCCCAGTGCGTGGCCGATGGTGTCCGAATCCGCAGACTTCGGAATGAAGCCCAGCGCGCCGTGGTCGAGCGCGCGGCGCATCACCGTCGCCTCTTCGCGCGCGGACACCACTACCACCGGCAGGTGCGGATGCAGCGAGCGCATGTGCACCAGCGCGTTGAAACCCTGCGCACCGGGCATGTTGAGGTCCATCAGGACCAGGTCGGCGTCGTTGTGCTGGTCGGCCAGCGCATACAGCGCTTCCACGCTGTCTGCCTCGAACAGCTGCACGCCGGGGATGACCCGCTGCACGGCGCCGCGCAGGGCCTCGCGGAACAGCGGGTGGTCATCGGCAATCAGGAGGGTGGTCATGGTCGGGGGGAACCGTGGGGGAAAGCAGATGGGGTCAGAGCCCTTTCCTTGCGGAAAGGGATCCGACCCCGGTCGTACATCAGCGCACCTTGCGCTCGTCCACCAGTGACGCCACCACCGACGGATCGGCCAGGGTCGAAGTGTCGCCGAGCTGGTCCGGCGCGTTCTCGGCGATCTTGCGCAGGATGCGGCGCATGATCTTGCCCGAGCGGGTCTTCGGCAGGCCCGGCGCCCACTGCAGGTGGTCCGGCGTGGCGATCGGGCCGATCTCCTTGCGCACCCAGGCAACCAGTTCCTTCTGCAACTCGTCGCTCGGTGCCTCTTCGGCCACCAGGGTGACGTAGGCGTAGATGCCCTGGCCCTTCACGTCGTGCGGGAAGCCGACCACGGCCGCTTCGGCCACCTTCGGGTGCGAGACCAGCGCGCTTTCCACTTCGGCGGTGCCGATGCGGTGGCCCGACACATTGATCACGTCATCGACGCGGCCGGTGATCCAGTAATAGCCGTCCTCGTCGCGTCGGCAACCGTCGCCGGTGAAGTAGCTGCCCGGGTAGGTGCGGAAATACGTATCGATGAAACGCTGGTGGTCGCCGTACACCGTGCGCATCTGGCCCGGCCAGGAATCACGGATGATCAGGTTGCCCTCGGTCGGGCCGTCCTGGATCTCGCCATCGGCGTTCACCAGCGCCGGCTGTACGCCGAAGAAGGGCAGGGTGGCCGAACCCGGCTTGAGATCCATCGCACCGGCCAGCGGCGAAATCAGGATGCCGCCGGTCTCGGTCTGCCACCAGGTATCGACGATCGGGCAGCGGCTGTCGCCGACCACCTCGTAGTACCAGCGCCAGGCCTCCGGATTGATCGGCTCGCCGACACTGCCGAGCAGGCGCAGCGAGGCGCGCGAGGTTCTCTTCACCGGCTCCTCGCCTTCGCGCATCAGTGCACGGATGGCGGTCGGGGCGGTGTAGAAGATGGTCACCTTGTGCTTGTCGATGACGTTCCAGAAGCGCGACGTGTCCGGGTAGTTCGGCACGCCTTCGAACATCAGCGAGGTCGCGCCGTTGGCCAGCGGCCCGTACACGATGTAGCTGTGGCCGGTGACCCAGCCGACGTCGGCGGTGCACCAGTAGATGTCGTCCTCGCGCAGGTCGAACACCGCTTCATGGGTGTAGGCCGCGTACAGCAGGTAACCGCCGGTGGTGTGCAGCACGCCCTTCGGCTTGCCGGTGGAACCGGAGGTGTAGAGGATGAACAGCGGGTCTTCCGCGTTCATGCGTTCCGGTTCGCAGGTGGCCGGCTGGCTGTCCACCACATCGTGGAACCAGCGGTCGCGCGGGGCCTGCATGTCCACCGCACCGCCGGTGTGGCGCACCACCAGCACGGTTTCCACGGTATTGGTGCCCGGCAGCTTCAGCGCGGCATCGACGTTGGCCTTCAGCGGAATCCTGCGGCCACCGCGCAGGCCCTCGTCGGCGGTGATGATCAGCTTGCTCTGGCAGTCGCTGACGCGGTCGGCGATCGAGTTCGGCGCGAAGCCACCGAACACCACCGAGTGGATCGCCCCGATGCGCGCGCAGGCCAGCATGGCCACGGCGGCGTCGACGATCATCGGCAGGTAGATGGTGACGCGGTCGCCCTTCTTGACGCCGAGATTGCGCAGCGCGTTGCCGAGGCGGCAGGTGCGCTCGTACAGCTCGCGATAGGTCACGTGCTGGGCCGGTGCATCCGGGCCGTCCGGCTCGAACAGCAGGGCGGTCTTGTCGCCGCGCGTTTCCAGCTGGCGATCCAGGCAGTTCACGCTGGCATTGAGCTCGCCATCCTCGAACCACTTGATGTGGAAGTCGGACAGGTCGTAGCTGACGTTCTTGATCCTGGTCGGCTTGCGCATCCATTGCAGGCGCTCGGCGGCCTTGCCCCAGAAACCATCCGGGTCGGTCACCGACGCCTGGTACTGCTGTTCGTACGACGTCTTGTCGATGCGTGCCTTGGCGGCGAATTGCGGATCGACGGGGTAGATATCAGCCATGGCACCCTCACTTGCACGTTGACTTTGTATGTGCGGTCGCAGCATCGCAGCGACCGATCCCCTTCAGTTTGCCCCATCCACCCCCGGCCGCGTCACCACTCTGGTTAGACCATGGTCGAAAGTGAGCGCCCAGCAGGGCCGGGTTCGACCAATGGCGAATAGCCGCTATACATAATCGCCCCGCAGTCTCGGCTCGACCGTGCCCCACGCGCGGCATCACCTTGCCACTTGGGAGAGAGGGCAACATGAGCCACCGTACGTTGAAAGCCGTGCGCACACCTTTGGCGGCCTGCCTGTTGGTCGCCCTGGTCGCACCGGGCATGGCGTTCGCTGAGACCGCCAAAGAGAAAGCGCTGGAAGCACGCGTTGCCGAACTGGAACGCCAGGTCCAGCTGCTGCTGTCTTCGCAGCAACAACAACAGACCCAGATCAGCCAGACCCAGCAGGCGGTGACCGAAGTGCGCACGGTGCAGGCCGGGCAGAAGCCGGTCGCCTCGGTGCCGGCCGGCAAGCAGCCGATCCAGGTCACCACCATCACCCCGGGCGCGGCGCCGGGCACCACGGTCAAGATCGGTGGCTTCATCAAGGCCGACTTCCTGGCCACCCAGACCAGCGATGGTCAGCTGGCCGACGACGCCACCGGCCGCTCGCTGTACCTGCCGGGCCAGACCCCGGTGGAAGGCGCCGGCGGCAGCGGCAAGCGTTCGGGCACCGACTTCAACGCCCATGCCAAGTTCTCGCGCTTCAACCTGGGCATCGACAACGTGAGCGAATCGGGCAACAAGGCCGGTGCGTTCTTCGAGATGGACTTCTTCGGCAACTCGCTGGGCAACCAGACCGCCACCAATACCTACGGCGTGACTCTGCGTCATGCCTACATGTACTGGAACAACTGGATGGCCGGCCAGACCTGGTCCAACTTCATGGACGCGGCGTCGCTGCCGGAAGCGGTCGACTTCGTCGGCCCCACCGACGGCGTGATCTTCGTGCGCCAGGCCCAGGTGCGCTACACCCAGGGCGGCTTCAGCGTCGCACTGGAAAACCCGGAAACCACCACCCTCACCGGAACCCGCAATCCGGTCACCGGCGCCTGGACCAACACCAGCGCCAACTCCGACCGTGGCAGCCTGCCTGACCTGACCCTGCGCTATGGCTGGAAGGGTGACTGGGGCACCTTCGGTGTCGGCGGCATCGTCCGTCAGCTGAAGGTCGACAACCAGGCCACCGGCGCCAAGGCCGACAAGGTGGCTGGCGGCCTGACCCTGGGCGGCAAATGGGTGATGGGCGACAGCGATTCGCTGCACTACCAGCTGACCGGCGGCGAAGGCATCGCCCGCTACATCGGCCTGGGCATCACCGCCGACAGCGCCTACGACGTGGCCCGCGACGAGCTCAACCCGACCGGCGTGCTGGCCGGCTACGTGGGCTGGCGGCATGCGTTCTCGCCGAAGCTGCGCACCAACCTGATCTATGCGCGCAGCGACTACGACAACGACAGCATCCTGGGCCCGCTGGTGACCAAGAGCGTGCAGAGCATCCGCGGCAACATCTTCTATTCGCCGCTGCCCAAGGTCGATATCGGCGCCGAACTGATGTACGGCCGTCGCGAAGTGGAGAACGGCAACAAGGGTGACATCACCCGATTGCAGTTCACCACGAAGTACAGCTTCTAAGAGCGTGCCGGCCAGCGGCCGGCACCTACCGAGATGGGGTGCCGGCCAAGGTCGGCATCTACCGAGATGGGGTGCCGGCCAAGGTCGGCACCTACCGAGATGGAGTGCCGGCCAAGGCCGGCATCTACCGAGATGGGGTGCCGACCAACGGTCGGCACCCACCAACAACGATTGCTTCGGAGGGGAAGCGTCCCATGTCCAGTACACCCAGCACCGCACATAAAGCGGGCACCCTGACCAAGGGCCACAAGAAGGTCATCTTCGCCTCGAGCCTCGGCACGGTCTTCGAGTGGTATGACTTCTTCCTGTACGGCTCGCTCGCGGCCATCATCGCCAAGCAGTTCTTCAGCGGCGTCAATGAAACCACGGGCATGATCTTCGCCCTGCTGGCGTTTGCCGCCGGCTTCTTCGTGCGTCCGTTCGGCGCGGCCTTCTTCGGCAGCCTCGGCGACCGCATCGGCCGCAAGTACACCTTCCTGGTCACCATCCTGATCATGGGCATCTCGACCTTCCTGGTTGGCGTGCTGCCCAACTACGCCTCGATCGGCTTCGCCGCACCGGTGATCCTGATCATTCTGCGCCCGGCCCAGGGCCTGGCGATGGGCGGCGAGTACGGCGGTGCCGCCACCTACGTGGCCGAGCATGCGCCGGATGACAAGCGCGGCCTGTACACCAGCTTCATCCAGTGCACCGCCACGCTCGGCCTGTTCATGTCGCTGCTGATCATCCTGGCCTGCCGCTACTTCCTGGGCAATGAGGCCTTCGAAGCCTGGGGCTGGCGCATTCCGTTCCTGGTCTCGATCCTGCTGCTGGGCGTGTCGGTGTGGATCCGCCTGCAGCTGAGCGAATCGCCGCTGTTCCAGCAGATGAAGTCCGAGGGCAAGGGTTCCAAGACCCCGTTCCGTGACAGCCTGAAGGGCGGCAACCTGAAGCTGATGCTGCTGGTCCTGCTCGGCGCTGCAGCCGGCCAGGCCGTGGTCTGGTACGGCGGCCAGTTCTACGCGCTGTTCTTCCTCAGCAGCATGCTGAAGGTCGATGCCACCACCTCCTACCTGCTGATCGCGGCGGCGCTGGCGTTGGGCGTGCCGTTCTTCATCTTCTTCGGCTGGCTGTCCGACCGTATCGGCCGCAAGAAGATCATCCTGGCCGGCTGCCTGCTGGCGGCCATCACCTACATTCCGATCTTCAAGGGCCTGACCCACTTCGCCAACCCGGCCATCGAAGAAGCCCGCAGCAGCTCGCCGGCCCTGGTCGTGGCCGATCCGGCTACCTGCTCGTTCCAGTTCGATCCGGTGGGCCTGCGCAAGTTCACCAGCTCCTGCGACGTGGCCACCGCCGCGCTGACCAAGGCAGGTGTGCCGTACGACGTGCAGCCCGCCGCCGCCGGTTCGCTGGCGATGGTGAACGTGGGCAGCGCCAGCGTCACCTCGTATGAGGCCGCCGGCCTGACCAAGGAAGACGGCAAGGCCAAGGCCGATGCGTTCGGTGCGGAACTGAAGACCGCCCTGACCACCGCCGGTTATCCGGCCAAGGCCGATGGCGCCCGCATCAACATCGCCGGCACCATTTTCATGCTGTGGCTGCTGGTGCTGTACGTGACCATGGTCTACGGCCCGATCGCCGCCTACCTGGTCGAACTGTTCCCGACCCGCATCCGCTACACCTCGATGTCGCTGCCGTACCACATCGGCAACGGCTGGTTCGGTGGCTTCCTGCCGGCGATCTCGTTCGCGCTGGTGGCCGGTACCGGCAACCTGTACTACGGCCTGTGGTACCCCATCATCATCGCGCTGATGTCGGTGGTGATCGGCGGCCTGTTCCTGCGCGAAACCAAGGACGTGGATATCACCAAGTAACCGGTGTGCCGACCAACGGTCGGCACTCACCGGGTTTCAGGGGCCGCGGTGCAGACCGCGGCCTTTCTGTTTGTGGGGTGTGCCCACTCGGCTCGCATTCCGGTAGTGCCGGCCGCTGGCCGGCAACGGCTTTATGTCCGCGGAGATTCATGAGGTTGCCGGCCAGCGGCCGGCACTACCATTGGGTTGCGCAGCACCCCGTATAGTCGGCCCATGACCACCACTACGCCGGAAGACCTCCCCGCCCTCCTGCACACCCTGCGCAGCGCCTGGCAGTCGCAGCGCCCGTCGCTGGACCAGCGCGAAGCTGACCTGCGCCGCCTGCGCGAGGCGCTGAAGCCACGCCTGGACGAAATGGCCCAGGCCATCGCCGAAGACTTCGGCCATCGCGCCCGCGTTGAATCGAAACTGGCCGATGGCATGAGCGTGCTGTCGGCCATCGACCACCTGCGTCGCCACCTGCGGCGCTGGTCGAAGCCGCAGCGGGCATCGGCGGGATGGAAGTTGTGGCCAGCGCGCGCGCAGCTGCGGCCGACGCCGCTGGGCGTGGTCGGGGTGATCTCGCCCTGGAACTACCCGGTCACGCTGGCATTGGTGCCTTTGGCCACCGCCATCGCTGCGGGCAACCACGTACTGCTGAAGCCTTCGGAACACACACCACGCACCAGTGCATTCCTGGCCGATCTGCTGGCCAGTGTGTTCCCGCCCGATCGCGTGGCGGTGGTGCAGGGCGGGGCGGATGTGGCGGCGGCGGTGTCCTCGCTGCCGCTGGACCATCTGTTGTTCACCGGTTCGACGGCGGTCGGCCGCAAGGTGATGGCCGCCGCGGCTGAGCATCTGGTACCGGTCACGCTGGAGCTGGGCGGCAAGTCGCCGGCGATTGTCTGTCGCGATTTCCCGCTGGACAAAGCCGCTGCGCGGCTGGCCACCGGCAAGTGGTTCAACGCGGGCCAGACCTGCATCGCGCCGGATTACGTGCTGATCGATACCGTTCGCCAGCGCGAATTCGTACAGGCGCTGCAGCAGCAGGTGCGCGAGCGCTATGGCGACTTCAGCGATGCCGACGACTACACCCGCATCATCAATGAAGGTCAGTACCGGCGCCTGCAGGGCTATCTGGCACAGGCGCGGCAACGCGGGGTGCCGGTGATTCCGTTGGCGCAGGTGGATGACGCGCGCGCCGACCGCGAGCGCCTGCTGGTGCCGACCGTGGTGCTGGACCCGCCGGACGACCTGGACCTGATGCGCGAGGAGATCTTCGGCCCGATCCTTCCGGTGCGGGCCTACCCGGATCTGGAGGCGGCGCTGGCGGACGTGCTGTCCCGCGACCGGCCGCTGGCGCTGTATCCCTTCAGCCACGACCGCGCGTCGGTGGAGCGCATCCTCGGCCAGGTGGTGGCCGGCGGGGTGACGGTGAATGACACGCTGCTGCACTTCGCCGCCGATGGCCTGCCGTTTGGCGGGGTAGGGGCCAGCGGCATGGGCGCGTACCACGGCCGGGCCGGGTTCGATGCGATGAGCAAGCGGCTGCCGGTGCTGTGGCAGTCGCGCTGGGCGGCCAGCGACCGGCTGCGGCCGCCGTATTCGAAGATTGCGGGGTTGTTGAAGCTGCTGCTTCGGTAGTGCCGGCCGCTGGCCGGCAACCGCATGGACCGTCGGCAAGACCCTGCAGTTGCCGGCCAGCGGCCGGCACTACCGGTGGGTGCCAGCCTTGGTTGGCACACGGGGGCCGTGCGCCAACCAAGGCTGGCGTCTACCAAAGCTGGCCCGGGTAGAATGCCTGCATGAAGATCGCCTCGTGGAACGTCAATTCGCTCAATGTCCGCCTGCCGCACCTGGAGCAGTGGCTCAGGGAGTTCGGCCCGGACATCGTCGGTATCCAGGAAACCAAGCTGGAGGACCACAAGTTCCCCGATTCTGCGCTGATCGCCGCCGGCTACCGCAGCGTGTTCGCCGGCCAGAAGACCTACAACGGCGTGGCGCTGCTGTCGCGTGAGCCGGCGCAGGACGTGCAGATCGGCATTCCCGGCTTCGAGGACGAACAGAAGCGCGTCATTGCCGGTACCTTCGGCGACCTGCGGGTGATCAACCTGTACGTGGTCAATGGCCAGGACATCGGCACCGACAAGTACGACTACAAGCTGCGCTGGCTGGAAGCGGTGCATGCCTGGATCGCCGAAGAACTGCAGCGGCATCCGAAGCTGATCGTGATGGGTGACTTCAACATCGCCCCGGACGCGCGCGATGTGCACGACCCGGAGGTGTGGAACGACAACCACATCCTGACCTCCACCGCCGAGCGCGGCGCGCTCAACAAGCTGCTGCAGCTGGGTCTGCACGATGGCTTCCGCCTGCACAACGACGAGGCGGGCACCTTCAGCTGGTGGGATTACCGTGCCGCCGGCTTCCGCCGCAACCTGGGCCTGCGCATCGACCTGACCCTGGTCTCCGATGCGTTGAAGGGCAGCGCGGTGGCCTCGGGCATCGACCGCGCGCCGCGCACCTGGGAACGCCCGAGCGACCATGCGCCGGCCTGGGTGCAGATCGGTTGAACGAACAGGGCCCGACGATTGCCGGGCCCGTTCTGGAACATCTGCCGGCCAGTGGCCGACGCTACCCTCGGATCACCGTATGCTCTTGCGGGTGAACAGGTTGACGATCGCCAGCAGGATCACCGCGCCGATCAGCGAGAACAGGAAGGTGCGGATGGTGATCGCTTCGTTGATGCCGCCGCCGAACAGCCAGCCGGAAATCAGCGCGCCGACGATGCCGACCACGATGTTGAGGATGATGCCCTGCTGGGCATCGCGCTTCATGATGATGCTGGCCAGCCAGCCTACGATGCCGCCGACGATCAGCCAGATGATGATGCCCATGATCGAACCTCCGGTGGGAAACTGTGACCAGTTGACGCGCACGGCCGTGAACCCGTCGTGCAATTGCGTGATGGGCGCGTGCGGATGAGCCTGCCAGCCACCCTCGACGGCCCGTGGCGCTTCGGTCCGGTAACGGTCTGGCGGCGTCCGCACGTGCCGGGCCAGCGCGGTGAACCGCAGGCCCGGCAGGTACTGGCGCAGGCGCTGGGCACCGATCCGCAGACGCTGCCCCTGGTCCGTGACGACAAGGGCCGGCCGGAGCTGAGCGGCCCGTTGGCCCACTACGGGACCGGCTGGAGCCACAGCGGTGAGGTGCTGCTGGTGGCGCTGGGCGAAGGCGTGCGGCTGGGCGTAGACCTGGAACTGCTGCGGCCGCGGCCGCGTCTTCTGGAAATCGTGCGGCGCTTCTTCCACCCGCAGGAGGTGGCCTGGCTGGAACGCCTGGACGAGGCCGACCGCGAGCACTGGTTCTTCCGCGTGTGGTGCGTCAAGGAAGCCATCCTGAAGGCGCACGGCCAGGGCATCTCGTTCGGCCTGCACCGCCTGCAGCTGGCGCCGGGGGCCGATGGCGCCCTGCACCTGCGCTGGTGCGACCCGGAACTGGGCGAGGCCGCGCGCTGGCACCTGCACGAATGGCAGGCCACCGGCCAGTTCCGTGCGGCGTTGGCCTGGTATCCGCACTGAAGCGGGGAATCAGCGCGCAAAACCGGCGATAATGTCGGCATGAGCGAACACCCACTTCCCGCCAGCGTGGCTGCCACGCTGGAACAGGGCCTGGCCAGCATGGGCCTGGACGCCGCGCTGGCGCCGCCGCTGCTGCGCTACCTGGCCCTGCTGCACCGCTGGAACGGCACCTACAACCTCACCGCCATCCGCGACCCGCAGGAGATGGTTACCCGCCACCTGCTCGATTCGCTGGCGATGCAGCCGTTCGTGGCTGATGGCAGCCTGGCCGACCTCGGTACCGGCCCCGGGTTGCCCGGCATCCCGCTGGCGATCGCCTGCCCGGGCCTGCAGGTCACCCTGGTGGAGAGCAACGGCAAGAAGGCGCGCTTCATGCGCGAGGCCGTGCGCCAGCTCGGCCTGGGCAACGCCCGCGTGGCCGAATCGCGGGCCGAAGCGCTGGACGAGGCCGGTCGTTACGACCAGCTGACCGCGCGCGCAATGGATACCCTGGCTGGCATCGTCCGCGTCGGCGGCCATCTGCTGCGCGCCGGTGGCGTGCTGCTGGCCATGAAGGGCGTCTACCCGCATGAGGAGATCGCGGAACTGCCGGCTGGCTGGCAGGTGCGTGAGGTGACCCCGCTGAGCGTGCCCGGCCTGGCCGGCGAACGCCACCTGGTCACCGTTACAGGTCCCTGATTTTCGCCGCCAGCCCTTTGTGGAACAACGGGTTGGCGATCCACGATTTCCGCAAGGGGCCGGTTGTACGCATAATGACCGGTCCCAACCATCCGTCGACGAGGCACACCCGCATGGCCCGCATCATCGCCATCGCCAACCAGAAGGGTGGCGTCGGCAAGACCACGACCGCCGTCAACCTGGCCGCTTCCCTGGCCAACGCACCCAAGCGCGTGCTGTTGGTCGACCTGGACTCGCAGGGCAACGCGACCATGGGCAGCGGCGTGGACAAGCGTGAGCTGGCGGCCTCCACCTGCGATCTGCTGCTGGGCGAGAACAGCGCCGCCGATGTGCGCGTGCAGACCGCCGAAGGCTACGACCTGCTGCCGGGCAACATCGACCTGACCGCCGCCGAGATCCAGCTGATGGGCCAGAGCGAGCGCGAGCAGCGCCTGAAGCGCGCATTGGCGCCGATCCGCGACGAGTACGACTACATCCTGATCGATTGCCCGCCGGCGTTGTCGCTGCTGACGCTCAACGCGCTGGCCGCCGCCGATTCGGTGATCGTGCCGATGCAGTGCGAGTACTACGCACTGGAAGGCCTGAGCGCGCTGGTGGAAACCATCGAAGCGCTGCGCACCAGCCTGAACCCGGCGCTGGAGATCGAAGGCGTGCTGCGCACCATGTTCGACGTGCGCAACAACCTGGCCAACGCAGTGTCGGCCGAGCTCACCGAGCACTTCGGCGACCGCGTGTTCCGCACCATCGTGCCGCGCAACGTGCGCCTGGCCGAGGCGCCCAGCCATGGCCAGAGCATCGTCGGCTACGACCGCGCCTCGCGCGGTGGCGTGGCATACCTGGGCCTGGCCGGCGAGATCATCCGCCGCAACAACGAACGCAACAAGGCCGCCAAGGCCGTGGAGACCGTCTGATGACCAGCAGCAAGCCGGCAGCCAAGAAGCGAGGCCTCGGCCGTGGCCTGGACGCGCTGCTGGGCCCGAAAGGCGCGGTCAGCCAGGTGCAGGCCACCACTGCGGTGATCGAACCGCTGCCGGGTGAAGTGCTGCGCAAGTTGCCGGTCGGCCAGCTGCAGCCGGGCAAGTACCAGCCGCGCCGCGAGATGGACGAGGGCAAGCTCTCCGAGCTGGCCGACTCGATCAAGTCGCAGGGCGTGATCCAACCGATCCTGGTGCGCCAGCTGCCGGCAGGCAACTACGAAATCGTCGCCGGTGAGCGCCGCTGGCGCGCATCGCAGCTGGCCGGCCTGGACGAAGTGCCGGTGGTGGTGCGCGAGCTGGAAGACCGCACGGTCATCGCGATGGCGCTGATCGAGAACATCCAGCGCGAAGACCTCAACCCGCTGGAAGAAGCCGAGGCGCTGCAGCGCCTGATCAGCGAGTTCACCCTGACCCATGCCGAGGCCGCCGAGGCCGTCGGCCGCTCGCGCGCGGCGGTGTCCAACCTGCTGCGCCTGCTGGAGCTGCCGGTGGCGATCCGCTTGCTGCTGGAAACCCGCCGCCTGGAAATGGGCCACGCCCGCGCGCTGCTGACCCTGGCTCCCGAGCTGGCTGGCAAGCTGGCGCAGGAAGCGGCCGATGAAGGCTGGTCGGTGCGCGAGGTCGAGCGCCGTGCGCAGGCCTTCGCGGCCGGCAAGGTGCCGAGCAACCGCCCGGTGGCGACGCCGAAGGTGCAGCAGGCCGACATCGCCTCGCTGGAAACCGAACTGTCCGAAGCACTGGGTGCCAAGGTGGCGATCAACCACGGCCGGGGCGGCAAGGGCAAGCTGATCATCCACTACACCGACCTGGATACCCTGGACGGCGTGC
This sequence comes from Stenotrophomonas sp. YJH_SMC_40, assembly GCF_059368615.1. Taxonomy (NCBI): domain Bacteria; kingdom Pseudomonadati; phylum Pseudomonadota; class Gammaproteobacteria; order Lysobacterales; family Lysobacteraceae; genus Stenotrophomonas; species Stenotrophomonas sp. YJH_SMC_40. The sequence goes on along the minus strand of NZ_JCAFRX010000017.1, from coordinate 3,318 downwards.
TGGAAAAGCTGCGTACGCGCCAGGGCTGAGCCCGGCGCAGCGCCAGGGGGTGCGGCCTGTTCCCGCCGCGTCCTGCAGATGACAGGGAACGCACCGCCGCGCGTGCCGGGGATGCACTGCTCTCCGGTCCGTGGCCTCATCCAGGGAACAGGACATGAGCAACGAATACGAGGACGTCAGCCCGGACGGCACCCAGATACTGGTACATCGCCGCGAAAAGGACTTCGTGCCCGCCATCGGCGAAGAACAGCACATCGAGGCGATCAGCGCCCACCTCGAACGCCATCTGGGCCCGGTGTCCGGTGTCTTCCACGAGATCATCTCCGACCTGGTGCACATCGACGTGCACGTGGTGCCGGCCAATGACCACTGCCCGTACCTGCGCCTGGTCACCTCCGGCATGAGCGACCTGCCGATGACCGTGCCCGCCGAGGTGGACGCGGACGTGCCGCGCTACATGGAACTGATGGTGACCCTGCCGGCCGACTGGCCGATCTCCCAGGACGCCTTCGAGGACGAGCGCAATTACTGGCCGGTGCGCCTGCTGAAGGGCATGGCACGGTTGCCGCACGAGTACGACACCTGGCTGGGCTTCGGCCACACCATTCCCAACGGCCATCCCAGCGAGCCCTACGCGCCGGGCGTGGGTTTCGATGGTGCCATCGTGCTGTCGCCGGTGACCGCCCCGGAGGACTTCGCCACGCTGGTGCTGGAGGACGGCAGGACCATCAGCTTCATGAGCCTGGTTCCGCTGTACCCGGAAGAGATGGACCTGAAGCTGAGGAAGGGCGCCGAGGCGCTGCTCGACCGCTTCGATGCGAAGAACATCCAGGACGTGATCGAACCCGGCCGCAACAACGTGGCGAAGAAGCGTTTCGGTTTGTTCTGAGACCGGTAACATCAGGGGCCTGAACTTCGTTTACAGGCCCCTGTCATGACCATCCTGCTCACCGGCGCTGCCGGCTTCATCGGTGCCTACACCGCCCGCGCGCTGCTGGAGGCCGGCCAGCCCGTGGTCGGCCTGGACAACTTCAACGACTACTATGACCCGCAGATCAAGCGCGACCGCGTGGCTGCGCTGTGCCCGGCGCTGGACCTGCGCACCCTGGACCTGACCGACCAGCAGGGCCTGGCGGCACTGTTCGACGAGGTGAAGCCGACTGCGGTGATCCACCTGGCCGCGCAGGCCGGCGTGCGCTATTCGCTGGAAAACCCGCACGCCTACGTCGACAGCAACCTGGTCGGCTTCGTCAACATGCTCGAACTGTGCCGCCACCGTGGCGTGCAGCACCTGGTCTATGCCTCCAGCAGCTCGGTCTACGGCGATTCGGCCACGCCGCCGTTCTCCGAGGACCAGCGCGTGGACCAGCCGCGCTCGCTGTACGCGGCGACCAAGGCGGCCAACGAGCTGATGGCCTACACCTACGCGCAGCTGTATCGCCTGCATGCCACCGGCCTGCGCTTCTTCACCGTGTATGGCCCGTGGGGCCGGCCGGACATGGCACCGCTGCTGTTCTCGCGCGCGGTGCTGGCCGGGCGGCCGATCGACGTATTCAACGAAGGCCGCATGCAGCGCGACTTCACACATGTTTCCGACATCGTGTCGGGTATCCTCGGCGCCCTCGCGCATCCGGCCGACGGTCCGGTGCCGCACCGGGTGTTCAACCTCGGCAACCATACGCCGGTCGAGCTGGAGCGCTTCATCAGCGTGATCGAGCAGGCCGCCGGCCGCCCCGCGCAGAAGGTCTACAAGCCCATGCAGCCCGGTGACATGGTGCGCACGATGGCCGATACCCGGCGCGCCCATGACGCATTCGGCTTCGACGCGGTGACCCCGATCGAAGAAGGGCTGCCGCCTGTCGTGCAGTGGTGCCGCGAGTACTTTGGCGACCGCGCCTGAGGACGGATCCTCACGCCACCAGGTTCATCTTCGGATAACCTCGGTTTCGGAGAATGCGCGGTCTTTGTCCCCCCTTGGCCGAGTGCCTTATGAGCCAACCCGAGCTTTCCGTTGTCGTCCCGGTGTTCAACGAGCGCGACAACGTCGCCCCGCTGGTTGCCGAAATCACCGCTGCGCTGCGTGGCCGGCTGCCGTTCGAGATCGTCTACATCGATGATCACTCGCGCGATGACACCCTGGCGGTGCTGCAGGGCCTGAAGGCGACCACACCGGAACTGCGGGTGCTGCACCACGTGGACCAGAGCGGGCAGAGCACCGCCGTGCGCACCGGTGTCAAGCATGCGCGGGCGCCGTGGATCGCCACCCTGGATGGCGATGGCCAGAACGATCCGGCCGATATCCCCAAGCTGCTGGCCGCGCGCGATGCCGCCGAGGCGCAGGTGAAGCTGTTCGCTGGCTGGCGCGTCAACCGCCAGGACAGCGGCAGCAAGCGCTGGGCCAGCAAATGGGCCAACGCCATCCGTGCACGCATGCTGCGCGACGATACGCCCGATACCGGCTGCGGCATCAAGCTGTTCGAGCGCAGCGCGTTCCTCGACCTGCCGTATTTCGACCACATGCACCGCTACCTGCCGGCGCTGATGCAGCGCGCCGGCTGGAAGACCACCAGCGTGCCGGTCAACCACCGCCACCGTACCGCCGGCGTGTCCAAGTACAACAACCTGGGCCGTGCACTGGTCGGCATCCGTGACCTGCGCGGCGTGGCGTGGCTGATCACCCGCAGCAAGCGCACCGCAGTGGAGGAGCGTTGATGGATCTGGAGCTGCACTGGCTCGACCAGCCGCTGACCTGGTTGTACTGGACCGGCCTGCATGTGACCGGCTGGAAGCTGATCGGCTATACCGGCGCGCTGATGTTCGGCGGCCGCTGGCTGGTCCAGTTCATCGCGTCCAAGCGTGCGGGCAAGCCGGTGATTCCGCGCCTGTTCTGGTACATGAGCGTGGTCGGCAGCCTGATGACGCTGAGCTACTTTCTGTTCTCGGCCAAGCAGGACTCGGTGGGCGTACTGCAGAACCTGTTCCCGGCGTTCACCGCGCTGTACAGCCTGCAGCTGGACATCAAGCACCGGGGCTGGAAGCGGGACAAGGCCAGCCACTGAGGCCTGCGGGGTGCCTGCCATGGGTAGAGTCGACTGTCAGTCGACTTTCGCGCGGAGCGGGCTTTGCTACATGTGGCGGAAGAGCAGCCGACTGACAGTCGGCTCTACCACGCGCCTCCGGCGCTGGGGCCCCGGCCTGCGGCCGGTTCCCGGTCCTGCCTGCTGTGGGTAGAGTCGACTGTCAGTCGACTTTCGCGCGGAGCGCGGGGTTTGCTGCATGTGGCGGAAGAGCAGCCGACTGACAGTCGGCTCTACCACG
>NZ_JCAFRX010000016.1:0-45881 GCF_059368615.1 Stenotrophomonas sp. YJH_SMC_40 | reverse complement strand
CTTCGCAAGCAAAGCGCCCTCACCCATGTAAGCTCGGTCGCCGCTTGCTCGTGTGCGCTGTCCTGCGCACACGGCAAGACCGGGGTTGGGCGTCCTGCCCAACCCGCCCGAGGCATGCCTCGGGCCCATGCGGCTCACGCCTCCGCAACCGGACCCACCCCGCCTTCGACAGTTTTTCCGCGAGCTGTCGGGACGGCACGGGGTCGGATCCGTTTTCCACAGGAAAACGGATCCGACCCCAGATTGATTTCGATATCTGACAGAGATTCATCCACGCACGGCGTGGATCTACCCGATCGCGGAAAACTGTCAGAGGTGGGGCGGTGTCGGAGGGCGGGGTGTCAGCCGCATGGATGCGGCTGCCAAGCCCCCATGGACGGGTTTACGGCGTCCCCGCACTCCGATACCGCCCCGCCACCCACGGAATGCCAGCTTTTGCTTTTGCTGTTGCCTTGGCCTGAAGCCTCTGCGGGTGCAGGGCGCAGCCCTGCCGAAAAACCCTCAATGCAGCAGGGCCGCTACCGCGTCGCGGAACCCCGCCTGGGCCTGCCCGGACTCGGGCGCATGATGCAGCTGCCGCACCGCCCGTCCCAGCCGTGCCGCGCCGACAAACCCACAGCTCGCCTGCAACCGGTGCAGCTGGCTGCGCAGCTGGCGCTCGTCGTGCTGGTCCACCGCCTGCTCGACCGCGTCGCGTACGCCCGGCAACTCGGCCAGGAACAGCTCGCGCAGCGCTATCAAGTGGTTGCGCTGGCCATTGAGCGCGGCCAGTGCCGCGGTCTCGTCCCAGTCCTGCACCTGCAGCTCGACCGCTGCCGGAGCCGGGGCAACGGAGATCCCCGCCGGGCTGTTCACCAGTGCCCGGCGCACGGCCTTCAGCAACTGGTCGCGGCCCAGCGGCTTGACCAGCGTGTCGCTGAAGCCAGCTTCGCGCAGGCGGGCATGGATGGAGGTGTCGCCATCGGCGGTATGCGCCAATGCCGGGGTATCGGGGTGTGAACGGCGCAGTTCACGCAGCAGCTGCGCGCCATTGCCGTCCGGCAGGTTGACGTCGATCAGCCACAGGTCATGCGCGCCGGGCTCGGCGCTGGCCAGCGCGCTGGCCAATGAATCTGCGGTGTCCACGTCCGCCGGTAACGTTTCCAACGCCGCTTTGAAAAAACCGCGGCTGATGATGTCGTCCTCGACAAGCAGGAAGCGGGGCCGGCTGGCCCGCGGGGTCATCTGCATCAGGGCTGCCTCCATGTCAGCTGCTGCAATCATCAAGCACGGCGGCGGCGGGCGCAAGCGGGTCCGGACCCTGCCAGTCAGGATCTGCGACAATGTGCCCCCATTTTTGCCCGCAGCCTGTTGCCACGTGGCCCGATCCCGCTCCCGCATCGACCGTACCCCGTTCCAGACCGAGATCCTCGACCTCAGCCATGATGGTCGCGGCGTCGCCCGCCGTGAAGGCGAGGGCGGCAAGGTCACCTTCGTCAGCGGCGCCCTGCCGGGCGAGGTGGTCATGGCCGAACAGACCGCCCGCAGCCGCCATTTCGACGAGGCGCGCACGGTGGAAGTGCTGCAGGCCTCGCCCCAGCGCGTGACCCCGAAGTGCCCGCATTTCGGTACCTGCGCCGGCTGCGTGCTGCAGCATCTGGACGAAGACCAGCAGATCGTCGCCAAGCAGCGCGTGCTGATGGACAACCTGGAGCGGATCGGCCATGTGAAGCCGGGCAAGGTGCTGGCGCCGCTGGTCGGCGAGAGCTGGGGTTATCGCCGCAAGGGCCGCTTCTCGGTGCGCCGGGTCGAGAAGAAGGACAAGACCCTGGTCGGTTTCCGTGAACAGGACCCGCGTTTCGTCGCCGATCTCAGCCAGTGCCTGACCGTGATCCCGGAGATCGGTACCAAGGTCGAGGCCTTGTCGACCTTCATCGAATCGCTCGATGGCAAGCGCGACATCCCGCAGATCGAGTTCATCGCCGGCGATCAGGCGGTGGTGCTGACCGTACGTCACCTGCAGCCGCTCAGCGATGCCGACCGCGCCGCCTGGGCCGCCTTTGGCCAGCAGCATGGTTTCGTGATCTACCTGCAATCCGGCGGCGTGGACACCGTGCAGCCGCTGGACGGGCAGGGGGTACCGCTGTCGTTCCGGTTGGCGCCTTGGGACGTGGAACTGGCGTTCCGCCCGCTGGACTTCATCCAGGTCAACGCCAAGCTCAACGAAAAGATGATCGCCCACGCTCTGGACCTGCTTGAGCCGGGCGAGGACGAACGCGTGCTTGACCTGTTCTGCGGCCTGGGCAACTTCACCCTGCCGCTGGCCCGCCGCGTGCGCGAAGTGGTGGGTGTGGAAGGCGATGCCGGCCTGGTCGCGCGTGCCCGTGAGAATGCCGTGCGCAACGGCCTGGCCAACGCCCAGTTCTTCAGCGCCGACCTGACCCAGGACCAGCGCAGCACGCCGTGGATGCGCCAGGGCTTCGACAAGCTGCTGCTGGACCCGCCGCGCTCGGGCGCCATCGAAGTGCTGCAGCAGCTGCCGCTGAAGCAGTTCAAGCGCATCGTCTATGTCAGCTGTCACCCGGGTTCGCTGGCACGCGATGCCGGTTATCTGGTCAATGAACAGGGCTTCACCCTGGTCAGCGCCGGTGCCATGGACATGTTCCCGCACACCGCGCACGTGGAAAGCATCGCGGTGTTCGAGAAGCGCTGAGCGGCTGTCATCACCCATGGCGCATAATCGCGCCATGGGCATTGAAATCGAACGCAAATTCCTGGTCATCAACGATGGCTGGCGATCCGCTGCGCACCGGGTGATCCCGATGGCGCAGGGCTACATCAACGACATGGGCGCGCTGGATCGTGGTACCCAGAACGCCTCGGTGCGCGTGCGTATCGAGGGCGACCATGCTGCGCTGAACCTGAAGTCGCGCACCATCGGCCACACCCGGCAGGAATTCGATTACCCGATTCCGGTGGAGGACGCGCGCGCGCTGCTGGCGCTGTGCGTGGGTGGCTTGATCGACAAGCGCCGCCATCTGGTCGAGCACGCCGGCCTGACCTGGGAAGTGGACGAGTTCCTCGGCGACAACGCCGGCCTGGTGGTGGCCGAGGTGGAACTGGACAGCGCCGACCAGGCCATCCAGCTGCCGGACTGGGCCGGCGCGGAAGTCACCGACGACGCCCGCTACTACAACGTCGCGCTCGCCAGTCATCCCTATTCACAGTGGTGAGACCCTGAAAGGGGACGGAGGGGATTAAGTCGTCTTTACCCCGCCTGTGCGGAAAGCGACTTAATCCCCTCCGTCCCCTTTTTTCGGCGGGGGCGGGCCCCATGTCGGGGGGATGAGAATCGACATCTACTCCGACGTGGTCTGTCCCTGGTGCTGGATCGGCAAGCATCGTTTCCAGCAGGGCGTGCAGTTGCTGGGCGCCGATGCGCCTGAACTCGATATCCACTGGCAGCCGTTCCAGCTGGACCCGGACGCGGACGCAACCCCGGTGCCGCTGCGTGAGGCCTATGTGCGCAAGTTCGGTGGCGTCGAGCGCACCGAGCAGATCCTCGGCCAGACCCAGACCACGGCGCGTGCGGAAGGCCTGCCGATGGACTTCAGCCGGGGCCAGGTGCGGGTGACCACGCTGCCGGCGCACCGGGTGCTGTGGCTGGCCGGCCAGCACGGCGTGCAGGACGCGGTCGGGGAGGCGCTGTTCCGCGCCCACTTCGAGCTTGGCCAGAACCTGGCGGACAGCGCGGTGTTGATCAAGGCCGGTGTGGCGGGCGGCCTGGACGGCGGCGAAATCGCGCAGATGCTGGCCTCCGACCGCGGCCTGGCCGAGGTCGAAGCCAAGCTGGCGGAGGCGCATGCGCTGGGCATCTCCTCGGTGCCGACCTTCGTCATCGATGGAAAGTGGGCCATTTCCGGGGCGCAGCCCCCCGAGGCCTTCGCCAACGCCCTGCGCCAGATTGCCGCCGAACAGGGCGCTCCGGCCACCCCGGCTGGCGACGACGAGGCCTGCGGCCCGGACGGCTGCAAGGTCTGAGCAGATCGGGGTCAGGGCCCCTGCGGGGATCCGACCCCCCGCAGGGGCTCTGACCGCACACTCCCCTTTTTCTGACCACTGCGCCTGTCGGCCGGTTCTGCGACAATGCGGCACTGCGCCATGCGGGCGCGCGTTGTGGAGATCGACCATGCTGCTGATCGGCGTTGCCGGCACCGAACTGACCGCCCAGGAACGTGACTGGCTGCAGCACGATGCCGTGGCCGGGGTGGTGCTGTTCAAGCGCAACTTCGCCTCCCGCCAGCAGGTGACCGATCTGAGCGCGGCGATCCGCGCCGCCGCGCCGCGCCCGCAGCTGATCTGCGTGGACCAGGAAGGCGGTCGCGTACAGCGTTTCCGCGAGGGTTACAGCGATCTGCCGCCACTGCAGGACATTGGTGCCCTGTATGCCACCGACCCGCAGCAGGCCTTGGCATTGGCCGAACGGCACGCCTGGCTGATGGCCAGCGAAGTACGCGCCAGCGGCCTGGACCTGAGCTTCGCGCCGGTGGTCGACCTTGGCCGTGGCAACCGTGCCATCGGCAACCGCGCCTTCAGTGAAGACCCGCAGGTGGTGGCCGCGTTCACCGCCGCCTACGTGCGTGGCATGCACTCGGTCGGCATGGCCGCCACGCTCAAGCATTTCCCCGGCCACGGCACCGTGCTGGAAGACACCCACGTCGATACTGCGATCGATCCGCGCGCGCTGGACGAGCTGCGCGCGCAGGACCTGGTGCCGTTCCAGGCCGGCATCGCTGCCGGTGCCGATGCGGTGATGATGGCGCACGTGATCTACCCGCAGATTGCGCCTGAACCGGCAGGTTACTCGCCGCGCTGGATCCAGGACATCCTGCGCGGCGAGCTCGGCTTCCGTGGCGTGGTGTTCTCCGACGACATCGGCATGGCCGCCTCGCACAGCGCCGGCGGCGTGCCGGCGCGCGTGCACGCCCATCTGGACGCCGGCTGCGACGTGGTGCTGGTCTGCCACCCGGAGCTGGTCGATGAAGCCCTGCACGCGGTGCAGGGGCGCTCCCTCAATACCGCTGCGCTGCTGGGCTTGATCGGCCGCGGCGCGCTTGGCTGGGATGGCCTGCTGGCCGATGCCCGCCATGGCGACACCCAAACCCGTCTGCTTGAAACCCTTGGAAGAACCGTCTGATGCCCAACCTCACCATTTCCCAGGCCCTGGCCCAGGCTGACCTGCTGGTCGACCGCCCCACCATCGACAAGGCCATCGCTGGTATCGCCGACGCCATCGCGCGCGACTACAAGGGCGAGGTGCCGCTGTTCCTGTCGATCATGCACGGCGCGCTGCCGTTCGCCGGCCAGCTGGCGCTGGAACTGGGCGCGCGCGGCCAGGACGTGCAGTTCGATTACCTGCACGCCACCCGTTACCGCGGTGAAACCACCGGCGGCGACCTGGTCTGGAAGCACAAGCCGGCCACCTCGCTGTTCGGCCGCCGCGTGCTGCTGGTCGACGACATCCTTGACGAGGGCTACACCCTGCAGGGCGTTCGCACCTGGTGCCTGGAACAGGGCGCAACCGACGTGCGCATCGCCGCGATGACGGTGAAGAAGCACGACCGCGCGCTGCCGGACGTGACCGCCGACTACGCCGGCATCGAACTGCCGGACCGCTACGTGTTCGGCTTCGGCATGGACGTCAACGAAACCCTGCGCTGCGTGCCGGCCATCTACGCGATGAAGGAATAACGGCGCAGCCGCCCGCGGCGCGTCTTCTTCTGCCGCCGGCATCCTCGGGTGCCGGCGTTCGTCTTTTCATGGAGTGCTTCGAATGCAACAGATCGCCCTGGCCGTGATCGGCGGTACCGGTGTCTACAACCTGGCCAAGCTTGACGACGTGCAGACCCACGAGGTCGACACCCGCTTCGGCCGCCCGTCCGGTCCGGTGCGCGTCGGCACGCTGCTCGGCCATCGCGTGGCGTTCCTGGCGCGCCATGGTGAAGGCCACTCGCTGCCGCCGCACAAGATCAACTACCGCGCCAACCTGGCCGCGCTGCAGCAGCTGGGCGCGCAGCGCGTGTTGGCGTTGAACACGGTCGGTGGCATCACCGAGAACTTCGGCCCGCGCGTGCTGGCCTGCCCGGACCAGATCATCGACTACACCTGGGGCCGCATCAGCACCATCTGTGAAGAAGAGGGCACCGATGTGGTCCACGTCGATTTCGGCCACCCGTACACGCCGATGCTGCGCAGCAAGATCCTGGCGGCGGCCAAAGTGACCGGCGTCACGGTCCATGACGGTGGCTGCTACGGCGCAACGCAGGGCCCGCGCCTGGAAACCATCGCTGAAATCGCCCGCATGCGCCGCGACGGCTGCGACCTGGTGGGCATGACCGGCATGCCGGAAGCCGCGCTGGCACGCGAACTGGGGCTGGATTACGCCTGCCTGGCGATCATCGCCAACTGGGCTGCCGGCTGTGGTGATGGCGAGGAGATTACGATGGCCGAAGTGCTGGCCAACGTACAGGCGGCCAGCAACGGACTTCCGGAACTGGTGGGCGAATTGGCGCGGGGGTGATTGTCTTCCCCGAGCAAGCTTTGCATACTCAGCTTGTGCGCGGGTTCAGCGTACACCACCCATTCATTGCATAAGGTCTCGCATCACCATGCCGAACGGTACCGTCAAGTGGTTCAACGACGCCAAGGGATTTGGCTTCATCTCGCCGGAGGATGGCAGCGCCGACGTGTTCGCGCACTTCTCCGCCATCAACTCCAAGGGCTTCCGCAGCCTGCAGGAAGGCCAGCGTGTCACCTATGACGTGACCCAGGGCCCGAAGGGTGCCCAGGCTTCGAACATCACGCCGGCCGAGTGATCCACTCGACAGTGCGTTGAAAACCCCGCTTCGGCGGGGTTTTTTTTGCGCGGCGTGCCCGCGGCCGGTTCGCGGTCCACCCGCCTCGGGCACAATGTGGCCATGACGGAACGACTGCGTATCGCCGTGATCGGCTACGGCACCGCTGGACAGGCAGTGTCCATCCTCCTCACCCGTGACGGCCACGAGGTAGAGATATTCGAGCGCGTGCCGACGCCGGGACCGGTGGGTGCCGGTTTCCTGCTGCAGCCCAGCGGCCTGCAGGTGCTGTGGCAGATGGGCCTGCTGGATGCGGTGCGCGCGCATGCCGCGCCGGTGCACCGCCTGTATGGCGACACGCCATGCGAGCGCGCGGTGATGGACATGCGCTACGACGGTCTGGATGCGCGCCTGCATGGCCTGGGCATGCAGCGTGGGGCGTTGTTCTCGCTGTTGGACCAGGCGCGCGGGGGGGCAGGCAATCTGCATGCGGGCGTCACCATCGCCGCCGTGGATGCCGAGCAGGGCCGCCTGCGCGACAGCGAAGGGCGCCTGCATGGCCCGTTCGACCTGGTGGTGGCCGCCGATGGCGCGGCCTCTACGCTGCGCAGCACCATTGCCGGCGGTGCCGGGCTGGACCGCGTGTATCCGTGGGGAGCGCTGTGGTGCCTGTTGCCGGCCGAAGACTGGCCGCATGTGCAGGAGCTGCGGCAGCGCTACGTGGCCGCGCGCAAGATGATCGGCCTGTTGCCGGTCGGCACGCGCCCCGGCGATGACACGCCGCGCCTGAGCTTCTTCTGGAGCCTGCCACGCACCGACTTCGAGCGCTGGCAGGCCGATGGCATGACGCCCTGGCTGGACGAGCTGCATGCGCTGTGGCCGCAGGCCAGTGCGCGCTTCGCCCACCTGCGCGATGCCGGCCAGCTGGCGCGCGCGGTCTATCGCGATGCAGTGATGACGCGCTGGCACCAGGGCCGCATGGTGCTGGCAGGTGATGCGGCGCACGCGATGAGCCCGCAGCTGGGGCAGGGGGTGAACATGGCGCTGCTCGATGCGCTGGCGCTGCGCGATGCGGTGCGCACGCATGGCGGTGGTGCCGCTGCATTGCAGGCCTACCAGGCGCAACGCAGGGCCCACGTGGCGGTCTACCAGCGCTGGAGTCGCTGGCTGACGCCGCTGTTCCAGTCAGATCGCGATGCCTGGGCGAAGACGCGCGACGTGCTGCTGGGCCCGATGGGGCGCCTGCCCGGAGGCCGTGGCCACATGCTGCGCGTGCTCAGCGGCACGCAGCAGGGGTGGTTCGGTTCGCTCACGCTGGATCCGGCCTTCATCGACGCATTGGCGACGACGATGGAGATACCTCGCAGCAACGCGATCACGGCCGGCGCGTGAAGCGTGCCGTCACGTGAATTAACGGTTGCCTCACCGCGGATGTGCGAGAAGTAGCTTGCACGCGACTGCGCGTCGCCCGTTTTCCTTTCCGTGATCAACATCGCGCGTGGCCCGGGCAGCGCTGCTGTTGCGGCCTGTTGCGGCCCGGACGTGCCGCTTGATGTTGAAGAGGAGGACGCCATGTTGTTCGCGGTCGAAGAGCTGGAATCGGAAATCTGCAAGCTGCGTGGACTGCTGCAGATGCTGCACGAGGACCAGCCCGACGTACTGGAGGATGTATTCGAGTTCCATGTCGGCAGCCTGGTCAGCCATGCATCGCCGGAACACCACGCACGCATCCGGACCTGCGCGCAGGAGATGCTGGCGGCAATCCAGGCCTTGCCGCGGCGGCGTGAGAATGACACCCCTGATTTCCAGTTGATGCCGCAGCTGGGCATTGGCCCGGCCTGAGTCAGGCGACCGGCAGTTCCACCAGGCCGCTTTCCACGCAGGCGATCATCTGTTCGCCGCGGGCGGGGGAAGGCACGATGCCTGCAGTGAATGCGGAGAAGGCCGGCAGGACCGTCATCCGGTCACGCAGCCAGAACGCGGGGAAGCGCCGTCGCAGTGGCCTCAAGGCAACCTGCGGGTGCAGATGCCCGGCGATCACATGCAGCGCCGCATCGGGCATCGGCTCATGCCGAAGCAGGAACGGCCGCAGTCGTACTTCATCGTGGATCTGGACCTGCAACTGCGCATGCGGCAGCTGGCGGTCGTGATTACCGCGCAGGACATGCACGTCCAGCGAAGCATTGCGTTCACGCCATCCCAGCCATTGCTGGTACCACGCAGCGCGATGCGCCGGCCCATGCAGGATGTCGCCCAGGATCCACAGCTCGCGGCAGGCATGCAGGTCCAGAAGCCGCTGCAAGCGTTGCAGGTCTTCGCCGGTGCCGCCGCTGGGCAACGCGATGCCGGCGCGACGGAACACATCGGCCTTGCCCAGATGGAGGTCTGCGATCAGCAGTGCCTGCCGCGCGGGCCAGTACAGCGCACGCGCGCCCACCAGGACCACGGACTCACCAGCAAGCAGCAGCGGCAATTCATCGGTCATGGCGGCGCTCCAGTTGCTGGGCCGCGCGCTGCACGCGCATACGCCAGTCTTCATTGCTGAACTGACCGCGCAGGCGTTCGGCCCACAATGGAAAGCCCAGCGGCGTGAGTGATGACGGTCGCTGCAGCGACAGCTGCTGCGTGCCGATCCGCTCCAGTACCTGCTGCACCCCCGGCAGGTCGAGGCTGTCGTACAGCACTTCATGTTCCGCCAGCGCCAGCAGCAGGTGTTCCGGATCGTGCTCGCGCAGCACGTCGTACAGCAGGCCCGCGGACGCCTGCAGCTGGCGCAGCGACCGTGGCATGCCACCGGGCAGGCTGGGCACCAGCAGGCCTGCTACGCGTGCGATGCCCCGGAACTGACGTCGCGCCAGCTCGCCCAGGTTCACTGCGGCGCGCAGATCGTCCAGCAACCGCTCATTGCCGAACAACGCACGCCATTGCGCCTCATCCAGATCGATCGGCCGCGCCGGCGCCAGCACCAGGCCATGATCGTTCACCGCATAGCCAATGCTGTTGCGTTGCTGGCGGGTGCAGCGCAGCGCCAACAGCGCGGCCAGTGCCTCGTGTACGTGGCGGCCGGCAAAGGGGTAGACGAACATGAACTGGCCTTCGCGGCGCCGCACCTCTTCCACCAGCAGGTGCTCTGGGCCGGGAAGCGCCGACAGCTGTTGCTGCAGTGCCAGCAACGGTGACAACCAGCGGGATTCGGCACTGTCGTCGGCGCCGGACAGCACCCACTCCAGCTCACGGCCGAGTGGCATCGACAGTGGCAACTGGCCTCCCTGCCAGCGCGGCACCACACCATCGCCGCGCCCTCGTGCCAGCCGCACGAAAGCGGTCATGTCGCGCAGCTGCACCAGTTCCAGCAGGCGCCCGGCGAACTGGAAACGGTCGCCGCGACGCAGGCGGCTGGCGAACTGCTCCTCCACTGCACCAAGCCCGCCACCGCGCAGGAACTGCACGCGCACGCTGCCATCGCTGCTGATGGTGCCGATCGACAGGCGGTGCCGCAGCGCCTGGCGGCGATCGTGCATGCGGTAGCTGCCATCGGCATCGCGCACGACCTTGTGGAAATCGGGGTACTGCGCCAGCGCCTGCCCACCCTGCACGATGAAGTCCAGCACGGCCCGCCATTGTTCATCGCCCAGCGTGGCGAAGGCATGGGTGCGACGCACCTGCGCCAGCAGCGCATCACTGTCAAAGCCGCCAGCGAGGGCGCGGCTGACCGCATGCTGTGCCAGCACGTCCAGTGACAACGTCGGCGGTCGACGCGCTTCGACCACGCCTTCGTGCAGTGCGCGGCGCACCGCTGCATATTCGGCCAGTTCCAGTGCGTGGCTGGGTATGCAGACGATGGCCCCCCCGGCGCCGGGACGATGGCGTGCGCGCCCGGCGCGCTGGCGCAGCCGCGCCACGCCCTTGGGACTGCCCAGCTGCAGTACCTGTTCAACCTCCGGGAAATCCACGCCGAGATCGAGGCTGGAGGTCGCCACCACGCAGCGCAACGCGCCTGCGCGCAGGCCGTCTTCCACCTGCTGGCGCAGTGCTGGATCCAGCGAGCCATGATGCAGTGCCAGCGTGTCCGCGTCTTCCGGCCATACCGCAGCCAGCGCCTGGTGCCACAGCTCGGCCTGCGCGCGGGTGTTGGTGAACAGCAGGCTGCTGCGTACGGCCATCAGCGCGTCCAGCACGCGCGGCAGCTGCGCCAGGCCGAGATGCCCCGCCCAAGGGAAACGTTCACCGGGTTCCGGCAGCAGGCTGCGCACGCTGATCGCGCGCGGACGAACGCCCTGTACGATCGGTGCATCCTGTTGGCCAGGCAGCAGCACGTCGCGGGCCTGCGGCAGGTTGCCCAGCGTGGCCGACAGTCCCCAAAGCTGCAGGGAAGGGGCGGCGTCGCGCAGCACCGCCAGGTTCAGCTGCAGCAGGACGCCGCGCTTGTTGCCCAGCAGTTCATGCCATTCGTCCACCACCACGCAGCGCAGCTGGCGCATGCGTGGCAGTGTGTCGGGATAGCTCAGCAGCAGTGCCAGCGATTCCGGCGTGGTCACCAGTACGTCGACGCGGCCTTCGCGGGCCTGCCGGCGCTCGCGGTTGCTGGCGTCGCCGCTGCGCAGGCCGACCCGCCAGCCCAGGCCCAGCCCGTCGATCACTGCCTGCAGCGCACGTGCGGTATCACTGGCCAATGCCCGCAGCGGCGTCACCCACAGCACCTGCAGCGGCCGCACCGCGCTGGCCCGGCGCGGTGCCGACGGTGGATCGAGCATCGCCTGCAGCAGCGGGCCGCCGAACATGGCCAGCGTCTTGCCGCTGCCGGTGGGGGTGTGCAGCAGCCCGGAGTCGCCCGCCAGATAGTGCCGCCACATCGCGCGCTGGAACGGCAGTGAGCGCCAGCCGCGCGCAGCGAACCAGTCTTCCAGCCGGCGCAACGCCTCGCGGCGGTTCATCGCGCCAGCGCCTGCAGCGTGGCCAGCTGGTCGGCTTCGGCGGCGGGCTTGTCGTGGCGCCAGCGCAGGATGCGGGGAAAGCGCACGGCGATGCCGGATTTGTGCCGGCTGCTGCGGTTGACTGCCTCGAAGCCCAGTTCAAACACCTGTTCGGCACGCACGCTGCGCACCGGGCCAAACCGTTCACGGGTGTTGGCGCGGATCCAGCGATCGAGGGCCAGGATTTCCTTGTCATCCAGGCCCGAATAGGCCTTGGCCACCGGCACCAGCGTATCGCCGTCCCAGACGCCGAAGGTGTAATCGGTGTACAGCGTGCTGCGCCGTCCATGGCCGGACTGCGCATACAGCAGCACGGCATCGATGGTCAGGGGGTCGACCTTCCATTTCCACCAGTCGCCGCGCCGTCGCCCTGACTGGTAGGCGGACGTCCGGCGTTTCAGCATCAACCCTTCCACGCCCCGCTCACGGGCGGCCTCCCGCAACGTGGCCGCCTGCAGCCAGTCTCCAGCGGGTACGTCGGGCGACAGCTGGATGCGTGTGTCGCCCAGGGCACCGATGACCTCGGCCAACTGTGCACGCCGTTGCTGCAGTGGCAGCCCGCGCAGATCCTCGCCATCGCGTTCAAGCAGGTCGTAGGCAAGCGCGCGTACCGGGGTGTTGCGCAAGGTCGCTGCACCGGGCTTGCGACGCTGGATGCGGGTCTGCAGCGCGGTGAAGGCGCGTGGCAGGTCGTCGCTCTCGTCCCAGGCCAGCAGTTCTCCGTCCAGCACGCAGCCGTCGGGCAGCGCCATCGCGGCCTGTTCAATTTCCGGGAAGCGGCCATCCAGCCGTTCTTCGCCACGTGACCACAGCGCCACTTCACCGCGTCGGCGCAGCAGCTGCAGACGGATTCCATCCCACTTCCACTCCAGCAGCCAGTCTTCGACCGGACCCAGCCGTTCGCCCGGTTCGCCCTCCAGCGGTGAGGCCAGGAAGAACGGGTACGGCTGCTGCCGGTCCAGTGGCAGTTCATCCGGCGACAGCAGCTGCCCCAGCAACGCGGGAGAGGGCACCCACTCGCCGAGCATGCGCTGGGCGATGCGCGCGATGTCCAGGCCGGACCATTCTGCCAGCGCCTGCTGCACCAGCCGTTGCGAGACACCCACGCGCAGCGCGCCGGTGAGCAGCTTGTTGAACACCAGGCGCTCGCCGCTGCACAGCTGCCGCCAGCCGGCGACGACCGCCGCACGGCGCACCACTTCGGGCTGGTTGGCCACCGCCAGCAGATGCTGCTCGATCCAGTCCGACAACGGCCGGTCGGCGGCGGGATGCAAGGGGTCATCCAGCAGCAGTGTCAGTGTTTCGGCCAGATCGCCGACCTGAGCGTAGCTGTCTTCCACCAGCCAGGCGGGCAGTCCGGATTCCTCGGCAATCCAGCTGCGCAGCTCACCACTGGCGGCGATCCTGCGACGTGTGCCGCCGACCTTGCCGCCGCTGAGCAGGTACAGCGCCCACGCCGCATCGTGCGCCGCTGCGTGGCGGAAGTAGTCGACCAGTGCGGCGCGCTTGTCCAGCGTCGCAGTACTGCGGTCCAGGCGCTGGTAGAGCGCGGCGAAGGCCTTCATTCCTCGCTCCCGAAGTCGGTGCGAAAGGCTTCAGCCGCCACGCCGCGCTCGCGCAGGAACGGAATCAATGCATCGGTATTGCCATGGGTGGCGATGACCCGCTGCGCGCCGGTCTGTTCGATGGTCTGCAGCAGCGCGGGCCAATCAGCGTGATCGGAAATGACGAAGCCCCGGTCGACGTTGCGCCGCCGCCGGTTGCCGCGCAGCTGCATCCACCCCGAGGCGAACCCCAGTTGATGCGGCCCGAAGCGGCGCATCCACGGCGTGCCTGCGGCCGAGGGTGGGGCCAGGATCAACTGGCCGGCGGCATCGGGTTGACGCCCCTGTTCGGCGACGGTGAGCGTCTCCAGCATCGGGATGTTGGCCTGCCGGTAGACCGACACGCCATTGGCGATGGCGCCGTGCAGCCACGCGGGGCGGTCGTCCAGTGGCAACAACTCGGCCAGCACCCGCTGCGCCTTGCCGAGTGCATAGCACAGCAGGATCGCCGCTTCGCCACGTTGTTCGCATTCGCGACGCCACGCCACGATCTCTGCGGCGACCGCCGGGGTGTCCGGCCAGCGATAGATCGGCAGCGCGAACGTCGCTTCGGTAATGAACGTATCGCAGGGCACCACTTCGAAGGGCGTGCAGGTCGGGTCGGGTTGGCGCTTGTAGTCGCCGGACGCCACCCACACCCGTTCACCATCGTCGATGCGCACCTGGGACGAACCGAGCACATGACCGGCCGGATGCAGCGATACCTGCACCCGGCCCAAGCGGAACGGCACCCCCTCGGCGTGCGCCTGCACGCCAACATCGCCCAGCCGCCAGCGCAGGATCGGCAGGCTTCCTTCGCTGCAGTGGTATTCGCCCATGCCCGGGCGCGCGTGGTCGCCGTGGCCATGGGTGATGACCGCGCGCGGCACCGGGCGCCAGGGATCGATGTGGAAATCTCCCGCGGCGCAGTACAGCCCCTCCGGACGCAGCACTACCAGATCGTCATTGCCTTCCATGCGGCCACTGTGGCCTGCGCTTCGTGCAGGCGGTGAGAACCGGCCTGAACACGGGCTTGGCAGGGCATGCGGCACAATCGGACCGCATACCTCTTGCCGCCAGGATGGACCGGATGAGTGGACCCAGCTTCAGCAGCAACGCGCCGTTTGAAACCCATGTGGTGCTGAACCAGCCGCCACCGTTCGCGGGCCGCCATCTGTGGACCGACGATGTGGCGTTGGCGGAGGCGGTGCATCGCGAGGGTGCCGGTGCCTTAGCGCCACGCCTGGCCGTGTACGGGGCCTTGGCCGGCGACGAGCTGTACCGGCTCGGCTTCGATGCCAACCGTGATCGCCCGCGGCTGCGTACGCACGATGCGCAGGGCCACCGCATTGATACGGTCGAGTTCCACCCTGCGTACCACCAGCTGATGTCCGCAGCGAAGCAGCATGGCGTGGCGGGTCTGTCCTGGCACGAGCCGCAGCCCAGCGCACACGTCGCGCGTGCGGCGCTGAGCTACCTGCACCACCAGGCCGAAGCTGGCACCAGTTGCCCCTTGACCATGACCCATGCGGCGGTGGCAGTGCTGCAGTCGCACCCGCACCTGGCCGACTGGGCGCGCAAGGCCGCCGCGCCGGTCTATGACCCGCGCGACGTGCCGGTGGCGGACAAAAACGGCATCACGCTGGGCATGGGCATGACCGAGAAGCAGGGCGGCTCGGATGTACGTGCGAACAGCACGCGCGCCGAGCCGATCGATGGCGAACGTTACCGCCTGGTCGGCCACAAGTGGTTCTTTTCCGCGCCGATGTGCGATGGCTTCCTGGTGCTGGCGCAGGCACCGGGCGGGCTGACCTGCCTGCTGATGCCGCGCCGGCTGGCCGATGGCGACCGCAATGCATTCAGGCTGATGCGGCTGAAGGACAAGCTGGGTGACTGGTCCAATGCGTCCAGCGAGGTCGAGTTCTGTGGCGCGCAGGCATGGCGCGTGGGCGAAGAAGGGCGTGGCGTGGCGACCATCATCGGCATGGTGATGATGACCCGCCTGGACTGCATGCTGGGTGCGGCCGCGGAGATGCGCATGGCGCTGGCGCAGGCGCTGCATCATGCACGCCATCGGCGCACCTTCGGCAAGCTGCTGGTGGAGCACTCGCTGATGACCAACGTGCTGGCTGATCTGGCGCTGGAGTCGGAAGCAGCCACGGTGTTGGCGATGCGCATCGCACGCGCGGTGGATCGTGCCGGTGTGGATGCCAATGAAGCGGCGATGGCGCGGTTGGGGACGGCGCTGGGCAAGTACTGGCTGTGCAAGCGTGCGCCGGCCTTCGTCAATGAAGCGCAGGAATGCCTGGGCGGTGCCGGCTACGTTGAGGAGTCGATGCTGCCCCGCCTTTACCGGCAGGCACCGTTGAATTCGATCTGGGAGGGCAGCGGCAACATCCAGTGCCTGGATGTGCTGCGTGCGCTGGCGCGTGAACCGGAGGCGATGGCGGCGTTGCGCGGTGAGCTGGCGTCGGTGGCTGACCGTGATGCGCGCTATGCAGCAGCATTGCAGCGTTGGGCAGCGGCGCCGCCACCGGAGGAAGCGCAGGCGCGGCTGTTCTGCGAGCGCACTGCGCTGCTGCTGCAGGCGGCGCTGCTGCTGCGTGCGCGCAGTCCGATGGCGGAGGCGTTCGTGCGTAGCCGGCTGGAAGGGGAGCATGGGCTGGCGTTCGGGACGCTGCCGGCGGGGCTGGAGCTGACGGCGATGCTGGCGCGCGCGCTGCCGTAGGGGCGGCCAACGGCGGAGCCCCTCGTGGTGGGCGCTGATACTGATGGGTGGGCCGCGCGGGTAGGTCGCGCAGGGGGCGCCGTGAATACGTCCTTGTAGGCTGGGGCGCGCCATCCATGGCGCTTACGCCCCTGCGCCACCTACCCGCGCGTCCTTGGACACTTTCCGTGGGCGCACACCACGGAATCAACAGAAGAAGCAGGGAGCGAAAAGCAGAAAAGCCGCGGCAGTGCCGCGGCTTTTCCTGTGGAGCCGAGCCGGTGCTCGGCTGCCGGTAAGGCTTAGTGCTTGGCTTCTTCCTTGGCGGCGTTGGCCTTGGCGTCATTGGCGACATCGCGGGCCTTGTCGGCGACCTTCTGCGCGGCGTCGGCGGTGGCGTCGCTGGCGTGCGCGGCGGCGTCGGTTGCGGCGTCCTTGGCCTTGTCGGCGGCGTTGGCAGTGGCGTCTGCGGCCTTGTCCAGCGCCTGCTGGGTATCGGCGGCGGCCTGCTCGGAAGCGGCGGCGGTCTTGTCGGCGGCTTCGCGGGTGGCGGCAGCAGCCTTGTCGACGGCGTCGCGGGCGGCAGCGCCGGCGCTGTCGGCCGCCTGCTGCGCGTCCTGCTTGGCCTGTTCGGCTTCCGGGCCCTTGCAGGCGGCCAGGGCCAGCAGCAGGGAGGCGGCCAGCAGGGTGGTGGTGATCGGACGAATCTTCATGGCGGTCTCCGGCACTGCAATGGATGGGGACGCCAGCCTATTCATGCCGTTGTGAAGACCGGGTCGCGATGCAGGGGCTTGATCGCCGGCATCCACGCAAAGAAAAAGCCGCTGGCGAACCAGCGGCTTTTCCAGAACAGCGTGAAGAAAGAAGTTATTACTTCTTGGCTTCTTCAGCAGCGTCCTTGGCCTTCTCAGCGGTGCCTTCAGCAGCCTTGGCAGCGTCAGCAGCAGCGCCGGCAGCAGCGTCGGTGGCAGCACCGGCGGTCTGGGCAGCGGCGTCGGTGGCGGCGTCAGCAGCGGTGGCGGCGGTGTCAGCGGCCTGCTGGGCAGCGTCGGCGGTCTGGGCGCCAGCAGCGGCGGCCTGGTCGGCAGCAGCCTGGGCTTCGGTGGCGGCTTCGTTGGCCGAAGCAGCGGCGTCCTGGGCAGCTTCCTGCTTCGAGCAGGCGGCCAGGGCCAGAGCCAGGGACATCGCGACCAGCAGCTTGTTGATGCTCATTGTGTAAATCCTCGTCGTTAGAATTAGGCAACGCGCATGCTGCGCGCCGACAACATGATGACAAGCCAAGATTGGGTGTCAAGCGATCCCGCATTCATTTTTGCGAAATCATCGTTAAATCTTTTTAAATCAATTCGATGGCGATTGCCGTTGCTTCGCCGCCGCCGATGCAGAGGGTGGCAATGCCGCGCTTGCCACCACGCGTGCGCAGAGCGTTGACCAGGGTCACCACAAGACGTGCGCCGGAGGCACCGATGGGGTGACCCAGTGCGCAGGCGCCGCCATTCACGTTGAGCTTGTCGTGAGGGATGCCCAGTTCGCGCATCGGGGCCATCGCCACCACGGCAAAGGCTTCGTTGATTTCGAACAGATCGACCTGGTCCAGCGACCAGCCGGTCTTGCCCAGCAGCTTGTGCAGCGCGCCGATCGGCGCGGTGGTGAACCACTCCGGTTCCTGCGAGTGGGTGGCGTGGCCGACGACGCGGGCCAGTGGCGTGATGCCTCGCGCGGCGGCATCCTCTTCGGTCAGCAGCACCACCGCGGCGGCACCGTCGGAGATGCTGGAGGAACTGGCGGCGGTCACGCTGCCGTCCTTCTTGAAGGCCGGACGCAGGGTCGGGATCTTGGCGATGTCCGAGCGCCCCGGCTGCTCGTCGGTGGCGACCTCGACGTCACCCTTGCGGGTGGCTACCTTCACCGCGACGATCTCGTCGGCGAACGCACCATTGGCCTGGGCAGCCTGCGCGCGCTTGACCGACTCGATCGCATAGGCGTCCTGCTCTTCGCGGCTGAACTGGTACTTGTCCACCGCGCACTCGGCGAATTCGCCCATGGCCTTGCCGTCATAGGCGTTGACCAGGCCATCGTGGGCCATGTGGTCGACCGCCTGGAAGTTGCCGAAACGGTTGCCGGTACGGGAGTTCGGCAGCATGTGCGGGGCGTTGGACATCGATTCCATGCCGCCGGCGACCACGATGCTGGCCGAGCCGGCCTTGATCAGGTCATGGCCGAGCATGATGGTCTTCATGCCCGAGCCGCACACCTTGTTCAGCGTGGTGGCACCGGCCGACAGCGGGATGCCGGCGGCGATCGCCGCCTGGCGGGCGGGCGCCTGGCCGAGGTTGGCCGGCAGCACGCAGCCCATCAGGACTTCGGAAACGTCGCTGGCCGGGACACCCGATTGTTCCAGCGCGGCGGCGATGGCTGCAGCGCCGAGGGTCGGGGTCGGCACGCCGTTGAACTGGCCGAGGAAGGAGCCGATGGCGGTGCGCTTGGCGGCGGCGATGACGATGTTGGACATGGCAATCTCGTTGATGCGTAAGCAATGTTCGGAAAGGAGACCGGAGGCCGTTGGATGCGCCCCGGTTTCCCGGCAGACTGCGTGGGGGTCGGCCCAAGTATAGAGGGTCGGGGAGGGCTGCCGCTGTGCGGCGCCGAACGCCTGCCGGGATGAATGCAGGCCAACGTTCACGGGAAGGAATCGATGGAGCGAACGATGATGGTGAGGTCTGTGCTGGCAACCGCGCTGGCGATGGCGCTGACGGCCTGTGGTGGAGGCGGCGGAGGCGGCAGCAACGTGCGCGTCGACCCGCCCCCGACCACGCCGACCCCTCCAACCACGCCTCCGCCGACGACACCACCGCCGGCCAAGCCGCAGGAGCCGGCCTTTGACGCGCATCTTTCAGTCACCAACGCGCGTGCCGCACAGGCCGCCGGCCTGACCGGGCAGGGCGTGCGCATCGGCATCGTCGATTCGGGCGTGCAGCGCAACGCGGTGGCCTTGAATGGTCGCGTGCTGGCCAACTTCAATTACATCGATCCCGCCAGGAACAACCTGGCGGTTGATGACGTGGTCGGGCATGGCACCGCCGTGGCCAGCCTCGCCGCCGGCGCAGCAGTGGGGACCTGGCCGGGCGGTATCGCGCCAGGCGCCCAGATCGTCTCGGCAAGGATCATTTCCGACAAGCCGCCGACCGATGACGGCAGTGGCCAGGGCAATGCCTTCAGTGGGCCGCTGGGCGTGGCCCAGGTCCACCAGGACCTGATCAGCTACAACGTGAAGGTGATGAACAACTCGTGGGGCGGCCTGTACTGGACCGACCTGCCGACCACCGCGCAGGTAGCCGCCGAATACCGGCCGTTCGTGATCAACCACGGTGGCCTGGTGGTGTTCGCCGCCGGCAATGACGGCCGCAGCGAGCCGAGCAGCCTGGCCGCGCTGCCCAGCCAGAAGGGCGTGGCAGGCACGCTTCCGGCGGCCGATCTGGAGCGCGGCTGGCTGGTGGCCACGGCGGTGGACCCGTTTACGCCGGGCGCGCTGGCCAGCTATTCGAATGCCTGCGGCCAGGCGGCCCGCTACTGCCTGGCAGCGCCGGGCAGCGCGGTCTACCCGGATGCCAACGGTGGCAGCTACTACTGGAACTACGGCACCTCGTTCGCCGCGCCGCTGGTCTCCGGTGCGGCGGCGCTGGTCTGGCAGCGCTTCCCCTACTTCAACAACGATCTGGTGAGGCAGACCCTGCTGGGCACTGCCAAGGACATCGGTGCGCCCGGCGTGGATCCGGTGTTCGGCTATGGCCTGCTCGACATCGGTCGCGCGATCAACGGTCCCGGCCGCTTCGACTGGGGCGATGTGGTTGCCAACGTTGATGCCGGCTCGACCAACTCGATGTGGAGCAACGGCATCACCGGCAGCGGTGGCCTGGTCAAGCAGGGCGGAGGCAAGCTGGTACTGGCCGGCAACAACAGCTATTCCGGCGCCACCCGCATCGAGCGCGGCATCCTGACGCTGCAGAACGGTGGCGTGATCCGTTCAAATGTGACGATCCTCGCCCAGCCCGACCCGGACTCCACCGGTCTGCAGTTCAACGGTGGCACGCCGCGGGTGATCGGCAATGTGGTCAACGGCGGCAGCGTGTTCCTCACCACCGGCAACACCACCGGCACCATCGAGGGCAACTACACCCAGCAGCCCGGCGCGCAGCTGATGATCGCGCTCGGTGCCAACGCACTTCAGGTCACCGGCAACGCAACGATCAATGGCGGTGTGCGTGTGCACGGCTTCGTCTCCGGCTATGTGCCGCAGAACGGAACGCGCCAGGACCTCATCCACGCCGCGGGTGGCCTGAACGGCACCTTCAGTACCCAAGCCACTTCTACCGGCCTGCAGGGGCTGACCCTGGTGGCACCCACGTATGGCTACGACAGCAACAACGCCTGGTTGAACGTGAACCAGGTCAGCGTCACCGCCGCAGCCAGTGGCCTGAGCGCCTCCGCACAAGCCGCAGCGCAGCGACTGGAAGGCGCATTCGCAGTGCTCGACGGCAACACCGGCCTGCAGGGATCGCCCTTCGGTGCGGCAGCCGGTGCGCTGCAGTGGGCCGGAGGCGGCCAGCAGGGCCTGGCCGACAGCCTGCAGAGCCTGTCCGGCCAGGCGCATGCCCGCGCCGAGGCCGCCACCTTCGACAGCATCGACATGTCGCGGCGTGCGATTGCCGAGCGCTTCGATCGTGTACAGGCCACCCCGCGCCTGCGCGGGAGCTGGCAGAGCGCGCTGGGTGAGGCGGGGCAGGGCAGCTTCGCCGGCAACGCCGCCGACAGCCGGGGCTGGATGGCCGGCCAGGATCTGCCTCTGGGCGGCAACGGCCTGATGGGCGTCGCCTTCGGCGAGACCCGCAGCAATGGAGGCAGCAGCTTCGGCGGTGATCGCGGGCGCGACCGCCAGGCGCAGGCACAGTTGTACGCTGGCTGGAGCCTGGGGCGTGGCTATGCGCTGGCCCAGTTCGGCAGTGGCCAGTTCACCCGCGCGCTGGATCGCCAGCTGCTGCTGGGTGCGGGCGCCTATGGTGTCTCGGCGCGTTACGGCGGGCGTTTCAGCAGCGCCAGCGTGGAAGGCGGATATCGCCTGGGCCGCGCAGGGGCTTCGGTGACGCCCTACCTCGGTGCCAGCACCACGCGTGTCGATACCGATGCGTTCAATGAGCTGGGCGGTTTCGGCTTCGGCCTGCGGGGTGATGCCACCCGCGCGCAGCGCAGCCAGATGCTGGCCGGCATCCGTGGCGAGCGGGGCTGGGGGCGTTGGAACCTGCGCGGACACGCCGAGTGGCAGCAGCGGCTGGACGGCGGTGACGCCGATTGGCAGGCCAGTTTTGTCGGCGTGGATGCCTGGGCGCCGCTGGCAGGCTGGAATGCGCCGCGCGGCAGTGCGCTGATCGGCGTCGCGCTGGAATCGTGGTGGGGCCGCAATGGCCGCTTGAGCCTGGGTTTCGACCAGCGTATCGGTGGCGAGGGCGCGCGGCAGGCTGCGTTGCGCTACAGCACCGGGTTCTGAGCAATCGGTCGCGCCGGGAAGGCTCCCGGCGCGACGTCTGCAGCCTCAGCCGCCGCGCAGGTTGCCCAGTCGCGGAGTGCTGCGGCCCAGCGGCATCTTCAGCTTGCCGATCGACAGGATGCGGCTTTCCGCAATGCGATCGGCGGCCCGCTGCGGCGCGATGTTCTCGCGCTGCGACAGTTCGAAGATGCGGGTGAGGTTGTGGTAGATGCTGCGGATCAGGCGCATCGCGCGTTCGCGGTTGTAGCCGTCGATCTCCAGCGACACGTTCATCACACCGCCGGCGTTGACGGCGTAGTCGGGGGCGTAGAGGATGCCGCGCGCATGCAGTTCGTCGCCGATCTCCAGGCTCGACAGCTGGTTGTTGGCAGTGCCGCAGATGATCTTGGCCTTGATCCGCGGCAGCGTGTCGGCGTTGATCGCGCCTTCCAGCGCACACGGTGCGAACACATCGGCGTTCACTTCGTGGATCTCGTCCGGCTTGACCGCCTCGGCGCCGAAATCGCTGACTGCACGATCAACTAGGGCACTGTCCAGGTCGGTGACATACAGCTTGGCACCGCGGTCACGCAGCAGTTTCACCAGTTCCATGCCGATGTGGCCCAGACCCTGCACCGCGATGCTGGTCTTGCCTACTTCCTCATGGCCGAACTTGAAGCGCATCGACGCCATCAGCGCCTGCAGTGCGCCGTAGGCCGTGAAAGGCGCCGGATCGCCGGAGCCACCATGGACCTGGTGCACGCCGGTCACGAACTGGCTCTCCAGGTAGATGTTCTCCATGTCGTTGACGTCGGTGCCAACGTCCTCGGCGGTGATGTAGCGGCCGCCCAGTGAATCGACGTAGCGGCCGAAGGCGCGGAACAGTACCTCGGTCTTGTCCGTCTTCGGGTCGCCGATGATCACCGCCTTGCCGCCGCCCACGTTGAGCCCGGCCAGCGCATTCTTGTAGGTCATCGTCCGGCTCAGCCGCAGCACATCGGCCAGCGCCTCGTCGGTGCTGGCGTAAGGGCGCATGCGCACGCCGCCCAGGGCGGGGCCCAGGGTGGTGTTGTGGATGGCGATGATCGCCTTCAGGCCGGCATCGTGGTTGTGGCAGAACACCACTTGTTCGTGGCCGGTGGTGGCGAGGGTTTCGAATAGCATGGCGTCTCCGATGGCGCGAACAGCGGCGAACTGCAGCGAACGGCCAGTGAACGGTAGGGTCCCAAAACAAAAAAAGCGACGTCGTCAGTGCAGGGGGACGGGTCGCGCGGCGCCATTCTAGTCCATTCCCCCGGTCGCTGCCGTCGACATCGCCGCCCTTCCGGTTAAAGAAGATGAAAGTGCGGCCGATGCTGCGACGACGGCGGGTGGCCGGATTCGCGTGAAGAGGCAGGGCGGTCAGTGACGGCAAGGGCACCACAACGACAGGGCAGGCGGCGATGACGCCGGCCTGGTGGCGATCGCTGCGCGGCTGGCTGGCGCGCTCGACCGGGGCGGCTCCGTTGCGCCTGGCGGCCGTATCGCGACAGGCGGTCGCTGCTGCCGCAGCCAGCCTTCAGGGCGAGGCGCTGCAGGCCGGTGAGATCGCCGCCCACCTGCAGCGCGGCCTGCATGCACTTGCCCTGTACCCACGGCTGGCTGGCGAGCCTGCCCCCGTGCAGGATCCGGCACTCGGCGAAGCGGTGGCGCGCGCGCTGCAGGACCGTGACTGGGCCGCCCGGCACCTGCCACGGCGCCCGCAACTGCTGCCGCAGCTGATCCAGACCGTCAACGACGATGCCGCCTCGGCACGGGTGATGGCGGCGATCATCGGCCAGGACCCGGTGCTGACCGGAAATCTGCTGCGCATCGCCAACAGCCCGGCCTACAAGGTGCATGAGCGGCCAGTGGAAAGCCTGCAGCGTGCGGTGACCCTGGTCGGTACCGAGGGCGTGCGCCAGATCATCAGCGCAGTGCTGGTGCAGCCGGTGATGCAGGTGCAGTGCGGCATGTTTCCGCAGTTCAGCACGATCATCTGGGAGCACGCACTGCTGGCTTCGCGTGCGGCCGCCGATCATGCGCGCACGGTCACCTTCGGTGATGCCTTCGCTGCGCAGTGGCTGGGCCTGGTGCAGGGGCTGGGGTCAGCGCTGGTGATGCGCCAGCTGCTGCAGGAAGCGCAGGCACGCGACGAAACCGTGGAGCCGGCGCTGGCCCTGCAACTGCTCCAGCAATGGTCGTTGCCGCTGGCACAACGCGTGGCTGCAGCCTGGGAGCTGCCCGAGCCCGTGCACCAGGCACTGGCGCCGGAGGCCGATGGCCCACTCGCCGACAGCCTGCGTCTGGCCAGCGCTGCGGCGGCAGCCAGCCTGCTGTGCCGGCATGGACATGCCAGCCAGAGCCGCATGCTGGCCCTGCTCGAACAGTTGCCTTCAGCGCCGCCGCATGCCCTGCGTTGGATCTGGCGGCGCCTGCATGGACGCAGCGTGGAAACACGTGATGAGGCCGGACAGGAAGAGGCGGGTCCAACGCCCTGAGCGCTACAGCTGCGATTCGACCGGCAGCCAGCTGATCACCCGCGACAACCAGCGTTTGCGCGCTGTTGCCCCCGGCTCCGCCTCCACCCAGTGCGGTGGCGGTTCGCGCTCCAGCCAGCGCAACCGGCGACGGTCATCCAGCACCAGCCACCAGCTGTGCCTGGGATCAGCCAGGCGCAGGTACTCGTCCCGCAGCTGTGCGCCCAGCACCGGGTCGTCGAACAGCACGCCCATCTCGGTGTTCAGATAGGCCGAGCGCGGGTCGAGGTTGAACGAACCGACAAAACCGCGGCGGTCATCGACCAGGAACGCCTTGGTATGCAGGCTGGCGCCGCTGCTGCCGAACACGCCGGCATCGCCGGACTGCCCTTGTGCCTTCAGTTCGTAAAGGTGGACGCCGGCTTCGAGCAACGGCACGCGGTAGCCCATGTAGCCACCATGTACGGCGGCGACGTCATTGGCGGCCAGTGAGTTGGTGACCACGCCGACCTGCACGCCCCGCCCGGACATGGCCGAAAAGCCATCCAGGCCCTCCTTGCCGGGAACGAAGTAGGGCGAGATCAACAGGGCCTTGTGCCTGGCGGCCTGCAGCTCGCTGATCAGGGTCGACACCAGCCAGGCAGCGCGATCGTCCTTGCGGTGCTTCATCGGCGGGTCGGACACGATGCGCACTGCACCGCTCCAGCGCAGCGGCTCGGGGCTCGGGCGCTGCCGCTTGCGCGATTCGGCCACGCGCGCCAGGTACGGCCGGGCCACGTCCCGCTGCGCCTCATGGTCCGATTCGCGCACCAGCAGGCGCAGTTGTGCGTCGGTATGGAAGGCAAGCGCGGATACCGGAATGGCGGTTTCGCTGTTCCAGTAGTCGTCGAAGATGCGGTTGGCCTGCTCCACGGCGGGGCCGGCGACCAGCAGGTCCAGATCCTGGAAGTTCACATCGGTGCGCGCGCTGAAATACTCCTCGCCGATGTTGCGGCCACCGACGATCGCGACGCGGCCATCGGCGATCCAGCTCTTGTTGTGCATGCGGTGGTTCACGCTGAAGAAGCGCTGCACCATCTCCACCATGCGCAGGATGCCGGTCCGGTTGCGGAACGGGTTGTACAGGCGGATCTCGATGTTCGGATGCGCATCGAGCGCCATCATCAGCGCGTCCTTGTCCTTGGCATTCATGTCATCAAGCAGGATGCGCACGCGCACGCCGCGCTCGGCGGCGTCATACAGCGCCTTGGCCATCAGGTGGCCGATCAGGTCGTCGTGCCAGATGTAGTACTGCAGGTCCAGGCTGCGGCCTGCGTGCGTGGTGATCATCGCGCGTGCGGCGAAGGCATCCATGCCATCACTGAGGAAGGCCACGCCGGACTGGCCGGGATGGGCCTCCTGCAATGGCACGATCTGCTGGTCGATGCGGGTCTGCGCCGGCTGCAGTGGCAGCACGTGCGAAGGCGTGCCCCGTGCCTGCGGCGTGAGGTGGTCGGCCAGCAGCAGGCCGGACAGCACCAGCAGCACCAGCGCAGCGAGAATGATTGCAGCGATGCGCAGCAGGCGTCGCCACAGCGGCTTGGGCAGGCTCATGCCCCGATGGTAGAGCCACGCCATGCGTGAAGGAATGCCTGCAGGATCGACCGGCACGGGATCCCACCCCGAGGGGGCGTCACCGATGGGGGCGGATCCCATTCCACAGGAAAGGGCTCTGACCCGCACACCTCAGAACCGCTCGTCGCTGCCCAGGTAGCGCCACTGCCCCGGCGGCAGCGGCCCCAGCGCCACGCGTCCGATACGCAGGCGGCGCACCCCGGTCACCTGCAGCCCGGCGGCTGTCACCGCTGCACGCAGGCCCTTGGCGGTAAGCCCCTTGCCGGCAAAGCGCAGGCGTTGTTCGCTCTGCCAGCTGACCTTGCCGCCGCCGGCCTCCTGCTGCAGACGCGCCATCAGCCATGGCCCACGCTCCGGGCCGCCTTCGGCCACTTCGATCAGGTATTCCTGCTCGGTGCGGCCCAGATTGCGCTGCAGATGGGCCAGCGCGGCCGGATCCTGGCTGACCACCACCAGGCCGCTGTCGCTGGCCGGAAGCGAGGCGGCCAGCTGCAGGCCATGGAAGTGACGCTGCAGCGGACGGATGTCGCTGGCATCGAGTTCGCTGCGGCTGTCACTGCTGACCAGCGCACACAGGGTCTCAGCGGCAACGCCGGCCGGCTTGTTCAACAGCATGCTGACCCGCTCGGCCTTTTCATCGCTGGCCTGCGCGGCTACGACGATCACCGCGCTGTCATCGACCGGGCGCTGCGGCTGCTCCACCACGTCGCCGTTGACCGTGACCCAGCCGCCTTCGATGTAGCGTCGCGCTTCGCCGCGCGGGATGCCGAGCAGGGCGGACAGGCGTTTGTCGAGACGGATCGGTTCCATGGCGGCAAGGTCGGGCAGGGGGCGCGCAGTGTAGCTGCTGCGGCCGGTCAGCGCTGGCCGCGGTTGGCCAGCTCGGTCAGGTACAGGCGGGTATCGAACTCCAGCTGCAGGTACTCCGGCTCCATGTGCTGGCACAGCTGGTAGAAGGCCTTGTTGTGGTCGACTTCCTTCAGGTGGGCCAACTCATGCACCACGATCATGCGCAGGAACGCTGCCGGTGCCTGGCGGAACACGGTGGCGATGCGGATCTCGCGGCTGGCCTTGAGGCGGCCGCCGTGCACGCGGGAAATGGCGGTATGAGTGCCCAGCGCGTGCTTGATCACTTCCAGCGTGTTGTCGTAGCAGACCTTGTTGAGCGGCACCGACTTGCGCAGGTAGCGGTCCTTCAGCTCCTGGGTGTAGTCGTACAGCTGGCGGTCGCTGCGCACTTCATGCGGGTCGGGGTAGCGCTGCTGCAGCCAGGGGCCGAGCTTGCCCTGCGCCAGCAGTTCGCTGACCTGGGCGACCAGGGGTTCGGGATAGCCGGTGAGGTACTTCAGGACTGCCATGCAGGGGCGGCGGGGCGTCGGTAGAATGGGGCATCCAAGATTACACGCGGTACGCACCGACCATGGCAAAGCCCAACGCGCTGCAGGAACAATTGCTCAAGGCCGGCCTGGCCAAGAAGTCGCAGGCCAGCGCCGCCGCGCGCGAGCAGGCCAAGGCCCGCCAGGGCAAGGCCGAATCGACCTCGGCCGAGGTCCAGCGCGAGGCTGAACGCGTCCGCGCCGAGAAGATCGAGCGCGACCGCGCGCTGGCCGCCGAGCGCAATGCGCAGGCCAGGCAGGCTGAACAGAAGGCGCAGGCGAAGCAGATCATCGCGGCCCATGCCGTGCCCCACAAGGGCGATGACGAGTACCGCTTCAGCGATGGCACGGCGATCCGCACCCTGCTGATCGACCCCAAGCTGCGCAAGGCGCTGTCGGTGGGCGTGCTGGTCATCGTTGCCCACGGCGACGGTTACGCGCTGCTGCCACGTGCTGCTGCCGAGAAGGTGCGTGAGCGCGCCCCGGAAGCGATCATCGTCGACCACGGCCAGCCGGGCTCGACCGCGGAGATCTCCACCGGCAACGCCGAGGACGACGCCTACTACGCCCAGTTCCAGGTGCCGGACGACCTGGTCTGGTAAACAAGAAGGGGACGGAGGGGATTAAGTCGCAATCGGCTTGATCGAACCCATCCGCGCTCTGTTCGTCTTCCTGAAGAGCAGCCGAGCGTGGCTCGGATCTACATTAAGGCGTGCCTTTTTGCCGGGGTGTATCGTCTCCATATCAGGCGACACACCTGCGGAGGATGGCCATGGCTACCGGTTGGGCGGGAGACGGCGCGGTCCAGGACCAGATCGACGCCACCGTCGACGATGCGATCGCCCGCGCGCGGCGCCAGCTGCGGCAGGGCCCGGGTCTGGACCACTGTGAGGAATGCGACGCGCCGATCCCGTTGGCGCGGCGCCAGGCTGTGCCTGGTGTTCGACTGTGCGTGGCGTGCCAGCAGGCGCATGACGACGAAGAACAGGCGCATGCCGGCTACAACCGGCGTGGCAGCAAGGACAGCCAGCTGAGGTAAGGGGTGTTTTATTGCAGGGCTGCGCCCTGCACCTGCAGAAGCAACGTCAACATCAAAGGCTGGCATTCCGTGGGTTGGCAGGGCGGTGTCGGAGTGCGGGGACGCCGTGAACCCGTCCATGGGGGCTTGGCCGCGGCATCCATGCCGCGGACACCCCGCACTCCGACACCGCCCCGCCTCTGACAGATTTCCGCGATCTGTTGGAACCCGCTGCTGATGCCGACCGTTGGTCGGCACGGGGTCGGATTCAATTTTGACTATCGATATCTGACAGATGTGCCGACCAACGGTCGGCACCCACCAACAGTGCGCGGAATCTGTCAGAGGTGGGGCGGTGTGGGTGGGCAGGACCGTTGGCGCCATGGATGGCGCCGTCGAGCCCCCATGGACGGGTTTACGGCGTGTCCTGACCACCCACACCGCCCCGCCATCCCACGGAATGCCGCTCTTGATCTTGCTTCGGCTTCGGCCTCTGCAGGTGCAGGGCGCAGCCCTGCAAAGGAAGACCCCCTCAGCCGTCGCCCTGGATGCCGCCGGGGGCCTGTGCCGGGTCGCGCCAGCGCCGCACCGTGCGCTGGAAGAACAGGTTGTTCGGCAGCTGCAGCACCGTGCCCTCGTGGCCGTCGCCGGTTTCCTGCAGCGTGGTGTAGATCAGGTTCACGTCGATCACCCGGCCCTTCAGGCCCGGTTTCTCGCCGTTCTCCAGCACCTCGATGTAGTCATGCAGGCGGAACGGGCGCGTGGTGAAGATCAGCAGCGTGCAGAAGATGTTGGAGAGCACGCTCCAGGCCGCGAAGAAGGCCACCGCACCCACCGCCGCGAAGCCGGTGAACGCGGTCCACAATACCGACGGCGATGCGCCGAGCAGGCTGAGGATGTACAGCACTGCGCTGAAATAGACCACGAAACTGGTGATCCGGCGCGCGCCCATCACCATTTCCGGTGGCAGCGTGTAGTGCTCGGCGAAGCGGCGGATCAAGCGCCGTGCCAGCACCCGCAGCAGCCACGCGGCCAGCAGGGTGAGCAGGATCTTCACGGCGATACCCGCGTCGTGGAGCCAAGGGTAGGTCCAGGCCGGCAGGTGATCCTTCAGCGACAACATCATGGGGGCGACGACGGGTGGCAATAACGGCCCTCGATGTTACCCGGCGCGTGCGGGGGATTCGACCGCCGGGGTCCAGGCCAGGCAGACCAGCTCCTGGCGGTGCTGCTGCAGGCAGGCGCGGCCGTTGTCGGGGCGCAGCTGCAGTGACAGGCCCAGCGCCTGCAGCAGGACGCAGGCAGCGATCACCAGCAGGGCGGCGCAGGAAGGGCTGGACATGGCAGGACTCCCGGACGGCAGATTCGCGAAGGACCTTCCATGGATGCAGCAGCCGTCGAAAAGGTTGCATGGCATCGGCCGTCGATCGGCTCTAAACCTTTTCCCGGGTCGCCGCATCCAAGCGATATGCTCGACACCACCATGCCCGCGCTGCCTGCCGCCAACGACGCCGTCGACGAACCCGCCCTGGTGCGGGCGGCGGCCGCCGGCGACACCGCTGCCTACGAACTGCTGTACCGGCGTCACGCGCCGCGTGTATTCGCTGTCCTGTGGCGGTTGTGTGGCGGCCAGCAGGCACGTGCCGAGGATGCGTTGCAGGAGGCCTTCCTGCAGGCCTGGAAAGCCCTGCCAGGGTTCCGTTTCGAGAGCAGCCTGTCCACCTGGCTGCATCGGCTGGGGGTCAACGCCGCACTGATGGAACTGCGCGGTCGCGCCGCAGGGCAGGATCACGACAGCCTGGAGGATGTCGATGGCGGCCTGCAGGAACTGGCGGTGCATGACCGTTGCGCGGGTACCGAGCGTGACCTGGAGCGCGCATTGTCGACACTGCCACCACGGGCGCGTGCGGTACTGGTGCTGCACGATATCGAAGGCTGGAAACACCAGGAAATCGCCGAGCAGCTGCAGATGGCAGTCGGCAGTTCCAAGGCACAGCTGCATCGTGCGCGCGGCCTGTTGCGCGCACGGCTGGGAGACATGACATGAGTACACACGAACACGATTCCGATCACGACCTGCTGGCCCGGCTGCGCGCGCTGCCGAACGAGCGCGATGTACCCGCCGATGGCTGGGCACGCCTGTCCGCCCGGCTGCCGCCGCGTGAATCGCAGGCAGCACCCGCGCCAACGGACAACGTGGTGGTCCTGCCGGTGCGTTCGCGGCGCCGCTGGTGGTTGCCGGCCGGCGCTGCCCTGGCTGCCAGCCTGGCACTGTATGCGGTGGCGCCGTGGCGGCATGCGCAGCCGGATATGCCGGCGCCGTCCGCCCTGCAGCTGCAGGCCGCGGCGATGACCGAGCAGTACCAGCAGGCCGTGGCCGCGCTGCCCGATGGACGGGCGCCGGAATGGCAGCCGGCCCTGCATGAATTGGATGAAAGCGCGGCGCAGATCCGTGCCGCCCTGGCGCAGGACCCGCGTGCGCCGCACCTGCTTGGCCAGCTCAAGCGCACCTATGCGCTGCGGCTGGAACTGACCCGGCAGGCGGCCTATGCCGCCGAGTCCGGCTTGACGACCTGAGGAGACCCCCATGACCCGAACCCTGATTTCCTGTTGCGTCGCGCTGCTGTTGGCCCCTGCCGTGGCGCTGGCCGACACCCGCATCGACGAGCGCCACACCTTGGCTGCGGGGGGGCGCATCGAGCTGAGCAACGTGGCCGGCAAGGTGACCGTGCGTGGCTGGGACCGCAATGACGTGCAGCTCACCGGCACGCTCAGCGACGGCCTGCAGTTGCGCCAGGAAAAAAGCGCCAACCGTGTGCGCTGGGAGATCGAATATCCGCGCCGCAGCAACAACGGCGGTGCAACGCTGGTGCTGAACGTGCCGCGATCGGTGGAGCTGCTGCTGAGCACGGTCAGCGCCAGCCAGGACATCAGTGGTATCGATGTGCGACGGCTGCAGGCCGACACGGTCAGCGGCAGCCTGAGCGCGGCTGGCCGCAGTGGCGACAGCAAGCTCAACACGGTCAGTGGCAGCGTCAGCGCACGCCTGCAGACGCCGAAGCTGGATGTGAACACCGTCAGTGGCCGCATCGAGGCCGGCGGTGGCGTGTCCGGTGATATCGGTGCGCAGACGGTGTCCGGACGGGTCGAGGTCGACGCCGGGCGCGTGCAGCGACTGGCGGTGGAAACCGTTTCGGGCAGCATCGATCTGGCAGCGGCCGGGCTGGCGCCCGGTGGCCGCATCAATGTCGAATCGGTCAGTGCCTCGGTCACGCTGAGCCTGCCACGCACGGTGTCGGCACAGCTGTCGGTGAACAGCTTCAGCGGCTCGATCAACAGCGACGCCGGTCAGGTGGAGCGGCCGCGCTATGGGCCGGGCAGCCATCTCGATACGCGTCTGGGGGGCGGCGATGGAGACATCCGCATCCAGTCGCATTCGGGCAGTGTGCGGGTACGCCTGGATCGCTGAGCACGGTCCGGCAGGCCGCGGCGGCAGCGCCGCCGCGGTCGGTACTGGGTCAGCTGGCTTTCTTCAGCGCCCAGGTGGTGCCGAGGACTTCGATCTTGCCACCGGCCTTGCGGAACGCTGCCAGGTCCGAAGCGATCGAATCGCTGCTGACCACGGTGCTGGCGGCCGCGCCCTTGCGTTCGCTGCGGATGCTGTTGCTGGCCTTCGCGGGGGTCTTTGCCTTGCGGGGCATGGTTGCTCCTGTCAGGTGGAAGGGGAGGAAAGCGCCCAGGCGTCGGCCTGGCGCAGGTAGTCCTGCCGCTCGCGGCGGCAGTCATCGCCGCCCATCGAAAACTGGCGGCAGATCGCCGGGCGCTGCGAATAGATCGTGCAGCGCAGGTGATAGGGATCGATCGCCGCGCACCAGCCTT
This sequence comes from Stenotrophomonas sp. YJH_SMC_40, assembly GCF_059368615.1. Taxonomy (NCBI): domain Bacteria; kingdom Pseudomonadati; phylum Pseudomonadota; class Gammaproteobacteria; order Lysobacterales; family Lysobacteraceae; genus Stenotrophomonas; species Stenotrophomonas sp. YJH_SMC_40. The sequence continues at coordinate 13,879 of NZ_JCAFRX010000016.1, read as the reverse complement.
CCTCGTTGCGCGCCATCACGGCACGGCCGTGGGTGTCGCGTGACAGGAACTGGCCAGGCACGTGGTCGCCGGGCTGCAGCAGCACGGGCAGCCGGCAACAGACCGCGTCACAACGGCGGCAGTCGATGGGTGCAGGTGCTGCGTCAGGTTGTAAGGCCACAGGGGCCTGGCGGGTGCCCAAAGCGGGTCTCGATGGCGGCTCAGGTGCTGCGCGGACCATGAACGAGCCAGGAAGGCATGGCCGCTAGGCCCGCAGGGCGGGCCAGGCTGCACCGTGGACACACACCGGCGTGGCCGGTGGAAGGTGCAGCAGGGTTCTAGCCGACCAAGAGTAACTTAGACCGCGTAACGTTTTGTTAATCCTGGCTGGCTGCCGCCAACGCCAGGCCCTGGACCACGCCCAGCGAGGGCTCGCCGTGGACCATGCGGGCCCCCGGGAAGGCCTCGGCCACGGCCTGGCGCAGGTAGCCGGCACGGGACATGCCGCCGGTCAGGAACACCGCATCCGGGTCGCCCCCGATGTCGCTGCGGACCTGGGCCAGCAGTTCCCGGATCTGCTCCAGGTAGCCGTGGGCGGCGGCGGCCAGGCCATCGGCGCTGCTGTCGGCATGCAGGTCGCGGGCGATGTAGTCCAGCGTGCTGCGGTGCTCGCTGGCGGCGCTGAGGGCGATCTTGGCGCGTTCGACATCGCGGTACAGGCGGGCGGTATTGCCGGTGTCCTGCAGGGCCTGCAGGCGCCCGCCCCACGGCTCGTCGACGTGATCGTATTTGTGCTGGCGGAAGTCGCGCTGGCGCGTCATGTCCTGCACGGTGGCTGCTTCCACATAGTGGTGGGCGGGCACGCGGGTGATGCCGCGGCCGAACAGCGGCATGTAGCTGGACAGGCTCAGCGCCAGATCAATGTCGGTACCGCCGCGGGCGATACCCCACGCGCGGTGGATACGCGGGGCGTCGTCGCCACCGACTTCGGCATGCGCGATATCGGTGGTGCCGCCGCCGATGTCGACGATCACCGCCTGGTGCCGCTCGCGGCTTTCGGCGTGGTAGTGCATGGCCGCCGCGGCGGGTTCTTCGAGGAAGTCGATCTGGTCGAAGCCGGCCTGGGTGGCGGCCTCGCGCAGGATATCCAGTGCCTGGTCATTGCCGGCCGCGCCGATCGAGCTGCGGAACTGCACCGGGCGGCCGAGCAGAGCGGCACGCAGCGGCTGGCCAAGCTGGGCGCTGGCGGTCAGGCGGATGTGTTCGAGGATGTGCGCGGCGATGCCGGTGATGGTCTGCTTCGCGCGTGGGTGCAGGTTGTAGCCCAGCATCGACTTCGGGCTCTGCACCAGGTTGCCTTCGTGTTCCTCGAAATAGGCTTCCAGCGCGTCGTCGCCGTAGACCGCGTTCTGCAGCAGGTCGCTGGCGCTGCGTTCCTTGCCGGCGCGGGCCTCCATCCATTCACGGCGCAGGGCGCGCAGGGCTTCACGGCGCAGCGCCTGCGGGGTGCGTTCCTGGCCGGCGGCACGGGCTGCACGCGCGGCGCTATCGATCATCTGCTGCAGCTGGTGTTCCTGGCCGTCGTCGAGCTGGAAGTCGTCCGGGTCGGGCACCACGCCGGGGAAGTACACGCTGGTGCGGAACTGTTCGGCGTCACCGAAACGGATCGGCAGCAGTTTCCCCTCATGCACGATGGCGGCGGCGGAGTTGCTGGTACCGAAGTCGATGCCGAGGCGCATGGGGAGTTCCGGGGGCGGTCAGGGGCCGCGCACTCTGCTGCAGTTCGCCGCCGACTGCAAGTTCCAGCGTCACGGCTGCTCCAGCCGTGGTCATGGCGGCGGCCGGGCACCTGCCAGGGAGCCGGGGCCCCGGACCGGGCGGTTACAATGGCGGCTGTTGATTCACTTTGAGGTACTTGCCGATGTCGTCTGTTCCCGCCTGCCCGCAGTGCACCCTGGAAAACACCTATGCCGATGGCGCGCTGTGGATCTGCGCCGATTGCGGTTTCGAATGGACCGCCGAGGAAAGTGCCGGTTCGGCCCTGGTCGTGCGTGACAGCAACGGCAATACCCTGCAGGCCGGCGACACCGTCACCGTGATCAAGGACCTGAAGGTGAAGGGGTCTTCGATCCCGCTGAAGCAGGGCACCGTGATCCGCAACATCCGCCTGGTCGAAGATGATGCCGAGCACATCGAAGGCAACTCGGACAAGATCAAGGGCCTGGTCCTGAAGACCTGCTTCCTCAAGAAGGCCTGATCGGTCTCAGCGCCTGGCCTGCTGCTGCGCGCGCCAGCGGGCCAGGCTGTCGAGCTTGGCCTGGTAGCGTGCCTGCTCCGTTGCACCACCCAGAAGCTGCGCGCGGGTCAGTTCACGGTCGGCGCGTTCAAGCTGCCCGGACAGGAAATACACGCGCGCCAGCCCGAAGTGGAACTGGTGCGCGGTGTCATACAGGCGCACGGCCTGCCGGTAATAGCGGATGGCTTCGGCCAGCTTTCCGGCCTGCTCGGCCTGCGTGCCCAGCATGTACTGCGCAAACGGGTCCTCACGCTGCACCGACTTCAAGCGTCGCTCCAGGGCCTTGGCCTGCGCATCCAGCCCAAGCTGCCGATACAGCGCGCTGGCATTGGTCAGCGCCGCATCCTGGCGACCGTCCAGGCGCAGGGCGCGGTCCAGTGCCTGCCGCGCCGCATCGGTGTTGCCCTCACGGTTGTCGAGCACACCCAGGTTGTTCCAGACCGAGGGGAATGCGCGATCCTGCACGACCGAGGCATCGAAGAACGCGCGGGCGCCGACGAGGTCTCCTTCGGCCATGCGTTCGGCACCTCGATTGTTGTAGAAATGGGCCAGTGCACGCGCGCGGCTGACCGGCTGCGGGCCGTGGCGGTCGTAGAGTACGTTGCGATCGAGGTCGACCGTGGCGTAACGCCCCGCGATCTCCACGCCCGCGTTGACGTGGCCCACACTGTAGACCACGCCGGCGTCCTGGTCCTGGTACCAGGACACGACCTGGCCGACTTCCTGAACGCGGGCCTGGATGCCAGCCTCGCGCGCCAGTGCCACGAACATCAGCGTAAAGGCGAGGCAGTTGGCGCGGCGCTGCTGCCAGACTTCGTCCACGGTGTAGGTCGCGTTCGCGTCGTACTGCAGGTCCAGCCCCTGGCGGCCGAAGATCATTTCCACCAGTGCCTGCAGCCGCTGCTCGCGCGATGAACTGCGGTCGATCACCTGCGCCTGCAGCATCGCGCGCATTGCGGGAGGAATCGCGAAGACCTGTTCCGGTGAGGGGACCTCCACCGGGGTGACGCTTCCGATGGGCGGGAGTGCATCGGTGCGCGGGTGGTCCTGTGCGCAGAGCGGCGCGGCCATCAAAGCGGCCAGGACCACGACGAAGATGCGGGCGGCAGGGCGGTACATGACAGTTCCCGGCAGCGGCGGGCGCTCCCGCCTGCAGCGAGTGTAGACCCGGCGGCGCCGCGCTGCAGTGACCGCTGGTCGGCGCGTGGCCGGTACGGCGTTTCATCCACAAGCGATGTGGACCAGCGCTCGACAAAGCTGTGGACAACCGCGTCCAGGCCTCACCGGGCAAGCGTTGTGAGTATGTGGTGAAAAAACCATCAGCTTGCCGCGGGGCTGCGCAGGCGGGATGATCCGGGTATGGATTTCTCTCCGCTGACGCTGGCTCCTGCGCAGTGGCAGGCGCTGCAGGACAGCTACGCAACGCCGCCCCGCGCCTACCACCACTTCGGACACGTACGCGCGGTGCTGCAGCACTGCCAGGACGTGGCTGACGGCCCGGGCTGGCAGAGGCCCGCCGAGGTGTACCTGGCCGTGCTCTACCACGACGCGATCTATGTGGCGGGCCGCAAGGACAACGAAGCGCGTTCGGCGGCGCTGGCCCTGCAGGCAATCGCACGGGCCCCGGAACTGGCCGGCGTCGACGCCGCGCGGGTCGAGCAGTTGATCCTGCTGACAGCCCGCCATGGCGATCTGGGCCCGGACGACGTTGATGCCGAGGCCGCGCTGTTCCTGGACTGCGACATGGCGATCCTGGCCGCGCCCGAGCCAGTGTTCGCCGCCTATGATCGTGGCGTGGCCGAAGAGTACAAAGGGGTCGTGCCGGGCTTCCTGTACCGCGCCGGGCGTCGCCGTTTCCTGCAGGGGCTGCTGCGGGCGCCGCGCATCTTCCTTAGTGACTTCTTCCACCAGCGCCTGGATGCGGCGGCTCGGGAAAACCTGCGTCGACAGCTGGCCCGCTGAGCTGGACCGGTACACTTGGGCCTGCTCTCACCGATTGTCGCTTCCCACTGTGTCCGTCCCTGATCCCGACCCCCGCCCGCTGCCCCCCGAAGAGCCCGGTCCCAACGAGTGCTGTGGCAGCGGCTGTCCGCTGTGCGTGCTGGATCTGTATGCCGATGAGCTGCAGCGCTATCGCAAGGCGCTGGCCGAGTGGAAGACGCGGCATCCGGAGGCAACGCCATGAGCCGTGCGCGTCCGGCGGCGGTGCTGGCACTGGTGGCGCTGCTGCTGTTCGTGACCACCGCGCTGTGGACCCAGGTCGCGCGCAGTGATCTGGACTGGGTGCGCGCAACCTTGAGCCTGTACCTGCACGGGCCGTGGAGCCTGGCATTGCGCGCTGCCTACTGCCTGCTGGCGCTGGCCATTGCGGCGCTTGGCATTGCGCTGTATCGCGGCAGCATCGGTCCGCGCCGCAGTGCGGCGGCGCCGCTGTTGTTCACTGTCTCTGCACTGGGGCTGGCGACGGTCGCCATCGGTGACAGCTGGCTGCCTGAAGCGACCCCGCTGCTGGCACCGTTCATCCATGGACTGGCAGCCAACACCGCGTTCCTGTGTGCCAGCGTCGGCATGCTGCTGCAGGCCTGGTACCTGCGCCGCGAACCGGGTTGGCAGTCCGCCGCGGGCCTGCTCTGGGGCTGGGCATGGCTGGCCTTCGTGCTGCTGTGGCTGCATGTGCTGTGGCGTGGTGGACCACCGCGTGGGCTGGGACAGAAAGTGGTGATCGCGGTGATCGTTGGCTGGCTGCTGTATCTGGCGATGGCCCTGTACCGGCGCAGCCGTCGGGCCGCAGCCCACTGAATCCCCAACGGCCTGCGCCGGTACGTGCCGTGCACGCGGCGGCGGCGTATCGTGTGCGCATTCCATCGGGGATGCGACATGAAGCGTGCAGGGCTGGGCAGGGCAATGGGTGTGGTTCTGGCGTTGGCAGCACTGCCGGCAATGGCGGCGGCCAACGTGCAGCAGTTCAGCCACGGGCGGTTCGAGCAGATTCCGGTGCACATGCCGGCTGGCACGCCGCAGCGTGTGGTGATCTGGTTCCATGAACCCACCTCCGGTGGTGATACCAGCCGCCTTCCGATCGAGGCCCTGCGTGCCGATGGCGCGATGGTGGCTGCCGTGGACATCGCGCATCTGCGCAGCGTCCTCAAGCGCGAGGGGAATCCGACCTGTTCGTTCGGTTCCGGCGACGTCGAGAACTTCTCGCGCTGGTTGCAGGCCTCCCTGCACCTGCCTGGCTACCACCTGCCGCTGGTCGGTGGTGATGGTGAAGGCGCCGAGATGGCCTACACGCTGGCCGCACAGGCCGACACCCAAGTGTTCGCCGGCCTGCTGACCACTGGCTTCTGCCCGGATCGCAGCCACGAGCGCATGGTCTGCGGCGATGGCGTGAAGCACAACAAGCTGCAGCCTGCCGAGTTGAATTCCCCGTGGCTGAGCGCCGCCGGCGACCATGGCTGCAAGGTTGGCGAGGCCAGCCGCTTCGTGCAGCAGGTGGCGATGGCACGCGAGTTCAAGCGCACCGCGCGCGGTGATGCTTCACCCGGCCTGGTGGCGGCGGCGCGGGTGATCGGCGCGCAGGCCGGCGTCAGCCTGGCACCGCCACCAGCCGCGCTGAAGGGCCTGCCGATAGTAGAAGTACCGGCGACTGGCAGCGGCGACACGCTGGCCGTGTTCGTTTCCGGCGATGGCGGCTGGGCCGGCTTGGACAAGGACGTGGCATCGTCGCTCAACGAGCATGGCGTGGCCGTGGTCGGCATCGACTCACTGCGCTACTTCTGGAGCGAACGCACGCCGAAGGGATTTGCCACTGACCTGCAGAAGATCATCGATCACTACCGCCAGCAGTGGCATCGCGACAAGGTGATGCTGATCGGTTTCTCGCAGGGTGCCGACGTGCTGCCGGCCACCATCAACCAGCTTGATGCCGGCACCCGTGAGGCGCTGGACCGTATCGTGCTGCTGTCGGTGGGCAGGAAGGCTGACTTCGAATTCCATGTCAGCAACTGGCTGGGCGGTGGCGGCGATGGTCTGCCGATCGCGCCGGAAGTGGCGAAGCTGCCGGCGGCGAAGACCCTCTGCGTGTATGGCGACAAGGATGACGACGCGCTGTGCCCCGGCCTGCCGGCCAACGACGGCGTGCAGAAGGTGAAGCTGCCGGGCGACCATCACTTCAATGGTGATTACGACCGATTGGCCGAAGTGATCCTCAAGGGCGGGGCGTAGCGCCGGGCCACGCCCGAACGCTGTCGCCGCCGTGTCGACCAAGGTCGACACCTACCGGGTGGCTTGCAGCGCCGGGCCATGCCCGGCGGCTCAGGGCTTCAGTTACGCCGCGGGTCCAGAGAGATCAGGCGCGTGGCATCCAGCAACGCGGCCGGCAGATGCATGCCGCCGGGTGCTGCCAGATAGCGCGGTCGCCACTGCGGGTCGAACTTCGACTTGAAGCGGCGCAGGCCACTGAAGCCATAGAAGCGTTCGCCATGCCGCGCGAGCAGGCCGGCCAGTCGGTTCCAGCGACCAGCAAGGCGATGCTGGGCCAGCCCGGACAGCGGCGCCATGCCCAGCGAGAAGCGCGCATAGCCCTGAGCGCGGCCCCACAGGAACAGCTCGATGAACAGGAAGTCCATCGTGCCCTTCGGTGCCTCGTTGACGTGGCGCATGAGGTCCACCGACAGCTCGGCACCGGCCGGTGCCTGCCACAGGTTGGCGAATGCCACGATCTGGCCCTCGGCTTCGACCAGCGCCACCGGGAAGCGCGCCAGGTAATCCGGATCGTAGCTGCCCAGCGAGAAACCCTTCTCGTCGCCGGCCTTATCTTCCAGCCACGCGTTGGAGATCGCGTGCAGGCGGGGAAGCAGGCTGGGAATCTCTTCCACCGGTGCCACGCGGAACGAGAGGCCCCCGCGCTTGCCACGGTTCCAGGCCTGGCGCAGATCGGCGCGTTCGCGGCCTTCCAGGCTGAAGTCGTGCAAGGGCACGATCGCTTCCTCGCCCAGCTTGACCAGGCCCAGGCCCAGGTCGAGATAGGTCTGCCAGTAGGTCTCGCCCACCTGGTAGAACACCGGGCGCAGGCCGAGCCGGTCAGCTTCCTCGCGGAAGCGCCATATCAGCGCGCGCGCCACATCAGGCGGGCCGACCGGATCGCCCATCGCGATCAGCGAACCGCCGTAGCGCTGCATCATCACGAAGCCCTGTTTCGCATCATCGCGCAGCACCGCCTTGTCGGCGGTCAGTACCAGGCAGGCCTGGGTATCGGTGGCACCGGCCAGTACCGGCGCCAATGATTGCAGCGTGGCCTCGTCGGCGGCTGGCAGCGGGCTGCGCGTACTGTGCAGCAGCCGCGCCAGGCCGAACATCACGAGCGCGATCGCCACCACCAGCAGCGCACGCAGCGCACGCGGTGCGTTGCCGGATATCGCAAACTGCCACCACAGCTCGTTCTGGTACTCGACATGGCTGTAGGTGAAGAACAACAGCCAGGTGACCGCCACCAGTACCAGGCCGAGGTTGCGCAGCCATGGCCACGACCATGCTTCATCGAGCAGCGCGCCCTGGCGGTAGAACTCGCGGCGTGCGGCCCACAGCGCCATCGCCACCAGCAGGGCGGAGACCGCGATCAACGGTTGGCCACCGCGCAGCCACAGTGGCAACGGGGTGATCACGCACACGGCCATCGCCAGCATCCATGCGGCATGGCTGCGCCGGGCCAGGCCCTGGCCGATCAGCAGCAGGGCGACGCCGCTGAGGCTGCCGATCAGATGGGACGTTTCCAGGATCGGCAGTGATGCGTTGACCAGGTGACGGCGCGGCGTGGGCAACGTGCCGTCGATGACCAGCGCAGCACCGATGCTGAACACCGCCAGCGCGATGATCTGCGGCAACCATGGGCGCAGCGCGTTCCAGCCGGCACGGGTTGCCCCGGCACTGGCCTGCAGCGGCTGGCGCAGCGCGGGTGCAAGCGCGAGCAGGGTGGCCAGCAGCAGGGGCAGCACGTAGTAGGTGACGCGGTAGATCAACGCCGCCGCCAGCACCGCAGCCGGTGCCACCTGTGGCAGCAGCTTCAGCAGGCTCCATTCGAACACGCCGAGGCCGGCGGGCACGGTCGAAACCAGGCCGGCCAGCGCCGCGACCAGGTACAGGCCGACGAAGCCGGGCAGGCCGGTCGGCGTCGAGTCCGGAAGCAGCACATAGAACGCGGCACTGGCCAGCACCAGCTCGATCACGCTGAGCACGGTCACCCCGATCATCGTGCGCCGGTCGGGCAGCCACAGCACATGGCCGAACACGCTGAACTGGCGTCCATCGCGGCCGACCAGCAGCAGGGTGGCCGCATAGGCCAGCAGCGCGACGATGCCGACCACGCGCACCGCATCCGGGTCCAGCGGCAGGGCAAGCGCCGCTGCCGCCGGTTCCATGCACAGCGCCACGCTGATCAGCAGCCACGCACCGAACACGAAGCCGAGCGTGCTCATCAGCACGACCTGGCCGATCTGCGCCAGGTCGAGGCCGGCAGTACGGTAGCCGCGCAGGCGCACCGCACCGCCGGTGAGCGCGGCAAAGCCCACGGTCTGGCCGAGCGTGTGTGCCAGGAACGCGGTGATGCCGATGCGCGCCGGATGCACGCGGATGCCGCTGCGGCGCAGGCCGATGGCATCAAAGCCGATCAGGCAGGCATAGCTGGCCAGGCCCAGCACGACAGTAAGCGCGATCTGCGTGCCACTGAGCTGGTGGAAGGCATGGCGGATGGCGCGGTAGCCGTTCTCATCGAACTCGTTGGCCAGGCCGTGCAGCGCCAACGCAAGGATCAGCAGCGGGATGACGATGGTGAGGACCCGCTTCCATGCCGGGGTGGAGGGAGCGGTGGCGGGGTCGGTGGTTTCGGTCATCGGCGCAAGGGTGCGTCAGGGAGGGCGAGGGCGGTGTCAATGCAGCCGTGGCGCATCGTGCGCCTGTCGCTGGCATTTGACCAGCGTTGCTGTCGGAAGCCGGTAGTGACCGTGTGTGGAGGGCTGCCCTGCACCCATCGTTGACCGGTTTGGAGGACAATGCAGGCCTGATCACCCGCAGGAGCCACGCCCATGATGGAGCGTTACGACGTTGGACCGCGCATGTCCGAAATGACCGTGTACAACAAGGTCGCCTATCTCTCCGGCCAGATTCCGGAAGACACCAGCCAGGACATCACCGGGCAGACCCGGCAGGTGCTGGCCGAGATCGACAAGCTGCTGGCGCTGGTGGCCAGTGATCGCCAGCACGTGCTGCGCGCCGAAGTGTTCCTGGCCGACATGGCCGACTTCGATGGCATGAACAAGGCATGGGATGAGTGGGTGGTGGAAGGTGCGACCCCGGCGCGCGCCACGGTCGAGGCCAAACTGGCCCACGCCGACTGGAAGGTCGAGATCGTGGTGACGGCGGCAGTGCCGTAACGGCAAGGTCACCTCCCAGCAGTGGAGGGGGGGGTAGAGTCGACTGTTAGTCGACTGTTAGTCGACTGTCGCGCGCAGCGCGGGGTTTTGCGCCGCCGGAACGAAGAGCAGTCGACTAACAGTCGACTCTACCCCGCCGCTCCGCCGGTTGGTCCGGTGGCTACGCTGGCACCAGCTCGATGCAGTCCACCGGGCACGGCGGGATGCACAGCTCGCAGCCGGTGCACAGATCGGCGATCACCGTGTGCATGTACTTGGCGCCGCCGACGATGGCGTCCACCGGGCAGGCCTGGATGCACTTGGTGCAGCCGATGCAGTCGGCTTCCACGATCAACGCCACCTGCGGCGCCTTGTGCTCGCCGCGCGAACGATCAAAAGGAATCGCCGGTACGCGCAGAACCTGGGCCAGCGCGCGTGCACCGGCATCGCCACCGGGTGGGCAGCGGTCGATGCCTGCCTCGCCGCGCGCCATCGCCTGCGCGTACGGTCGGCAGCCGTCGTAGCCGCATTGCCCGCATTGGGTCTGCGGCAGCAGGCGGTCGAGGCGTTCGGTCAGGGGCGGGATCAGGCTCATGCGTGGCGAAGGCTGCGCGTCGGGTTACTTCAGGGGTTTGCCGCGGAACCAGCGCTCGTGGGCCAGCGCCAGCATCGGCTTGTCTTCGGAACTGTCACCGTAGGCATGGATGCGCACGTAACGCGACAGATCGAACTGGCGACGGATGTGCTCGACCTTGCGCGGGCCACAGTCGCCACCGGCGTAACGGCCGGTCAGGCGTCCGTCCTGACATTCCAGCCGGTTGCAGATCAACTGCAGGCCCAGCTGCTCGCACCACGGCCGCAGGTACAGGTCCAGCGAGCCGGACACGATCACCACGGTGTGCTGCTGTTCCTTGTGCCAGCGGATCTGCTCCAGCATTTCCGGGCGCACCACATCGGGCAGGAACTCACGCGAGAAGCCGGCGGCCAGGGTGGCGATGTCGTCACTGTGGCGGTCGCTGAAGGTCAGGCGGGTGACGCGCGCGCGGATGCGTCCGGCCGAGATCAGCTTCAGCTTGTACGCGAGCAGCCACGGACCGACCTTCCACCACGCCTGCGCCAGCTGTTCGGCGGTGGCCACGCGGCGCAGGAAACGGCCATAGGTATCGCAGGTGGTCACGGTGTGGTCGAAGTCGAACAGCGCCAGTTCCATTCCGTTGCCTCCCATCGCGTTGCCTCCGCTGGCCAATGCTGCCGGCGGGCGCGGCCGAGGCCACGCCCGCTGCGGGCATCAGCGGACCGGCATGCCCGGCTGCGCGCCGCTGTCGGCGTCCAGCAACGCCAGCGCACCGCCGTCGAAGCCGGCCGACAGGATCATGCCTTCGCTCAGGCCGAAGCGCATCTTGCGCGGGGCCAGGTTGGCGATGAACACCACGCTGCGGCCGACCAGCTTCTCCGGCTCGCCGTAGCTGCCACGGATACCGGAGAAGATCTGGCGCTTGCCCAGTTCACCTGCATCCAGCTCGAAGCGCAGCAGCTTGTCCGATCCTTCCACGAACTCGCAGACCAGCACCTTGCCGATGCGCAGGTCGAGCTTGGCGAAATCGTCGATGCCGATGTAGGCCGGCGCGTCGGCGCTCTTTGCTTCGTCCTTGGCCGGGGCCGGGGCGGCCGGCTTGGCGGCGGGGGCAGCGGCAGCCGCCGGCTGCAGGGTGTCCTTGGAGGCGTCGATCATGGCGTCAATCTTCTTCGGGTCGATACGGGTGAACAGCGGGGTGTAGTCGGTGATGCGGTGGCCCAGCAGCGGCTGTGCCAGTTCGGTCCAGTCGTTCACCGGCGCGGCCAGGAAGGCTTCGGCCTGCGCGGCGGTGGCCGGCAGCACCGGCTTCAGGGCGGTGACCAGTACGCGGAACAGGTTCAGGCCCTGGCTGCACACGGCTTGCAGCTGCGCGTCGGCGCCTTCCTGCTTGGCGATGACCCACGGCTTGACGTCGTCGATGTAGCGGTTGGCTTCGTCGGCCAGGGCCATGGTCAGGCGGATCGCCGCGGCCGGGTCGTTGCGCTCGTAGGCTTCACGGATCGGCGCCAGGCCGTCGACGAAGCGCTGGTACTGCGCTGCATCGGGCAGCTGCGCGGCCAGCTGGCCGTCGAAACGCTTGCTGATGAAGCCGGCGCAGCGGCTGGCCAGGTTGACGAACTTGCCGACCAGGTCGGCGTTGACGCGGGCGATGAAGTCACCCAGGTTCAGGTCGAGATCGTCGACGCCACCGCCGGACTTGGCGGCGTAGTAGTAGCGCAGCGCTTCCGGCTCCAGGCCGGCATCGAGGAAGGTACGCGCCATCACGAAGGTGCCGCGCGACTTGCTCATCTTGGCACCGTCCACGGTCAGGTAGCCGTTGACGTGCAGGCGGGTCGGCGCGCGGTGGCCGGTACCGTGCAGCACCGCCGGCCAGAACAGGCCGTGGAAGTTGACGATGTCCTTGCCGATGAAGTGGTGCAGCTCGGTGCTGGTACCGGCGCGCAGGTGCGCTTCGAAGTCTTCGCCGATCCTGCCGCACAGGGTCTGGAAGCTGGACAGGTAGCCGATCGGTGCATCCAGCCAGACGTAGAAGTACTTGCCCGGTTGGCCGGGAATCTGGAAGCCGAAGTACGGCGCATCGCGCGAGATGTCCCACGCGCGCAGGCCACCTTCGGCATTGAGCCACTCACCCAGCTTGGCCTTCACCCCCGGCAGGGCGACGTCGCCGGCCAGCCATTCGCGCAGGAACGCGTCGAAGTGGCCCACCTCGAAGAAGAAGTGCTCCGAATCGCGCATTTCCGGCGTGGCACCGGAGATGACCGAACGCGGTTCCTTCAGGTCGGTCGGCGCATAGGTAGCGCCGCACACTTCGCAGTTGTCGCCGTATTGGTCGGGGCTGCCGCAGTTCGGGCAGATGCCCTTGACGTAGCGGTCGGGCAGGAACATGCCCTTGGCCGGGTCGTAGAACTGCGCCACCGAACGGCGGCTGATGTGGCCGGCCGCTTCCAGCTTCAGGTAGAACTGCTCGGTCAGCGCCTTGTTAGCCGCCGAATTGGTCGAGTCGTAGTGGTCGAAGGCCACGCCGAAGGCGGCGAAGTCACGTTCGTGGCTGGCCTGGATGTTGGCGATGAAGGTTTCCGGGGTGACCCCGGCCTTTTCCGCGGCCAGCATGATCGGCGTGCCATGGGTATCGTCGGCGCAGACGAACCAGGCCTTGCCGCCACTCATTCGCCGCGCACGCACCCAGATGTCGGCCTGGATGTAGCCGACCAGGTGGCCCAGGTGCAGCGGGCCGTTGGCGTAGGGCAGGGCGGTGGTGACGAGCGCGGTACGGGTCATGGTCGCGGGGTGAAGCCGAGGGGAACCGCAGAGTATCGCATGCCTGCAACGAGGTGACCCGGCCGAGGCCGGGTCACGGGGATGAAGCAGGGGCCGGGGCGCTTATTCGCGCTGCCAGGTCTGCGCGCGGCAGATGAAGGCGATGCAGCCGGACACGTCCAGCCTGGTGCCGCCGGGCTGCAGTTCCATCTTCGACTTGTAGGTCTTGCCGTTGGCCGGGTCGAGGATGGTGCCACCGGACCACTTGTTGGCGCCGTCGGCCTTCAGGTTCCAGAGGATGGTCATGCCCTTCACCGGCTTGTTCCTGTTGGCGCCTTCACAGCCGTCACAGACCGGGTTGGGGCCCTTGTCCGAGTGCAGGATGTCGACCACCTTGCCGGTCAGGGTGCCGTTGGCGGCCTGGGTGATCTCGACGATCGACTTCACCTTGCCGGTCTTGTCGTCGATGGTCTTCCAGCGGCCGGCGGCGCCGTCGGCGGCCTGCGCCGAGAGCGCGGCCAGGCACAGCGGCAGTGCCAGCAGCAGGGTCTTGAAGGTCTTGCGCATGGTCCCCTCCCAGGGTTCATTCCGGCACGATGCCGGTACGGGTCGACTGTATACCCATTCGGCGGGGTATGGGGAAGGGGGGGGCTTTGCAGGGCTGCGCCCTGCACCCGCGGGGGCAACAGCAACTGCAACACCAACAGCGGGCTATCCGTGGGATGGCGGGGTGGGTCCGGTTGCGGGGGGCGCTGCAAGTCCCCCTCCGGGGCCCGGCCCAGCCGCTGGCGGCTGTGCGTTCGGGCGCTTGCGAAGCAGTGCTTCGCAAGCAAAGCGCCCTCACCCATGTAAGCTCGGTCGCCG
>NZ_JCAFRX010000015.1:0-72420 GCF_059368615.1 Stenotrophomonas sp. YJH_SMC_40 | reverse complement strand
TGGAGGCTGGGCTGGTGGAATACATCCAGTACTACAACCAGGAGCGCATCAAACTGAAACTGAAAGGTCTGAGCCCGGTAGAGTACCGGGAGCGGGCCCAATCGGCCGCCTGACCCCGTCCAAGTCTCGGGGGTCACTTCAAGGATGGGTTTACGGCGTCCCCCGCAACCGGACCCACCCCGCCATCCCCCAGGAAACCCGCTTTTGCCGTTGCTCTGGCGTTTGTCGTTGATTCGGCGGGTGCAGGGCGCAGCCCTGCCGAACCCCAACCCCCGTACTTGCAACGGTCATCATCCCGGTCCACACTTCGTTGCCGATCTGAAGACGGCAACGATGACCCACAAGATCCCCCTGTTGATCGACACCGACCCCGGTGTGGACGACGCCCTGGCCCTGCTGATGGCCTTTGCCGACGAACGGCATGACGTGGTCGCCCTGACCATCGCCGCCGGCAATGTCGGCCTGCAGTACACCGTCCGCAACGCCCTCAAGCTCTGCGACATCGTCGGCCGCACCGACGTACCGGTGTTTGCCGGCAGCCCGGATCCGCTGCTGCATCCCTCCGTTGACGCTGCCCACGTGCATGGCCGTGACGGCTACGGCGACGTGGACCTGCCGCCGCCGAGCCGTCAGGCTGAAGCCGAACACGCCGCACTGGCCATCCTGCGCCTGTCGCACGAGCACGCCGGCGAACTGATGCTGGTGATGCTGGGCCCGCTGACCAACCTTGCCCTGGCACTGAAGCTGGACCCGACCCTGCCCGAGCGCATCAAGCGCATCGTGGTGATGGGCGGCGCGGTCACCTGCCACGGCAACATCACCCCGGCGGCCGAATTCAACATTGCGTTCGACCCGGAAGCGGCGCACGTGGTGTTCACCTCGTTCAAGCACCTGCTGGTGTCGGACTGGGAGGCCACCGTCGCCCATGGCCTGCCGCTGCAGGACGCCGAGAAGTGGCTGCAGGCCGATTCCGATCGCGCCCGCTTCTACGAACTGATCTCGCGCAAGACCCGTGGCCTGTCCGAAGACAGCAAGGGCGGGCGCTGGTACACCGCCGATGCGGTGGCCATGGCCTGGGCGCTGAACCCCGAAGGGCAGCTGCGGGTCGAGTCGCGCCCGCTGAACGTGGAGCTGAACGGCACGTTCAGCCGCGGCGCCACCATCGTTGATTGGAACCGCCAGACCGGCCAGCCGGACAACTGCGATCTGCTGATGGCCTACGACCAGCAGCGTTTCGAGGCCCTGGTGCGCCAGGCCCTGGGTGCGGACTGACGTCGATTGACCGGCACCGGTTGCCCCGGGCGGCAACCGGTGCTTATAATGCCGCTCTTGACCACCAGCCCATTTACGGTGTGAGCCCATGAAGGCCGATATCCATCCGAACTACCGCGACGTCGTCTTCCATGACGTCACCTCCGATTTCAAGATCCTGACCCGCTCGACCATGGCGACGAAGGAAACCATCCAGTGGGAAGACGGCAACGAATACCCGCTGGTCAAGGTTGAAATTTCCTCGGCTTCGCACCCGTTCTACACGGGCAAGCACAAGGTCATCGACACCTCGGGCCGTATCGACAAGTTCCAGAAGCGCTACGCGCGCTGATCTGTCGATCCAGCTTCGAACCAACGGCCGCGCTCTGCGCGGCCGTTTGTTTTTCCCCAACGCCAACCCAACGGGCGTTTGGATGGGCGGAACACTGCGTTCGTGTGACAACGCTTTTGCCGATCCGGGCCGCTCAACGGCCGGTGTCTGGCTGCCTGTCGTATACGACTTCTGTCTAGCGCCGGGCAAATGCTGCTGTGCGATAATGACCTGATCCCCGGCACAGGCCGAGGACGTCATTCACGTGCCTGACCAATGCGCTTGGGCAGGCGCCTTCCCATGAAGGAGCGCACACAGTGTCCGATCTTGATCAGGTCACGCTCAACGCCGGCGACAAGTCGGTCGTTCTGCCCGTCATCAAACCCACCCTTGGCAACGACTGCGTCGACATCGCGAAGCTGACCAAGGAAACGGGGTTCTTCACCTACGATTCCGGCTTCACCGCGACGGCCAGCTGCAAGTCCGCCATCACCTACATCGACGGCGACAAGGGCGTGCTGCTGTACCGCGGCTACCCGATCGAACAGCTGTCGGAAAAGTCGAGCTACGTCGAAGTGGCCTACCTGCTGATCAACGGCGAGCGCCCGAGCGCCGAGCAGCTGAAGGCCTTCACCGATGAGCTGACCGCCGAAGCCAACGTCGATGAGTCGATCAACACCCTGATCGGCAGCTTCGCCAAGGATGCCCATCCGATGGCCATCCTGGCCGCTGCAATCGCGCAGCTGTCGGCCATCTACCACGACTCGCTGGACCTGTCCGACGCCGAACAGCGCCGCCAGGCCGCCGTGCGCCTGATCGCCAAGGTGCCGACCCTGTCGGCGCTGATCTACCGCCACGGCAAGGGCCTGCCGGCCAACAAGCCGGACACCTCGCTGGACTACGTCAGCCGCTTCCTGAAGCAGACCTTCGAGTCCGCTGACGGCCAGTACGATCTGAACCCGGACGTGGTGAAGGCGCTGGACCTGCTGTTCATCCTGCACGCCGACCACGAGCAGAACGCCTCGACCTCGACGGTGCGTCTGGTCGGTTCGACCGGTGCCAACCCGTACGCGTCGGTCGCTGCGGGTGTCACCGCGCTGTGGGGTCCGGCCCACGGTGGTGCCAACGAAGCCGTGCTGAAGATGCTGGAAGAAATCGGCAGCGCCGACAACGTCGAGTCCGCCGTGGTCAAGGCCAAGGACAAGACCTCCGGCTTCCGCCTGATGGGCTTCGGCCACCGCGTCTACAAGAACTTCGACCCGCGCGCCAAGGTCATCGGCGAGATGACCAGCAAGGTGCTCAAGCAGCTGGGCGTGCAGGATCCGCTGCTGGACGTGGCCGTGAAGCTGGAACAGGCCGCGCTGCAGGACGAGTACTTCGTCGCCCGCAAGCTGTACCCGAACGTCGATTTCTACAGCGGCATCATCTACAAGGCGCTGCAGATCCCGACCGAAATGTTCACCGTCATGTTCGCCCTGGGCCGTACCTCCGGCTGGGTCTCGCATTGGCTGGAACAGCAGGTTGATCCGGAAATGAAGATCGGCCGTCCGCGCCAGGTCTACACCGGCAGCGACGTGCGCGACTACCAGGGCTGATCGCCCCGCGTAGGTTGTGCCGAGAACGCCCCGCATCCGCGGGGCGTTTTTTTTGGAGCGGACCTGGTAGGTGCGGACCGTTGGTCCGCACGATTTCGGCGCCCGCGAAAAATCATCCACGCATGGCGCGGATCTACCACCGCAACCGCCTTCGGTAGGTGCCAACCTTGGTTGGCACGCTTTCCCATCCACGCACGGCGTGAATCTACCACCGCAACCGCCTTCGGTAGGTGCCAACCTTGGTTGGCACGCTTTCCCATCCACGCATGGCGCGGATCTACCGCCGCACCCGCCTTCGGTAGGTGCCAACCTTGGTTGGCAAGCGCTTCATCGCGCCAAGACCGCGTGATTCAAGGGTCTCGCCAGCTTCACAAGCGCTCGCGCAGCCTCAGGACGCCAGCTGCATCCGCAGCACCTGAAATGGAGCGTCCATCCCGATGAGTACCCGATTCGACCCACCCGAGCGCGGACCGCTCGGCCCTGACGTCGCCGCCGTCGTCACCGCCCCGATCGTCGCCCCTCCCAGCGAAAGCGCCGTTTCCTGGGGCGCGATCTTCGCTGGCGCCACCGCTGCCGCTGCACTCTCCCTCATCCTGCTGATCCTCGGTGTTGGCCTCGGCCTGTCGTCGGTGTCGCCATGGTCGTTCGAAGGCGTCAGCAAAGAGACCTTCGGTTGGTCCAGCATCATCTGGCTCACCTTCACCGCATTGGCCGCGTCCGGCCTGGGTGGCTATCTGGCGGGCCGCCTGCGTACCAAGTGGACGCAGATCCATGGCGATGAAACCTATTTCCGCGATACCGCGCATGGCTTCGTGTCGTGGGCGGTGGCCACGCTGCTGACCGCGGGCCTGCTCACATCGGCCATCGGTGGCGTGCTGGGCGCCGGCGCAAAGGTGGCCGGTGCCGCCGCAGGCGCTGCCGCATCCACGGCCAGTGTTGCCGCAGCGGGCGCGGGCAGCACTGCTGCGGCGGCCCCGGAAGGCGACCTCAACTACTGGGTGGATTCGCTGTTCCGCAGCACGACCAGCGCAGGGCCGACTGCTCCTGCAGCGCCGCCGCCGGGTGCACCGATGGATCCGAATGCCGCCCCGCCGCCGCGCCCGATGCCGGGTAATGGTCCGATGGGCGACCGCCGCGAAGTGCGTGCCGAAGTGAACCGCATCATCGTCAACAGCCTGCAGGGAGACGGCCTGGACCCGGACGACACCCAGTACCTGGCGCAGCTGATCGCGCGCGAAACCGGCATGAGCCCGGCCGAAGCGCAGGCGCGCGTGACCGATGTGCAGACGCGCATGCGTGCGGCGCTGGAAAAGGCCAGGAAGACCGCCAAGCAGGCCGCCGACGATGCCCGAAAGGCGACCGCCTATGCCGCGTTGTGGCTGTTCATCACCCTGCTGATCGGTGCGTTCTTCGCCAGCCTCAGCGCCACTTGGGGCGGCCGCCGCCGCGACCTGTAACCCGCCTTCCACGCAAGGAGACCTGCAATGAAAATGATTCTTCTCTGGTTGTTGGGCGTACCGATTCCGCTGCTGATCCTGTACGCGATCTTCTTCTGATCGTGCGCCAACACGATGTGTCATCAGGCCGCCGAAAGGCGGCCTGATGCCATCCAGCAGATTCACGCCATGCGTGGATGACCCCTTGTAGAGTCGAGCCGTACTCGACTCACGCGCGCAGCGCGTGTGCTTCGCGCAGTGTCGGAAGAGCAGTCGACTAACAGTTGACTCTACAAACTCAAGGCAATGAGGTTTATTGCATTCAAGCAGTGAGGGAGTTTGCATAACCCTCAAACGTTGAACACATTCAAGAATTCTCCTTAACGTTCCACGTTTTAGGAATGCTTGAATGGCCTGCATGGCAATGGATTCCTAACATTCTCTCCGTCGCCCGCAACCACCTCTGCGGGCGGCGCCTCCCTCCCTTTCTCCTTAGGGGAGGGGGGCTTTCATATTCCCCCTGTCCGAGAGAGACACCCATGCACGCCATTCTCAAGAAGGCCGCGCTCGCTGCAGCGCTGGCCACTGCTTCGCTGTCCGCGCACGCGCTGGAAACCAAGATCACCGTCTACGCCGACGTCGACCCGACCCTGGCGCTGCTGCTCGAGGACGGCACCCCGCTGCCGGATACCGTGCAGATGACCCACGATCCGCTGCGCGGCCTGCTGCCGTCCACGCAGCAGGTGCGCATCCACTCCAACGATATCGATAAGGACATCGAAGTTCGCCTCGGCCACGATCCGGTGCTGCTCAATGGCAGCACCCGCGTGCCGCTGGCCGTCAGCCTGAACACCGATGCGCTGACCACTGCGGTCACCGAGTTCAAGGCGGCTGACCTGTTCAACGGCGCCAGCTCGACGCCGGGTGCCTCCATCTCGATGCCGCTGACCATCGCCCAGGCGGGTGCCGGTGGCCCGCTTACGGTCAACGGCCGCTATGAAGGCATGGTCTACATCGTTATGAACCAGAAGCCCTGATCCACGGCTTCCCCGCGCCGGTCCGCATTCCGGGCCGGCCGCTTCTGCAGCGATACCCCCATGACCCCACACGCCCCCGCCGTTACCCGGCTGGCGGTCGCGCTCGCCCTGGCAATGGCTGCTCCTCTGGTCGCAGCCCACGGCGTCCCCGCCGGCTTCGAGGATCTGGTTGAAGGCCAGACCGAACAACTCGACATCCAGCTGTTCGGCCGCTCGGCCGGGCTGTCGCCGGTGCGCGTGACGCTGGAGCACGTGCAGCTGGAAGACCCCGCGCACGTGCTGCAGGCGCTGGACCTGCCTGCCGATGCACAGGCAGCCTTGCTGCCGGCGTTGTCGCAACCACTGCCGCGCAACAGCCACCTGGCCTGCCGCTTCGGTGGCGCCACGGCCGGCTGCGGTTATCTCGACCCACCCGAAGACCCCACCGCGGCGCGCGCGCTGTATGACGAAGGCGAGGGCGCCGTGCGCCTGTTCGTGGCGCGGCAGTGGATTCCGGGAGAGCCGGCCGCTGAGCGTTACCACACGGTCACGGCCAACGCCGAAAACGCCTTCCTGCACCAGCAGACGCTCAACGTCAGCGGCGGCCGCGACTACCAGGCGCTGTCCGCGCGCGGCGTGGGCACGCTGGGCCTGTTCGATCGCGGCCACCTGTCCGCCGACTGGTACTACACCCAGCAGCGTGACCGCAGCCGAAGCGACGACGACTTCCAGTTCGACAACGTCTACTACCGCCATGACCTGGGGCAGGCGCACTACCTGCAGGCCGGGCGCATGGACCGCCGCAACCTGTCCAGCCCGCAGGGTGGCACTTTCAGCTTCAGCATGTTGCCGCTGGACCGTTTCCAAGGCGCGCGCGTGGGCACCACCCAGGCCTACGTGGACACCGATGCCGCCGTGCAGGCCACGCCGCTGACGGTGCTGCTGGCGCGCGACGCACGCGTCGATGTGTTCGACGGCGAGCGACTGCTGCAGACCTTCTACCTGCAGGCGGGCATCAACCAGATCGACACCCGCAATTTCCCGTTCGGCAACTACCTGGTGCGCATGCGCATCTACGAGGACGGTGTGCTGGTGCGCACCGAGGAGGCGCCGTTCGACAAGGGCGGCGACTGGACCAACAGCCAGTGGCAGTGGTTCGTGCAGGGCGGCCGCCGCAACGAGCGCCGCAGCGACCGCTTCGATGGGGAGAGCGTGGCGATGGCCGGCGTGCGCGTGCCGCTGGGCCGCGATGCCGCCCTTACCGCCGGTGCCGCCAACCTCGGCGGCCACAGTTACGGCGAGCTGCGCGTGGACCTGCGTCGCGTGCTGGCCACGCATGAGATGCGCGCCTCGCTCAGCGGCATGCGGGGCAGTGATGGCAGCAATGGCCAGCAGCACCAGCTGTCGTACCGGCGCAAGGCGTCGTGGAATCTCTACCAGCAGCGCATGCGTGGCAAGGCCTGCCAGTTCGAGGCCGATGCGCGCGACCAGCTGGGCTGCACCAACTCGCTCAGCGGCTCGATGTCGCTGCCGTTGGCCGGTGGCAACGCCTACGTGGGCTACACCCGGCGCCAGACCTGGCGCACCGGCTGGCATCGACCCGGGCTCGAGCAGGATCCGTTCTTCGGGCTCGATCCGCTGCTGCCGCCCGGCCCGCTGGAGCCGCGCCGCGAGCCCGTGCTCAGCCGCACCTGGCAGGCCAGCTTCAGCCGCAGCCATCGCTGGCAGGACTTCAGCGTGTCCACGCGCGTGGGCCTGTGGCAGCAGCGCAGCACCGACAGCGTGCGCGGCAGCAACGAGCGTGACCGTGGCATCTACTTCAACCTCAGCCTGACCCGCCTGCAGCGTAACCACGACAGCAGTGGCCAGCGCCGCTATGCGGTGGACGTGCGCCAACCGCAGCACCAGCGCCCGGCCATCGACTACAGCGTGGGCCAGAGCCTGCGCCAGGACCGGGATACGCACTATCGGGAGTTCAACGCCGAACTGCGCGCCAACAACAATGACCGCTACAGCGCATCGCTGAGTGGCCAGCTGCAGAACGGCATCGGCAACACCACCGCGAGCATTGCGCACTATGAGCAGCGCGGACGCGGCGAGACGGGCTACAGCGGCAGCCACAGTTCCGGCTTCGCCCTGGGCCGCCGTGGCGTCTACTGGAGTGGTGCCCACGGCGCCGAGGCCGGTCTGGCCGTGCAGGTGGACGGCTCCGACGACGTGGACCTGCGTGGTGTGGCCGCCGAACTGCAGGTGGGCGGACTGCGCCGACAGCGTCTGCAGATCGGCGAGCGACGCCTGTTGCCGTTGTCGTCGTACCAGTCGCATCGTGCCGAAGTACAGGACGCCAGCACGCTGGACAGCATCGCCGCGATCCGCGTGACCGGCGTGGGTGGTGCACGGCCGATGTTCCTGACGCCCGGCAAGCTGATGCGCATGCCGGTGCCGATCGAAGTGACCTACACCTTCATCGGCAACGTCAAGGATCTTGCGGGGTCGCCATTGGGCGGCGCCCGCATCCTCAACGCGCCGGTGCCCGGCACCAGCGCCAACGGCAGCTTCGTTGCCGATTTCCCGCGTCGCGAAACAACGCTGTACCTGTTGCAGGACGACCGCCTGCTGCATTGCCCGCTGCAGGTGCGCGAGCGCCGCCAGGTGGTGCTGCTGGTCGGCGCCGTGCATTGCGAGCCGCTGGCCGTGGCCCAGCTGCCGCCCGAGATCCGCCAGCAGGCCCGCGTGACCCGCCTGCTGCAGGAACGCGCGTTGATTGCCGCCACACCCCAGACCGCTGCTGCAGGAGGTACGCCATGAGCCGGCGTTGGATGTGTGTGTTGATGCTGGTGTGTGCGCTGGTGCTGGTGATGCCACGGGCGTGGGCGCAGTGGCCGCCGGAGACGCATCCGACGGATCAGAGCAGGGACATTGTGATGACCTGGGATCGCTCGGCGGTGCCGGGTGACGTGGAGCTGTGGGCGCCGCGGACGGTGCTGGGGTTCAGTCACGATCTGGCGATGAAGTATGGGCAGATCCATGTGGTTTGCGGGTCTGCTTCTGATAGTGAGTTTGGGCGGTGCCCGACGGAAAGTGAGCCGCGAATGTCAGTGGGAACCACGGAGATAGCGTTGCGCCTCGTTGATCTGAGGACCGGCCTGCGTACGGAAGTTCGTGCGGTAGGAAGCTTGCTGCGAGTTATGTCGGGTCCTCGCTGCAATATCGATTATTGGGACAGTCAGAAGCGCATTCTGAATGAAGCGTTCTGGTACGAATGTGTATCGGACGAACCGATCGGCACGGGTGCTGCGCTGACTATTCCAGCATCTGAGCTTGCCAAGCTCGTAGCTGGCCGCTGGCAGGCCACGATGCGCCTGAACGTCAAAGCCGATCCAGCCGCGGCACCCGTCGCCACCGCCACCTTCAACTTCGATTTCACCGTCACCGACTACGACGCGATATCGATCTACTTCCCCGGCTTCGATGGCATTGCACCACTGGTCAACATGGACCTGCGCTACGACCCCATCCGCAAGGTAGTCGGCGGCTACAAGGAAGTGGACATGTGCCTGTACGACGGCGTGGGTTCGCAGAGCGAGTTCCTCGGCGTTACCGTGCGCGATAGCGGACCGCGACCACCACCAGGGCGGGACTACGCGGTCTGGCACGGGGATGGTGGCAGCGATGACACCCAGCGCCTCGACTACCAGGTCAGCCTGAACTACGGCGGCAACCGCCTGGCGATGAAGAACGGCGAGGAACAACTGCTGCGCGGCATCGACAGCGCACAGCTGCGGCTGGTGATGCTGCCGGGCATCAGCCAGCCCGTGTACTGCGTGCCCACGCCGTTGACGCTGGAAACGCCGCCTACGCCCATCGCCAGCAAACGGCCCGGCCTCTACGACGGCGAGTTGACGGTAGAGCTGCGCGTGCCGACCGCCAAACCCTGATCCCACGGAGCTCATCATGAAGAAACTGCTGTTCTGCCTGTTGCCGTTGAGCGCGCTGCTGGTCCCGCCGATGGCACATGCCAACCTCTCGATCCACCCGATGCGCGCAGCCGTCGATGCCAAGCGTGGCGGGCAGATCCGCGTGTACTCGCACTCCACCCAGCCACAGTACGTGCAGGCACGCCTGCTGCGCATCTCTAATCCCGCGCAGGCCGGCGAGGAAGAGATGGAAGTGGAGGCCGCCGAGGCAGCCATTGCCATCACGCCTGGAAAGTTCGCACTCAGTGGCGGCGGCAACCGCCTGATCCGCGTCATTCCGCTGCGTAATGTCGAGAAGGAAGCGGCGTACCGAGTCTATTTCGAGGGGGTAAGGGGCCCGGATGGAACCCTTCTCGAAGACGGCGAGCAGGCTGCCCAAGCCAACGTCGGCGTCAGCCTGGTCTGGGGCGCGCTGGTGAACGTGTTGCCCGCCAACGGAAGCGTGGATCTGCAACTGCAGGGAGACACCCTGCGTAACACCGGAACACTGCGCGTCGGCATCACTGGCGCGGCTGTCTGCACGGCCGAAGGTGTCTGCACCCCGCAGGACCTGTCGCGCAGTCTCTATCCCGATGCCGATCTGACCCTGCCTTTCCAGATTGCGCCCGGTGACTCACTGCAGCTTCGCTATCGATTGAGCCGCGATGGCCATCGAGAACACACACAGACCCTGGAAAGCAGCGTCAGCTGAGAATTTCATCTCCCGCTCCTTGCGCGGCAAGGGGCATTTCATTATCTACCTTGTTAAGGACGAATCATGAATCACGTCTATCGACGTATCTGGAGTACCGCAAAGCACTGCTGGGTCGTGGGAAGCGAGCTTGCTACGCCACGCGCTAAGCGATCTTCAGGAGCCGCCCGAAGGCTGGCCGTAAGCGCGGCCTGTGGTCTGCTCGCTGTGACTGGCGTGAACACAGCCCGAGCAGACATCTTCTACTCGCCTTGCAATAAGGACGTGTTCGGATTTTACCAATGCACGCCGTTCATTGGGCATGACACCAAGTACGTGGGCGCAAGCTCTGGGTCTGGGAGTGAGCGCTTTCTCGCAATGGGAAATGGCGCGTCGGTAACAGGAAAGGAATCGATCGTTTTTGGGCATCAGTCCGTTGCTTCGGGTGACCGTAACGCTGTCTTCGGATACAGCGCAAGAGCGACGCGAGGGTACGCTGCCGCATTCGGCGCTTATTCGAAGGCGTACGGCGTTGGCGCGGTTGCTGTTGGCAACGACTCCCACTCGTCTGCCGATAATGCGATTGCGGTTGGTAGTGGGTCATATGCTTCGGCAGCAAACTCAGTAGCCCTGGGCGCCAACTCTGTTGCTTCGGAACAGAACGCAGTTTCTGTTGGAAATAGCTCAGTGAAGCGACGAGTGGTGAATGTGGCGGATGCGCGACTTAACAGCACAAGTTCGGACGCGGTAACGGGCAAACAGCTGAATGCAACCAACAGCAATGTCACAGCCACGCGCTCCATTGCTGACAACGCGCTGGCAAAGGCCAATGTGTTCTCGGGCCTGCTGAGTCAGACCTCTGCATCAGGTAACGTCCGCCTCGGTGCAAGTAACAGCGGCACAGTACTGGACGTCCGCAACAGCGCCAGCGCCAATCGCAAGATCACGGGCGTGGCAGATGCCACACTGAGCACGGCCAGCACAGATGCGGTGTCAGGCAAGCAGCTGAATTCCACCAACAGCAATGTTGCGGCCGCGCGCGCCGTCGCCGACGCCGCGAAGACCAATGCTGACAGCGCACTGGCAAAGGCCAACACGCTTTCGGGCCTCCTGAGCGAGACCTCTGCTTCGGGGAACGTTAGGCTGGGCGCATCCAACAGCGGTACCGTCCTGGACGTGCGGAACAGTGCCGGTGCCAATCGCAGGATCGCGGGTGTTGCGGACGCGACGTTGTCCTCGACGAGTACCGATGCGGTGACCGGTCGGCAGCTCAACACCACCAACAGCAATGTCAGCACCGCGATGAGCGATGCCAGTTCCGCCAAGACGACAGCGAATACCGCGCTGACCCAGGTGGGGACGCTCAACGGACTGCTGAATCAGGTCAGTGCCAGTGGCAATGTTCGCGTGGGTGAGAAGAACAGTGGCACCGTAGTGGATGTGCGCAATAGCGCCAATGCGAACCGGAAACTGACCGGCGTGGCCGATGGCGTGGTCAGCGCCAGCAGCTACGAGGCGGTCAATGGCAGGCAGCTCAGTGCCACCAATGACAAGTTGACGACGGTCGAGGGGGTTGCCAAGTCTGCGGGTGCAGATGCTGCCGTGGCGAAAACGGATGCAGCCAAGGCTTTGGCCGAAACCGCGGTGCTGGGCGGGCTGGTGGCGCAGGTTTCCGCGTCCGGCGATGTGCGCCTGGGCGGGAAGAACAGCGGTGCGACGTTGGACGTGCGCAACAACGCCAATGCCAATCGGAAGATCAGTGGTGTGGCAGATGGAATCTTGAGCGCCAGCAGTGCTGAGGCTGTGTCTGGTAGGCAGCTGCATTCAACCAATTCACGCGTCTCAGATCTTGAGGATATCGCGCAGTTTGTGAGTATAGGCTCAGCGCCCTTCAGTGAACGCGCCGAAGCAGGTGTGGCCGGTGTTGCGGTGGGGAATTCAGCAAAGACGGGACTGGAGGGGGGAACTGCGGTAGGCACATTTGCGGAGGCGATGGGCAAGAACTCCACCGCAATTGGCAGAGCGGCGACTGTCTCTGTGGATTCCGAAAATGGATTCGCAATGGGAGTCGGTGCACAGGTCGGTGGAGGCGCGGGCGGTGCGAATGAAGGTGTCGCGATTGGTGCTGGCGCAAGAGTTGCAAGCGGGGCTCACGGCTCCCTGGCACTTGGAAATGGCTCTCAAGCAGTTGAAGAAGGAGTCGCGTCGTTTGGGGGTGTTGGCGTTCAGCGCCGTCTTGTAAACATCGCCCGTGGTACCGCTGACCACAACGCCACCACCGTTTCCCAGTTCAAGGACTCCCTCGCCACCCTCGGCGGCGGCGCAGGCATGGATGCCAGCGGCAACATCATTACCCCTACTTATGCAGTACAAAGTGGAACTCAGAGCACCGTCGAGGACGCGCTGATGGCGCTCGATGGCGCTGTCATCACCGCAGGCCGTCGCGCGGACAAAGTGGAAGGCCAGCTGAGTTCGATCTTCCAGGATTCACCGTCGGCCCGTGCCGACGGCATGAACCAGATCGCGCTGAATGGCGCGAATGGCATGGTGCTGACCAACCTGGCTGACGGCCGAGTGGCGCCAGGAAGCCGTGATGCCGTAACCGGCAGTCAGTTGTACGCCGCCGAGCAGAAGATCTCGCAGAATCGGAATGATCTGGAGGCGATGCGCAGGGAGCGGGAGATGGGCGCGCAGGCCATGCGTGGATTGGATGCGAGCGTCATCGACTACGGCGGTGCGCGTTTGACTGGCGTGGCCGAGGCAGGACTGTCGGCTGATAGCTCGGACGTTGTGCGAGGCAGTCAGCTCTATGAGACCAACAGCCGTGTTTCGGAACTTGAGGACGTCGCACAGTTTGTGAGTATCGGCTCAGCGCCCTTCAGTGAGCGCGCAGAAGCGGGTGCGGCAGGCGTTGCGGTCGGAAATTCAGCAAAGACGGGGCTGGAGGGAGGAACTGCGGTAGGCACGTTTGCGGAGGCCATGGGAAAGAACTCGACCGCAATTGGTAGAGCGGCGACTGTCTCTGTGGATTCTGCGAATGGATTCGCAATGGGAGTCGGTGCGCAGGTCGGTGGAGGCGCGGGCGGCGCGAATGAAGGTGTCGCGATTGGTGCTGGCGCAAGAGTTGGAAGCGGGGCTCACGGGTCGCTGGCACTTGGAAGCAGCGCTCAGGCAAATGAAGCCGGAGTTGCATCGTTCGGAAACAGTGGCATGCAGCGTCGCCTCGTAAACATCGCCAACGGCACCGCCAACCACAACGCTGCCACCGTCGGCCAGCTGCGCGGCGCACTGTCCGCTCTCGGCGGCGAAGTCGATGCCAACGGTAATATCGTCGGCCCCAGCTTCAAGGTTCAGGGCCAGTCCCAACCCACCCTCAATGGTGCATTGGAAGCGCTCGACGGCGCAGTCGTCAGCACCACCTCGCGGGTGAACCAGGTCGAATCCCAGCTCCGCTCCGTGTTCCAGGAAACCCCCTCGGTGCGCGCAGACGGCACCCACCGGCTCACCCTGGCCGGCGCCAACGGCATGCTCATCTCCAACGTGGCCAACGGCTTGATCGCGGCCGGCAGCCGCGATGCCGTCAACGGCGGCCAGCTGCACTCGATGCAGCAGCAGCTCAATGGCCGCATGGATGGGCTGGAGCAGCGCATCGACGCTCAGCCGCAGGCCCGCGCCATGGCCGCAGCATCCACGCCTTCGCCTTCCACCGAGGAGATCGCGCCGACGCGGGAAACCAGCAGCTCGCCGCAGATCGCCTCTACCGGTGAAGGTGACAAGCCGACGCCGCAGCCGAAGTCGAAGCAGGACGAGACGCCCAAGCCGCAGGTCGACACCGCTGATCTGGAAAAGATGCTGGCCCGTGCCAACGAGTACACCGATGGTGCGATCAGTAACTTCGAGCGTCGCCTGGACAAGATGGACAAGCGCTTCAACCGTATGGCCGCGATGAGCAGTGCGCAGAGTGCGATGGCGATGAACACCGCAGGCCTGGCCACCTACAACCGCCTGGGTGCGGGCGTGGGCTACAGCGAGGGTGAGTCGGCGATGGCGGTGGGTTACCAGCGTGTGCTGAACGAGAAGGGTTCGGCCACCTTCAGCCTCAATGGTGCGTTCACCAACAGCGGTGAGCGCAGCATGGGCGTCGGCGTGGGCATCGGCTGGTAAGCCATGCCGCCCCGGCGTAGTGCGCGTAATGAACCCCGCCGCGCCGGGGTCCTTGCCGAGGAGATGGCAATGTACAGATGGGTACGCGGAATTTTCAGCTATCGCACGTTCTATATCTGGCGGGCGCGCTTTCGCTACTACACCCGGAACCTGGACCTGTGGACGCTGATGAGCGGGCTGTGCATCGCCGGTCTGCTGCTGGTGCTGTGGTACCTGTGGGAGATGCTGGGCGTGCCGCCGCCGCGCGTGCACCCTCAGGCAGCGGCGCTGCGCATCGACGGCGTCACCAGCGAGGCGATCCATCGCATCGTGCTGGTGCGCCACGCGGGCAGCACGCCGGGGGCCCCGTTCACTACGCCGGAAGAGGTGCGGGCAAGCACGTTGCGCACGATGCGGGTACGCCAGGTGATGGACAGCGAAGTGGTGTGGCGGCTGAAAGCCGACATGCTGGCGGATATTGCTGACTACATCACCGCCACGGGCGGGTGCTTCCCGTACAACTGCCGGCGGGTCCTCGACCGATTGGACTACGTGCGCCAGGCGGGGGTTGAGAACGCGCAGATCAACGCGGCGCTGTCGACAATCCTGGAGGTGCCGCTGGACCAGATGCCGCCGTTGGAGGCAGACGAGCATGAGCGTGTGAAGAGCGGGTGGTCGGATGGATTCAACGACATCTACTACCAGTCCTGGTTGCTGCGGGATCTGCAGGTCATGCACGCACAGATGATGCGGGAGTATCCGCGGCGAGCTCCCGCCCCGTGGTTGCCGCGGTTGTTCAGCGATCCGCTGCGCGATACCCGTTTTGTCTGGTAGCGGGAGCATGATGGGCATCATCTGCCAGGGCAGGTAACACCGCTTTTGTAGGGTCGAGCTTGCTCGACTGCTCTCCGCTCAGCCATCGAAATGCCCGAAGCACAGTGCGGACCAACGGTCCGCACCCACCCAAGGCAGGCACCGCTGCGCTACCGTCACCCGCCGATATACGCGGTGATTTCCGCTTCGGCCAGCAGCTGCCGCAACTGCGCCACCGACGCACGTCGCATAGGCTTCTCATCCACCGGCGACAGCGGTGCCTGGCGCAGGGCATCGTAGGGCAGCACGGCCAGGTCGAAGGTCAGCTCCTCGGCACTGAACACCCACACCGGCACATCCAGGCTGCGCTCGCGATCCATGCGCAGGCGACGCGTCCGCGATTCGGCGGGAATGCCGTGTTCGTCCAGGAAGCGGTGCACGGCTTCCGGGTCGTCGCTGTGCAGGTGCAGCTGCACGGGGCTGTTGGCGTCGGCGGTGCCCTCCAGCACAGGGCCGGCCAGGCGCGGGGCGAAGCCGTGCAGGAACTCCAGCGCACGCATGGCGGCCTCTCGGCGGCGCTGCAGTTCGTTGCCGTGCTGGGGGCCGGAGAACAGTCGCTGGTACTCGCGCAGGGCGTCTTCGATCTCGGTGTTGCGGGGCAGGGAGGCATCGTCGTGGATGCCGAGCCGGCTGGCGGCCTTCAACTTGGCCTGGTGGTAGTCGCGGATGCCGCCTTCAGCCATCAGGCGGGCGGCTTCGTGGGCGAGGCGGTGGCGCCGCTCGCGGGTCTGGCTGGCAGCATGCTGACGGGCGCGATGCATGCGATGACTCCCTGTTGCGACCTGGCTACAGATTAGCGCACGGATGTGACATCTGCGTGGGTATGGCGCGGAGATGCCAACCAACGGTTGGCACCCACCGATGCTTTGGCAGGTGCCGACCTTGGTCGGCACGGGGCGCCAACCAAGGTTGGCAGCTACCAGAGCAGCGCGGGGCTGTGCCCGGCGGATGCATCGATGCCAATCAACGGTTGGCACCCACCGACGCTTTGGTAGGTGCCGACCTTGGTCGGCACGAGGCGCCAACCAAGGTTGGCCTCTACCAGGGTCGCATCGGTGCCAACCAACGGTTGGCACCCACCCATACCTGCCTCTTAGAAGATATCGAACGCGGCGGCGTCGGCCTGCGGCGTATTGAGGTTCAGGTCGTAGTCGGTCAGGCGGTCCATGTCTTCCACCTTCACCCACTCGGTCGCGCCGTTGAGCGTGGCCTGGACCATGCCGCTGGGCGGCTCGTTCTGCGCGATCGGGGTGTCCTTCAGCGCGGTGCGCATGTAGTCGATCCAGATCGGCAGGGCCGCCTTGCCACCGTACTCGCGGTAGCCCAGCGAGCGGAAGTCGTCGCGGCCCACCCACACGGTGGTCACGTACGGGCCGCCGAAGCCGGAGAACCAGGCGTCGCGGTGGTCGTTGGTGGAGCCGGTCTTGCCGCCCACGTCCTCGCGGCCGAGCACCTTGGCCTGCACGCCGGTACCGCGCTGGACGACGTCGCGCATCATCGATACCAGCTGGTAGGCGGTGCGGGCGTCGATCGCACGCGGAGCGGTGCGGGCATCGGGGTTGGCCGGCGCGGCCGGGGTTTCGGTCTTGGCTTCGGCCTTGGCCGCAGCGGCCGGGTCCACCTTCGGGGCCGGGGCGCCGAAGTTGAAGCCGTCCACCACCTGGTTCACCGGCTGGTCGCTGCTGCCGGCGCAGTCGCGGCAGGCCAGCGCCGGGTTTTCCTTGAACACCAGGTTGCCGTCGCGGTCATTGACCTGGTCGATCAGCCAGGTGTCCACGCGCGAGCCGCCGTTGGCGAACACAGCGTAGCCACGGGCCACCGACAGCGGGGTCAGCGAGGCGGTACCCAGCGACATCGACAGGTTCGGCGGCAGTTCGGATTCGGCGAAACCAAATTCGCTGATGTACTTGCGCGCGTAGTCCACGCCCATGCCATCGAGCAGGCGCACCGAGACCAGGTTGCGCGACTGCACCAGCGCCTCACGCAGGCGCATCGGGCCGCGGAAGCCGCCGCCGTCGTTCTGCGGGGCCCAGGTCTTGCCGCGGCGGTCGCGGAACACGACGGGCGCGTCGAGCACGATCGAGGCCGGGTTGTAGCCCTTGTCGAAGGCCGCGGCGTAGATGAAGGGCTTGAAGCTGGAACCCGGCTGGCGTCGGGCCTGGGTGGCACGGTTGAACTTGTTGCCGGAGAAGCTGAAGCCACCGACCAGCGCCTTCAGGGCGCCGTTGTGGGCGTCCAGCGAGACCAGCGCGGACTGGCCGCGCGGGATCTGGTCCAGCAGCCACTCGCCTTCCTTGGCACCGGCACGCACGCGCACGATGTCGCCGCGCTGCACCAGCTTGCCCGGGGTCTTGTTGGTCCACTTGGCGGCACCGGCCGGCAGCACGATCTCGCTGCGGTTGGCCAGCACCACGGTGGCGCTGCCATCGGCGCCGGTGCTGGCGACGATCGCCGGCAGCAGGCCGGCCTGGCCGTACATGCCGCGCAGGTGCTCGGCCAGGGCGGCGGCGTCTTCGCCGGCACCCACCTGCACCTGCTTCTCCACGCCGTGCCAGCCGTGGCGGTGGTCGTACAGCAGCAGGCCGTCGCGCACCGACTGGTTGGCGGCGGTCTGCAGGGTGGAGTCGATGGTGGTGGTGACGTGGTAACCCTTGTTGACCACATCCCCGCCGAAGCGGGCGATCATTTCCTGGCGCACCAGCTCGGCCACGTACGGCGCGTCGACCTGCACCGGCGGCTCATGGGCGGTGGCGTGCATCGGCACGGCCTTGGCCGCGTCGGCCTCGGCCTGGCTGACGAACTTCAGGTCGGCCATGCGCTGCAGCACGTAATTGTCGCGGCGCTGGCGGGCGCGCTCCGGATTGGAGATCGGATTGCCCGAGGACGGGAACTTGGGGATGCCGGCCAGCGAGGCCATCTCGTCCAGGTCCAGCTCGTTCAGCTTCTTGCCGTAGTAGAACTCGGCGGCGGCGGCCACGCCGTAGGCGCGGTTGCCGAAGAAACTCTTGTTCAGGTACAGCTCGAAGATCTCGTCCTTGCTCAGCTCGGACTCGATCTTCCGTGCCAGCAGGATCTCGGCCAGCTTGCGGGTGTAGCTGTACTCGGAGCTGAGGAAGAACTGGCGGGCCACCTGCTGGGTGATGGTGGAACCACCCGGCACGCGCTTGTCGTTGGTGGTGGCCAGCAGCCACACCGCACGGCCGATGCCCATGTAGTCCACGCCGCCATGCTCGTAGAAGCGGGCGTCCTCGGTGGCCAGGAAGGCCTGCTTCAGGCGCTCGGGCACGTCCTTCATGGTGATCGGGGTGCGCCGGGTCTCGCCGAACACCGCCATCAGCTTGCCGTCGGCAGCATAGACGTACATCGGCTCCTGCATTTCCACGTCGCGCAGGGTCTGCACGTCGGGAAGCTTGGAGGACACAG
This sequence comes from Stenotrophomonas sp. YJH_SMC_40, assembly GCF_059368615.1. Lineage (NCBI taxonomy): Bacteria > Pseudomonadati > Pseudomonadota > Gammaproteobacteria > Lysobacterales > Lysobacteraceae > Stenotrophomonas > Stenotrophomonas sp. YJH_SMC_40. The sequence continues at coordinate 53,705 of NZ_JCAFRX010000015.1, read as the reverse complement.
CGTAGTACAGACCGCCCACGGCGGCCGCGCCGATCAGCGCCAGGACCAGGACAATCAGGAAGATCCAGCGCAGCCAGCGGCGGAGTCGAGTCATCGGGTTCAGATTCCGATTGCGAATTTCGTGGTCGCAGAGTATAGATTACGCAAGGTGGCGGCTGGGGTCGGCACCGGGGAGCGCAAGGGGAACAGTCAGGGGCTGCATCGTGAATCCGTGAGGAACTTCACAGCAGGGCCGTTGCCATTTGCTAAGAATACGTTATTAATGCTCGGGCGCAGGTCTTGCGTCCAAGTGCCCGTCGGCAGGGGAGAAACCGTGGGGCTCATCCCAAAAAGTCAGTCGCCGCTTGTAGGCGTCGACATCAGTTCGACTGCGGTAAAGCTTTTGCAGCTGTCCCGCAGCGGCAATCGTTTCCGTGTGGAACATTACGCTGTGGAACCTCTTCCGCCGAACGCGGTGGTAGAGAAGAACATCGTGGAAGTGGAGGCCGTGGGTGAGGCCATCCGCCGTGCGATGAACCGTTCAGGCAGCAAGGCCAAGCTGGCCGCTGCCGCCGTCGCCGGGTCGGCGGTGATCACCAAGGTGATCCCGATGCCGGCCGAGCTCGACGAGAACGACATGGAAGCCCAGATCGAGCTGGAAGCGGTCAACTACATTCCGTACCCGATCGAGGAAGTGAACCTGGACTTCGAGGTGATCGGGGCGATCCCGAACAACCCGGAGATGGTCCAGGTGCTGCTGGCCGCGTCGCGTTCGGAGAACGTGGAACTGCGCCAGTCGGCCCTGGAACTGGGTGGCCTGCAGGCCAAGGTGATGGACGTGGAGGCCTTCGCGGTCGAGAACGCCTACGCCCTGGTCGCCAGCGAGCTGCCGGTGTCCATCGACGGCGTGGTCGCGCTGGTCGATATCGGCGCCACCATGACCACCCTCAACGTCCTGCGCGGCGGCCGCAGCCTGTACAGCCGCGAACAGGTGTTCGGTGGCAAGCAGCTGACCGACGAGATCATGCGCCGTTACGGCCTGAGCTACGAGGAGGCCGGCCTGGCCAAGCGCCAGGGCGGGCTGCCGGAAAGCTACGAGATGGAAGTGCTGGAGCCGTTCAAGGAAGCCACGGTCCAGCAGATCAGCCGCCTGCTGCAGTTCTTCTATGCAGGCAGTGAGTTCAACCGCGTTGATCACATCGTGCTGGCCGGCGGCTGCGCCGTGCTGGGCGGGCTGCCGGAAATGGTCGAGGAGCAGCTGGGCGTGCCGACCGTGGTCGCCAACCCGCTGGCACAGATGACGTTGGGCCCGAAGGTGAACGCGCATGCGCTGGCCCAGGATGCCCCCGCGCTGATGATCGCCACCGGTCTGGCGCTGAGGAGCTTCGACTGATGGCACGCATCAATCTATTGCCCTGGCGCGCCGAGCGGCGCAAGCAACGCCAGCGCGAGTTCTACGCAATGCTGGGCATGGCCGCGATCGGTGGCCTGCTGCTGTCGCTGCTGATCTGGTTCTATTACGACCGGCAGGTGAGCGGCCAGATGGACCGCAATGCCTATCTGGAAGCCGAGATCGAGAAGGTCAAGGAACAGAACAAGGAGATCGATCGCCTCGATGCGCAGAAGGACCGCCTGCTGGCCCGCAAGAAGGTGATCGAGGAACTGCAGGCCAAGCGCTCGCAGATGGTCCACCTGTTCGACGCGTTGGTGCGCACGATTCCCGACGGCGTGGTGCTGACCGCCCTGCAGCAGGAGGGGGACATGCTCACCCTCGAGGGACGCACCCAGTCCAATGCACGCGTGTCGGCTTACATGCGCAACCTGGAAACCTCCGGCTGGATGACCAACCCGGAGCTGTCGATCATCCAGGCCAGTGCCGGCGACAAGAGTGCAGCCGGTCCGGTATCGGACATCAAGGCACTGCCGTACATGTTCAAGGTCACGGTGAAGCTGCCGGCGCAGAGTGAAGAGACAGGCACTGCCGGTTTGAATGCGGATGGCAGCGTGGCGGCTGCCCCGGCTGCGACGCCCGCCGTGGCGCCGCTTGCCGCCGGCCCCGATGCGGCGGCCCCGGCTGCTGCACCAGCACCGGCCCAACCGGCGGCGGCCCCGGCCGCAGCACCCGCCAGCGCACCGGCGCCTGCACCGGCCAAGCCGAACCAGCCCGCCGCACCGGCTCCGGCCGCCAGGCCTGAGGGCAGCCGCCTGGCGCAGCCGCCGCAGGCCTCTTACGCCCCGCTGCAGGGGGACCGCGCATGAGCCAGAAAATCGATCTGAAGAACCTGGATTTCAACGACATCGGCAACTGGCCGCAGAAGGCCAAGATCGTCTTCTGTTCGTTGCTGGCCCTGGTCATCATGTTCGTTGCATGGATGCTGCTGATCAGCGGCAAGCGCGATGAACTGGCCAGCCTGGAATCGAAGGAAAGCGATCTGCGTACCGAGTTCTCCAAGCAGCAGGAACGCGCGGTGAACCTGGGGCCGCTGAAGCAGCAGCTGGCGCAGATGGAGCAGGTGCTGCAGCAGATGCTGCGGCAGCTGCCCAGCAAGACCGAAATGCCGGACCTGATCATCGACATCTCGCAGACCGCGCTGTCCAGCGGCCTGACCAGCCAGCTGTTCGAACCGGAACAGGAGCAGGTCAAGGAGTTCTACGCCGAGAAGCCGATCAAGCTGAAGATGGTGGGCAGCTACCACCAGTTCGGTGCGTTCGTCAGTGGCGTGGCCTCGCTGCCGCGCGTGGTGATCCTGACCATGCACGACATCAATCTGAAGCCGGCGGACAAGGCTGGCGGCGGTGGTTCGCGTGCCGGTGCGCTGGAATTGTCCGGCACGGTCAAGACCTACCGGTATCTCGACGAGACCGAGGTGCAGGAACAGCAGAAGGCTGAAGCCGGCAAGGAGGGCAGCAAGTGATCCGTTCCTTCTTTGCACGCTGCGGGATGGCCGCTGCCGTGTTGCTGCTGGCCGCCTGCGGCCGTGGCGTGACCAGCACGCCGGGCGATGCGCCGAATCTCGAGAAGTGGGTGGAAGGCGAACGTGCCCGGCCGGCGCAGCCGCTGGAACCGTTGCCTGTGATGCAGCAGTTCGAGACCTTCGAATACTCCGCGCAGGGCCTGCGTGATCCGTTCACCGATGCCTGGACCAATCCGCAGGGGAATGGCGGATTGCGGCCGGATCCGAACCGGCGCAAGGAGCCCCTGGAGGGCTTCCCGCTGGACGCACTGGACATGGTCGGTACCATCGGCACCGGCGGCGGCACCGTCGCACTGGTGATGGGGCCGGACAAGGTGACCTACCGGGTGCGCCCGGGCGGTTACCTGGGGCAGAGCGACGGGCGGGTCACTGCGGTCTTCGAAGACCGTGTGGAGCTGATCGAACTGGTGCCGGATGGCGCGGGTGGCTGGCTGGAACGGCCGGCAACGCTCTCGCTTGAAGATCAATGATCGTTTACTGGGGATAGCACGATGACCTTTCACCAAGCCAAGGGGCTGCGTCCCAACCGGCGCTCTACCTTGAACCGTGTCAGCGCGTTGGGAGTCGCGCTGATGCTGGCCTGCGCTCCGGCGCTGGCCGCCGCACCGGCGGAGAAGCCGGTGGGCACCACCGTCGCACCGGCCGCGGCACCGGCCGGCCTGTCGGTGGCCAAGATCGATTTCAAGCGCGGCGATGATGGCGCGGGCCGCCTGATCGTGCAGTTTGACGGCCAGGGCGCGATCCCGGACCTGCGCACGCAGGGCAACAGCGTGGTGGTCGACGTGGGCAATGCCCGCCTGCCGGCCAACCTGCAGAAGCCATTGAACGTCGTCGACTTCGCCACGCCGGTGCAGCGCATCGACGCCAAGCCGTCCGGCGCCGGCACCCAGCTGGTGCTGAGCACCGGCGGTGCGGTGGAGTCGCTGGCCTACCAGAGCGGCAACGAATACGTGGTGGAGATCAGCGCGCGGCAGGCTCCGGCCGCCGTCGGTGCAGTGACCGCCGGCAGCGTCACCCAGGCCGCAAAGGCCGTCGGCCAACGTGGCTTCACCGGCAAGCCGGTGACCTTCAACTTCCAGGACGTGCCAGTGCGCACCGTGCTGCAGTTGATCGCCGAAGAGTCCAACCTCAACGTGGTGGCCTCCGACTCGGTGCAGGGCAATGTGACCCTGCGCCTGGTCAACGTGCCGTGGGACCAGGCACTGGACATCGTGCTGCGTGCCAAGGGCCTGGACAAGCGACGCGATGGCAGCGTGATCTGGGTCGGCCCGCAGGCAGAGCTGGCCAAGTTCGAGCAGGAGAAGGAAGACGCGCGCATCGCCATCGAGAACCGCGAAGACCTGGTGACCGATTACGTCCAGATCAACTACCACAGCGCCACCCAGATCTTCAAAGCCCTGACCGAAGCCAAGGGCATCGGCGGTGGTGGCGGTGGTGGCGCAGGTGGCGGTGGTGGTGGGTCGTCGCAGGAGGAGAGTGGCTTCCTGTCCGGCCGTGGCCGCATCGTTGCCGACGAGCGCACCAACACGCTGATGATCAGCGACATTCCGAAGAAGATCGCGCGCATGCGTGAGCTGATCAACGTGATCGACCGCCCGGTCGACCAGGTGCTGATCGAAAGCCGCATCGTGATCGCCACCGATACGTTCGCGCGTGAGCTGGGCGCGCGGTCGGCATCAGTGGCAGCCGCGACAACGCCTACTTCAGCGGCAATCTGGAAGCCAACGAGGCAACCCGCAAATCGCAGGTCGAAGCCAATGCGACCAACGCCAAGGCCTACCGCGACTGGCTGGCCGGTGGCAGTACGGGCCCGGCGCCGGTGCCGGTCGGCTCGGCAATCACCCGTGGCCTGAACTGGGCCATGCCGGCGGCGTCCACCAACCCGGCAGGCTCGCTTGCGCTGTCGATCCTCAATGCCGGCTACCTGCTGGACGTCGAGCTGTCGGCCATGCAAGAGGAGTCGCGTGGTGAAGTGATCTCCAACCCGCGCGTGGTCACCACCAACCAGCGCGAGGCCCTGATCAAGCAGGGTAAGGAAATCGGCTATGTGACCATCAGCGCCGGTGCGGGCGGTGTCGCTACGCCGAACGTGCAGTTCAAGGAAGTGGTGCTGGAACTGAAGGTCACCCCGACTATCACCAACGACAACCGCGTGTTCCTCAACATGCAGGTGAAGAAGGATGAAGTGGACCGGCTGATCCAGCTGGAAGGCTATGGCACCGTGCCGTCGATCAACCGCCGCGAAGTGAACACCGCAGTGCTGGTCGAGGACGGGCAGACCGTGGTCATCGGTGGTGTGTACGAGTTCACCGACCGCAACAGCATCAGCAAGGTTCCGTTCCTGGGCGATGTACCGTTCCTGGGCAACCTGTTCAAGAAGCGTGGCCGCAGCAAGGACAAGGCCGAGCTGCTGGTGTTCGTTACCCCGAAGGTGCTGCGCGTAGCCAGGCAGAACTGAGCCAGCGCACCCGCGACACGAAGAAGGGCCGCCATGTGCGGCCCTTCTTCGTTCATGCCGGACGTAATCCGCGGATGATCCGGTAGATCCACGCCCTGCGTGGAGGAGAGGCCCGTTCAGCCGTTCTTGATGCCAATCGCAGGGCACCCTGCGATGATGTGGGGAACCCGTGCCGTCCCGCGCCGGTCAAAGGCCCCCATGAACCTGCCACCGCCGATGCCCGAAACCGCCTCGCCGCCGCCCGCGCCGGCCGCCTCCCGCCTGCATGGCGCCTTCAACCAGTTGCGCGACGCGCTGTCGGCCGAAATCGTCGGCCAGGCGGCTTTGGTCGAACGCCTGTTGATCGCATTGCTGGCCGACGGGCACCTGCTGGTGGAGGGCGCCCCGGGACTGGCCAAGACCACGGCCATCCGCGCACTGGCCTCGCGCCTGGAGGCGGATTTCGCCCGCGTGCAGTTCACCCCCGACCTGCTGCCGGCCGACCTGACCGGCACCGAGATCTGGCGCCCGCAGGAAGGGCACTTCGAATTCGTACCCGGCCCGATCTTCCACCCGATCCTGCTGGCCGATGAAATCAATCGCGCGCCAGCCAAGGTGCAGTCGGCACTGCTGGAAGCGATGGGCGAGCGCCAGGTCACCGTTGGCCGCCACACCTATGCGTTGCCGCCGCTGTTCCTGGTGATGGCCACGCAGAACCCGATCGAGCAGGAAGGTACCTTCCCGCTGCCGGAAGCGCAGCTGGACCGTTTCCTGATGCACGTACGCATCGGCTATCCGGACCAGGCCGCCGAATCGGAGATCCTGCGGCTCGCCCGCGAGCGTGCCCGTGGCGCACTGGGCGAGGCGGCACCCGCACCGGAGAAGCTGCCGATGCAGGATGTGTTCGACGCCCGCCGCGAAGTGCTGGACCTGCACATGGCGTCGGCGCTGGAGCGCTACCTGGTCGAACTTGTGCTGGCCTCGCGTGATCCGTCGCGCTATGACGCCGGCCTCGGGCGCCGCATCGCCTGGGGCGCAAGCCCGCGTGGTTCCATCGCGCTGGAACGCTGCGCCCGTGCACGCGCCTGGTTGGCCGGCCGTGACTTCGTCACCCCCGACGATGTGCGTGCGGTTGCCGCCGACGTGCTGCGCCATCGCGTGCTGCCCAGCTACGAAGCCACCGCCGAAGGCTGGGATGGCGAACGCCTGGTGCAGGAGCTGCTGGCCCGGGTGCCGGCACCCTGAGCCCGCGCATGACCGATCCATCCCTGGAAGCCGCATCCACCGTCAGTGATGGCGACGGACTGCGCCCGCACCTGTCCGAACTGGTGGCCCTGCGCCGGCTGGCACAGCGGCCGCCGCCGCCACGCCGTGGCCGTGCAGGCAACGCCGGGCAGGCGCCGTCGCCGCTGCGTGGGCGTGGCATGGAGTACGCCGAGTCACGCGAGTACGTGGCCGGTGATGATGCACGACATATCGACTGGCGCGTGACCGCGCGGACCGGCCGTGCCCATACCAAGCTGTTCCAGGCCGAACGCGAGCGGGTAAGCCTGATCGTGGCCGATACGTCGCCGGCGCTGTATTTCGGCACCCGCGTGCGATTCAAGTCGGTGCAGGCGGCACGCGCGGGCGCCGTCGCCGCGTGGTCGGCGCAGCGTCGCGGTGACCGCGTGGGTGCCCTGCGTGGCAGTGATCGCGAAGCGCCGATTGCACCTGCGGGTGGGCCGCGTGGTGTACTGCGCGTGCTCGACGCACTCACCCGCTGGTATACACAGCCGCCCGCCGACGATCTCGGCCTGGAACGCGCGCTGGACCATGCCGCCCGCGTGCTGCGCCCCGGGGCGCGCATGCTGGTGCTGGCCGATCCGCAGCAGGCCGCGCGGATTCCCGTCGTGCGCTGGAGCGCGCTGGCCCAGCACCATGACCTCAGCCTGGTGCTGCTGGTCGATCCCCTCGAACTGCAACCGCCGTCGGCGGCCCTGCAGTTCCAGACCGCGCAGCAGCGCATTGGCCTCGACCTGCGTCGCAGCGAGGTGCAGGCGCACTGGCAGGCGCACTTCGTCGAACCACTGCAGGCGCTGCGCCGCCAGCTCGGCGCACGCCGCGTTGACGTGCAGGTGTTGTCCACCGATGCGTCCAGCGACGCCTGGTTGGCACCACCGGTAACCGAGGTGCCGGCATGAGCGCCAACCTTCCGCTACGCGATGTGCAGTTGCCGCCGGCACCGTCGTGGTGGCCGCCGGCCCCCGGCTATCTGATGGTCGGTGGCGCGGTGTTGCTGGTGATCCTGGCGCTGGCCCTGCTGTGGTGGAAACGCCGCCGTCGTCGCCAACGCTGGTTGCAGGCGTTCGACCAGGAGCTGACCACCACCGCCGATGCCGCCGCGGAACTGGCGGCGATCGCCGGCCTGCTGCGTCGCGCCGCGCGACAGGCACAGCCCGGCAGTGAATCCCTGCGTGACGATGCCTGGTGGCAGCGCGTGGATCCGAAGGGCACGTTGCCGGATGCGCGCCGCAACCTCCTGGCCGAAGGTGCCTATCGTCCCCGCGTGGACGCCAGCGAAGTGGCGGCCGTGCGTAGCTGGGCGCGCGAGCGCTACCTGGCGATGCTGCTGGAGCGCCGCCGATGAACCTGCTGGCAAGTTACTGGCCATGGCCGGACCTGCAGCTGGCGTGGCCGCTGGCCCTGCTGGCGTTGCCGCTGCCACTGCTGATGCGCTGGTGGAAGCGTCGTGCCGATCCCGGCGCTGCGCTGCGCGTGCCCTATGCGGCGACGGAACTGGAAGCGCTGGCCGGTGGCGGCCGCGTTGATGTTTCGTGGCTGCGTACGCTGCTGTTGTGGCTGGGCTGGTGCGCGCTGTGCGTCGCACTGGCTCGCCCGCAACAGCTGGGCGAAGCGATCACGCCACCGCAGCAGGGCCGGCAGATGATGCTGGCGATGGACGTGTCCGGCAGCATGGGCGAGGGCGACATGGTGCTGGGTGGGCAGGTGGTGGATCGCCTCACCGCAGCCAAGGCCGTGCTGGCCGATTTCCTGGATCGCCGTGCCGGCGATCGCATCGGCCTGCTGATCTTCGGGGACCGTGCTTATACGCTCACGCCGCTCACTGCGGACCTGGCCAGCGTGCGCGACCAGCTGCGCGACAGCGTGGTCGGCCTGGCCGGGCGCGAGACGGCCATCGGTGATGCCATCGGCCTGGCGGTGAAGCGCCTGCGCAGCCAGCCGGAAGGGCAACGTGTACTGATCCTGCTGACCGACGGCGTCAGCAATGCCGGCGTGCTGGAACCGCTGCGTGCGGCCGAAGTCGCGCAGGCTGAAGGGGTGCGCATCCACACCGTCGCGTTCGGTGGTGATGGCAGCATGCGCTTCCTCGGTATTCCGATTTCCGCTGACCAGGACCCGGTCGACGAGGCCACGTTGAAGAAGATTGCCAGTCTGACCGGTGGCCAGTTCTTCCGCGCACGCGATACCGCGCAGCTGGCCGGCATCTACGCCGAACTGGATCGTCTGAAGCCGATCGCTGCGAAGGGGCCGAGCCTGCGCCCGCGCGAGGAGCGCTATGCGTGGCCATTGGGCCTGGCCTTGCTGCTGGGGGCATTGGCATGGGTGTGGCCGGAGCGCCGTCGATGATCGCGTTGGCATCCCACCTTCCCGACTGGAATGCACTGCACTTCCTGCGCCCGGAATGGCTGTGGGCTTTGCTGGCCTTGCCGGTGATTCTCGCCGTGGCACTGTACCGGCAGCGGCGCAGCGATGCGTGGCGGCAGGCGGTGGATGCGCACCTGTTGCCGCATCTGCTGGCCGCCGGTGCTCGCCGTCGCGTGCGGCTGCCATTGGCAGTGCTGCTGGGTTGGACGCTGGCAGCACTGGCGATGGCGGGGCCGAGCTGGCGGCAGCAGGCACAGCCGATGTTCCAGCCCAGCGCACCGCTGCTGATCGTGCTGGATCTGTCCAGCCGCATCACTGCCACCGACCTGCCACCGTCGCGCCTGCTGCAGGCAAGGGCCAAGGTCGGCGAGCTCCTGCGTGCACGCAAGGGTGGGCAGGTGGGGCTGGTGGTGTACGCCGAAGATGCCTACACCGTCGCGCCGCTGACCGATGACGGCAGCAACGTCGCGCTGTATCTGGATGCCTTGTCGCCGGATGTGATGCCGCGTGATGGCCAGCGTGCCGACCGTGGCATCGACTGGGCCACGCGGCTGATGCGGCAGATCGCTGCAGCGCAGGGACAGATCCTGCTGGTCACCGATCAAGCCGATGGTGAAGCTGCATTGGCGGCCGCGCAGGCACGTGGGCTCGGCCTGCAGGTGTCGGTGCTGGGGCTCGGTACACCGGCGGGTGCGGCGTATCGTGACGACAGCGGACAGATCCGCCAGGCTGCGCTGGACGAAGGTCGCCTGCGTGCGGTGGCCACGGCAGGTGGCGGTCGCTATGCGCGCATCACCGCCGATGGCAGTGACCTGCGCGCACTGGGTGTGCTTGATGCACGCGAAGGTACTGCGGCGCAGCGGCCCGGCGAGGGCAGGCAATGGCGCGATGAAGGATTCTGGCTGCTGCCACCGGTGATGCTGCTGGCGCTGCTCGCCTTCCGCCGCCGCGCGCTGCTGGCCGCAGTACTGGCGGTGGGCCTGCTGCCATGGATGGGGGATGTGCAGGCGCAGGCAGCTCCAGCGCCCGCTTCGCCGCCATCGCAGGGCACGCTGTGGAAGCGCGCCGACCAGTTGCAGCACCAGCGCCTGGCCGACGGCGTGCAGGCCTATCGCGCGGGCGACTTCGCCACTGCGCGCAAGCAGTTCGAGGGCATCGACAGTGATGCGGGCTGGTACAACCTGGCCAACACGCTGGCGCGCCAGGGCAGCTACGACGAAGCCATCGCCGCCTACGACCGCGCGCTGGCGCTGCATCCCGGCATGGCCGATGCGGTCGCCAACCGTGCCGTGGTTGATGCCGCACGCAAGCGCAAGCAGTCGGGGGGGCGGGGCCAGGACCAGCAGAAACCGCAGCAGAACGGGCAGCAGAAGCAGCAGAACAATTCACAGGGCCAGCGGAACCCGCAGGGCCAGCAACCGCAGCAGGGCCAGAAGGATCCAGGACAGGGTCAGCCACCATCTCAGCAGGGCCAGCAGGGGCAGCCCCAGGCGGGTAACGACGACGCGCAGTCGGCGCCTCAGCCCGGTGAGCGTGGCCGCGATGGACAGCAGGCGCCACCACAGGTGGAGGATGCCAAGGCGCAGGCCCAGGCTGATGAGCAGCAGCGCCAGCGCATGCAGCAGGCGATGCAGCAGGCACGTGAGGGCAAGGGCGAACAGGATGGCAAACCCGTGCCAGGCAGTGACGGCACTACTCCGCGCCAACGCGAGGAGCAACAGGCGGTCGAGGCGTGGATGCGACGCGTGCCGGATGATCCGGGCGCATTGCTGCGGGCCAAGTTCCAGCTGGAAAACGAGCGCAGGAAGAGGGAAGGGCGATGACGCGGGCGATCAACATGCACGGGCATTGGCCCCGACAGGTACTGGCGGCGCTGCTGCTGTGGCTGCCGCTGCTGGCCTGGGCGCAGCCGCGCGCGTGGCTGGACCGCGACCGCATCGCGATGGGCGACACGGTCACGCTCAATGTCGAGAGCGACCAGGGCGCCCCTGACTTCACACCGTTGCGTACCGACTTCGACCTCAGCGGGCAGACCAGCAGCCGCCAGGTGGAGTGGAGCAACGGCAGCATGCAGCAGCGCAACCTGTATGGCGTGGCGCTGACGCCACGGCGTAGTGGTGCACTGGTGGTGCCGGGCCTGCAGGTGGGCAGCGTCCGTACCGCGCCGCTGACCCTGCAGGTGGATGCCGCTGCCGTGGCCGGCCCCGACAGCAATGCGGTGGCATTCATCGAAACCGTTGTCGATGACGAAACGCCGTATGTGCAGCAGAGCGTAGGCGTGGTGGTGAGGCTGTTCTTCGCCTCTCAGCTGGCCTCTGGCGAACTGGTGCTGGATACCCCGGCGGGTGCGTCGCTACAGCGGGTAGGCGATGACCGCACCGATGTGCGGCAGGTCAACGGCCGCCGCTACAACGTGGTCGAGCGCCGCTTCCTGCTGATCCCCGAGCGCAGCGGTGCACTTCGGCTGGCCGGTGCGCGCTTCAGTGGGCGCAGTGCCGGTGGCTTCTTCGACGACTTCTTCGGCGGCGGCGACGGCCGCATGAATGCCACCGGCGCCGATCGCACGCTGCAGGTGCAGGCGCAACCGGCACAGGCGCCGCAGCCATGGCTTCCGCTGCAAAGCCTCCAGCTGCGCTACACCAGTGCGCCGACCAGCGCCCGTACCGGTGAGGCCGCCACTGTGGTGGTCGAGGCGATTGCCGAAGGGGCAACCCGCGCACAGTTCACCGACCTGCCGGTGCCGGATCTGGGCACCCATGCGCAGGTATTCGCCGAACCTGCGCAGTACGAAGAATCGTTCAATGGCAGCACGCCGCGGCTGAAGATCACCCGCCGCTACTCGATCGTGCCGCGCCAGCCAGGCTCGCTGGTGGTGCCGGGGCCGCGCCTGCCGTGGTGGGATGTGCGCGCAGGCAAGGCGCAGGAAGCGAAGCTGCCGGACCTGACACTGGCTGTCGCAGCCGGCAGTGGCGGTGGCAGTGCTTCACCTGCGCCGCTGCCGCCGATCGACACCGATGCTGCGCTGCCGGGTGGCGATGGCCAGGACAGCCGCATCGCCGCGACCGATCCGCGCGCCAGCGGCCTGGCCGAACGCCCGTGGCCGTGGATGGGCGCGGCCATCGGACTGGCGCTGCTGTGGCTGCTGACCCTGTTGTGGGGCTGGCAGCGAGGCCGCCGACCGCGTGCGGCGACGCCTGCAGCCGGCAGGCCCTCTGTGCCGACTGTGGCGCGCGGACGTGCCGGCCTGACCGAGCTGCGCCGCACGCTGGATGGCGAAGGCTTCGATCAGGTGGAAGCGCAGCTGTGCGCGATGGCCGGGGTTGAGCGCATCGAGCAGGTCATCGCGCGGTTGGATGACCCTGGCCAGCGCCAGGTGCTGCAGGACCTGCAGCAGGCACGCTGGGGCGGGCAGGGCGATCTGGCATCGCTACGCGCGCGTCTGCGCGAGGTCTTCCGTGACGGACCGCACTGGTCGGCGGCTACCGGCGCCGCTGACACTGGCCTGGCGCCGCTGTATCCAACGCGGCGAACCTGAACCGGCGCCGCTTGCGCGCTTTGTTAGAGTGCATTCATTTTTCGAGGAAACCCGCGCATGACAGCAGCTGCTGCCGACAAGAAGAAGTTGCCCCTGCATTGGAAGATGGGCATCGGCTTTGCGATCGGCCTGATCCTGGGACTGATCGTGCACGCCCTGGGCGGCAGCGTCGATGGTCTGCAGGCCGGTGCCAAGTGGGTAATGGACTACATCACCACCCCGGCGTCGGGCCTGTTCCTCAACCTGATCTTCATGCTGATCGTGCCGCTGATCTTCTCGGCGCTGATCATGGGCGTGTCGGAGATGGGCGACATCCGCGCCCTTGGCCGCATCGGCTGGAAGACCCTGGCGTATACCGTGCTGCTGTCCGGCATTGCCGTGGGCATCGGCCTGGTGCTGGTCAACCTGCTCAAGCCGGGTGCCGGCGTCGATCCGCAGGTCGCCGCGATGATGCTCTCGGAGAATGCCGAGCGCAGCAAGGAAATCGTTGCTGGCATCCATGGCACGCCGAAGGGCATGGACATGCTGCTGTCGATCGTGCCGAGCAACGTGCTGCAGGCCGCGTCCGACAACGGCGCGATCCTGTCGCTGATGTTCTTCGCGCTGATGTTCGGCATCGGCATGGTGCTGACCGACGATGAGAAGGTCGCGCCGCTGCGCCGCGCCATCGAGGGCGTGTTCGAAATCTCGATGACCCTGATCAACCTGGTCATCCGCCTGGCCCCGTATGCGGTGGCCTGCTTCATGTTCAACCTGGCCGCGCTGTTCGGCTTCGAGCTGATCATCCGCCTCGGTGCCTACGTGGGCGTGGTGGTGCTGGCACTCGGCCTGCACATGATCGTGACCTACGGTACCGCCGTGTGGCTGTCCGGCCGTTCGCCGCTGTCGTTCTTCCGCGATACCCAGGAAGCGACGGTGATGGCGTTCTCCACCGCCTCCAGCAACGCCACCCTGCCGACCGCGCTGCGCGTGGCCGACCAGATGGGCCTGCCGCAGCGCGTGTCGCGCTTCGTGCTGACCGTGGGCGCCACCGCCAACCAGAACGGCACCGCGCTGTTCGAGGGCGTGACGGTGATCTTCCTGGCCCAGTTCTTCGGCGTGGACCTGAGCATCGGCCAGCAGATCATGGTGATGGCGGTCTGCATCCTCGGTGGCATCGGCACCGCCGGCGTGCCGTCGGGCTCGCTGCCGGTGGTGGCGATGATCTGTGCGATGGTGGGCGTGAACCCGCTGGGCATTGGCCTGATCCTGGGCGTGAACCACTTCCTGGACATGTGCCGTACGGCGCTGAACGTGACCGGCGACCTGGCCCTGACCACCCTGGTGGCCAAGGGTGAATCGCACGACGGCCCGGCGCTGGGCCCGCAGCAGGACTGAGTCCAACGCCACCGCTGGCGACCTGATCGGGGTCGGATTCCTTTCCGCAAGGAAAGGGCTCCGACCCCGCTTCACATGCGGAATCCGGGGGAGATGACGACGTTGCCGGCCAGCGGCCGGCACGACCGGGCAAGGTGAACCGACCCCCCGCCCGGCGACTATGGGACAATAGGCCGCCCGCACGTCCGCGGCCGCCTCCCGATTCCGACAGAACCATGACGCAGCCTACCCGTCGCCAGTTGGCCAACGCCATCCGCTTCCTTGCCGCCGATGCGGTTGAAACCGCAAAGTCCGGCCACCCCGGCATGCCCATGGGCATGGCCGACATCGCCGAAGTCCTCTGGAACGACTATCTCCGCCATAACCCGAGCAACCCGCACTGGTTCAACCGCGACCGTTTCGTGCTGTCCAACGGCCACGGTTCGATGCTGCAGTACGCGCTGCTGCACCTGAGTGGTTACGACCTGCCGATCGAGCAGCTGAAGCTGTTCCGCCAGCTGGGCAGCCACACCGCCGGTCACCCGGAGCGCCACGAGACCCCGGGCGTGGAAACCACCACCGGCCCGCTGGGCCAGGGTTTCGCCAATGCCGTGGGCTTCGCCCTGGCCGAGAAGCTGCTGGCACAGCGCTTCAACCGCCCGGAGCTGGAAGTGGTCGACCACCGCACCTGGGTGTTCATGGGCGATGGCTGCCTGATGGAAGGCGTGTCGCATGAAGCCGCTTCGCTGGCCGGTACCTGGGGCCTGCACAAGCTGGTCTGCTTCTGGGACAACAACCACATCTCCATCGACGGCAACGTCGAGGGCTGGTTCACCGACAACACCCCGGAGCGTTTCGAGGCCTATGGCTGGAACGTGGTGCGCGATGTCGATGGCCATGACCCGGAGAGCATCAAGGCCGGCATCGAGGCCGCGCTGTCGCAGAGCGACAAGCCGACCCTGATCTGCTGCCGCACCACCATTGGCTTTGGTTCGCCGAACAAGGCGGGCAAGGAATCCAGCCACGGCGCACCGCTGGGCAAGGACGAACTGGAAGCCACCCGCAAGCAGCTGGGCTGGGAATACGGTCCGTTCGAGATCCCGCAGGCGATCTACGACGGCTGGCGCGCCAACGGCGCCGGCACGCTGCGCCAGGCCGAATGGGAACAGCTGTTCGACAAGTACGCCAGCCAGTACCCGGCTGAAGCGGCCGAACTGACCCGCCGCTCGCATGGCGAACTGCCGGCCGACTTCGTTGCCAAGGCCGATGCCTACATCGCCCAGGTGGCCGCCGAAGGCCCGACGATCGCCTCGCGCAAGGCGTCGCAGCTGGCCATCGAAGCCTATGCACCGCTGCTGCCGGAAATCGTCGGCGGCTCGGCTGACCTGGCGCACTCCAACCTGACCCTGTGGAAGGGCAGCAAGTCGGTTGCCAGCGACGACGCCAACGCCAACTACGTGTACTACGGCGTGCGCGAGTTCGGCATGACCGCCATCGCCAACGGCCTGGCCCTGCACGGTGGCTTCATTCCGTTCGACGCCACCTTCCTGGTGTTCAGCGACTACGCCCGCAACGGCGTGCGCATGAGCGCGCTGATCCCGGCCCACGCCATCCACGTCTACACCCACGACTCGATCGGCCTGGGCGAAGACGGCCCGACCCACCAGCCGGTGGAGCACCTGGCTTCGCTGCGCTACATCCCGAACAACGACGTGTGGCGTCCGTGCGATGCGGTCGAGTCGGCGGTGAGCTGGAAGGCTGCGATCACCCGCCAGGACGGCCCGAGCTGCCTGGTGTTCAGCCGCCAGAACCTGCCGCACCAGCCGCGCAACGCCGAGCAGATCGCCCAGATCGAGCGCGGTGGCTACGTGCTGGCCGACGCTGCCGGTACCCCGGACGTGATCCTGATCGCCACCGGTTCGGAAGTCTCGCTGGCCACCGAAGCCAAGGCCCAGCTGGACGCGGCCGGCCTCAAGACCCGCGTGGTCTCGATGCCGTCCACCGACGTGTTCCTGCGCCAGGATGCGGCCTACCGTGAATCGGTGCTGCCGAACGCCGTGCGCAAGCGCGTGGCGGTGGAAGCCGGCGTCACCGGCTTCTGGCGCCAGTTCGTCGGCCTGGACGGTGCCGTGATCGGTATCGACACCTTCGGTGCCTCGGCCCCGGCCGACCAGCTGTACAAGCACTTCGGCATCACCACTGCCCACGTGGTGGAAGCGGCCAAGTCGCTGTAAGCAGCTTCGCGACGTAATGAGGAAAGGCCGGCGCACGCCGGCCTTTTCTTTGCCGCAGGAAAAAGGGGACGGAGGGGATTAAGTCGTTTGTGCACATGCGACTTAATCCCCTCCGTCCCCTTTTCTCAGGCGGTGCGCGCCAGTGCCAGCCGCAGGAGGCGCGCGTCCAGGCGCTCGGCGAAGTCCTTCGGTGCCTGCAGGCCCATGCGCTGCAGGTACACCGCATCGCCGTCGCCTGCCGGTTGGCGCAGCGCTGCCCAGACGGTACGCAGCTTGCCGGCGCGGGTCTGCGTATTGGCCTTCAGCCAGGCCAGCGCCTTCACCAGCACCTGCTCGATCTCGTTGAAATCGCTGCCCAGCGGATAGTCGGGCAGGCTGCCATCGGCGCGGAACGGGGCCAACGCCGCTGCCAGCGCCTGCGGCGTGTTGCGCTGCTGGCGCGCCGGATCCGGTTGCGCGGCCGCCAACAGCTTGCGCGAGGCCTGCGCCTGCTGCAGCAGCTCACCCTGGAACGGCGCCTCGGTGATCGCGGTCATTGCGTGCACGCAGTCCTCGTCGGTCAGCCCGCGCAGGTCGGCGATGCCGTATTCGTTGAGGTAGATGTCACGCAGGTGGCGCGGGATGGTGGTGTGCCCGTAGTTCCAGCGCACGTTGGATGCGCGCTGGCCCTTGTCATCGCGCGCGGCGCGGAACATCAGCACGCTGCGCGCTTCCGGCAGTGCATGTGCCATCGCCACGAAGTTGTACTGGCCGCCCACACCGGATACCACGCGTCCATCGTCCAGCGCGTCCGACACCGCCGCGCCCAGCGCGGTGGCCATCATGCAGGAGTTGAAGAAGCGCGCATGGCGGCGCTGCAGGCGTTCCAGCGTTTCGTTGCCGCCGTACAGCTGGTTGATCTCGCTGATGCGGCGCATGCCGATCGCGCGGCATTCGTCTTCCGGCAGCGTGCGCAGCCACTCGTAGAATTCCGGCGAGCCCAGGTAGAACGCGCCGTGCAGGTACTCACCCTCGGCGGCCAGGGTGGCGTGGTCGATCGACAACGTGCTGCCGTTCTCGATGCGCTGCATCAGCGCCAGGTCGTCGTGCACCTTGCGCTTGATCACCCCGGTCTGCACCAGCCGGCGGAAGCCTTCGTTGAGCATCTCGCTGCAGCCGTACAGGCCCACCTCGAACGGATCCAGTCCGCCGATCTCCTGCACCAGCGGGTGGCTGGCAAGCTGTGGATCCAGCGCATGCAGCACGCGGCGGTAGCGCGCGTTGTCGGTGTGGCGCAGCACCAGCGCATGGCTGAGCGCGTCGGCCAGCGTGCCGATGCCGATCTGCAGGGTGCCGCCGTCGCGCACCAGCGTGCTGGCGTACAGGCCGATGGCGTAGTCGGCATCGCCCACCGGCTGCCGCGGCAGCCCGAACAGCGCCGGGTACGGCGGCGGCGGGGTGATCACCAGATCGAAGAACGACACATCGACCGTGGCCGAGCCGCCCATGTAAGGCAGCTGCGGATCGATCTCGGCGATGAGCAACGGGCGCGGCAGCCCGCGCGCGGTCATCGCATCCAGCGTGTCCTGGGTGATGTCGTTGTTGCACGACAGCGAAAGCCGGCGATCGTTCGGCCGCATCGCCACCTTCTGCACGATCACCTGCGGCGCGCGTTGCGCGACCGCATCGGCGGCGTGGGTGTAGTTCAGGCTGGTATAGCTGGACTGCGCCTGGCGCGAACCGAGCAGGGCGCCGGACTGCATGTAGAACTCTTCCACCTGCACATGTGCCGGCAGCGCATCGCGCGCGATCGCATCGGCATAGGCCAGGCGCGGGAAATCGTCGCCGAAATGGCGCTGCGCGAACGGCGCCATGAAGCGCGCTTCCAGGCCGTTGCCGCGCGCCTTCGGCGGGTTCAGCGACAGCGCGGTATACAGCTGCAGCGGTCGCGATGGATCGTGCTCGACGCGTGCATAAAGGGCATTGAGCAGCCGATGCGGCTTGCCCAGTGCCAGCGGTGCCCCGATCCGCAGCGGCCCGTCCACGCGCGCAAACAACCAGTCGACGGCGGCGTCCAGGTCGGTGAGGTGTTCGGTCATGCGCGGCGGTCCTGCGTGTGGGGGAGTGCTGGCATTACAGCATGTCGGGCTTGAACCGCCGTCGACGCGAGACTTCGGCGCCGGACACCATGAACTGGCCATCGCCCCGGTAATGCACCGTGCGCGGCAGTTTCGGCCGGGGCGCGACGTGGGCGCGCACGATTTCCCAGATGAACAGGTTGCTCGATTGCACCTGGCTGTCGTCGTAGAGTCGGCATTCGAAGCACGAATGACATTGGCCGACCAGCGGCGCGCCGACCTCGCGCGCGGGCAGCGCATCGAGCTCGAAACGGGCGAACTTGTCGACCTCGCGGCCGCTGCAGTTGCCGATGTCGACCACGGTGTCGAGCAGTTCCACCCCCGGCACATTGATCACGCAATCGCCGCTGCCACGGGCCAGCGCGTGGCTGTGGTTCGCGTCCCACAGGTAGGTGGCGACCAATGACGGCGAGAAACCCATCACCATGTGCCAGCCCAGCGTCATCAGGTTGCGCTGGCCACGCCAGGCGGTACTGACCAGCACGATCGGGCCAGGTTCGAGGAAGCGGCGGGCCTGCTCGACCGGGAAATCCTTCTTGGGCAGCGGCTTCATCCGGGGCCTGGGGCGGGAGGCATCGATGCTGGCGCAGCCAGGATGAACCTGGAGTCGAGGGGCTTGACAGGCGATTCGATTACGCGCGTAATCGGTTTATCGATTACGGACGTAAACAATGACTCCGATCAGCGAAGCCGAAGCCGTTGTGATGGAGGTGCTGTGGCAGCAGGCACCGCGTAGCGCCGATGAAGTGGTCGCCGCACTGGCCCACCGCGACTGGGCCGAACCGACCATCAAGACCCTGCTCAATCGTCTGCTGACCAAGGGCGCGATTGCTGCCGAGCGTGATGGCCGGCGCTACCTGTACCGGCCGCTGCTGCAGCGCCAGGCTTGGGTGGCGGCACAGAGCCAGGATTTCATCGGTCGTGTCTTTGAAGGGCGCGTGGCGCCGCTGGTCGCGCACTTCAGCGAGCGCGGCCAGTTGAGCGCGCAGGACATCACCGAACTGAAGAAACTGATCCAGGAGCTGGACCATGACTGAGCTGCTCAACGGAGTGTGGCAGGCCAGCCTGTGGTTGGCGGTGGGCGCGGTCCTGCTGGCGGTGATGCGGCCGCTGCTGGTGCGATTGGGGGGCGCTGGTCTGGCATACCGCAGCTGGTGGCTGCTGCTGATGCTGCTGCTGGCACTGATGCTGCCGTTGCCGCAGGTTGCGTTGTTGCAGCAGGTACCCACGCTGCCGCTGAAAGTGCTGCCCGGTGCCATTGATGGCGCGGCCGGCCAGTCCTTGCCATGGGCCGGGTTGTTGCTGGCATTCTGGGCCGTGGGCACGGGCCTCTGCCTGCTGCGCGACCTGCGCGCGCAGCGTCGATTCGAACGGCGCATGGGTCCACTGACGCCGCGCACCGATGGCAGCTGGCAGGCCAGCGCCGACCCGGGCCTGCCAGCGCTGGTTGGCCTGTGGCGGCCGCGCATCGTGGTCGGCCCTGACTTCGACCAGCACTTCAGTGCACAGGAACAGCACCTGATCCTGCAGCACGAAC
Organism: Stenotrophomonas sp. YJH_SMC_40; assembly: GCF_059368615.1. Taxonomy (NCBI): domain Bacteria; kingdom Pseudomonadati; phylum Pseudomonadota; class Gammaproteobacteria; order Lysobacterales; family Lysobacteraceae; genus Stenotrophomonas; species Stenotrophomonas sp. YJH_SMC_40. Next base: position 33,887 of record NZ_JCAFRX010000015.1, on the reverse strand, counting down.
GCAGCCACCGTCGCAATGGCGACCACTGGGCCAACGGCGCGCTGCTGCTGGTGCGCGCGCTGTTCTGGTTCCACCCGCTGCTGCCGTGGGCCGCGCGCCGCTTCCTGCGCGACCAGGAACTGGCCTGCGATGCCCGCACCATCGGCCCGCAGCCTGCGCTGCGCGGCCTCTATGCCAGCATGCTGCTGAAGGCGCAGCTGGTCCACCCGGTTGCGCCAGCGGTCTGCCATTGGCGCAGCCAACCCGTGTTGAAGGAGCGTATCGCCATGTTGAAGCAGTCCAAGCGGAAGGCATTGCCGTGGGTGTCGGGACAGGTACTGGTGGTCGGGGTGTGCCTGGGAATGGGAGCGGTGGCGTGGGCCAGCCAGGGCGGAGGCGCGGGAGGCCCGGCAGGGTCCGTCATGGATCGGGAGATCCAGGTCGACAAGATGCCGCCGCCGTCCTATCCGAAATCTGCGGTCGAGCAGCGCCAGGTGGGCGTGGTGAACCTGCGCGTGGAAGTGGATGCCCAAGGCCGTCCCACCGACGTCCAGGTGCTCAGCGCCACCAATCCGGGGGTGTTCGATGCTGTCTCGATTGCTGCGGCGCGCAGCTGGACCTATCGGCCCGCAGTGAAGAACGGCAAGCCGGTGGCCGGTGCCGTGCGCGTCCCGATTACCTACGCCATGGATGACACCGAGGACACGAAGTGAAGCGAGCGCCGCTGCTGATGATGGCGGTGCTGCTGGCGGGATGTGCAACCCAGGATCGCCTGACCACCGCCGATACCCGCAGCGAGAATGTGGGTCACCAGCGCCTGCGACCCGATGCGGGGGGAGGGACCGGCCAGATCCAGCCCTACGCGCTGGCCGCCAGCGAAGGCTACCGCATGCCACAACTGCATACGGCACCGGACCCAGTAGTGGGCGAGCGTGATCCACGCACCTCGCTGCCGCCGACTACGGTCTGCCTGCAGGTGGTGGTGGATGCGCAGGGCAGCGTTGAGCGCAGCATCCCGCTGACCGACCGCAGCGAATGCAGTGCGGGTGAGGCACCGGAGAATGCGCCCTTGCTGCAGGCAGCGCAGGAGGCGGTTGCCATGTGGAAGTACTCGTCCGCCGCAGTCTGCCACTTCGCGGCAGGCAAAGTGCCGGCTGATCGCGGCGACTGCCGCAGTGCCGAGCGCATCGAGCCGGTGCCGGTCAGCCTGCTGTACGCCTTCACCTTCGAGGTCGTGAAGGGCCAGCAGACGGTCCGCATGCAGGGAAAATGATCGCGCGTGATGCCGGGTAGCGCCGGGCCATGCCCGGCCAGTACAGCGACGTCGATCAGGCGCCGCCCTGGATGTTGGCCTTCACTGCGGGCTGCATCAGTTTCGGTTCTTCCAGCGTGGCATCGCGGGCCTGTCGCACGCTGATGAACTCCGCCTCGGCTACGCCGTCATGCACGTGGATGTTGTGCGCGCGCTGTTCGCCGATGGTGGTTTCGTTGGCAAAGCCGCGTCCACCCGGGCCGTAGTCGTGGCAGACGAACACGCGCGTTGCATCGGGCAAGGCCAGCAGGCGCTGGATCGAACGGTACAGCTGTGCGGCATCGCCGCCCGGGAAATCGCAGCGGGCGGTGCCGCCGTCGGGCATGAACAGCGAGTCGCCGGTGAACAGCGCATCGTCGATCAGGTAGGCGATGCTGTCGCTGGTATGGCCGGGCACGGCGATCACCTGGCAGCGCAGTTCGCCCAGAGCGAAGGTTTCGCCGTCGCTGAACAGGTGATCGAAGATTTCATCTGCGGCAGGAAGCTGCAGGCCATAGCGTGGTGCAAACGTTGCCTGTACCGCGCGGATGCCTTCGCCGATGGCCAGCGTGGCCTGCGGGAAACGATGCTTCAGGCGGCGCCCGGCCGACACATGGTCAGCGTGGGCATGGGTTTCCAGCAGCCAGCGCAGCTGCAGACCGTGTTGCTCGATGGCCTGCAACGCGGCATGCAGCGGCGCTTCACTGCTGGCGTCGGTATCCGGGTCGTAGTCCAGGACCGGGTCGATCAGCGCTGCCTCGCTACTGGCCGGGTCGCTGACCAGGTAGCTGAAGGTATTGCTGTCACGGTGGAAGAACGACTGCACCTGGACTGACATTGGAACCCTCCTCAGCGCGCGCCGAGCACGCGGTTCAGCAACTGCGCCAGGTTTTCACCGGCCAGCCGCAGCTGCGCTTCGGCCAGCGGCCGGTAGCGCTCGGTGTATTCGTCACCGATTTTACGCGTGGCCGGATAAACGCCAGCTTGCATGGAAATGCCGCAGCTGGCCTCGGCCCACGTCTGCGGGTCGCGCTGCGGGTTGGACTGGCGCGCCAGCTTCGGCGCGCGCTGGCTCTGCAGCAGCGGCAGGTAGCCCGCGTCGTCCAGCTTGCGGGTGTTGAGCATGCCGCTGTCCCACAGCGAGTGCAGGTTGGTACCGCGGTTGCCGAACTGCAGCTGGAAATCGTTGCCGCCCTTGTCGTGCGCGTAACCGGCGTGCATCGGCTGATGGATGTCGCCGACCAGGTGCACGACGAACTTCAGCGCCTGCAGACGCTCGCCATCGGTCAGGCTGCGGTCGCCGAGGATGGTGCTCTGTGCCTTCAGGGCCTCGACGATGCAGTTGCCGTTCCTGCAGTGCTTCGGTGCTTCGTAATGGCAATTGTCTTCGGCGATGTTGACGTAGTGCCAGCCGGCCGAACGACGACCCAGGCCCGGGTCCTTGGCGCGCAACTGGTCGGCCCAGGGCGCGATGCTGGCCAGCGTGGCGTCCGGTTCGGTGGCCAGCAGGCGATCCACTTCGGCACGGGCGGTGGGATTGAGGCGGGCGTCGGCGACTTCGGCGACAAGGCGGTGGCCTTGCGCGCCCCAGGCATGGGCCGGGGCGGAAGCGGACAGCAGGGCCGGCGCCAGGGCGGCGGCGAGGAACAGGGAGTGCAGGGCTTTCATGTGCACATTCTAGCGGGGTAGGTGGATTGAAGAGCGGCGCGTTCCTGTTCCGAAGCGGGAGCGCAGCGGGAGGCGCGGCGTGTCCCGGCTCTGCTCCCCGCCCCGCCCCAGCTCCGGAACCGCTTCAGTCCCAGGCACAAAAAAGCCCCGGCAATCACCGGGGCAACATGCTGCGAGGGTTTTGCGTATGGCGGGGGAGCGGGGGCGAAGCCCCCGCGCCCAACACACCGCTTAGAACTTGAAGACGTACGAAGCGCCGTAGACCAGCGGATCGATGTTGACCGTGCCGATCTTCTCGCCGTTCAACTTCACCTTGCTGTCGATGTCGATCCAGCGCATGTCCACACGCAGGGCGCCCTTCTCGCCGATCGCGAAGTCGATGCCCGCATGCGCGGCCAGACCCCACGAATCCTGCAGCTTCAGCTTGCTGCCGGCCAGCGCACCGGTGGTGTCTTCGCTGAAGAAGGTCGTGTAGTTCACGCCCGCGCCGACGAACGGCGAGACCTTGCCCTTGCTGTTGAAGTGGTACTGCAGGGTGACCACCGGCGGCAACTGCTTGGTGCTGCCGACGCGGCCGAGGCCATTGATGTTGATGTCGTGCTTGAACGGCAGCGCGGCCAGCACTTCGATGCCCAGGTTGTCGGCAATGAAGTACTCGCCGGTGATGGTCGGCTTGACGTCGTTGTCGACGTCGACCTTCAGCGTGTGGCCGGCCAGCCAGCCGTTGTTCGACTTCGGCGCCACCTGGTGGACGCCGGCCGAGACGGTCCAGTCGCCCTTTGACTGGGCCATGGCCGGGGCGGCGGCGAGGGACAGGGCGGCAGCCAGGCCGGCCAGGATCAGGGGGGAGGTCTTGCGCATGGGGGTGATCTCGTTGCTGGGTGGATGGCGACAGTCTCGGCCTCACGCCGTGCTAACGCTTTGATCCGGATCAAATCCTTTCCGCCGGCCCTCTGGCCCGGGCGCTGGCCCACGGTGGCCAGCCCCGGTTTGCTAGACTTGTGGGCCCTATCCATCCCGCCGCACCCGTAGCGGCCGCAGGAGCTTGAGAAATGGCAATCAAGGTTGGTATCAACGGTTTCGGTCGCATCGGGCGTAACGTCCTGCGCTCGGCGGTGCTGAACTTCGGCGACGACATCGAAATCGTGGCCATCAACGATCTGCTGGAGCCGGACTACCTGGCGTACATGCTCAAGTACGACTCCGTGCACGGCCGCTTCAAGGCCGACGTGGCGGTGCAGGGCAACGACCTGCTGGTCAACGGCAAGAAGATCCGCCTGACCCAGGAACGCGACCCGGCCAACCTGAAGTGGGATGAAGTCGGTGCCGACGTGGTGCTGGAAGCCACCGGCCTGTTCCTGACCAAGGAAACCGCGCAGAAGCACATCGATGCCGGCGCCAAGAAGGTCATCATGTCGGCGCCGTCGAAGGACGACACGCCGATGTTCGTCTACGGCGTGAACGACAAGACCTACGCCGGCCAGGCGATCATTTCCAACGCCTCGTGCACCACCAACTGCCTGGCCCCGCTGGCCAAGGTCATCAATGACAAGTGGGGCATCAAGCGCGGCCTGATGACCACCGTGCATGCGGCAACCGCCACCCAGAAGACCGTCGATGGCCCGTCCAACAAGGACTGGCGCGGTGGCCGTGGCATCCTGGAGAACATCATCCCGTCGTCCACCGGTGCGGCCAAGGCCGTCGGCGTGGTCATCCCGGAACTGAACAAGAAGCTGACCGGCATGAGCTTCCGCGTCCCGACCTCGGACGTGTCGGTGGTCGACCTGACCGTCGAACTGGAAAAGGAAGCCACCTACGCCGAGATCTGCGCGGAAGTGAAGGCACAGAGCGAAGGCCCGCTGAAGGGCATCCTGGGCTACACCGAAGACAAGGTGGTGGCCACCGATTTCCGCGGCGAAACCTGCACTTCGGTGTTCGACGCCGACGCTGGCATCGCCCTGGACGGCACCTTCGTCAAGCTGGTGACCTGGTACGACAACGAGTGGGGCTACTCGAACAAGTGCCTGGAAATGGCCAAGGTCATCGCCGCCAAGTAAGGCCGGCGAAGATCGCACACGGACCCCGGCCTGGCCGGGGTTCGTCGTTTATGGGGCCGGCCCTGTCGTAGCATGGGCCGGTCGACCGCTGCCGCTGGGGCGCGGGAACGCTATGGAAGCACGCAATGGAAGCACTGATTGCCCTGGTCGTACTGGTCCTGCTGGCCATCCCGCTGCTGCTGGTAGTGGCGCTGGTGATGATTGCCGGCCTGCGCCGCCGCGTCGCCGCGCTGGAAAGCGCCATGGCTGTCGCGCCGGTCGCCGCCATGCACGCGCCTGAACGGCCTGCGGCCCCCCCTGTGGCCAGTGTCGATCCACCGTTCCTGCGGCCGGTGGCGGCTGCTGCACCGCCTCCGCCTCCGCCTCAGCCAACGCCGGTGCGCGAAGCGGTGCCTGCGGCAACGGAGGCGCCGCGCCCGATCGCCCCACCGCCGGTGCCACCCGCGCCGATGCAGCCACCATTGCCTTCCGGACCGGCGCTGCCGAACTTCATCGAGCGCGGCATTGGCGCGGTCAAGCGCTGGTTCACCGAGGGCAACGTGCCGGTGAAGATCGGCATGCTGGTGCTGCTGGCCGGTGTCGCTGCGCTGCTGAAGTACGTCAGCGACCAGGGCTGGCTGGTGCTGCCGATCGAGCTGCGCCTGGCCGGTGTTACCGTCGGTGCACTGGGCCTGCTGGCGTTCGGCTGGCACCAGCGCGAGCGTCGGCGCCTGTTTGCGCTGGCCTTGCAGGGTGGTGCCATCGGCGTGCTGCTGCTGACCATCTTCGCGGCCTTCAAGCGTTTCGAGCTGATTCCGCCGGGCTTCGCCTTCGTCAGCTCCATTGCACTGGTGGCCGCGCTGTGCGTGCTGGCGGTGGTGCAGAACTCGCGCACGCTGGCGGTGCTGGGCATCCTCGCCGGCTTCATGGCACCGCTGTGGCTGTCCACCGGCAGCGGCAACCACGTGGGGTTGTTCAGCTACTACGCCGTGCTCAACGCCGGCATCTTCGCCATTGCCTGGTTCCGACCGTGGCGCGCGCTGAACCTGCTGGGCTTCGCCTTCACCTTCGGTATCGGCACGTTCTGGGGCGTGCTGCAGTACGCGCCTGACAAGTTCAGCAGCACCGAGCCGTTCCTGCTGCTGTTCTTCGCCTTCTACCTGCTGATCCCATTGCTCTACGCACGCCGGCAGCCCGCCGGGCAGCGTGACCTGGTCGATGGCAGCCTGGTGTTCGGTACGCCGTTGGTCGCGTTCTCGTTGCAGGCGGGGATGCTGTACCAGCAGCCGATGACGCTGGCGCTGTGCGCACTGGGCCTGGCCGCGATCTACGCGGCGCTGGCGTGGGCGTTGATCAGGCGCGCGTCGTACACCGTGCTGGCGCAGTCGCACGCGGTGCTGGCGGTGGGCTTTGCCACGCTGGCGGTGCCGCTGGCCTTGTCGGCGCGGGCCACCGGCGCGGTCTTCGCGCTGGAAGGCGCCGGACTGGCCTGGTTGGGCCTGCGCCAGAAGCGCTGGCTGCCGCAGGTGTCCGGCGCGCTGCTGCAGATGGGCGCTGCGTTCGCCTTCGTGGCCGGTGGCGATCACTGGCATGAGGACCTGCGCTTCCTGATCAATCCGACTGCCATCGGGGCGCTGCTGCTGGCCCTGGCCGGCTTCGCGTCGGCCTGGAGCTACCAGCGCAGGTCACGCCGTGAGATCGCCCTGGTCTACTACCTGTGGGGCCTGCTGTGGTGGCTGGGCGGCATGGTGCATGAGATCACCCGCTTCTTCCCGTACCGCACCGAAGTGGACGCGTTGCTGGTGCTGGCCGCCGTCACTGCCTGGCTGGCCGCCGAAATGCAGCGCCGTCAGCCGGCACGCGCACTGGGCGTGACCGCGCTGGCCATGCTGGCGCTGGGCTTCCCGCTGGCGCTGATGCAGAGCGACGCGCACCATCAGCCGTTCGCCGGCTACGGTGCGCTGGCCTGGGCGGTGTTCGCGGTGATGGGCGTGCGCACGCTGCTCTGCCTGCGCCAGGGGGGCGACAGCGTGGCGCGCATCGCGCAGTTCCTGTGGTGGCTGTTGTGGCCGTCTCTGCTTTCGCTGCTGGCCCTGTGGGGCGGTGGCGAGGCCGGTCTGGCACAGGGCTGGACCACGTTGCTGGTGACGGTGCCGTGGCTGCTGATGGCGGCGCTGTCGCTGTGGCGCTGGAATGCGCTGCGCTGGCCGCTGGGTGCAGCGTTCGATCGCGTGCGCCAGCCGCTGCAGTGTGTGCTGTTCGGCCTGTTGTCGATCGGCTGGCTGTTCGGACAGCTGCTGCCGGGCGATGCTGCGCCGCTGCTCTGGCTGCCGGTATTGAATCCGGCCGATCTCGGACAGTGGCTGAGCCTGTTGCTGCTTGCACGCTGGCTGTACAGCGATCAGGCGCCGAAGACCCTGTCGGGAATGCGCATGCCGCTGCTGTCACTGGCAACGTTCGTCGCGCTGACCAGCGTGGTGCTGCATGGCGTGCATCAGTGGGGTGGCCTGTCGTGGAGTGCGTCGATGATGCGTTCCAGCCTGGCGCAGACCAGCCTGACCGTGCTGTGGAGCGTGCTCGGCGTGATTGCCTGGGTGTGGGGATCGCGCCGTGGCCAGCGCGTGTTGTGGATGGTCGGTGCCGTGCTGATGGGCGTGGTGCTGGCCAAGCTGGTCATCGTCGATCGCCAGCACCTGGGCAACCTGCTGGGCATCGCATCGTTCATCGCCTACGGCCTGCTGTGCACGGTCGTGGGTTATCTGGCACCGGCGCCGCCCAGCGCGGCGCCGTCCGTGGAGGAAAAACAATGAGGAAGTGGAGCAGGGCGCTGCTGCCGGCGATGTTCGGCATGCTGGCCGCCGTCGCGGTGCAGGCCGCCGACTACCGCACGCAGTACGCCGAGCAGTGGCCGCTGACGCTGTCCAGCGCACAGTCCGGTGCGTACAGGGTGGTTCTGGAGCCGGCGATCTATCGCCGTGCAGGTGCCGCAGACCTGGGTGACCTGCAGGTGTTCAACGCCGCCGGCCAATCGTTGCCATCGGCATTGCTGGCGCCGGACCAGCCACTGGCACAGCCGCCGGTGCAGCGTGAGCTGCCGTGGTTTGCGCTGCCGCCGCTGGCCGAAGCACAGCGCAACGATCTGCAGTTGCTGACCGAGCGCGATACCGATGGCCGTGTCCGTCGCGTCGAAGCACGCGTGAGCGGCGGTGCGGCAGCGAACGGGCAGGGTGATTGGCTGATCGATGCCAGCGTGCTCGGCCAGCAACCGTTGGCGGCACTGGTGCTGGACTGGGCTGACAGCGGACAGCCGTTGCAGGCGCAGGTGCAGCTGGATGCCAGCGACGACCTGCAGCACTGGCGTCCGATCGGGCGTGACATCCCGCTGGTCGACCTGCAGCGTGCTGGCAAGCGCCTGCTGCAGCGCCGCCTGCAGGTGGACGGCGAGGCGCGCTATCTGCGCGTGCTGGCGCAGGGCGATGCGCGCCTGCCGACGCTGCGCAGCGTGCTGGCCGAGCTGCCGCCGGCGCCGGCCACGCTGCCGTGGGAGTGGCTGTCGCTGGAACCGACCTCGAAGGGCAAGGGTGAATACACCTTCGAACTCGACGGCCGTTTCCCGGTAGCGCGCGCGGATGTGACCAGCGCCGACAACAGCCTGGTGCAGTGGACGTTGTTCAGCCGCGATGACGAGAGTGCGGAATGGCAGCGCCGCAGTGCGCCATGGATTGCGTACCAACTGCAGCAGGGCGCGCAGGGCCAGCGCCAGCAATCAGCGGCCCAGCCGCTGGGGGGCGTGCATCGTGACCGCTACTGGAAGCTGGTGGCGAACCCGGCGGAAACTGCGACCGCACCGACCCTGCGCCTGGGCTACCAGCCGGAAGTACTGGTGTTCCTGAGCCAGGGGGCAGCACCGTATGCACTGGCAGTGGGCAGCGCGACCGCGCGCCGCATGGAAGCGCCGATCGGTGTGTTGATCGAGGAACTGCGGCAGCGCAATGATCCGTCGTGGCAGCCGACGCTGGCGCGCCTGGAGGGCAGCCCGGAGCTGCTGGCCGGTGACGCGGCGCTGAAGCCGCAGCGCGACTGGAAGGCGTGGTTGCTGTGGGCACTGCTGGGGCTGGGGGTGCTGGTGGTGGGTGGCCTGGCGGTCAGCCTGCTTCGGCAGAAGCCTGCGCCTTCGGCGTAGTTTCCGGCGAACGGCGGAGCCCCTCGTGGGTGGTCATTCTTCGAGCAAAAGCCGCGCTTGGCCGGGCGGGTGGGTTGTCTGGGGGACGCCGTGAATACGTCCCTGTAGGCTCGGTCGCCGCATCCATGCGGCTCACGCCCCCAGCCAACCCACCCGCCCGGCCACGGACAGTTTCCGTGTGCGTCCACCCACGTAGAAAAAAAGAAAAGCAAAAGCGGGTCGCGCGCTTCGCGCACCCCTTCTTTCTTCAACCGACACCACACACTGCTCTTGCGTTTGCCATCCGCTCTACCTCATGAACCTGTCGAGGCCGGGGCGGTGCGGGTTGGCAGGGGTGTCAGCCGCATGGATGCGGCTGCCAAGCCTCCACGGACGGATTCACGGCGTCCCCTGCCAGCCCGCACCGCCCCGGCCCACCCACAGCATCACAAGGCGCCAGCGCTTTGGCTTTGGCCGCTGCTGTTGCTGTTGCTGTGCGCCTCTGCCTGCCGCAGGCATCGGCCCTCCCACCACCCGCACCCGATACAATGGCCGTCTGCCGTACCCCGGCATCCCGTCCCCGAGCCAAAGAGTTGCCCATGTCCATCGTCCGCATGACCGACCTCGACCTCTCCGGCAAGCGCGTGCTGATCCGCCAGGATCTGAACGTGCCGATCGAGAATGGCCGCATCACCTCCGAACAGCGCATCACTGCTTCGCTGCCGACGCTCAAGCACGCGCTGGAGCAGGGCGCGGCGGTGATGGTCACCTCGCACCTGGGGCGCCCGAAGGAAGGTGTGTGGAGCGAGGCCGATTCGCTGGCGCCGGTGGCCCAGCGCCTGTCCGAGCTGCTCGGTCGCGAGGTTCCGCTGGTGCGCGACTGGGTCGACGGCGTCGAGGTCCAGCCGGGCCAGCTGGTGCTGCTGGAAAACTGCCGCATGAACGTCGGCGAGGGCAAGGACGATGAAGCCCTGTCGAAGAAGTACGCCGCCCTGTGCGATGTGTTCGTGATGGACGCCTTCGGCACCGCGCACCGTGCGCAGGCCTCCACCCACGGTGTCATCCGCTTCGCCCCGGTTGCTGCCGGTGGCCCGCTGCTGATGGCCGAACTGGACGCGCTGGCGCAGGCGCTGGATGCACCGGCCAAGCCGCTGCTGGCCATCGTCGCCGGCAGCAAGGTCAGCACCAAGCTGGAACTGCTGGCCAACCTGGTCGGCAAGGTCGACCAGCTGATCGTCGGTGGTGGCATCGCCAACACCTTCATCGCTGCCGCCGGCTACAACGTCGGCAAGTCGCTGTACGAGCCGGACCTGCTGGACACCGCGAAGAAGATCGTGGCCGATGCCAAGGCGCGCGGCGCCGACATCCCGCTGCCGGTGGACGTGGTGACCGCCAAGCAGTTCATGCCCGACGCGGTCGCCGAGGTGAAGGCGGTCGACGCCGTTGCCGAAGATGATCTGATCCTGGACATCGGCCCGCAGACCGCGGCGCAGTACGCGCAGCTGATCGAGAAGGCTGGCACCGTGGTCTGGAACGGCCCGGTCGGTGTGTTCGAGTTCGAAGCCTTCAGCAAGGGCACCGAAGCGCTGGCCCGCGCCATCGCCAGCTCCAAGGCGTTCTCCATCGCCGGTGGCGGCGACACCCTGGCGGCGGTCGACAAGTTCGATATCGCCCAGCAGGTCAGCTACATCTCCACCGGCGGCGGCGCGTTCCTGGAGTTCCTGGAGGGCAAGACCCTGCCGGCGGTGGCCGCACTCGACGCGCGCGGCGCATGAGTGCCGGGCACGGCAAGGATGTCCTGTTCTTCGACCTGGACGGCACGCTGATCGACTCGCAGGTGGGCATCACCGCCTGCATCGCCTATGCGCTGCAGAAGATGGACCATCCGGTGCCGCCGCAGGAGACGCTGCTGGGCTGGATCGGTCCTTCGCTGCGTACCACCTTCACGCCACTGTTCGTCGAACCAGCGCGGGTGGAGCAGGCGGTGGGCTATTACCGCGAGCGCTTCGATGCCGAAGGCTGGCGCGAACACACGGTGTACCCGCAGGTGGAAGACACCCTGCGCACGCTGCATGGCCGAGGCCACCGCCTGGCGGTGGTCACCGCCAAGAACGAGCCGCATGCGCGCCGCATCCTTGCGCACCTGCCGTTTGGCGGGCTGTTCGAGGAGATCGTCGGTTCGACCCTGGACGGCTCGCGCAGCCACAAGCCCGAGCTGGTCGGGGAGGCACTGCGCCGCCTGCAGCTGCAGCCCGCACAGTGCTGGATGATCGGCGACCGCCGCATGGACATCGAGGGCGCACGCCACCACGGCCTGCGCAGCGTGGGCGTGCTGTGGGGTTTTGGCGGTGAGGCCGAACTGACCGAAGCCGGTGCGGGCCAGCTGGCTCGCGAGCCGGCACAGCTGAAGACGCTGTTGGCCTAGCCACCCCGCCTGGAGAGCTGGCCCCACGCTCGGCTGATTGCGGCCCACGGTGCAGCCGGGCATGGCCCGGCTCTACAGAACACCCTGCGCCAGCGTATGTCCGGGTGATGTCCGTTCCATGACCCGCGAAGTCAGGCAGCACAAGGCTGTAACCGTATACATGCGGCGTGAAGGATGTGCTAATTTCCGTTCTTTATCGGGAGAGGCCCATTCACCATGTTCGAGCGTCAGCGTCGCACCAAGATCCTTGCCACCCTCGGTCCGGCCACTGATCCGCCGGGCGTGCTGGAGGATCTGTTCCGCGCCGGCGTCAACGTGGTGCGCCTCAACTTCAGCCATGGTGACCCGTCCGGCCAGGCCAAGCGTGCCGCCGAAGTGCGTGCCGCCGCCGCCCGCGTCGGCGTGGAAGTGGGCATCCTGGCCGACCTGCCGGGCCCGAAGATCCGCATCGAGCGCTTCGCAGAAGGCAAGGTGCAGCTGAAGGCGGGCAACCGCTTCGACCTGATCGCCAGCACCAGCGCCGGCCCGGGTGATGCCACCCAGGTGGGTGTGAGCTACCTCGGCCTGCCGCAGGACGTGGGTCCGGGCGACGTCCTGCTGCTCGACGACGGCCTGATGCAGCTGCAGGTGGTGGAGGTGCAGGGCGAACGCATCATCAATACCGTACTGAACGACGGTGTGCTGTCCGACCGCAAGGGCCTGAACAAGCAGGGCGGCGGCCTCTCGTTGGGCGCGCTGACCGAGCGCGACAAGGAACTGATCGGCATCGTCGCCAAGATCGGTGTCGACTTCATCGCTGTGTCGTTCTGCCGCAACGCGCAGGACATGAACGATGCGCGTGACATCGCCCGCTCGCATGGCTGTGATGCTGCACTGGTGTCGAAGATCGAGCGCACCGAGGCCATTGAGAACCTGGAAGAAATCGTCGAGGCCAGCGACGTGGTGATGGTCGCCCGTGGCGACCTTGGCGTGGAGATCGGCGATGCCGAACTGCCGGGCCTGCAGAAGAAGATCATCAAGGCCTCGCTGGCACAGAACAAGGTGGTGATCACCGCCACGCAGATGCTGCAGTCGATGGTGGAAAGCCCGATTCCGACCCGTGCCGAAGTGCTGGACGTGGCCAACTCGGTCATCGACGGCACCGATGCGGTGATGCTGTCGGCCGAGACCGCTGCAGGTGCCTGGCCGGTCAAGGCGGTCGAAGCAATGGCGCGCATCTGCCTGGGGGCCGAGCGCCAGTTCCAGACCGAGACCGACTTCAACGCTTCGCCGCGCAACCTCGAGCGTGCCGACCAGGCCATTGCCATGGCCACCATGTTCCTGTCCCAGCACGTGGGCGTGCGCGCGATCGTGGCAATGACCGAGTCCGGTGGCACCGCGCGTTACCTATCGCGTTTCCGCGCCAAGGCGCCGGTGTTCGCGGTGACCCGCCATGACGGCGCGCGCCGGCAGATGGCGCTGATGCGCGATGTGTTCCCGATCAACTTCGACAGCCGCGGCCTGACCCCGCGCGAAGCCGCGCGCGGCAGCATCCGCCTGCTGGTGGAAGCCGAACTGCTGCAGGCCGGCGACCGCGTCGTGTTCACCAGCGGCGAGCACATGGAAACCCACGGTGCCACCAATACCCTGCGCCTGCTGGAAGTGGGTGAAGACGGCCGCGCCATTGGGCTGGGCGATCTGTAAACCCAGTCGGTCTTGGGTCGGAGCCGCTGCGCGGATCCGACCCGGGGTCAGATCCCCAAAGGGGCTCTGACCCCATGCCGCAGGACATCCCTTGTCCTGCGCGGACATTGGAATCGTTTCCATCCTGGCCTCGACACCGGGGCAACGGGCAGCGGGGCTATACTTACGTTTTTCCCGCACCCGCCACAGGAAATACATGAGCATCGAACAGCTGGCCGAAACCGCCCAGGCCATGGTCGCCCCGGGCAAGGGCATCATCGCGATCGACGAATCCACCGCTACCATCGCCAAGCGTTTCGCCGGCGTCGGTATCGAGAACACCGAGGAGAACCGTCGTGCCTACCGCGAGCTGCTGCTGACCACGCCGAAGCTCAACGAGCACATTTCCGGCGCCATCCTGTACGACGAAACCATCCGCCAGTCGACCAGGGACGGCGTGCCGTTCGCCAAGTACATGGCCGACCACGGCATGATTCCGGGCATCAAGGTGGACAAGGGTGCGCACCCTCTGGCCGGCTGCCCGGGCGAGCTGGTCACCGAAGGCCTGGACGGCCTGCGCGAGCGCCTGCAGGAGTACTACAAGCTGGGTGCGCGCTTCGCCAAGTGGCGTGCGGTCATCAACATCGGCGAGAGCATTCCGTCGGGCACCTGCATCGAGTCCAACGCCCATGCGCTGGCCCGTTATGCCGCCCTGTGCCAGGAATGCGGCCTGGTGCCGATGGTCGAGCCGGAAGTGATCATGGACGGCGACCACGACATCGAGACCTGCTACGAAGTCACCGAAGCCACCCTGCGTTCGCTGTTCGACGCGCTGTACCAGCAGAACGTGCTGCTGGAAGGCACCATCCTGAAGGCGTCCATGGTCATCTCCGGCAAGAACTGCGATGAGCAGGCCGACGTCGAGGAAGTGGCCGAGTCGACCGTGATGTGCCTGAAGAGCACCGTGCCGGCCATCCTGCCGGGCGTGGTGTTCCTGTCCGGTGGCCAGAGCGACGAGCAGTCCACCGAGCACCTGAACGCGATGAACCAGCTGGGCAACCTGCCGTGGCCGCTGAGCTTCTCCTACGGCCGCGCCATGCAGCAGGCCGCGCTGAAGCTGTGGGCCAAGGACATGAAGGGCAACTACGCAGCCGCCCAGAAGACCGTGTACGAGCGTGCCAAGGACAACGGCCTGGCTGCGCTGGGCAAGTGGAACGGTTGATCCGTCCCATCGCTGGATGAACAAGGCAGCGCCGGCATCACGCCGGCGTTTGCTTTTGCGGGTATCTTTTCCGCCCCCGCGTGCCCGGCCGGTACGCGGGAACCACATGGAAGGCCAAGGAGAAACAACATGCGTTTGGCAGCAATCACACTGGCCGTAGCCACGGTCCTGGTCGCCGGCGGGTGCAACCGTATCGGCGGCGGCGCAGAGGCAGGCAAGGCCGCGTCGCTCGATTTCGACAAGCCGGTGTCCGGCGAGATCACCTCGCGCAGCGGCATCAACTTCAATGATGGCAGCCATCACCAGCTCTACCAGATCAAGCTGGAAGACAAGGATCTGGTCGGCCTGAAACTTACTGGTGCCCTCAGCGGCTCGATCGCCGTTTTCAACAACGGCAGTCTTGTTTCCACCAGCAACACCGGTTACGAACGCGAAGGCGACGTCTCGCTGGCGTTCCGTGCCAATGGCGGCGGCACCTACCAGGTGGCGGTCAATGCCGATGGCCCGACCGCCTTTGGTCCGTATCGCCTGCGAGCCGAGAAGCTGAAACCTTACGACGGCAAGCCGTTGGCGGGCAGTGGCGAAATCGTGGACATGCTGGCCAGTGATTCGCAGGACTACACCCTGCAGGTGGACAAGGCCGGCCTGTACGAAATCCGCCTGGTGTCGGATGTCTTCGATCCGGTGCTGAAGCTGTCGGGCCAGGGCGTTGAAGCCGAAAACGACGATGGCAACGACAGCACCAACTCGCGGCTGACCCTGTCGCTGAAGCCGGGCAAGTACACCCTGACCGCGCGTGGCCTCGGCAGCGGTGTCAATGGCATGTTCACCCTGTCTGCCTCCCGCATCGAACTGCCGGGGAATCTGGTCGAGCGCGATGGCACTGCCCTGCCGAAGTCGGGCAGCGTGTACACCATGCTGGACAACGAAGGCCGTCGCCGCTTCCTGCTGACCCTGGACCGGCCGGCCGACGTGCGCCTGGATGCGATTTCCAGCCAGGTCGATACCGTGCTGCGCGTGGTCGGTGGCGATGTCGAGCTGACCGACGACGACGGTGGCAACGGTACCAACTCGCGCCTGGAGGAGACTCTGCCGGCCGGTCATTACACCGTCGACGTGTCCAGCCTGAACAATGGCGCAGGCATGGTCGAGGTGCGCGTGCAGGTGGAAGGGGCCAGCGCCGATGGCGCTGCCGCCTCGGCTGCACGTGCCGCTGCCGACGCTGCAGCCGCCGTGGCCGATGACGCCGCTGCGGTGGAAGCTGCCAGTCGTTGAGCGTGATCCACGCCATGCGTGGATGACATCAATGGTGCAACTGAGAAGGCCGGGCAATGCCCGGCCTTTTCCTTTCCGCGCTGCGTCGCGATTCAATGCGCGGCGGCAAAACCCGCGTCACCCAGGGGCGGCAGCATCGACCCGCGCGGTTCGCTGTCGGCGCTTTGCCCGGCGGCACTCAACGCCTGCTGGTAGGCCTTGGCCGTAGCGGTATTGAACGCCACCAGCACGATGCGAATCGGTTGCGCGTGGCTGCGCTGCCAGGCCAGTGTTTCGGTCACTGCGATCTGCGCGGCCTGGTACAGCGGATAGCCGTATACGCCGCAGCTGATGGCTGGGAATGCGATCGACTGCACGCCCAGCGATTCGGCCAGCTGCAGCGACTTCCAGTAACAGTTGGCGAGCAACGCCGGTTCATCGCGCTGGCCGTCGTGCCAGACCGGGCCCACCGTGTGCAGTACGTAGCGTGCAGGCAAAGCGTAAGCACTGGTGGCGCGCACTTCGCCGGTCGGGCAACGTACGCCCGGGCGCAGCTCCGGCAGCTGCGCGCATTCGGCCAGCAACGCGGGCCCGGCCGCACGATGGATCGCGCCGTCGACACCGCCACCACCGAGCAGCGTTTCATTGGCCGCGTTGACGATCGCATCCACCGCCAGGGTCGTGATGTCGCCCTGCCAAACTTCGATCTTCATGCGTCCGTCTCCTGCCTGTGAGGTGATCCGCGCAGCATCTGCGCCGGCTGTTCCCACGGTAGGGGACAGGGCATCGATACTGCGTCATGACCGTCTCACGCGCTGCGATCCGACGGCCTTCACGCACGATGGCGGGCGACGCCTTCATGCAGGCTGAAGCAGAAGGGGGTCGGAGCCCTTTCCCTGCGGAAAAGGGAGCCGACCCCGGGCATGTAACAGGATGGGGTCAGAGCCTTTTCCGGATGGAAAGGGCTCTGAGCCCGGGTGTCACGGCAGGCCGGCCAGCCAGTCGTCGTCGGAACCCTCGTTCACGTCGGCAAACAGCGGCGTGGAGAAGTAGCGTTCACCGGTGTCCGGCAGCATCGCCAGAATCACTGAACCCGGTTCGGCACGTGCGGCCACGTCCAGTGCGCTGGCCACGGTAGCGCCGGCGGAGATGCCGACGAAGATGCCTTCCTCGGCGGCCAGTCGGCGCGCGGTGGCGATCGCGCGGTCATCTTCCACCGTCAGCAGTTCATCCACCACATCACGGTTGAGCACGTCGGGCACGAAGTCCGGGGTCCAGCCCTGGATCTTGTGCGGCTTCCAGTCATCGCCCTTCAGCAGTGCGGCGCCGGCTGGCTCGGTGGCGATGATGCGGGTCTGCGGACGCGCGACCTTCAGCACTTCGCCCACGCCGGTGAGCGTACCGCCCGTGCCCCAGCCGCTGACGAAGTAGTCCAGCCGCTTGCCGGCGAAGTCGCGCAGGATTTCGGCGGCGGTGGTGTTGCGGTGATACGCCGGATTGGCCGGGTTGGCGAACTGGCTGGCCAGGAACCAGCCGTGCTGCTCGGCCAGTTCGCGCGCCTTGCGCACCATGCCGCTGCCGCGTTCGGCGGCCGGGGTCAGGATCACCTTGGCGCCATAGGCGCGCATCAGCTTGCGGCGCTCCACCGAGAAGGTCTCGACCATGGTCGCCACGAACTTGTAGCCGCGCGCGGCGGCGACCATCGCCAGCGCCACGCCGGTGTTGCCAGAAGTGGCTTCGACGATGGTGTCGCCCGGCTTGAGCAGGCCACGCGCTTCGGCGTCGAGGATGATCGCCAGCGCCAGGCGGTCCTTGACCGAGCCGCCTGGGTTGAACGACTCGACCTTGGCGTAGACGCTGACCTGCGGCGGCGCCAGGCGCTGCAGCTTGACGATGGGGGTGTTGCCGACGGTATCGAGGATGGAGTCGTACAGGGCCATGGAAGCGCTCCGGAAACAGGGCCGCGCCGGACGCCGGCGGGCAGAAGGGGAGGGCTGGCTGTTCAGGCCAGCGGCTGCCGGCTGACCGTAGCGCCGGCATATGACGCCCGGAAATGACCAGATACCTTTCTTAAACAACCTTTGGTTATAAGTTGGTGACGGCAATTGACCCTAGAGTGGACCTCCGCCCCACGCCGCCCGCCTCCCATGACGCTGACCCAGCTGCGCTACCTGGTCGCCATCGCCGACGCCGAGCTGAACATCACGCTGGCCGCCTCGCGCGTGCACGCCACCCAGCCCGGCCTGTCCAAGCAGCTCAAGCAGCTGGAAGACGAGCTCGGCTTCCTGTTGTTCGTGCGCAAGGGCCGCAGCCTGGAGTCGGTCACCCCGGCCGGCACCGAGGTCATCGCCCGCGCCCGCGCGGTGCTGGCCGAGGCCAACAACATCCGCACCTACGCGGCCAACCAGCGCCGCGAGAGCCAGGGCCAGCTGATCCTGACCACCACCCACACGCAGGCGCGCTTCGTGCTGCCGCCGGCGGTGGCAGCGATCAAGCAGGCCTATCCCCAGGTGAGCGTGCACCTGCAGCAGGCCGGTGAAACCGACGCACTGGACCGCTTGAACCAGGGTGACGCGGATATCGCGATCATCAGCACCGCCGGCAGTGAGCCCACCGATGGCATCGCGGTGCCGCTGTTCCGCTGGCGACGCCTGGTGGTGGTACCCAAGGGGCACCCGCTGGACCGCGCCGGCCGCGCGCCGGACCTGGCCGCGTTGGCCCGGCAGCCGCTGATCAGCTACGAATCCTCGACCCGCCCGAATTCCTCGTTGCAGCGCGCCTTCGCTGCAAACGGCCTGGCGCCGGACCTGGCGCTGACCGCGCTCGATGCGGACCTGATCAAGACCTATGTGCGTACCGGTCTGGGCGTGGGCCTGCTGGCCGAGATGGCGGTCAGTTCCAGCGACGAAGACCTGCGCTCGTGGCCGGCGCCGGACCCGATCAGCGAGTGCATTGCCTGGGCGGTGTTGCCGCGCGACCGGGTGCTGCGCGATTACGCGCTGGAGCTGGTGCACGTGCTGGCACCGCAGATTGATCCGCGCGATCTGCGCAGGGTGCTGGATGGCAACCAGGCCGCCGCGTGGCCGGTGCCCCCGACGTGGGAGTCACTGACCCAGACCATCACGGTGTGAGGGGTTGGTCGAGCAGGGCTTGCAGCCCTGCACCTGCTGCGGACAAAGGCAACAGCAACAGCAGAAGCGGCATTCCGTGGGTTGGCGGGGCGGTGTCGGAGTGCGGGGACGCTGCAAGTACGTCCCTGTAAGCTTGGCAGCCGCATCCATGCGGCTGACACCCCGCACTCCGACACCGCCCTACCTCTGACAGATTCCGGCGGCTGTCGGTAGGTGTCGACCTTGGTCGACACGATAGATCCACGCCATGCGTGGATGCTTTTCGATTCCAGTTCGAAATATTCGATTCCGATGGAGATTCATCCACGCATGGCGTGGATCTACTGCAGATCGCAGAGATCTGTCGAAGGCGGGGTGGGTCCGGTTGCGGGAGTGTCCGCGGCATGGATGCCGCGGCCAAGCCCCCATGGGTGAGGGCGCTTTGCTTGCGAAGCACTGCTTCGCAAGCGCCCGAACGCACAGCCGCCAGCGGCTGGGCCGGACCGCGGAGCGGGGTTTACGGCGTCTCCTGCAACCGGACCCACCCCGCCTACCCACAGGAAGCCCGCTTTTGCTTCGGCTGTTGCTGTTGCTCCAGCTCGCAGCGGGTGCAGGGCGCAGCCCTGCCGATAAACCCCCTCCTGCGACGGTTCGTCGCACGGGTAACCCTGGACCCGCCTCTACACTAGCGGGGTGACCCGCCTGTCCCGCCCGCAGCGTCTTCTGCTCCAGCTCGCCATCCTGGCGACGCTGCTGATGGTGCTTGCGCCGCTGGTCAGCCGCGCGCTGCAGGCGCCGCCGATGGACCACACTGCAATGGCGGGCATGGACCACGCCGCCATGGGCCATGACATGCACGACATGGCCATGGCCGGGCACGATCAGCACGGCGCCGCGCCGGCAGCGCCCCGCCCCGCGGCCGATCCCCACGCCATGCATGGCGAAGCCTGCGAATACTGTGTACTGGCCATGCGCCTGCTGCCATGGCTGGCGGTGCTGGTGCTGCTGTTGCCGCTGCTGTGGCGGCCGCGCCTGGTGTTCCCGTGGTCGCAACAGGTGCTGCCCGCACCGCACTGGCCCGCACATGCCGCACGTGGGCCACCGCGCGTCTCCATCGTCCGCTGATATCCCCGTGAATCTGCCGCACGACGCCTGACCGGGCGCCGTGCGCGCGTGCGTACCTTGGAGCTGTTCCGATGAAAATGACTTCCCGCCCCGCGGGCGCCTGCGCGCGCCTGCCGGTTGCCCTTGGCCTGGCCGTGACCACGTCACTGGCCTACGCTGCGCCTGCCGAAGAGGCGCGTACCCTCGATACGATGGTGGTCACCGCCGCCGCACCGTCCTCGCCGCTGCACTGGGTGACCGACCCACGCCTGCCGCGGCAGCCGGTGCCGGCCAGTGATGGTGCCGATTTCCTGAAAACCGTTCCCGGATTCTCTGCCATCCGCAATGGCGGCACCAACGGCGACCCGGTGCTGCGCGGCATGTTCGGTTCGCGCCTGAACATCCTCAGCAACGACGGCAACCTGATCGGTGCCTGCCCGTCGCGCATGGACAATCCGCTGTCCTACATCGCGCCGGAAAGCTTCGACCGGTTGACCATCATCAAGGGCCCGCAGAGCGTGCGCTGGGGCGCAGGTGCCTCGGCCGGTACCGTGCGCTTCGAGCGCGACACGCCGCGCTTCGATGAACCAGGCCTGCGTGCCGATGCCAGCGCGTTGGTCGGCTCGCGCAACCGCAACGACCAGGTGCTGGACCTGACCCTGGGCAATCCGACCGGCTATGTGCGCGCCAGCGGCAACCGGTCCGAGGCCGATGACTACAAGGACGGCCACGGTGATGTGGTGCCGTCGAAGTGGCGCAAGTGGAACGGTGACGTGGCCATCGGCTGGACGCCGGATGCCGACACGCTGCTGGAAATCTCCGCCGGTGCCGGCGATGCCATTGCGCGCTACGCCGGGCGCGGCATGGACGGTGCTGCGTTCGAACGCACCAGCTATGCCGCGCGCTTCGAGAAGCGCAACCTGCCCGGTGCGTGGGATACGTTGCAGGCCAACGTGTACTACAACGAAGCCGACCATGTGATGGACAACTACACGCTGCGCACGCCGAACCCGCACAGCATGATGCCGATGCCGATGGCCTCGAACGTGGACCGCCGTACCCAGGGCGGCCGGGTCAGTTCCGAGTGGCGTTGGCAGGACGTGCAACTGGTGGCCGGTGTGGATGGCGAAGACAGCCGCCATCGTGGCCGCATGGGCATGGGCCGCGACACCTACCGCCAGGCCGCCTGGGAGACCGATGCCAACTTCCGCCGCTACGGCGTGTTCACCGAGTTGACCCTGGGCGCCGGCACCGACCAGCGCTGGATCAGTGGCCTGCGCATCGACCGTGCCAGCGTCCGCGATGAGCGGCAATCGATCCGCGGCATGATGGGCAACCGGCCCAATCCCAGCGCCGGGCAGACGCGCAAGGAATGGCTCGGCAGCGGTTTCCTGCGTTACGAGCAGGACCTTGCCGATCGCCTGACCTGGTACGCCGGCCTCGGTCACAGTGAGCGCATGCCCGACTACTGGGAGCTGTTCTCGCCCAACCATGGCCCGGCCGGTGCAGTGAACGCGTTCACCGGCGTGCAGCCCGAGCGCACCACCCAGCTCGACGTCGGCCTGCAGTACAAGGGGCCGCGTGTGCAGGCGTGGGTTTCGGCGTACGCCGGGCAGATCCAGGACTACATCCTGTTCACCTACCACGGCAGCGGCATGATGGGCATGAGCCAGGCCCGCAACGTCGATGCGCGCATCGCCGGTGCCGAAGCCGGGCTGGAAGTGAGCCTGGCCGGGCAGTGGAAGCTGGGTGGCACGCTGGCCTATGCCTGGGGTGAGAACCGCGACCAGCAGCGTCCGTTGCCGCAGATGCCACCGCTGGAAGCGCGCCTGAGTGCGAACTGGGAAGGCGAGCGCTGGAGTGCCGGTGCGCTGCTGCGCGCGGTGACCCACCAGCATCGTGTCGCCGATGGCCAGGGCAATGTGGTAGCGCAGGACCTGGGGCCGAGTGCCGGCTTCGCCACCTTCGGGCTCAACGCAGCCTACCGTTTCAGTTCGCAGCTGCAGCTCAGCGCGGGCGTCGACAACCTGTTCGACCGCGTCTACAGCGAGCACCTGAACCTGGCCGGCAGTGCCGACTTCGGCTTCCCGGCCGACCCGGTGCGCATCAACGAGCCCGGGCGCAGCCTGTGGATGAAGGTGAACTACCGGTACTGATCCGCCGGGTGAAAAAAAACCGGGGCCGGATCCCCGCCAGGATCCGTCCCCGCCCGACGCCCTCTGTCGGGCAGCTTCGACTCTACGATGGCAACGCCCGTGGTGCACGGCTGGATACAACCCGACACACGCCGACACCGCCAAGGGCAGCCTTGCACGGAACGGGTTCAAGGCGCTATCACGGCTTCGGTTCCACGATGGTAAACGCTTGGCACATACCGCTTTTGCGGGGCCTTGCCTACACTCGGCGGCCGTGGATCAATCAGGACCATTCATGTTGGCTCGTATCGCTTCGACCCTGGCCCTTGGCCTCAGCCTGGCCGTGTTGGCCGGGTGCGCAGGCAAACAGGAGGCCGCCGCGCGTCGGCAGGGCGAAGCAGTGCCGGTCACGGCGCAGGTGGTGCAGCCCATGCAGTGGAACGACACCCTGCAGGCGCTGGGCACGGCCAAGGCGCGCGAGTCGATCAGCGTCACCGCCAAGGTCAGCGAAATCGTCGAGAAGGTGCATTTCGAAAGCGGCCAGCACATCGCCGCCGGCGCACCGATCGTGACGCTGCGCGGGCAGGCCCAGGAAGCGGCGCTGGTGCAGGCGCAGGCCACCTTCCACGAGGCCGACCAGTTGTACAAGCGCCAGCGCGAGCTGGCCTCCCAGCGGCTGGTGTCCAGCGCCACGCTGGATACGCAGAAGTCGATCCGTGATGCCGCCGAGGCGCGCGTGATGCAGATGCAGGCCGACATCGGTGATCGCCGTGTACGCGCACCTTTCGCCGGCGTGCTCGGCATCCGCCAGGTCAGCCCGGGCTCGCTGGTGACTCCGACCACGGTCATCGCCACGCTCGACGACATCGAGCACATGCACATCGATTTCCAGGTGCCGGAAGTGGAACTGGCCGCACTGGGCGTCGGTGACAAGGTCAGCGCCACCAGCGTGGCGTGGCCGGGCCGCACCTTCGAGGGCGTGGTCAGTACCATCGACGCACGCATCGACCCGGCGACCCGTGCGGTGACCGTGCGCGGCGATTTCGCCAACAGCGACCACGCGCTGCGCCCGGGCATGCTGCTGGACGTGCGCCTGTTCCGCCCCGAGCGCCCGGCGCTGGTGGTGCCGGAAATCGCCGTGGTGCAGGTGGGCCGCGACACGTTCGTGTACCGCATCAAGAGCGACGACAGCGTCGAGCGCGTGGACGTGGTGACCGGTGCGCGCCGTGCCGGCGTGGTTGAGATCAAGCAGGGCCTGGAAGCCGGCCAGCGCATCGTGGTCGATGGCACCGGCAAGCTGCGCCCGGGCCTGAAGGTCGCGGCCAAGGATGCGGCCCCGGCCAGCGGTGCCAAGCCGGCGGATGCACCGGCGCCGGTCGCGGCCGAGGGCCACGGCGGATGAAGCTGTCCGACATCTCCATCCAGCGGCCGGTGTTCGCCGTGGTGATGAGCCTGTTGCTGCTGGTGCTGGGCGTGATGTCCTTCACCCGCCTGACCCTGCGCGAACTGCCCGCCATCGATCCGCCGATCGTGTCGGTGTCGGTGGACTACACCGGCGCCTCGGCGGCGGTCATCGAAAGCCGCATCACCCAGGTACTGGAAGATGCGCTGGCCGGCATCGAAGGCATCGATACGATCAATGCGCGCAGCACCAACGGCCGCTCGCAGGTCAGCATCGAGTTCACCTCCAACCGCGATATCGAAGCGGCGGCCAATGACGTGCGCGATGCGGTCAGCCGCGTCGCCGACCGCATGCCCGAAGAAGCGCGTCCGCCGGAAATCGCCAAGGTCGAGAGCGATGCCGACCCGATCATCTGGTTCAACATGGTGTCCTCGACCATGGACACGCTGGAGCTGAGCGACTACGCCGACCGCTACGTGGTCGATCGTTTCTCCAGCCTCGATGGCGTGGCCCAGGTCCGCATCGGTGGCCGCCAGCGCTATGCGATGCGCATCTGGCTGGACCGTGACCAGCTGGCCGCGCGCGGGCTGACCACTGGCGATGTGGAAACCGCACTGCGCAACGAGAACGTGGAATTGCCGGCCGGCCGCATCGAGTCGACCGACCGTGACTTCACCCTGCGCGTGGAGCGCAACTACATCAAGCCGGAAGACTTTGCGACCATCCCGCTGGGCAAGGGCCGCGACGGTTACGTGGTGCGCATGGGCGACGTGGCGAAGATTGAACTGGCTTCGGCCGAGCGTCGCGCGTACTACCGCAGCAACGGCGAGCCGGGCATCGGCCTGGGCATCGTCAAGACCTCCACTGCCAACTCGCTGGACGTGGCGCGTACCGCGCGCGCTGAAGCCGAGCGGGTGGCGCTGACCCTGCCCAAGGGCACGCAGATCTTCGTCGCCTTCGACAACACCACCTTCATCGAAGCGGCGGTGGACCGCGTCTATGCCACGCTGGTGGAAGCGATGATCCTGGTGCTGGCGGTGATCTGGCTGTTCCTCGGCAGTTTCCGCGCCGCGTTGATCCCGGCGGTGACGGTGCCGGTCTGCCTGGTCGCGGCGTTCATCGCGCTGTATGCGTTCGATTTCTCGATCAACCTGCTGACCCTGCTGGCCCTGGTGCTGTGCATCGGCCTGGTGGTGGACGATGCGATCGTGGTGGTGGAAAACGTGCAGCGCCGCATCGACCTGGGCGAGCCCCCGCTGGTGGCCTCCAAGCGTGGCACCACGCAGGTCGCCTTCGCGGTGATCGCCACCACCGCCGTGCTGGTGGCGGTGTTCCTGCCGGTCGGTTTCCTGGAAGGCAATACCGGCCGCCTGTTCCGCGAACTGGCGGTGGCGCTGGCGGCAGCGGTTGCGTTGTCCGCGTTCGTGGCGCTGACGCTGACGCCGATGATGGCCTCCAAACTGCTCAAGCCGCACACCGGGCAGGCACCGCGCGGCCTGCATGGCTTCGTCAACCGCAACCTGGAGCGCCTGGCCTCCGGCTATGGCCGCGTGCTCGACCATCACGTGGACCGCACGTGGATCTACCTGCTGGTGATGGTGGCCGCGCTGGCCGCCAGCTGGGGCCTGCTGAAACTGCTGCCGTCGGAGCTGGCGCCGGCCGAAGACCGCGGTTCGTTCCAGATCATGATCGACGGCCCGGAAGGCGCCGGCTACGACTACACCGTGCAGCAGGTACAGCAGGTGGAAGCGCTGCTGGCCCCTCACGTCGGCCCGGACAAGCCGATCGTGCGTGCCAACCCCCGCGTGCCCGGCGGCTTCGGTGCCAGCGAGGAAATGCACACCGGCCGCGTCAGCATCTTCCTGCAGCCGTGGCGCCAGCGCAGCGAGGCCACGCCGGACGTGGCCAACGCACTGCAGAAGGAACTGGACACCATCCGCGGCGTGCGCGTGCGTACGCAGGTGGGCGGCGGGCTGGTGCGCAGTGGCGGCCAGCCATTCCAGATCGTGCTGGGCGGCCCGGAATACGCGGAGATCGCGCAGTGGCGTGACCGCATCCTGCTGCGCATGGCCGACAATCCGGGCCTGGTCGGCCCGGATTCGGACTACAAGGAAACCCGGCCGCAGATGCGGGTGAACATCGACCGCCAGCGTGCGGCGGATCTCGGCGTGCCGGTCACCGCGATCGGTTCGGCACTGGAAACCATGATGGGCTCGCGCCGCGTCACCACCTTCGTCGACAACGGCGAAGAGTACGACGTGCTGGTGCAGGCCGGTCGCGATGGCCGTGCCAGCCCGGCCGACCTGGCCGCGATCCGTGTGCGTGCCACCTCCGGCGAACTGGTGCCGCTGTCCAACCTGGTCACGCTCAGTGAAGTGGCCGAGGCGGGCACGCTGAACCGCTTCAACCGCCTGCGCTCGATCACCATCACCGCCGGCCTGGCACCGGGCTATCCGCTGGGCGAGGCCATCGCCTGGGCGCAGAACGTGGCCCGCGAGGAACTGCCGCAGTACGCGCAGGTGAACTGGAAGGGCGAATCGCGCGAGTACCAGAGTGCGGGTGGCGCGGTGCTGCTGACCTTCGCCATGGCCCTGCTGGTGGTTTACCTGGTGCTGGCCGCGCAGTTCGAGAGCTTCATCCACCCGCTCACCATCATGCTGACCGTGCCGCTGGGCGTGCTCGGTGCCTTGGTCGGGTTATGGGTGAGCGGCGGTACGGTGAACCTGTTCAGCCAGATCGGCATCGTCATGCTGGTCGGCCTGGCAGCGAAGAACGGCATCCTCATCGTCGAATTCGCCAACCAGCTGCGCGACGACGGAAGAACCGTGCGCGAGGCGATCATCGAATCGGCGATGGTGCGCCTGCGCCCGATCCTGATGACCTCGATCGCCACCGTGGTCGGCGCGATTCCGCTGGTGGTGGCCGGTGGCCCCGGCTCGGCCAGCCGTGGCACGATCGGCATCGTGATCATCTTCGGCGTGACTCTTTCGACGTTCCTGTCGCTGTTCGTGGTGCCGGCGTTCTACGCGCGGCTGGCCCCGTACACCCGCTCGCCGGAAGCGGTGAAGCGCGAGCTGGAGAAGCAGGAAGCCGAATCGCCCTCGGTGGGCGGGCATGCCTGACCGGCCTGCCGGCGGGGTCGGACCAGGGGTCGGATCCCTTTCCGGAACGGAAAGGGCTCTGACCCCGCCACTACAGGGAGAAGGTTTCCGCCTGCGCCCCTGGCGCCCGGAAGACCTGGAATCCCTGCTGCGCCATGCAAACGACGCCGAGGTATCGCGGGGCCTGCGTGATCGCTTTCCGTACCCGTACACGCGCGAGGATGGCGAGGCCTTCCTCGCCGGCCGCGTGCTGGCCCCCGGAACCCTGAACCTGGCCATCGAGATCGACGGCCAGGCCTGCGGCAGCGTCGGTGCCCAGCAGGGCGTGGCCGAGCGTGGGCATACCGCCGAACTGGGTTACTGGCTGGGCCAGGCCTACTGGGGCCAGGGCGTGATGACCCGCGTGGTCGGCCTGTTCGCACCGTGGGTGATGGACGAACTGCGCCTGTTCAGGCTGCAGGCTACCGTGGTCGACTTCAACCTCGGCTCGGCCCGGGTGCTGGAGAAGAACGGCTTCCAGGAAGAGGGCGTGGAGCGCTGTGCGGTCTACAAGCGCGGCGTCCTGCACGACCTGCGCCGCTTCGCCCGGGTGCGCACCCAGCTGCCCTGAGCAGCCGGGGAAGGGGAGGGGTAGAGTCGACTGTCAGTCGACTATCGCGCGCAGCGCGGGCTCTTCTGCGACCGGGGCCAACGGCAGTGGACCAACAGTCGACTCTACCGGGCATCATGGCGTCAGCGCAGCCATCCCACCCACCCATCCCGCAGCCCCCATTGATCCGGCGCTACCGCAGCGGCCTTCGATCAGGGAGAATCGACCGGTCCCTTCCAGCCGACGGGACGTCCTTACAACCCGCCGACTGGAGAGAGCGCGCGTGGAAGCAACCGTACATTTCATCAACAGCATCATCTGGAGCAAGGCACTGATCTTCGTGTGCCTGGGCGCCGGCCTGTTCTTCAGCCTGCGCACGCGCTTCATGCAGATCCGCGGCTTCCTCGAGATGTGCCGCCTCACCGTCAAGGGTGAGAAATCCGACGCCGGCGTGTCCTCGTTCCAGGCCCTGGCCATGTCGATGGCCGGCCGCATGGGCATCGGCAACATCGCCGGCGTGGCCACCGCCATCGCCTTCGGCGGCCCCGGTGCGATCTTCTGGATGTGGGTGATGGGCTTCCTCGGCGCGTCCACGTCGTACGTGGAATGCACCCTGGCGCAGATCTACAAGACCAAGGACGCTGAAGGCCGCTACCGCGGTGGCCCGGCCTACTACATCGAAAAGGCCATGGGCCTGAAGTGGTACGCGCTGGCCTTCGCCATCGCCACGATCATCGCCGCCGGCTTCCTGATGCCGGGCGTGCAGGCCAACGCGATCGCCGACAGCATCATCAACGCCTGCCGCGGTACTGCCCTGTGCGGTCCGCTCGATGGCCAGGCCTTCGGCATGGAGTCGGTGCAGGCGCTGAAGCTGGGCATCGGCATCGTGGTCGCGCTGCTGCTGGGCGTGGTGATCTTCGGCGGCGTCAAGCGCATCGCCAACTTCGCCGAAGTGGTGGTGCCGTTCATGGCCGCCGGCTTCATCCTGATGGCCATCGTCATCATGATCATCAACTACGACCGCGTGCCGGAGATGTTCAACATCATCTTCAGCAGCGCCTTCGGCACCCACGCCGCGTTCGGCGCGATGATGGGCCTGGCAGTGGAGTGGGGCATCAAGCGCGGTATCTACGCCAACGAAGCCGGCCAGGGTTCGGGCCCGCATGCAGCGGCCGCCTCGGAAGTCTCGCACCCGGCCAAGCAGGGCTACGTGCAGGCCTTCGCCATCTACTTCGACACGATGATGGTGTGCACCGCTACCGCCTTCCTGATCCTGGCCAGCGGCACCTACAACGTCTACTCGCCCGCAGGTGCCGGCGCCCCGCCGATCTTCCAGGGCCTGGCCGGCATTCCCGAAGGCGCCGGTTACGCCCAGGCCGGCGTAGAAGCCGTGCTGCCGGGCTGGGGTTCGGCGTTCGTGTCCATCGCCATCTTCTTCTTCGCCTTCACCACCATCATGGCGTACTACTACATGGCCGAGACCAACCTCAGCTATGTGAACCACAACAGGAAGCGCCCGCTGACCGTGCTGGTGCTGCGCCTGGGCATCATCGGCATGGTGGTGTTCGGCGCGTTCCATAATGCGACCCTGGCCTGGGCGCTGGGTGACATCGGCGTCGGCCTGATGGCCTGGCTGAACATCATTGCCATCCTCATCATCCAGAAGCCGGCCATGCTCGCCCTGCGTGATTACGAACGACAGAAGAAGCTCGGCCTCGATCCAATCTTCGACCCCGATGCCCTGGGCATCAAGAACGCCGATTTCTGGCGTCAACGCAAGCTGGAGTTGTCCCGTAGTGAATGATCCCTGGAAGAATGCCCGCCGCCCGTCGTCGCGACCGCCGCGGGCCACCCCGCTGCCACCGCGTGAGGGCGGCACCCCGCCGCCGCCGGGGCGCGGCAACGACGAACTGCGCCTGTATGGCTGGAACGCCGTACAGGCGCTGTTCGCCAAGCGCCCGCAGGCGCTGCGCAAGCTGTACCTGGTGGACGCGCTGATTCCGCGCATGCAGCCGGTGCTGAAGTGGTGCGTGGCCAACCGCGTGGGCTATCGCGTGGTGGAGGAAGGCGATCTCAACAAGCTGGCTGCCACGACCCATCACGAGGGCCTGGTGGCCGACGTGCTGCGTGCGCCGGTCGTGCCGCTGGCGCAGTGGCTGGCCGATCTGGAGCAGGGCCCGGTGCTGGCGTTGTGGCTGGATGGTGTCGGCAACCCGCACAACTTCGGCGCGATCCTGCGCTCGGCCGCGCATTTCGGCGTCAAGGCGCTGCTGCTGCCGGCCGGCAGCACGCTGGCGCTGTCCGGTGCTGCCGCACGCGTGGCCGAAGGCGGGGCGGAGTCGGTGCCGCTGGTGCAGTTGCCGGAGACTGCAGAGGCGATGGCGCAGCTGCGCAGTGCCGGCTTCGGGCTGGCGGCGACCCTCGTTGAGGGTGGCGACGACGTGTTCCGTGCGTCGCTGCCGGAGCGGCTGGTGTACGTGATGGGCGCCGAAGGCGAGGGCATGGACCGCGGCCTGGCCAGCGAATGCGACATGCGGGTCTCGATTCCCGGCAGTGGCGCGGTGGAGAGCCTGAACGTGGCCTCGGCCACGGCCGTGCTGCTGGCGCAGTGGGCCAGTCGACGCGGGTGATCCCGTATCCGGGGTCGCATGATCGGGGTCGGATCCCTCGCCGCAGGCGAGGGCTCTGACCCTGCCGGGTTCCTGATTCAGGACCCGCCTTGGTGGGTGCGAACCTTGGTTCGCACCGCGCTTCCAGTTGCGCTCGCCGGGCATGGCCCGGCACCACCGCATCACTCGTTCGGAGGCGTGGTCGCCTTGGCTTCGCTGCCGAAACTGCCATCGGCTTCCGCCGCCAGGTACGCGAACACCGTATACGCGGCCACGTTCTGCGCCAGCGCCTTCGGGTCGATCTTGTCCAGGGTGTCGTCGGCGGTGTGGTGCAGGTGGAAGTAGTCCGAGCCGTCCTGCGCCAGCCACGCCCACGCACCGCCCTTGGCGGCCAGCGGGCCGACGTCCGGGCCCGGGCCACCCTTGTCGGCCTGGTACTCGATGCCCAGCGGCTTCATCACTTCGGCAATCTGCTTCGTCGCTTCACGTGAGCCTTCCGGATTCGGTGAACCGGTATTGAAGGCGTAGATGCGGCCTGCGCCGAAGTCGCTCTCGGCGGCCAGCTGGTGCAGGGCCACGTCCTTGGCGTGTGCCTCGGCATAGGCCTTGCCGCCGTAGAGGCCCTGCTCCTCGTTGGCGAAGGCGATCACGCGGATGGTGCGCTTCGGTGCCTGCTTGAGCTGGCCGATCAGGTGGCCGGCGGCCATCGTGATGCCCACGCCCGCGCCGTCATCCACGGCGCCGGTGCCCAGGTCCCACGAATCCAGGTGACCACCGATCACCACCACTTCCTTCGGCAGGCTGCGGCCGGTGATCTCGCCGATCACGTTGTACGAGGTCGCCGTACCATCCCAGCCACAGTCCAGTGCCACCTTCACCGTGGTGCTGCCACGGGCCAGCAGGCGCGCCAGCTGGTCGGCATCGGGCACCGACAGTGCCGCCGACGGCACCGGGGTCAGGCCATCATCGAAACGGGTGATGCCGGTGTGCGGCACGCGGTGGGAGTCGGTACCGGCCGAGCGCATCAGGAAGCCCACCGCGCCCTTGCGGATCGCTTCTGACGGTCCCTTGCTGCGGATTGCACCGCCGCGGCCGTAGTCGCGGCCATCGCGGAACGGCAGCATCTGGTAATCGACGAAGGCGATCTTGCCCTTCAGCGAACCGGCCGGTGCCGCCTGCAGGGCGGCCAGATCGGCGAAGCGCACCACCTCCGCTTCCACCGTGCCGCCCGGGCTGCCGCCCAGCGCAGTGATCTGCAGCGGCTGCGGGTTCTTGCCGGTCACGGCAGCGTGTTCACTGCGGCGCTCCCACTTCGGGAAGGTCACCGGTTCCTTCCACACCTTGTCGAAGCCCAGTGCCTTGAACTTGGCTTCGGCCCAGGCCACGGCGCGGGCGTCGGCCTCGCTGCCGGCGATGCGCGGGCCGATTTCGGTGGTGAGCGATTCGACCACCTTCCAGCCGGTGTCATCGGCCAGCGCCTGGTCACGCAGCTGTGCGGCGGTGGCCAGCGACGCCGGGGGCAGGGTGGTGGTATGCGGCGCCGCGAAGGCCGGGGCGGCCAGCAGGGCGAGGGAGGATGCGATGGCAAGGACGCGGCGACGCATGGACAACTCCGGGAAGGGACCTAAGCCTTGGAGCTTAACAGTCGTTCAGCCCGGCGCATGGGCGGGAGGTCATGGCTGGCGCGAACGCTGTTTTCCGCCATGTCCGGCAAAGCGAAAGCCCCGCCGGAGCGGGGCTTTCGCGCAGCTGCGGTAGTGCCGGCCGCTGGCCGGCTTCCGTATGTGCTGGCCTTGCCGGCCAGCG
The DNA here is from genome assembly GCF_059368615.1 of Stenotrophomonas sp. YJH_SMC_40. Taxonomy (NCBI): domain Bacteria; kingdom Pseudomonadati; phylum Pseudomonadota; class Gammaproteobacteria; order Lysobacterales; family Lysobacteraceae; genus Stenotrophomonas; species Stenotrophomonas sp. YJH_SMC_40. The sequence continues at coordinate 2,332 of NZ_JCAFRX010000015.1, read as the reverse complement.
GCCGGCACTACCGTTCTGCCGCCTTATTTCTTCAGGCTGTCGCGGATCTCGCGCAGCAGCACCACTTCCTCGGCCGGTGCGGCCGGTGCAGCCTCCTGCTTGCGCGACAGGCGGTTGATCGCCTTGACCACGATGAAGATGGCGAAGGCCACGATCACGAACTGGATGATGGTATTGATGAAGTCGCCGTAGCCAACCACCACGGCCGGAATCTCCTTGCCATCCGGACCCAGGTGGGCCGGCGACAGGGTCCAGGCCAGGCTGGAGAAGTCCACGCGGCCGATCAGGTAGCCCAGCGGCGGCATGATGATCTTCTCGACCAGCGCCGTCACGATCTTGCCGAAGGCCGCGCCGATCACCACGCCGACGGCGAGGTCGATGACGTTGCCGCGCATCGCGAATTCCTTGAACTCGGTGAGCATTCCCATTGTTGTTTTTCTCCGGTGGGGAAGTGGACAGCGCGCAGGGTAGCGCAGGTGATGTCAGCCGGCGATCACGCCGTGGCGCTCGGCCACGTTTTCCAGGCGCGCGCTGAAGCGGTCGCCGGGCTTCAGTGCAGCCACGCCGGACGGGGTGCCCATGAACACCAGGTCGCCGGCACGCAGCTGCCACAGCTTGGACAGCTCGTGCAGGATCTCCGGCACGTTCCAGATCATCTGGTCCAGCAGCGCCTGCTGGCGCACCTCGCCGTTGACCTCCAGCGACAGGTTGAGCGCGGCCAGGTCGCCGACCTCTTCGGCGTGGACGATTTCGCTGATCGGCGCGGAGGCATCGAAGCCCTTGGCCGCGTCCCACGGGTGGCCCTTGTCCTTGGCCGCAGCCTGCAGGTCGCGGCGGGTCAGGTCCAGGCCGACGGCGTAGCCGTAGACCAGTGCTTCGGCATCGGCCACGGCCAGTTCGCCTGCGGGCGCATCACGGCCGATCGCCACCACCAGCTCCACTTCGTGGTGCAGGTTGGCGGTCGCCGGCGGGTAGGGGATGGCGTCGTCATGGCCGACCACGATCGCATCGGCCGGCTTGCTGAAGAACATCGGGCGGCCACGGTCATCGGCCGCCGGCACCGCCGCGCCCATTTCGCGGGCGTGGTCGGCGAAGTTGCGGCCGACGCAGTAGATGCGGTGCACGGGGAAACTGCCACCGCCCACCACCGGTACACGCGGCAGGGCTACGGCAGGGATCACATCGGAGACATCGGACATGCGGGCATCCAAGAAGGGCGTGCCCGCAGTCTAGAACGCATGGCGCCCGCCGTCAGCGGGCGCGCAGGAGGTGGATCAGCGCGAGGCCGGCAACACCGGCTTGCGTACCACGCGGTACTCGCCTTCGACCACGGTCGGGTCGACCGGACGGGCAACACCCGGCTTGCGCGAGGCCAGCAGCTTCCACGCCAGGCCCACCAGGATCATCGCCGCACCGACGAACACGCCGATGAACACCATCGCGGCCAGGATCGCCAGGCCAAGCAGGCCCACGGCAACGCGCACCAACGGATGGCGCGGCTTGCGCGGCGCGAACAGGGTGCGGAACTGGTTGAAGGCGGATGCGCGATTGAACATGGCGGCTCGATAGGCTGGGATCAGCGAAACCAGAGTATCGGGACGCGCCACTGTCATTGAGTGAAAAACTCGTTAAATATAGCCTGTGCTTATTACGGATCAATGACTTGTGTTCATGTCGCAGCCAGTCACCTGAGTGGGCGTGCGACAATGCGGGTTTACTGTCCGAGCCTTCGCCATGACTGCCGCTGCCGCCCTGATCGCCCTTGATGCCATTGCAGATGGCGCGTTTGCCGAGGTCGAAGCGGTGGTTGATGGCGATGCCGAATCGCTGGTGCTGTACCGCGACGGTGCGCAGGTGCGCGCGTTCCTGAACATCTGCCCGCACGCCGGCCGCCGCCTGGACTGGGCCCCGGGCCAGTTCCTGAAGAGCCGTGAAGGCCACCTGGTCTGCGCCGCGCATGGCGCCTCGTTCGCGCTGGACAGCGGCGACTGCATCGCCGGCCCCTGCAAGGGCGACCGCCTGCGCGCGGTGCCGGTGGACGTGCGCGACGGGCAGGTCTATCTGGCTTGAGGCCAGAAACAGTCGAGCACGGCTCGACTCTACAAAAGCCGTGTCGACCAAGGTCGACACCTACCAGAGCGAGATCCGTGCCGACCAACGGTCGGCACCCACCACCAGCCGCGTGAACCTGTCGAAGGCGGGGCACTGTGGGTTTGCGGGGTGTGAGCGGCATGGATGCCGCGACCAAGCCCCCATGGATGGGTTTACGGCGTCCCCGCAAACCCACAGTGCCCCGCCATCCCACGGAATGCCCGCTGTTGCTGTTGCTTCG
>NZ_JCAFRX010000014.1:0-95101 GCF_059368615.1 Stenotrophomonas sp. YJH_SMC_40 | reverse complement strand
CTTGGCGGCCTGATCGACCGTGTTGAGCTGGCCGACATTGACTGCATCGGTCGTTTTCACGCCGGCCGCGACGTTGGCGATCTGGCTGCTTGCCTGCCCATCATGGGCGGCATCGTAGGCGCCCAGGTCTTCGTTCCAGCGAAGGCTGTCACGCGCCAGGCCGTCGACGCGGTCATTGACCGTGCCGATGTTCTGATTGAGCGCGCTCAGCGCGCCACCAACGTTACCGTGCTGGGTCACCTCGCCAACGCTGCCATCGGCATCGATGGCAGCCACGCCATAAGACGGCGCAGACACGCTGCCGTCGGCGTTGGCGCTGGCGCCGCCGCCCAGGGCATTGGCCACGGACTGGCCCGCGTCCTTGATCCGGCCGGCGACGGTTTCCTGCGGGCCGATACCCGCCAGCTGCGTGCTGGCCGAACCGGCTGCCGCCTTCGCCTCGTTGGCGGTGACCTGCGCCGCGTCCGCCGCACGCTGCGCATTGCCGGCATCGGTAGCCGCCGCAGCAGCAGCATTCACCGCCGAATCGGCGGTTGCCTGTGCCTGGTTGGCCGCAGACGCCGCCCCGTCGGCCGTGCGCTGTGCACCATCGGCCGCAACACCGGCCGCGTCGGCCGTAGACTGCGCGGCCTGGGCCGCCGACTGCGCCGCCTTGGCGGCCTGATCGACCGTGTTGAGCTGGCCGACATTCACTGCATCGGTCGCTTTCACACCGGCCGCGACGTTTGCAATCTGGCTGCTTGCCTGCCCGTCATGGGCGGCATCATAGGCGCCCAGGTCTTCGTTCCAGCGGAGGCTGTCACGCGCCAGGCCGTCGACGCGGTCATTGACCGTGCCGATGTTCTGATCGAGCGCGCCCAGAGCGCCGCCAACGTTGCCGTGCTGGGTCACCTCGCCGGTGCTGCCATCGGCATTGATGGCAGCCACGCCATAAGACGGCGCGGACACGCTGCCGTCGGCGTTGGCGCTGGCGCCGCCGCCCAGGGCATCGGCCACGGACTGGCCCGCATCCTTGATGCGGCCGGCGACGGTTTCCTGCGGGCCGATACCCGCCAGCTGCGTATTGGCCGCACCGGCTGCCGCCTTCGCCTCGTTGGCAGTGACCTGCGCCGCGTCCGCCGCACGCTGCGCATTGCCGGCATCGGCAGCCGCTGCGTTAGCAGCACTCGCCGCCGAATCGGCGGTTGCCTGTGCCTGGCTGGCCGCCGAAGCCGCGCCGTCGGCCGTGCGCTGCGCACCGTCTGCCGTAAACTGCGCGGCCTGGGCCGCCGACTGCGCCACCTTGGCAGCCTGATCCACCACGTTGAGCTGGCCGACATTCACTGCATCGGTCGTTTTTACACCGGCCGCGACATTGGCGATCTGGCTGCTTGCCTGCCCATCACGGGCGGCATCGTAGGCGCCCAGGTCTTCGTTCCAGCGGAGGCTGTCACGCGCCAGGCCATCCACGCGCTCATTGACCGTGCCGATGTTCTGATCCAATGCGGTCAGCGCGCCGCCAACGTTACCGTGCTGGGTCACCTCGCCGATGCTGCCATCGGCATTGATGGCAGCCACACCATAAGACGGCGCAGACACGGTGCCGTCGGCGTTGGCGCTGGCGCCGCCGCCCAGGGCATTGGCCACGGACTGGCCCGCATCCTTGATCCGGCCGGCGACGGTTTCCTGCGGGCCGATACCCGCCAGCTGCGTGCTGGCCGAACCGGCTGCCGCCTTGGCCTCGTCGGCGGTGGCCTGCGCGGCGTCCGCAGCACGCTGGGCAGTGGACGCCGCCGACCCGGCGTCCTGCGCGGTGCGCTCCACCTCCCGCAACTGACCCACGTTCACGGCGTCCTGCGTGCCGGTTCCTGCAGCAACATTGGCGATTCGATTGGCTCCGGGGGCAGCGCCTTTTTGGGCAGAGTACGCACCTTCGGTCTCATGCCACAGCAGTGCATTGTCGAACAGCACGCCTAGTGCGCCGTTTATCTTGACCATCTCCCCATCCAACGCGTCAATGGCGCCGAGCAGCGACGTCGGCTGCGCCGCCGGGACGGTGACGTCATCGGGTTGTCGACCGAGGCTCTTGAGCGCCAGCTGCGGCAGAGAAAGCCTGCCATTACCATCCACTTGTGTACCTGGACCGATTGCCGCTGCCACCGTTGCGCCATCGATGCCCTTGGGCAGTTTGTTCAGGCGATCCTCCAGCTCGGCGTCCTTGGCAGCCAGCGCTACGTCCTTCTGACCCAACTTATTGATTTCCTGATACGCGGCAAACAGCTGCGAGCCATTGACGGCGTCGTAGCTGGTCGCATCGAGCACGCCCGGAGCGACATTGACGAGCTGTCGGGATACGGCTTCGCTGCCCACGCTGACGACGCCATTCACATTCGCTTCTGCAAGGCCCGGGGGCAGGAAGTTGTAGCGTGTGCCATTGAGGTCCGTCGGCGAAACAACGCGATGCGGAGCAGTCCGCGCAGCCGTACCGAGCGCAACGCTGTTGAAGTGTTCGGCCACCGCCCCGACGCCGATCGCGACCGTGTCGGCGGCGTTACCCCGTGAATCCTTGCCAATGGCAACTGCATTGTTCATCCCGGCGCTGACCATTGCGCCGCTACCCATCGCCAGCGATTCCAATCCAATCGCCTGAGCACTCGCACCGATCGCCACGGCTCGGCTGGCATTGTTGCCGGTTCTCGCGCCATACCCGACCGCCGTGGACTGCTCGGCCCGTGCGATCGTGTCACGACCAATTGCGGTAGTGCTGTGCCCATTTGCTTGAGCAAAACGCCCAACTGCTGTTGCGGAGTGACCGCCGGCACCGATACTGGCACTGCGGCCCACTGCAGTCGAGAGCGGGGCTCGCGCTCTCGTGCTAAGTCCCAAAGCCAGTGCTTCCGTGTGCTCGGCCAACGAGTTGTTACCAATTGCCAAGGCGTTGCCGGCAGCGCCGGTTTCCGCGTCCCTCTTCTCAGCGGAGTCCGCTTTGGCACCTTCACCAATTGCCCAATCGTTAGCGTTAGTCGCCGTAGCATTGAGACCAAATGCAAGGCTTTTGACGTCGATCCTGGCAAGACCAGTCGGGTTCAGGCTGACTTTTCCATTGACCCATAGATCCCCACCCAAGCCGAGTGATGTTGCTCCCACGCCATCCACTGCCGCCGGACGATAAAACAGTACTCCGTTGGGTGAGTTCGGAAAGGCACCGCATTTGGGATCGGTGTCCTTGAAATTGATGTTGTTGTTCAGCAGCTGCGTCTGGGTCTGTGTAAAGGGGCTCCATCCCGGCTCGTTGATGCTCACGCATTCGCCATCGGAACCCGAATTGATATGGATACCATTACCTGCCAGCACCTCGGTCGGCAGCCCCATCATTGCGGCAACCACCGCAGCACCGAGCAGGCTTCGGTTGATCGGCCCTGCGGAAACCGTGGCACCACGGCTGGTACCCGAACCCTGGCGCGACGCCAGCTCGGACGCTACAACCAGCCTGCCCAGCGCCTTACTCCAGACTTTGCTGAAAATTCTGTTCATGTTATGGATCCTTATCTATCGAAACGTTGACCGGGCACGCGCGGCCTGGCGAAATCGGGACGCGCACCCGCCCAGCCGCGCCGCTCGGCGCGGCATCGGGACAGGAACGCTTCAAGAGGATCGGACTGGAGCCTTGGCGGACCGTCCGGGTGCGGCCGGGATCAGTCCGGCGGCGGAACCGGACAATCCTGCCCGTCGAGCAACAGCAGTCGCCCGCTGGGGCGAGAAGACATCGCTTTCATCTGTCAGTCCGTGTGAATGAGACAAAAGGCACATATCGAGTGCCATGGAACGGAATGCTAGGAACCGCAGGCCAGCGCGACATCTAGGGCCCGCTCATTCGTTCTCATTCCATCTCATTCGAAATTTTTCCCAGACTTTTCAATGTGTTGCTAGCGAAACAGGCAGCACAAAGAACATCAGGAAACGGCGCCTCGCCGCTGCTGCCGCCATTCACTGCGGGCCCGGCTGCGCTCTACATGGGCGCGCAGCGCCGCACCCAGGGGGCTGTTCACCCCGAGTCCATCACAAACGTCGGCCCAGTACCCCAACTCCGCCCAGCGGACATAGCGGACATAGATCGGACGCCACGGCCCGGCCTCTTCGGGGATGCTGGCCCAGGGGGCATTTCCCCTCGCAACCCAAAGTACGGCCTCGATGAATTGCCGATAGGCATCATCCCGGCGGTGGACGCGTGCGCGCAGCGGGAGGGCCAGGTGACGTTTGACCTCGCTCCATTGCAGTTCGCTCATGCGGCTGCTGGCAAGCGGATGTGGCTTCATGGTTATGGACAGGTAGGAAGGGCCGCGACGACCCCATGGTCGACGGCGCGCGTGCACGCTGCACGCTGCACGGCGCGTCACCCTAGGTGAAGATCGCGGCAAGGCTCAATTACGCCCGTCTCATTCATTCTCAATTTCGCCGGTGCGCCGGTCTGTACACCGGCACAGGTCAGCCGGCCATGCCCGATCTGCACGAACAGCAGGTCCGGAAGGCTTGAATCGAGCCTCGGCCTCGCCGTTGCGAGCGGACGCTCCAGTTGAACAGGACGCGGTACTTCCCCTATGTTGCAGCCCAACAGGGCATTGGATCGCCCTGCTTCCAGCGCAGCCGGACGTCGGGTAGCTCACCGCCGTGCTGGCCGCGCCCATTCGCGCCACAACCGCCATGGGATTGGATCCCATGATTGTGAGAACCCTTGAAGCACACCGCACTGATCGCCCTTACCCTCGGCCTGCTCGCGCCGTTGGCCGCCCATGCCGCGCAGGATCTCCCAACGCTCTACCAGGCCTTTGAAGAGGCCGGCAATTCGTCACTGGGCATGGACCAACTCAACCAGACGGTGACATTCACTGCCGTAGCACTGAGCGTTTCCAGCAACCTGGCGGGCGAGCCACTGATCGAGGCCGGCGATGACCAGGGCAATGTCCTGGCCCGGCTGACCAGCGACGACGAACAGCAGGCGGCCAAGCTGGGCGCACTGGAAGAAGGCGCGACTTTCACCGCCAGCTGCACGCTGCAGTTCAGCTCGGGCACCGATTACCTGTCCTTCGGCGATTGCGCCGTCAAGTAAAGCTGAAGCCGGCAAAATGCCGGCTTCATTTCTTTGCCTCTGTAGCGTCGAGCCATGCTCGACTCATGCATCATCACGGCCCCGTAGGAACCGGACCATAAATGTTCTCCTGCGGCGTGCCCGGCAGCAGCGCGAAGATCAGGATCACGATGCCCCCACCCGGCACCAATGCCAGCAGGTACAACCAGCCCGACTGGTTGCAGTCATGTAGGCGGCGCACGGTCACGGCGATCAGTGGCACGATCGTGGCCAGCCACATCACACACAGCAGCACCACCATGCCGATCAGGATGCCAGCCAGTGCATCGGCACTGTTGCGCAGGAGGATCGCCAGCACGCCAGCCAGCAGCATCACCGCGGTTGCGACCAGGAACAGGAACAGCTGGTACATCCAGTATTCGCGGCGGTTGGCGCGGCCCTCGAACTGGGCGTAGCGCTTCAACGGCAGAATCATTTCCTGCACGGCATCGATCCTTGAAAAAGTAGCCGCGCAGTGTGCCAAATGAACGCGTGCAGGACAATGTAGAGCCAAGCCATGCTCGGCTGTCAGGAGCCGTGAAGTGCTGCGAAAAGCAGTCGAGCATGGCTCGACGCCACATGAACCGGGTCAGCGGCCCTTCGCGGCCCTTGCCGCCTCACGCTCGGCGCGCAAACGATCCAGCTTTTCCTTCAACTTGATTTCCAGCCCGCGCGGCACCGGGTTGTAGTACACCCGTTCGCCCATCGCATCCGGGAAACCGGTCTGGTCGAGCGCGATGCCACCCTCCGCATCGTGGTCATACTGGTACTCGGCGCCGTAGCCCAGTTCCTTCATCAGCTTGGTCGGCGCATTGCGCAGGTGCAGCGGCACTTCTTCTGTGCCGCTCTCGCGCACATCGGACTTGGCCTGGTTGAAGGCCGCATAGCCGGCATTCGACTTCGCCGTGCTGGCCAGATAAAGCACCAGTTGGGCGAACGCGAGTTCGCCCTCCGGACTGCCCAGTCGCTCATAGATGTCCCACGCTTCCAGCGCCATGCTCTGCGCACGCGGGTCGGCCAGGCCGATATCCTCGATGGCCATGCGGGTCAGCCGGCGCGCCAGGTAAGACGGATCGCAGCCGCCATCGAGCATGCGGGTCAGCCAGTACAGTGCGGCATCCGGGTTGGAACTGCGTACCGACTTGTGCAGTGCCGAGATCTGGTCGTAGAACTGCTCGCCGCCCTTGTCGAAGCGACGGGTGCGATCGGCCAGCACCTGGGTCAGGGTCTGCGGCGTGATGCGCCCACCCTCCCCGCCCGCCAGCTCGGCGGCGATCTCCAGCAGGGTCAGCGCACGGCGCACGTCGCCGTCGGCGGCGGTCGCAATTTCCAGCAGCAGCTCGGGAGCGACCTCGATGTGCTCTTCACCCAGGCCGCGTTCGCGGTCACCCAGCGCACGCTCCAGCGCCTCAACGATGTCTGTGGGCGAAACGCCTTCCAGCACATGCACGCGGCAACGCGACAGCAGCGCCGAATTCAGCTCGAAGGATGGATTCTCGGTGGTGGCACCGACGAACAGGATGGTGCCGCGCTCGATATGCGGCAGGAACGCATCCTGCTGCGCCTTGTTGAAGCGGTGCACCTCATCCACGAACAGCACGGTGCGGCGGCCTTCGGCGAAGCGTTGCGCGGCCTCGGCCAGCACCTGGCGCACCTCCGGCAGGCCGGACAGCACGGCAGAGATGGCGCGGAATTCCGCATCAGCGTACTCGGCCAGCAGCAGCGCCAGCGTGGTCTTGCCGCAGCCCGGCGGCCCCCACAGGATCATCGAATGCACGCGACCGGATTCGACCGCGCGGCGCAGCGCACTGTCCGGCGCCAGCAGGCGCTTCTGCCCGACCATTTCGTCCAGGGTGCGAGGGCGCATGCGCTCGGCCAGCGGGCGCATGTGTTCCCGATCGACGCTCAGCAGATCGGGTCCGGGGAATGAAGTGGAGCGATGTCTTGGCACCCGGTCATTGTACCGCGCCGCCAAACGGTAGCGCCGGGCCGTGCCCGGCGGGTGGGACGCGATGTCTGGTAGTGCCGGCCGCTGGCCGGCAGATCAACAGCGTGTCAACCAAGGTTGACACCCACCAAGGCGGTGCCGGTTGGCACCCACCAGAGCAGGTAGGGCCAGGCCATGCCCGGCGACCACCATCAATTACCGATGACGTCAGTGCCCTTCGGCGGCGTAAAGCTGAAGGTGCCGGCGGCGAAGCCCGGGTTGCGCTTCCAGCCACTGAAGCTGATCACGGTACGCTGGCCAACCGCATCGGTGATTTCCATCTTGGCCAGCCCCTGCGCGTTGAAGCCCAGCGCGGCGTACTGGAAGCTGGCTTCGGTCTCGCGCTTCGGCGACAGCGACAGCCACTGCAGGCCGTCGCGCTGCGCGGCCTCTTCGCTGACGTCGTACTGCTGCTCCAGCAGCGCCGGATTGATCAGCGCGGTCAGCGGGCTGTTCTGCTCTTCCTTGCCCTGCTCGCGCACGGTGGCCTGCTCCAGGTCCGGCTCGTACATCCAGACCTTCCTGCCGTCGGCCACGATCAGCTGCTCGTGCGGGCGCACGTATTCCCAACGGAACAGGCGCGGCGCCGACAGCGCCACACGGCCACTGGTCGATTCCTTCACCTTGCCACGGCTGTCGAACACCTGCTGGCTGAACTGGCCATCCAGGCCCTTCAGGCCGCTGGTGAAGGTCTTCAGGTCGTCGCGGGCGCCAGCCCAGGCGCTGCCGGCGGCGGCGCAGGCCACGGCCAGGGTGGTGGTGGCAAGGAAACGGCGGAAGCGGAAGTTCATGCGGGAATCCTGTAGGCGCGGGCGCTAGGAAAGGTGGTTGCCAGTGTGCCCGGGGAAAGATGAATGGGCGATCAGGGCGACATTATGCCGCCCTGAACGTCCATCGGCGATTCAGCCACCGGATCCCGGCAGCTTGCCGTACAGCACCTGGCCGCGGAAGCCACGCCGCACTTCGCGATACAGCGCGCGGAACGCCGGATAGTCCTGCGGCTGGCATAACGCCTCTGGCCCACGCACTGCATTCTGCTGCAAGCGGTGGTGCACGATCACCTCCTGGCCCTCGCGACTCCAGTCCACCCGGTACTCGCCGGCGGCATTGGCGAAACGCTGGCTGGCCGGGATGGCGATGATCGGCGCATTGGCCGGGAACTGCAGGCGATAGGTTTCCTCGCGCAGGCTGGCATTGCAGTAGAACGGTGTCTCGTTGGCCGGCGCCGAGGCGGTGGCGTACAAGCCACGCACCGATTCGCCACCCGGCGGGTCCGGCACGGCCATGCCGCCGGCCACGCTGAAGTCGGCGTAGTCCTCGGCCTGGAACGCCATGCGATAGCCAAACGGCCGGGTCAGATCGACCGGCACGCCCTGGATCTGCAGCTGCCCTCGCCCATCGAAACCGGAGGCGGCCATGATCTGCTCTTCAGCGCGCGCACGGTTCTGCGCGTTGAGCTGGGAGAACTGGGCACGCATGCCGATCTCGGCGTTCTCGCCCAGTTTCGGAATGGTCTCGCCGCGCAGGTTGCCGTTGGCGTCGAAGGTGAAACGTACTTCCATCGAGGTGGCGTTACGCTCCGGCGTGTTGGCCGGGGTGCGCGCCAGCGTGGCGTCACGGGTACGCATCACCGGCGCACCCAGATCACCTTCCGGCAGCTGACCGAAGCGCGCCCACGCGGTGGTCGAATCCAGGTACAGATCAAACTCGGGAATGTAGGTGATGGCGTGGTTGAAGCGGCCCAGCACCGGAATCTTCGGCAACGTCGGGCCACCGCCCGCACCGATCAGCACCGGCGAGCTGGCGATGCCCTTGGCCGCCAGCAGCGCCTCCAGGATCGTCACATGGTCCTTGCAGTCACCATAGTGGTTGTCGAGGATGCTCTGCGCGCTGTTCGGCTCCAGCCCGCCATTGCCCAGGTACACCGCCACGTAGCGGATGTTCTGCGCAACCCAGCGATACAGCGCATCAGCCTGCTCGCGGCGGTCGCTGATACCAGCGGTAATCTCATCAGCCAGCGCCTGCAGCGCCGGGGTCACCTCGGCCGCCGGGCCCGCCTTGAGCTGGTAGGCGCGACCCATCTGCGACCAGTCACGATAGGTACTGGCCATGATGTTCGGGCCGAACTCCCAGCCCGCCGCCGACCAGTTCTGCGCCGGCATCGCCTCGCGACGCTGGTAGCGCCAGCGCCACTGCGCCTGGCCATTCTTCACCGTCGGCCGATCGCTGCCCTGCACGCCGCGGCTGTCGATGAACATCGGCAGGTTGGCCGGCGCACTCAGGGTAACTTCGGCGTCCTCGTACTCGGTGAACACATTGAAGGTCTCCCACAGGCCGAAATAGCCCGGGAAGTACGGCGTGGCCTGGGTGCGGCGCACCTGGTAGTACAGACGGGTGCCCGGGGCCAGGTTCGGGAACACGATCACCCGCACCTTGCGGTCGGCATACATCGCCGCCGAGGCGCTGGAGTAGCTTTCCTGGGTGTAGATGCGGTCGGCCGGCACGTCACGGCGCTGGCCGTCGGCGGTGATGGTGTAGGCGCCAAGCACCTCCAGGGTTTCCATCTTCTCGCTGTAGCTCAGCCGCACCTGGCTGAACTGCTCGACCGAGGCCTTGGTCTTGAGCAGCACTTCGTAGGTTTCGGTCTGCACATTGCCGGCATCCGGCCGCACCTGGTAGTCGGCGCGGTAACGGACAATGCTGAAGTTATTGCTGGCTTCGGTATCGCCGCTGGTGGAAGGCGGCGCCGTGGCGGGCGCGGAGGTGGCGGTGTCTGCCAGTGCCGGGCCGGCAGCCAGGAAGGCTGCCAGCGCCAGTGCCAGCGCGCTTGGTACGGGGTGAAGCATGCGTCGGTTCCTTGGACGTCGTGGGGGATACGTCGGGTCTTACTTCGGCGGCGGCGGTGCCAGCACCGTGCGGTCGCCATTGTGCTCGGGCGGGCTGACCACGCCGGCCGCTTCCATGGCCTCGATCAGTCGCGCTGCACGGTTGTAGCCGATCTTCAGCCGGCGCTGCACGCCGGAAATCGATGCACGGCGGGTCTCGGTGACCACCCGCAGTGCTTCGTCATACAACGGGTCGGACTCGTCGCCGGACGAACTGTTCTCGGGCAGGCCGGTGGCGCCGACGACCACGCCGTCGCCCATCGTCTGCACTTCGTCCAGCACGCCGTCCACATAGTCGGCAGGGCCCATCGCCTTGAGGTGCTCGACCACGCGATGCACTTCATCGTCGGACACGAACGCACCATGCACGCGCTCGGGCAGCGCGGTGCCCGGCGGCAGGTACAGCATGTCGCCGTGGCCCAGCAGTGTTTCCGCGCCGGACTGGTCGAGGATGGTGCGCGAGTCGATCTTGGAGCTGACCTGGAAGGCGATACGGGTCGGGATGTTGGCCTTGATCAGGCCGGTGATCACGTCCACCGACGGGCGCTGCGTGGCCAGGATCAGGTGGATGCCGGCCGCACGCGCCTTCTGCGCCAGGCGCGCGATCAGCTCTTCCACCTTCTTGCCGACGATCATCATCATGTCGGCGAATTCGTCGATGAAGATGACGATGAACGGCAGCGTTTCCAGCGGACGCGGTGCCTCGCCGAGCTCCGGGTTCGGCTTGAACAGCGGGTCCATCAGCGGCTGTCCTGCGTCCTGGGCTTCCTTCACCTTCTTGTTGAAGCCGGCCAGGTTGCGCACGCCCACTGCGCTCATCAGCTTGTAGCGGCGCTCCATCTCGGCCACGCACCAGCGCAGGCCGTTCGCGGCCTCCTTCATGTCGGTGACCACAGGTGCCAGCAGGTGCGGGATGCCCTGGTAGACGCTCAGTTCGAGCATCTTCGGGTCGATCATCAGCATCCGCAGGTCTTTCGGCGAGGCCTTGAACAACAGGCTCAGCACCATCGCGTTGACCGCCACCGACTTGCCCGAACCGGTGGTACCGGCCACCAGCAGATGCGGCATGCGTGCCAGGTCGGCCACGGTCGGGCGACCGGCGATGTCCTTGCCCAGCGCCAGGGTCAGCACACTGGCCGACTTGTCATATTCCTTCGAGCGCAGCAGCTCGGACAGGAAGATCATCTCGCGGGTGACGTTGGGGATTTCCAGGCCGATCACCGACTTGCCCGGAATGACGTCGACCACGCGCACCGACTTCACCGACAAGCCGCGCGCGATGTCCTTGTCCAGCGAACTGATCTGGCTGACCTTGATGCCCGGTGCCGGCTCGATCTCGAAGCGGGTGATGACCGGGCCGGGATTGGCGCCGACCACCTGCGCATCGATGCGGAAGTCCTTCAGCTTGAACTCGATCTGCCGCGACAGGGTCTCCAGCGTCTCTTCGTCGTAGCCCTTGGGCTGCGGCTTGGGATCATCCAGCAGTGCCAGCGGCGGCAGGTCCGAGCCATCACCGTTGACGCCGCGGAACATCGGAATCTGGGTATCGCGCTTGGCCCGATCGCTCTTCTCGATCACCGGCTCCGGACGCGGCTCGATCTTCACCGGTTCGCGCTTGGCGCGCACCTCGGCGTCGGCCTTGCGCACTTCCTGGCGCTCCTCGCGCATCACCCGGGTCTGCTTCCACTCGGTGACTTCTTCCTTCTTGCGTTCCAGCAACGGCGCCAGCGACATCACGCCACGGCCGATCTTCTCCATCACCGTGAACCAGGACAGCCCGGTGGCCAGGGTGATCGAGGCCAGCAGCAGCACCAGCACGAACAGGTTGGCGCCCAGCGCGCCGAAGCCCACCGTAAGCGAATTGCCCACCAGCTTGCCGAGGATGCCGCCGGCACTGGAGACGTCGCCACTGAACAGGCGCACGTGCAGGAAGCCGGTGCCAGCGATGAGGAAACCGACCAGGCCGACCAGGCGCAGCGCAGGATCCAGGTCGTTCTCGCCCTTGCTCTCGCGCTTGAGCCCGAACATGGCGATCCACGCCAGCGCGCCGAGCACCACCGGCAGCAGGAAGGCGATGTAGCCGAACAGCTGCAGCAGCACGTCGGCGATCCAGGCCCCGGCGCGGCCACCCAGATTGTGCACCGGCGCGACCACGCTGCCGGTATGCGACCAGCCCGGATCAGTCGCTGAATAGGTGAAAAGACTGGCCGCCAGGTACAGCAGGGCCGGCGCGATGGCGATCAGGCCCAGATCGCGCCAGAGACGCTGGCGGCGTGGATTGTCGGTCGTCGCCGCCGCGGCCGTGCGACGTGACGCCTTGCTGTCGTCGGACTTGGAGCGTTCGGGGACCTGCTTCGCCACCTTAGACCATACCTTTGGAATGCGCTGTTAGTGATTGATAATAAATGAGACGGCGTCAGTTTTCAGTTATGCGACGTCCGGCAGGCCAATCCGGGGGCCGAAACCACTGCTGGATGACGGCGTTCCGTTCATCGGCTTGAATCGCCCTGCCCCAGCCGCCACTCTATGACCAGCCAAGGATGCTGCGCAAACATCGCCAGCGCCTTGTCCCATCTACCTTTTCGCGAGTTTACATGAGCACCAGCCTGCCCTCCCGCCACCAGCGCCTCGTCATCCTCGGTTCCGGCCCGGCCGGTTGGACCGCCGCCGTCTACGCCGCCCGCGCCAACCTGAAGCCGGTCGTCATCACCGGCCTGCAGCAGGGCGGCCAGCTGATGACCACCACCGAGGTGGACAACTGGCCGGGTGACGCCCACGGCCTGATGGGCCCGGACCTGATGGCGCGCATGCAGGCCCATGCCGAGCGCTTCGAGACCGAGGTCATTTTCGACCACATCCACACCGCCGACCTGTCGCAGCGTCCGTTCAAGCTGATCGGCGACAGCCACGAGTACACCTGCGATGCGCTGATCATCGCCACCGGCGCCACCGCCAAGTACCTGGGCATCCCGACCGAAGACGAGTTCAAGGGCCGCGGTGTGTCCGCCTGCGCCACCTGTGACGGCTTCTTCTACCGCGACCAGGACGTGGTCGTGGTCGGTGGCGGCAACACCGCCGTGGAAGAGGCCCTGTACCTGTCCAACATCGCCCGCAAGGTCTACCTGGTCCACCGCCGCGACACACTGAAGGCGGAAAAGATCATGCAGGACAAGCTGTTCAAGAAGGTGGCCGAAGGCAAGATCGAGACCGTCTGGCACCACCAGGTGGAAGAAGTGCTGGGCAATGATGCCGGCGTGACCGGCGTGCGCGTGAAGTCCACCCTGGACGGCAGCACCCGCGACATCGACGCCCACGGCTTCTTCGTGGCCATCGGCCACCACCCGAACACCACCCTGTTCGATGGCCAGCTGGCGATGAACAACGGCTACCTGGAAATCCGCTCGGGCCTAGGCGGCAATGCCACCCAGACCTCGGTGGAAGGCGTGTTCGCCGCCGGCGACGTGGCCGACCAGCACTACCGCCAGGCGATCACCTCGGCCGGCTTCGGCTGCATGGCCGCGCTGGATGCCGAGCGCTACCTGGACGCACAGGGCAAGGCCAGCTGAGAGGCTGACCCGCTCCTGTAGGGCCGAGCCACGCCCGACTCCGGATGAAAGGCCGACGCCAGTGCGTCGGCCTTTCTGTTTCATCTGCCCTATCCTTCCCTCATGCCTTCCCCCCGCTTCCTCGACTCCCTGCAGTCCATCCCCGCCACCGACTGGAATGCCCTGCACGACGGGGAGAACCCCTTCGTCAGCCACGCCTTCCTCTCAGGCCTTGAACAGCACGGCTGCCTGCGCGAGGACTGGGGCTGGCAGCCCCGGCACTTCACGCTCTGGGAAGGCGACAGCTTGGTCGGCGCCATTCCGGGCTACCTGAAGACCAATTCGCACGGCGAGTTCGTGTTCGACCATGCGTGGGCCAACGCGTATGCCCGTCATGGCCGCGACTACTATCCGAAGTGGCTGGGCGCGGTGCCGTACTCACCGGTCACCGGCCCGCGGTTGCTGGCCCGTCACGATTCAGATCGCGCCACCTTGCTGCCGGCATTGCGCGAGACGCTGCCGGCACTGGACGTGTCCTCGGCCCATATCAACTTCCACACCGCAGTGGACGAGGCGCTGTTCGGCGATGACTGGCTGCTGCGCGAAGACGTGCAGTTCCAGTGGCAGAACCCGGGCGATTGGGCCACGTTCGAGCAGTTCCTTGGCGCGATGAACCACAAGCATCGCAAGAACATCCGCCAGGAACGGGCCAAGGTCACCCGCCAGGGCATCACCTTCCGCGTGGTGCACGGCGATGAAGCCAGCCGCGCCGACCTGCAGGCAATGTACCGCTTCTATCTGCAGACCTTCCTCGAATACGGCAACGCTCCGGCGCTGACCGAGGCCTTCCTGCGCCATCTGGCCATTTCATTGGGTCGCGGGCTGGTGCTGTTCCTGGCCGAACAGGACGGCGAGCCGATTGCCGGCGCGCTGTGCCTGCGCGGTGGCGACACCCTGTACGGCCGCTACTGGGGCGGCGCCACCCTGCCCGGCCTGCACTTCGAGGCCTGCTACTACCAGGGTATCGAATACTGCCTGCGCGAAGGGCTGACCCGATTCGAACCGGGTGCACAGGGCGAGCACAAGCTGGCGCGGGGCTTCCTGCCGACGCTGGTGCGCAGCCGGCACTGGGTGGCCGATGAGGATTTCGAAGAAGCACTGCAGGACTGGTGCCGGCAGGAACGGCGCGATGTGCGGCGCTACCAGCAGGAGCTGCAGGGGCATGGGCCGTTCCGCATAGAGCCGTAGTGCCGAGCTGGCTCGACTGGCGCGGCGCCGAGAAGCGTGCCAACCAAGGTTGGCACCTACCAGGGCAGTGGGGCGCGCCAACCAACGTTGGCACCTATCAGGACAATGGCGAGGGCGCTGTGCTCAGGTGCACTGCCAGAAGTGCCCGCTCACCCGACACGTCGCGCACCAGAACGTATAGAGCATGCCGCCGCTGCCCCACAGCAGCGTGCCCTCACTCGTGGTCGGCAGCGTCGAATCCAGCTGCATCACGAAGGACATCTCCTCGCCGCAATCGATGCACGCCGGGTACCAGGCACTCTGCACCCAGCTGGGCGCGCCGCCCACGCGCGACAGGTTCTGCCGATGGTTGGACTGGCCCCAGTCCTGCTGCTGCCACCGCATGGTATCCATGGCGACCAGGCCGATCTCGGCACGCATCAGGTCGCCGCTGTCGATCGGCGTGGCCGGCACCTCCAGACGCTGGCTTGGGTGGCAGCTGGGCAGGCCGACGGCATCGTGGCGATAGAAGCGCACGGGCGGGTCTTCCCAGCCGCAGCAGTCCAGACACAGGCCCAGCGTGATCTCACCCGCCGCGCCCGGCTGCAGCGCGGCAGCGTCAGTTCGCATCAGGCGCTGCAGCGGTGCATGGCAGCTGCCACACAACGCTTCCAGCGGCCCTCCCATCTGCCCCGCATGGTGCACCTGCCCACCGTTCCAGGTCGGGTGCAGACGCCAGATACGCTTGCGCCAGCTCGGTTCGTCCGCCTGCTGCGCGCGATGCTGCTCGCGGCCAAAGCGGATGTGCAGCGGCCGCTCCCCATGCAAGCGGCGCGGCAGCGGCCCATCGGCCACGCCGGCCCAATGCGCCCAGACCTCAGCATCCAGCGCGCCCCAGTCAGCAAGGTACCCGCGGGCAACGGCATAGCTCTCGGGCTGCGCCGCGAGCAGCAGCGCCCTGGCCCGCGCCATTTCGCGATCGTCATCGGCTTCGGCCAGAATCTGCGCCCACTGCACGGCAGTGGCAGACGGCAGGCCCCGCCACACCTGCGAAGCCAGCTGCAGCTCATTCTCACTGGCAATCGCCAGCAAGGCCTCCCAGTCGTCCTGCAGCACCTGCGGCGCCTGGTAGCTGGCGAATTCGATCACGCTGGCCAGCAGCTCACCGCGCTCGCCATCACGATAGCGACGCCAGGCCTCGGCACAGACCGGCGCAACCGCTTCGTCGGGCAGCAGATCCAGCGTCATGTCGAGAAAGGCCGAGCTGGGTGAACGCCGGGCAAGGGCCAGCCGCATCAGCGCACCGAGCTGACCCGGCTGCTCAGTCGCCAGCGCCAGCGCCAGCAGCATGCCCTGGCTGTCGTTGCACGTGCGCGGGTTGTCGTGCACATCGAGGATGGCGGTGATCGCGTCACTCATGCGTGGGCTCCTTGCCGTTGGACACTGATGTTGCCAGACATCAGCGGTCACCACGGCGAATACAATGAGGGCATGACCCGCCAGCTGCCCTGGCGCCTGGCTGATGCGCCGGACGCCCCCTTTCCTCCAGCCGAGACCGCGCTGCGCCAGCCCGACGGCCTGCTCGCCGTCGGCGGCGACCTGCACCCGGTGCGCCTGCTCAATGCCTACGCTGGCGGCATCTTTCCGTGGTTCAGCGAGGGCGAGCCGATCCTGTGGTGGTCGCCGGACCCGCGCATGGTGTTCCGCACCGAGGGCGTGCATCTGTCCAGCCGGTTCCGCCGCCAGCTACGCAGCAGTACGTGGGAGGTCACCGCCGACACCGCCTTCAGCCGCGTGATGCGCGCCTGTGCGGCAGCACCGCGGCCCGGCCAGGACGGCACCTGGATCAGCCCGGCGATGGTCGAGGCCTACGGCCAGCTGCACGACCTGGGCTTTGCCCATTCGTTTGAAGTCTGGGACCGGCAGACCCTCGTCGGTGGCATCTACGGGGTGGCAATCGGGTCGATGTTCTTCGGCGAAAGCATGTTCAGTGGTGCCAGCGGCGGCTCCAAGATCGCCCTGGCCGCCTTGGCATCCACCCTGCATGGTTGGGGCTGGGAACTGATCGATGCCCAGGTGGAGAATCCGCACCTGCTGCGGATGGGCGCCGAGCACCTGCCGCGCGCGGAATTCCTGCAGCACGTGCGCCGGGCCGTGCGCGGTGACGGCCGGGAAGGCCCGTGGACCCAAGCGGTTGGACGCCTGCCAGCACGGCGTTTGGCCGGGGGTTAACACAAACTTTGCAAGCTGGCGCCGTCACGCGTAAAATACCGCGCCTTAGGCCCAGCGTGGCCGTTTTCTGAACCGCACAGGACTACATGTCGAAAGACGATTCCATCGAGTTCGAGGGCACCGTCAGCGAGACGCTGCCGAACACCACTTTCCGCGTTCGCCTGGAAAATGGGCACGAAATCATCGCCCATATCTCCGGCCGCATGCGCAAGAACTACATCCGCATCCTCACCGGTGACCGGGTCAAGGTTGAAATGACCCCGTATGACCTGACCAAGGGTCGTATCACCTACCGCATGAAGTAAGCGGTCGGCGCTTGGCGCCACTCGAAAAGGCCAGCCCTGGTTGCTGGCCTTTTGTCATGCCCGGAATCCGGCCCTGCCGGAGGTCACCGTGACCGAGCTCACCGTGGCGTCGGTCAGCCCCGCTTGCGGCAGATTCGCGCCTGCAGCCGCCGCGGCATCGTGGGATCCGATCCAGTCCGGATCGCCACCCCCTCCCGATCATGAACGCCCTGCTCCCGCACGTCCTGCTGCCGGCAGTTCTGCTGGTCAGCCTCCCCCTGGCGGCATTCGCCGCTGAACCCAGCAAGCCCTCCAACGCGTCCGAGTGCATTGCCCTCGGCGCCAATCGTGATATCCGCCCCTCCAGCACGGAACGCGAGGTGCTGCTGCGCGACGGTGACAACCACTATCGGGTGCACCTGCAGAAGCGCTGCCTGGGCGCTGCCGCCTCGGCCAGCTATGTCTTCTTCACGCCCAGTACCCCTGAACGGATCTGCGGCGATGCCCGCAGCACACTGAAAACCGACAGCAACCACTGCACCGTGACCCGGATCGAACCGATCGATGCGGCGACCTTCAGGCGGCTGGCGCAGCAGGGGCGTTGAGTTGCAGTGCATGCGACAAGGGCGGCCGAAGCCGCCCTTGTCATTTCCAGTCTTTCACGCCAGGCCTGCGGCGTCAGCTCATTCCACCGTGACCGGCAGCAGCCGCTCCGGCTCGGCCTGGGTCTCGACCACCAGCTCGTCGTCGCGCACGTCGATGCTGACCTTGCCGCCGTTGACCAGCTTGCCGAACAGCAGTTCGTCGGCCAGCGGACGCTTGATCTTGTCCTGGATCACGCGGGCCATCGGACGGGCACCCATCAGCGGGTCGAAACCATGATGGGCCAGCCAGTCGCGCGCGGTCGGGGTGGCCGACAGGCTGACGTGCTTGTCCTGCAGCAGCATCTCCAGCTCGATCAGGAACTTGTCGACCACGCGCAGGATGTGCTCGAAGCCCAGCGCCTGGAACTGCACCACCGCGTCAAGACGGTTGCGGAATTCCGGGGTGAAGCTGCGGCGGATGGTCTCCATCGCGTCGGTGGCATGGTCCTGCTTGGTGAAGCCGATCGACCGCCGCGAGGCCTGCGCGGCGCCGGCATTGGTGGTCATCACCAGCACCACGTTCTTGAAGTTCGCTTCGCGACCGTTGGTATCGGTCAGCACACCGCGGTCCATCACCTGCAACAGGATGTTGAAGATGTCCGGATGCGCCTTCTCGATCTCATCCAGCAGCAGCACGCAATGCGGCGTCTTGACGATCTTCTCGGTCAGCAGGCCGCCCTGGTCGAAACCGACGTAGCCCGGAGGCGCGCCGATCAGGCGGCTGATCGAATGCGGCTCCATGTACTCGGACATGTCGAAGCGGACCAGCTCGATGCCCAGCTGCAACGCCAGCTGCTTGGTCACTTCGGTCTTGCCGACACCGGTCGGGCCGGCGAACAGGAAGTTGCCGATCGGCTTTTCCGGGTTGCCCAGGCCCGAACGGGCCAGCTTGATCGCCGAGGACAGCGTCTCGATGGCCGGGTCCTGGCCGAAGATCACCATCTTCAGATTGCGCTCCAGGTGCTGCAGCACATCCTTGTCGGTGGCACTGACCTGCTTGGCCGGGATCCGCGCCATCTTGGCCACGATCGCCTCGACCTCCTCGACGTCGATCAGCTCCTTGCGCTGCTCCTCGGGCAGCAGGCGCTGGCGGGCACCGGCCTCGTCGATCACGTCGATGGCCTTGTCCGGCAGCAGGCGGTCGCCGATGTGCTTCACCGACAGGTCCACTGCGGCCTGCAGGGCTTCGTCGGAATAGGTCACACCGTGATGCAGCTCGTACTTGGACTTCAGGCCCTGCAGGATCTCGTAGGTCTCGCCCACCGTCGGCTCGACGATGTCGATCTTCTGGAAGCGGCGCGCCAGCGCGCGGTCCTTCTCGAAGATGCCGCGGTATTCCTGGAATGTAGTCGAGCCGATGCAGCGTAGCTCGCCCGACGCCAGCGCCGGCTTGATCAGGTTGGACGCATCCATGGTGCCGCCCGACGCCGAACCGGCACCGATGATGGTGTGGATCTCGTCGATGAACAGCACCGCGTTGGGCACCTTCTTCAGTGCCGTCAGCACGCTCTTCAGGCGCTTCTCGAAGTCGCCACGATACTTGGTACCAGCCACCAGTGCGCCCAGGTCGAGCGAGTAGATCACCGCGTCGGCCAGCACGTCGGGCACCGAGCCTTCGATGATGCGGCGGGCCAGGCCCTCGGCGATGGCCGTCTTGCCTACGCCCGCCTCACCGACGTACAGCGGGTTGTTCTTGCGGCGGCGGCACAGGACCTGGATGGTGCGCTCGATCTCGTCGGCACGGCCGACCAGCGGGTCGATGCGACCTGCCCGGGCCTGGTCGTTGAGGTTGCTGGCGAATTCGGTCAGGGCATCCCCCTTGGGCTCGCCCTCCCCGCCTTCCATGCGGCTCTCGCCCTCCGGGGACGAAGACGACTGCTCGCCTTCATCGCCCAGCTTGGCGATGCCATGGGACAGATAATTGACCACATCCAGCCGGGTCACATCCTGCTGGTTGAGGTAATAGACGGCGTGGGAGTCCTTTTCGCCGAAGATGGCGACCAGCACATTGGCGCCGGTGACCTCCTTCTTGCCCGAGGACTGCACGTGGTACACGGCCCGCTGCAGCACACGCTGGAAGCCCAGGGTCGGCTGGGTGTCGCGGCCATCGTCTTCCGCCAGGCGGGACACGGAGGCCTCGATGGCCTGCTCCAGCTCCTGGCGCAGGCGGTCGGCATCGGCACCACAGGCCTTCAGTACGGCCTGGGCTGACGGGTTGTCGAGCAGTGCCAGCAGCAGGTGTTCGACCGTCATGAACTCATGCCGGGCCTCACGGGCGCGCTTGTAGCACTGGCCGATGGTGTGTTCGAGGTCTTTGCTGAACATGGATTACTCCGGCGGCAGATGGGGACAATATGCGGCCTGACTACGCGATTTCCATCACCCTAGCGGATTGCTGCGTTCAGATGGCGTTAGCAGTACAGATCGCTTGATCTTCATTCACTCCAGGACAGCCCACCCAGCATGAGCGAACCCTACCTGAGCCGCTGGCGATTGCGGCGTGATGGCCCGGCCATCCGTACGCCCCACGCCCGGCTCTGGCCGGTGCTGACCGCTGCGGACGAGCCAGCGATGCTGAAGATCAGCAGCGAGACCGAGGAGCAGAACAGCCATCGCCTGCTACGCTGGTGGAACGGCGATGGCGCCGCCCGCCTGCTGGCCCACGAGGGGCCTGCGATCCTGATCGAGCGTGCCCGCGGTGACTCGCTGCGGCAACGCTCGATCGAGGGCGACGATGACGCCTGCACCGCGATCCTGTGCCAGGTCCTGCAGCGGTTGCACCGGCCACGGGGCGCGCCGCCAGCGGAACTGGTCTGCCTCCGTAGATGGTTCGCCGACCTGCTGCAGCCAAGGGCCGCGCTGCCGCCACTGCTGGAACAGTGCAGATCACTGGCGGTGGCCCTGCTGGAAGAGGAACAGGAAATCCGGCCGCTGCACGGCGACCTGCATCACGACAATGTGCTGGACTTCGGCGCGCGCGGCTGGCTGGCGATCGACCCGAAGCGGCTGCTGGGCGATCGCGCCTTCGATTACACGACACTGTTCAGCAACCCGGACCTCTGCGGCCCGGGCATCCACGTGGCCACGCGGCCGGAGCGGTTTGCCGCCCGGCTGGAACAGGTCAGCGCGCTGGCTGGGCTGGAACGGGCGCGCCTGCTGCGCTGGATTGCCGCCAGCGCGGCACTGTCGGCCGTGTGGTTCCGGGACGATGGCGACCCCGCCGACATCGACGAGGCGGTGGCGCGGATGGCGCTGGAGGCGCTGGCGGAGAGGTGAGACCCGCGCTTGGTAGGTGCCCACCTTGGTGGGCACACCCATCCGGGATCGATGTGCCCGGACGAGAACCGGCAGCCGGTCAGGCCTTTTCCATCGTGCACAGCAGCGGGTGCTGGTTCATCCGCGAGTACTCGTTGACCTGGGCGACCTTGGTCTCGGCCACTTCGCGGGTGAACACCCCGCACACGCCGCGGCCGCGGGTATGGACGTGCAGCATCACCTGCGTGGCCTTGTCCAGGTCCATGCTGAAGAACTGCTGCAGCACATCCACCACGAAATCCATCGGGGTGTAGTCGTCATTGAGCAGCATCACCTGGTAGAACGGCGGCGGCGCCACTTCCGGGCGCGCGGCCTCTACGGCGACGCCGTGCTCGTGCTGGGAATCGGGGGAAGACTCATGGGGCATCGGGCCATTATAGAGGCTCGGGCGCGCCTGCGTCGGCCTGCCGCGGATTGGACGGCACGCACGCCCACCGTCACAATTGCACCCTCTCTCAACACTGTTTCACAGGATCTTCATGAAAAGGACCCTTCTCCCCGCCCTCCTGATCGCTCTGGCTGCCACCGGCTCCGCTGCCGCCGCAGACGCCGACAAGGCCGTGGCCCGCCATCTGGACAAGCTGGGCTACACCTACGAAGTCGATGAGGACGGCGACTACCGCATGGTCTTCGACGTCGAGGGTGACCGCACCCAGATGGTCTACGTGCGTTCGTCGGTGGAAGATTTCGGTACCCACAACATCCGCGAGATCTGGTCGCCGGCCTACAACGCGAAGACCAAGCAGTTCCCGGTGGCCGTGGCCAACCGCCTGCTGGAAGATTCGCAGGATGCCAAGATGGGCGGCTGGGTAAAGCAGGACACCACCGCCATGTTCGTGGTCAAGATCGACGCCGATGCCACTGCCGACCAGCTCAGCGACGCCATCGATGCGGCCATCCGCACCGCCGACGCCATGGAGCTGGAACTGACCAAGAAGGACGAGTTCTGAGTTGAACGCCACGCCGGACCCGCGCTGGGCACCGCACGCCACCGTTGCCACGGTGGTGGTCGACGGCGGCCGCGTGTTGCTGGTTGAAGAGACCATCGATGGCCGGCAGGTGCTGAACCAGCCGGCCGGCCACCTCGAGCCGGGCGAAAGCCTGGCCGAGGCGGCCCTGCGCGAGACCCGCGAGGAAACCGGCTGGACGGTGCAGCTGACCCATTTCATCGGCTGCTACCAGTGGACTGCCGGCGACGGCACTGCCTTCCTGCGCTTCTGCTACGCGGCGCGCCCGGTCTCGCACGACCCGGCGCAGCCACTGGACACCGGCATCGACCGCGCGCTGTGGCTGACCCCGGCCGAACTGCAGGCCGCCGGCGAGCGCCAGCGCAGCCCGCTGGTCTGGCAGGTGGTGGCTGATTACCTGGGTGGCCAGCGCCATCCGCTTTCGCTGGTCCGGGAGGTCGCATGAGCACTCCGCGCGTGATGGTGGGCGTCTCCGGAGGTGTCGACTCTTCGGTCGCCGCCTGGCGCCTGGTACAGCAGGGCGAAGCCGTGGCCGGCCTGTTCATGCAGAACTGGGCCGACGACGGCAGCGGTGACTGCCGCGCCGAGGACGACCGCCGCGATGCGGTGGCCGTCTGCGGCCTGCTCGGCATCCCGTTCCACTTCCGCGATTTCTCCAGCGAGTACTGGCAGGGCGTGTTCGAGCACTTCCTGGCCGAGTACGCCGCCGGGCGCACCCCGAATCCGGACGTGCTGTGCAACCGCGAAGTGAAGTTCAAGCACTTCCTGGATGCCGCCCGCGAGCTGGGCGCCGAACGCATCGCCACCGGGCACTATGCACGGGTGACCCAGCGCGGCCACCAGTGGCTGCTGCTGCGCGGCGCCGACCGTTCCAAGGACCAGAGCTACTTCCTGCACCAGCTGGGCCAGGAGCAGCTGGCGGCCACCCTGTTCCCGATCGGCGACCTGGAAAAGACCGACCTGCGCCGGATCGCGCGTGACGTCAGCCTGCCGACCCACGCCAAGAAAGACTCCACCGGCATCTGCTTCATCGGCGAGCGTGACTTCCGCGAGTTCCTTGGCCGCTACCTGCCGGCCAGGCCCGGCCAGATCCTCGACCCGGCCGACGGCAGCGTGATCGCCGAACATCCGGGCGTGTTCTATTTCACCCTGGGCCAACGCGAGGGCCTGAACATCGGCGGCGTGCGTGGACGCCCGGCCGCGCCGTGGTACGTGGTCGGCAAGGATGTGGCCAGCAACGTGCTGTACGTGGACCAGGACCGCGACAGCAAGTGGATGCTGTCCGAGCGCCTGCGTTCGGAAACCGCGCACTGGATCGCCGGTTCGCCGCCGGCACGGCGCTTCGAATGCACCGCCCAGACCCGCTACCGCCAGCCCGACGAGCCGTGTACGGTCCAGGTGCTGGACGATGGCAGCGTGCTGGTCACCTTCGCGCGCCCACAGCGCGCCGTTACCCCCGGTCAATCACTGGTGCTGTATGACGGTGACGTGTGCCTGGGTGGCGCGGTGATCGCCGCCACCGATGCGCCGCTGGAACAGCGCCTGCGCACCACCCCTTCCCCTTTTGAGGTAATCGCTGCATGAGTTTCACTGTCGACGACCGCGTCCTGGCCCTGGCCGGCATTGCCCAGGCCCTGCAGCAGGTACGCCGTATCGCCGATACCGGCCATTCCGACGCCGCCGCCGTGCGCACCGCCGTGGACAGCGTGTTCCGTGTCGATGCGTCCTCGCCGCAGGAGGTGTTCGGTGACCGCCATGCACTGAAGTCCGGCCTGCGCCTGCTGCACAACTACTTCCGCAGCCAGGGCCAGGACCCGATCCTGCCCAAGCTGGCCCTGTCGGTGCTGCAGCTGGAGCGTCGCTTCGTTCAGGATGGCGCCACCGTGAACAAGGTCGCCTCGGGCATCGAGCGCGCCCAGCGCCAGGCCACCGAACTGGGCGACAGCGGCCACCCGGACGTGCTGGCCAACCTGGGAGGCCTTTACGCCGACACCATCAGCCACCTCAAGCCGCGGGTCATGGTGCAGGGCAACCCGCACTACCTGGGCCAGGCCGGCGTGGTGGCCGAGATCCGCGCCCTGCTGCTGGCCGCGGTGCGCGCTGCGGTGCTGTGGCGGCAGCTGGGCGGCAGCTACTGGGACTTCCTGTTCAGCCGCAAGGCGATGATCGAGGCCGTGGACCGGCAGCTGGCCTGAGGGTGTGGGGTCGGATCCCTTTCCGGCACGGAAAGGGCTCTTACCCCGAAGCCGCCAAGGCGCCGGAAAACCGGCGCATTCAGAATGCACTTCGAGGCACATCGACGTTAAAGAGAAAGGGGGTACGGCCGATACATCCTCCGTGCACCTCCCGAGAACGTCCATGTACTCACGCATTTTCATCCGTCTGGCCGCCCCCCTGGCTCTGACCCTGCTGCTCCCCTTCGCCATCGGTTTCGAATGGCCGGCCGCCCTGCGCTGGGCGATCCTGACCACGATGACGCTGAGCTGGCTCGGCTTTGCGTGGTGGACCACCCGCGCCCAGGCACACCGTTCCCCGGAACACGCCCGTGTCCTGCGTGAGCAGGACCAGCTGCTGACCGAACTGCGCAATTTCGTCGGCAACGAGATCGAGGGTTCGCGCGGCGAAGTGGAACGCGCCCGTGACCTGATCCGCCAGGCCGTCTCCAGCCTCGGTGGCAGCTTCGATGCGATGAACCGCAAGTCGCGCCAGCAGAGCCAGGCCCTGTCGCGCATCGTCGACCGCGCCGGTGACGAAGGCAATGCCGGCCTCGACGTTGCCCGTTTCGCCCAGCACGCCAGCCACCGTATGGAACAGCTGGTCGAAGCGCTGGAACAGGTGAGCGGCCAGAGCAGCACCACCGTGCAGCACATCGACCAGATGGCGCAGCACCTGGATGGCATCTTCGCGCTGCTGGAAGACGTCAAGTCGATCGCCGACCAGACCAACCTGCTGGCCCTGAACGCTGCCATTGAAGCGGCACGTGCCGGTGAAGCCGGTCGTGGCTTCGCGGTGGTCGCCGACGAAGTGCGCAACCTGTCCGAGCGCTC
Source organism: Stenotrophomonas sp. YJH_SMC_40 (assembly GCF_059368615.1). Taxonomy (NCBI): domain Bacteria; kingdom Pseudomonadati; phylum Pseudomonadota; class Gammaproteobacteria; order Lysobacterales; family Lysobacteraceae; genus Stenotrophomonas; species Stenotrophomonas sp. YJH_SMC_40. Next base: position 69,863 of record NZ_JCAFRX010000014.1, on the reverse strand, counting down.
GACCACCTTCAACGAGCAGATCCGCAAGCTGGCACACAGCTCCAAGGACGCCATCGCCAAGGTGCGCGAGACGGTCTCGCACATGGCCTCGCGTGACATGGACCGCTCCCGCGAAGCGCGCCAGGAAGCGGCGGCGATGCTCGACAACGTCGCGCAGATCAACGCCTCGCTGGGTGACGGCATGCGCGAAGTGTCCGAGTGCGCCCGTTCGATCGATGGCAGCGTGGCCGAAGCCGTGCGCGCCCTGCAGTTCGAAGACATCGCCACCCAGGCGCTGGGCGGCGTGCACACCCACCTGGACCGCCTGACCGCGATCAACCGCGAAGCGGTGGCCCTGCAGGAACTGCTGCACCGCAATGGCGGCGTATTCGACGAAGAGATCGCCACCGCCCTGCAGCGCACCGGCAGCCGCCTGCGCGAACTGCGCAGCGAGTGGGAACGCCCGCCGCACAAGCCGGTTGCCCAGCAGAGCATGGGCGCCGGCACCGTCGAGCTGTTCTGATCCTGATGTCCGCTGCCCTCGCCGGCAGCCCGCAAGGCCCCGGTTCGTCCGGGGCCTTTGCCTGTGACCCGCCGTTGGATGCATCCTGTACCCGCACCATGACCCTGATCCGCGCCCTGCCCTCCCTCACCGATACCGAGCGCCCGCGCAACGCGAGCGTGCGTGAGCAGCTGCAGCAGCTGGAGGATGTGGCACGCGAGGAGATCCGCGAACTGCAGCAGCTGGCGGACGCGCGCCCCGCCCCGCCGCGGGCGGACGAGGCGCTGCTGGGACTGGCCTGGGACCTGGGGTTGGACGGGGAAGCGCTGAAGTAGATCCACGCCATGGGTGGATGGCTTTCATCCGCCGGTGTGACGCCTGGCCCTCGCCGCAACATCCACGCATGGCGTGGATCTACTGTCCGGGCAGTGGCATGATCCACCGATCCCGTTCATGGAAGACCGATGGCCATCGCCCTGATCGCACTCCTGCTGATCGAGACCGTCCTTCTGATGGCGTGGGTGGCCAGCTATTTCAGCTGGGGCATCACCCTGTTCAACGAACGCATCGCGGCGTCACCGGCCATGCAGGCCCGGCTCTCGCTGGGCAGCCTGGAACGTGACCTGCCGCAGGACAGATGGCTGCAACTGGCCTTCCATGCGCTGCCCGATGGCAGCATGGCGTTCCGCGAGAGCTTCGCGCCGAGCTTCGGCCTGCGCTACTTCCCGGTGATGCGCGGTCGCATCGTACTCAACGCGCGACGGCACGAAGTGCGGGTGATTGGCCTGTGCAGCTGGTTCGTGGCGATCCTGTCGCTGTTGCTGTTGCCACTGGTGGCGATGCGCCCGATGGTGGCACCGATGCTGCTGGTGCTTCCGCTGTTCCTGGCCAGCTATCTGGTCCAGAAGCGGCGCTATGCGGCCATTGTTGAGACGCTGCGTATGCAGTTGAAGGCGGAATTTCCGAGGTAGATCCACGCCATGCGTGGATGATCGAGAGGCACAGGCATCCGTGCCGACCAACGGTCGGCACCCACCAAAGCGGGTTGTGGTAGATCCACGCCATGCATGGATGGTCGCCATGCGGCGCCTGCTTAGGCATCCGAGACACCCTTTCCGTGCCGACTGAGAACACCCGAGACAATCCCCGCGCCAATCGCGCCGAAACCGAAAGCGATGACATTCCTGACGGTCGATATGAGCAGCGCGAAGTTCAGTTGCCAAGCGGTAGGAGGTAACCACCTGGAAATGTCCTGCAGCCGATCAGATAGCAGCTCGAAGCTCAGATAGTTCACGCTTGCACTGAGTATCAGGAGACTTCCAAACACACATTTCGAATGGTCGCCATGTACGTTTCTTCTGCAGAAGAGGTAGAAAACCAGGTAGAAATTGATCACCAACGACGCAATTGCGCTGGCGAAACTACCGTCGGCCGTGATGAAACGCGCCTCCGGCAGCCGTGCCTGAAGCTCACTGAGCCCACCCCAAGTGCAGAGCGCGACGACAACGAACATCTCGACCATGCGCATGTCGCTAGTTCGGCAAGGATCGTCGATCCATTCCCGGAAGCGAACAGGCAAACTCTTCGCGTCGCAATCCTCGCCCGATCCTGCTGATGAAATAATGCGCAACTGAGGAATCATCTACTCAGCGCACCAGCATCACTTCCCCACTGGCATCGGTGCGCAGCGAAACCGGCTGTGGCTGGCGCAGCCACTGCGCCAGGTCGCGCGGGCTGAGCGGGCGCGAGTACAGGTAGCCCTGGATCTCGTCGCAGCCCTGGCGGCGCAGCATGTCCTCTTCCTGGTGCGTTTCCACGCCCTCGGCCACCACCTTCATGCCCAACGCGTGGCCCAGGTGCACGATGGCCTGGGTCACTTCAGCCGTACCCGAATCGTGCAGCATGCCCTGCACGAAACTGCGGTCGATCTTCAGGCGCCCCACCGGGAAGCGGTTGAGGTAGTTGAGATTGGAGAAGCCGGTGCCGAAGTCATCCACCGCCAGCGGCACGCCGTGCCGTTCCAGCACGTCGAAGCAATGGCGCAGGATGTCGGTGTCACGGATCAACGCCGACTCAGTCAGTTCCAGCTCCAGCCGCTGCGGTGGCCAGCCATGGGCGTGGCAGATTTCGATCACGCGCTCGGCAAAGCCGCGGTCTCGCAGCTGTACCGCAGAAACATTCACCGCAATGCGGTCGAAACGCAGTCCGGCACGGTCCCAGGCGGTTGCCTGGCGGCAGGCCTCATTCAGCACCCAGTCGCCGATCCGCACGATCTCGCCGCATTTTTCGGCAATGGGGATGAACTCGGCCGGGCTGCAGTAGCCGATCCCGGGGCGGTGCCAGCGCAACAGTGCCTCGATCGCCGGCGGCTCGCCGTGGTGGGCGTGCAGCAGCGGCTGGTAGGCCAGGCTGAACTCTTCGCGCTCGATGGCGCCGTGCAGGGCATGCTCCAGCTCCAGCTTGCGCTGGATGCGGGCCAATGCGTCCTGGCTGTAGTACTGGTAGGTGTTGCGCCCCGCTTCCTTAGCCGCGTACATCGCGGCATCGGCGGCACGCAGCAATGAATCGAAATCGGTCTGTGCATCGCCCAGCATCGCGATGCCGACGCTGGCGCCGACCTTCAACGTGGTCTCGCCACGCCGCAGTGGCTCGGCCAGCGAAGCGATCAGCTTGCGCGCGACGTGGCCGGCGTCTTCCGGCTCGGCCAGGTCGCGCAGTACCACGATGAATTCATCACCACTGAAGCGGCCGAACAGATCGTTGTTGCGCAGGTTCTGGTGCAGGCGCGTCGCCGCGGCCTTCAGCAGTGCATCACCGGTGGCGTGGCCGAAGCTGTCGTTGATGGTCTTGAAGCCATCCAGGTCGATGAACAGCATCGCCAGCGATGTGCCACGGTCACGTGCTTCTTCGATGGCCTCTGCCGTCTGCTCGCCGAGCAGCACGCGATTGGGCAGGCCGGTCAGCAGATCGTAGTGGGCCAGCAGTTCGATGCGCTCGTTGGCCTCGCGTTCGCGGGTGATGTCACGGAACAGCACCACGAAGCGCGGTGGCAGGCCGTCACGGCGGTCCAGCTCGATCAGCACCTGCACCCAGACGCGCAGGCCGGACTGGCGGTAGAAGCACAGGTCCAGCTGCTCGGGCAGCCCGCCGTTGGCGATGCGCGCCAACGCCGCTTCGAAGGCATTGCGTGAGTCCTCGGTGTACAACGCCAGCGCCTGGTCGAGGGTGATCGGTTCCTTGCGCAGGCCGTGAATGCGATAGCACTCCTCGGTCCACTGCATGTGCCGGGTCTTCACCTCGATCTCGCAGCCGCCGATGCGGCCCAGCGCGGAGACGCGGTTGAGCAACTCGGTGCGCCAGCGGATCAACGCGTCGGTCTGGTGCTGCTCGGTGATGTTCTGCACCTGTCCGAGCAGTCGCTTGGGCTGTCCGTCCATGTCCAGCAACGGCTGCATCCACAGCCGCAGGTGCTGCGACGGCTCGTTGCCCCGGGTCAGTTCCAGTTCGAGATTGGCGGCACGGCCATCGCGCCACAACCGCCGCCACGCCGCACGCAATGCGCCACGGGAACGTGGGTGCAGCTGCTTCAGCCAGCGCCGCTGGCCGGGCACGGCGCCCTGCTCCAGCGCAAGCATCGAACGCAACTCCGGCGACCACCAGAAATGACCACTGTTGGGGTCGAACGACCAGCTGCCCATGCTGGCGATGCGCTGGGCCTCGCTCAGGTGAAGCTGCTGTTCCTGCAGCAGCCCTTCCAGCTGCTTCTGCTGTTCGATATCGGTATGGGTACCGACCATGCGCAGCGGCTGGCCATCGGCGGTGCGCGCGACCACGCGGCCCCGGTCGAGTACCCAACGCCACTGGCCATCGGCCTGGCGGAAACGGAACTGCGCGCTGTACTGCTCGCTCAAGCCACGCAGATGCTCTTCCAGTGCGGCCCGCACCTGGGCGATGTCCTCGCCGTGCACGCGGGCCAGCATCTCGGTGGCGGTTTCATCGCCCACTGCCGGGGTGCGCACCACACGGTCACTGGGAATGTCCCAGTCCCACAGGCTGTGGCCAGCACTGTCCAGCGCCAGCTCCCAGCGCCCACCGCCGCCGAGCGGCACCGGTTCGGGAATGCTCAACGTGAAGGCCAGCAGGTTGCCGGCGCCATCGTGCACGGCGCGCAGGTGGCCATCGTAGTGCCCGTGCGGGCCACCCGGCAGCGTGCAGGCCACGATGCCGCCATCGGCAGCCATCAGGCGCAGATCTTCCAGCATCGGCGCATACGCAGCCACGGTGGCCGGCAGGCCATGCTCGCGCGCAGCCGGATTGGCCGCCAGCGGGCGACCCGTGCGGTCGACGATGACCAGCGCCGACGCAAGCGGGTGCTGCAGCAGGCTGGCGATGATCCCTTGGTCCACGCGATCTTGCTCCGGATGACACGCCCGTCAGCGGGGCACGCAGTGGTTAACGGCGCCTGCGGCGGATAATTGAGTGGTCTGGGCGCACCTGCGCGGTAAGATGGCCGGCGCCCCTTTCAACCAGCCCGTCCATGCCTGCAGAACCGACCGGCACCGCCCTTGTACCCGATCCGCGGATGGCGCAGGCGCTGAGCCGCGACCGGCGACGGGTGGTCCTGAGCTACCTGGTGATGGCATTGGCCTGGATGATCGCTTCCGACAGTGCCGTGCAGGCGCTGGTGCCGGATCCGCAGCAGGCGGCGATGTGGCAGAGCGTGAAGGGCTCGTTCTTCGCACTGGCCAGTGCCGGCCTGCTGTATCTGCTGCTGCGGCCGCTGGCCGAGCATGTGCTGCACACCCATGCGCGCCAGCAGGCCTCGGAGCTGCGCCTGCGGCAGATGTTCGAGGGCAACCCCGGCCCGATCCTGGTCTACGACCTGGACACGCTGGCGATCCTCGATGCGAATCCGGCTGCCTGTACCGCCTTCGGCTGGGAGCGTGACGAATTGCTGGAGCAGACCATCGACGCGTTGTGGCCGCCAGGCCAGGACCAGGCGCTGCAGACCAAGCTGGAGGCGATCCGCGAGGCGCCGGAGGAACTGTGCATCCTGCGCACCCAGCTGCAGCTGCGTGACGGCTCGCTGCGGCAGATGGAACTGCGCTCCAACGCCATCAGCTATGACGGCCACAACGCCCGCTTGTTGATTGCCATCGACCGCACCGCCGAAGACCTGGCCCAGCTGCGCCGTGACCAGGCGCTTGCGCGGGTGGAAGAAGCCCACGAACTGGCGCGCATCGGCGCCTGGGAACTGGACCCGTCCACCGGCATGGGCCGCTACTCCAACCAGGTCTACCGCCTGCTTGGCCGCCGGCCGCCGGAAGCCCGCCGCTGGCACCGCTTCGACGAGCTGCTGGTTCCCGCCGACCCTGCCACCGCCACCCAGACCGAACAGCTGCTGGCCGACCTCTGCTCGGGTGATCCGGTGCAGGTAGACGTACTGCTGCCCCTGCTGTCGATGGACGGACGCGCCCTGATGGTGCACCTGCGTGCCGCCAGTGGTGTCGATGAGTCCGGCCGCAGCCGCGTACTGGGCACCCTGCAGGACGTGACCGAGCGGGAGCAATCGCGACGCCTGCTGCGCGAGCGCGAAGAACAGTTCCGTGAGCTGGTGCGGGTGCTGCCCGATGGCGTGGTGATCCTCTCCGACGAGCACGTGCTGTACACCAACGCCTGGGCGGCCAGCCTGTTCGGCTATGGCAGCCATACCCTGCTGGGTGAGCCGCTGTCGGCGCTGGTCGCTGCCGGTGATCTGGCCCGCGTCCGCGGCCAGCTGCGTGCAGGACAGCCACACCTGGGCCCCGGCCACAGCAGCGTGGTGGCCATGCAGCGCGCCGACGGCCGCAGCTTCCATGCCGGCCTGGCGGTGGGCGAGGTTCGCTATGGTGGCCGCGACTGCAAGCTGCTGATCGTGCGCGACCTCAGTGATTCCGAACGGACGCGCAGTGCACTGGAAACCAGCAATCGCGAACTGCAGGCGATGGCCGGCCGCCTGTTCTCCCTGCAGGAAGACGAGCGCCGCGCGATCTCGCGCGATCTGCACGACGACATCGGCCAGGCGATCACGGCGATCAAATTGTCCGCCCATGCCGCGCAGGACGAGCACGATCCGCAACGCCGCGCCGAGGACCTGGCACAGATCGTCAGCCTGGCCGACACCACGGTAGCCAAGCTGCGCGACATCTCCACCCTGCTGCGCCCTCCGCAGCTGGACGCGCTGGGCCTGGAAGCAGCCCTCAGCTGGCAGGCACGGGTGCTGTTCCGTTCTTCGCAGGTGGAGCTGCTGGCCGAGATCGAGCCCCTGCCTCATCGCCCCGACAACAGCATCGAACAGGCCTGCTTCCGCATCGCACAGGAGAGCCTGACCAACGTGCTGCGGCACGCACGCGCGAGCCAGGTACACCTGCAACTGCGCGACATTGGCAAGCGCAGCCTGCACCTGCAGATCCGCGACGACGGCGAAGGTTTCGACCCGGACGGCCCGCGCGGCCTGGGCCTGATCGTGATGCGCGAGCGCGCGCAGAGTGTCGGCGGCCATGTGCGCATCGAGTCCGCACATGGCGAAGGCACCCTGATCGACGTTCACCTCCCCTACCAGGCGGCCAGCATGGCCGCCGTTGAGTCACCGGAATACTGAGCCTATGTGGAATCCCAACCAGCCGCCGGTCAGCATCGATGATGCACCCGATCGCCTCGGTGCCGGCAACCCCGAGCTGCAGGCGATGGTCGCCGAAGCGGCCTCCGGCGGCACCGCGCTGATGCTGATGCACGTGGACATCGACCACTTCGCTTCCGTCAACGAGAACATGAGCGCCGAGGTGGGTGACCAGGCGCTGGTGCTGGTGGCGCAGCGGTTGCAGTCCTACCTGCGGGGTCGCGGCAAACTGTGGCGGCATGGCAGCGACGAGTTCCTGATCGCGGTCCCGCGCAACGCCGACGTGCCGCTGCCGGAGGACTTCGCCGAGGAGATCCGGCAACAGATGGAGTTGCCCCTGTCGGTGCTGCCGTACACGCTGTTCATGACCGGCAAGCTGGGGGTGAGCCTGTGCCCGGAACACGCCAGTAACGCCTCGCGACTGCTCGACCACGCCGAGGATGCGCTGTACCAGGCGGCCCGCGAAGGTGGAAACGCGGTGCGCATCCATGCAGTGGATACCCCGCCGAGCGCGCACAGCGAGAGCATCATCGCGCGCCAGAGCGTCGACGCGATCCCCAACGGTGAGCTGAAGCTTCGCTACCAGCCGCTGGTCAGTGCCCGCGACGGCCATGTGGTGGGCATGGAGGCGCTGCTGCGCTGGCAGTCCCCCACGCTGGGCATGCTGGTACCGGAGCGCTTCATGCGCACCGCCGAGCGGCTGGGCATCATCGTGCAGATCGGCACCTGGGTGCTGGAGGGCGCGCTCAAGCAGGCCCGCCTGTGGCGCGACCAGGGCTTCGACGACTTCACCATTGCCGTGAACGTCTCCACCCTGCAGCTGCTGCGGCCGAACTTCTTCGCTGAAGTGATGGGCCTGATCCAGGCCGCGGGCGTGCCGGCACAGATGCTGACGCTGGAGATCAACGAAAGCGCGCTGACCAACAATGTCAATTTCGTGCACGAGACACTGGCCAACCTGCGCAACGAAGGCATCAGCCTGAGCCTGGACAACTTCGGCACCGGCGATTCCAGCCTCAGTGCGCTGGTGCGTTACCCGGTGGACAAGCTGAAGATCGACCGCAGTTTCATCAAGAGTGCACCAGCCGGCAACCGCGAGGCGGCCATCGCACGCGCGATCATCGCCATGGGCCACCAGCTGGGCATGACGGTCATTGCCAACGGCGTGGAATCGCAGGCGCAGCTGGGCTTCCTGCGCCGCAACGACTGCGACGTGTTCCAGGGCTACCTGTTCGGCGAACCGATGTCGGCCGATGCCGCCGGCATGACCCTGCGCCGCCGCTACCTGCGCCCGGAAGCCTTCGCCGAGACCCGCCCGGACCGCACGCTGCTGCTGCTGGACGACGAGGAGAACGTGCTGCGCTCGCTGGTGCGCCTGTTCCGCCGCGATGGCTACCGCATCCTGGCCGCCGGCAACGTGCGCGATGCGTTCGATCTGCTGGCGATCAACGACGTGCAGGTGATCCTGTCCGACCAGCGCATGAGCGACATGAGCGGCACCGAGTTCCTGGGCCGGGTGAAGATGCTGTACCCGGATACGATCCGCCTGGTGCTGTCCGGTTACACCGATCTGAACACGGTGACCGACGCGATCAACCGTGGCGCGATCTATCGCTTCCTGACCAAACCGTGGAACGACGATGAGCTGCGCAAGCACATCCACCAGGCGTTCCGCACCTATGAGGAGCAGCGTCGCAGCAACGCCGGTCCGGCGCCTGCCGAGAGCGGCGATGGCGGCGAGGATCGCCCGCTGCGGTAACGATCCCGTCTGGTAGAGCCGGCCGCTGGCCGGCTGCTCTCGATGCCCGGTTCAATGGGGTTGCCGGCCAGCGGCCGGCACTACCCGAAGCGCGAACCCAGGTCGGGGACAAGCCCTGGTAGAGCCGGCCGCTGGCCGGCTGCTCTCGATGCCCGGTTCAATGGGGTTGCCGGCCAGCGGCCGGCACTACCCGAAGCGCGAACCCGGTCGGGGACAAGCCTTGGTAGAGCCGGCCGCTGGCCGGCTGCTCTCGATGCCCGGTTCAATGAGGTTGCCGGCCAGCGGCCGGCCTACCCGAAGCGCAAACCCAGGTGGAGGACAAGCCCTGGTAGAGCCAGCCGCTGGCCGGCTGCTCTCGATGCCTGGTTCAAAGAGGTTGCCGGCCAGCGGCCGGCACTACCCGAAGCGCAAACCCAGGTCGGGGACAAGCCCTGGTAGAGCCGGCCGCTGGCCGGCTGCTCTCGATGCTGGATTCAATGAGGTTGCCGGCCAGCGGCCGGCACTACCCGAAGCGGTCAGCGCGGCTGCTTCACCGGCAGCACCACGCGGAAGCGCGAGCCCACGCCCGGGGTGCTGTCCAGGTCGATGCGGCCATGGTGCTTGTTGATGATGCTGTAGGAGATCGACAGGCCCAGGCCGGTACCGCTGCCCACCGGCTTGGTGGTGAAGAACGGATCGAAGATGCGCTGGCGCAGTTCCGGCGAGATGCCGCCGCCAGTGTCTTCAAATTCGACCCATACCTGGTCACCGTCGACACCGGTACGCACGGTGATGGTGCCGCGCTCGGCAATGGCGTGGCCGGCGTTGAGCAGCAGGTTCATGTAGACCTGGTTCAACTCGGACGGCAGGCATTCCACCAGCGGCAGCTGGCCGAACTCACGCACCAGGGTGACCTTGTATTTGAGCTCGTTCCAGATGATGTTGATGGTCGATTCCAGCCCTGCGTGCAGGTCGACCAGCTTCCACGATTCGTCGCGGCCGGAATAGGAGAAGTCCTTCAGGTCACGCACGATGCGGGTCACCCGTTCGATGCCTTCGCGCGATTCGGCCATCAGCTGCGGCAGGTCGCGGCTGATGAAATCGATGTCCAGGCGGTCACGGATATCGTCGATTTCCGGAATCAATGCCTTCGGGTCGGGCGCACGAAGGGCGCGTTCGTAGGCTTCGATCACCGTGAACAGGCTGCGCAGGTACTCCTGCAGGCTGCCCAGGTTGGAGTGCACGTAGCCGATCGGGTTGTTGATCTCGTGCGCCACGCCGGCAGCGAGCTGGCCGATGGACGCCATCTTTTCCGACTGCAGCAGCTTTTCCTGGGTACCGTTGAGGCGCAGGTAGGCCTGGCGCAGCTCGGCATGGCGCTGCTGCAGCTCGCGCTCGTAGTCTTCCTGCCCTTCGATATGGCGGAACAACGCCAGGAAGTGCCCTTGGCCGACCGGGCCGTGGTGGTAGAGGTGGGCGATGACCACACCCTCCCCCAGCGGCAGGCTGCCGTTCCAGTGACCATGCTGCCGCGCCTGTTCCAGCGCATCGGGTGGCAGCAGCTCACGCAGCCGCTGCGGCGGCAATGCACCGTCCTCCCCACCGGCCAACAGGTTCTGCGCAGCCGGATTGGCCAGCGCCACCTGCCCGTCTTCAGTGAACAGCAGCAGCCCTTCGCGCAGGCGCTCAAGCAGGGCCTGCAGCACCGGCTGCGGAGGAAGGGGGGCGGTAACCAGGGCGTTGGCAGCGGACACGGCGACTCGGGACGTTCGAACAGGCGCCCAATATACGCGGTCACGCAGCGGGCTTCAGCCCGCGGGGGTGGGTAGTGCGACCGCCGTCGCGTCAGGCGACGGCGAGTGGGCGGCGGGCAGTGACGGTGTGTGACTGGCCCTTGGCGTCATAGGCCGAGGCGTCTTCGGTACGGCCCAACTGGCGCAATGCCCAGTTGACTTCGCGTCGGCGCCGCGAAAGCAGCACGCCATTGGCGCGGTTGCGCTCGGCCAGTTCCTGCAGCTGCTCGCCCTGCCCCACCGGCGGCGCGCCTTCCAGCGCACGCAGCGCTTCCAGCTTGGCGCCGGTGGCCCGGATCAAGGCGTGTACGTCGTGCTCGACCAGGGCCTGGCGTTCAACGTCCAGGGCCTGGGCGAGGCGCTGCAGCGGCTCGCTCATCGCCGCGGTCATCCGTGCAGCTGCTGGTCCAGATCGAGCATGCGCGATGCGATCGCGTCCGGATTGATCTTGTAGGTGCCGTTCTGCAGCGACTCGCGCACGGCGGCCACGCGCTGGGCGTCGATCGCCGGGGCGGTGGTCAGCTCACGCTCGATGGCCTGCAGATTGGTGGCCTCGCCGGTCAGGCGCAGGCTGTCGGCCGCCTCGACCGGGCGCGCCGCCGCATCGGTGCTGACGCCGGGCTTGTTGGCCGGGGTCGTCACGCTGCGCAGTGCCTGGGGGACCTGCAGGTTGCCGTCGATTTTCTGGCTCATGGGGTGTCCTGGAGTTGCCGTTCACAAGGGATAACGGCCGCAGGGCCGTGATCTTTAGGGATATTTTGCGGTAATTCAACGCGCCACGATTACGTCACCTGCGGCATCGACCGTGCCCTGCACGATCCGCCGCGAGGACAGGTTCTCGACCGAGACCCGCTCGTTCTCACCGGCATCACCCATCGCACGGCCGGCAATGCGGACCTCGACCGAACCGCGACGCGACACCAGGGCTACATTGTCTCCTCGCCTGATGAGACGCTGAACCACCAGGTCGTTGTTCGACAGCAGGGCTCCGGCCTGCAACGGACGGCGGGCGATGCGGCCGATCGCTGCATTGGGATCGGCCAGTACCGCACCGGCAATCCGGGCAGCGTCACGCTGGGCAGTGGTGATATCGGCGGCGGTGAGGGTTTCTCCAGTGCCGATTCCACGATTGAGCACCAGCACGGTCTGGTTGCGCCGCACCTTCACCGGCACGAACAGGCGCCAGCCCCCCGCATCAGGGCAACTGACCTCCACCGTGGTGTTGGCGGTAGGCTGCACCTGCAGCGCGCCGCCACACTTGGGCAGGCGCAGCGCATCGGCCACCTGGGCCTCACCCTCACTCCCGGCCGGCAAGGTCGTCAGCGCTGCGGCGCGGATGCTGGCTACGGGCTGCCAGTCGGCGGCCGCCGCCCACGGCGAGGCCACAGCAAGCGCGATGGCCAATAGAGATGTGACCCGGCGCATGGCGCCTCCTGTCGATGGGACCTGGCCCAGCTGCGTGCAAGGTGTGTGCCAGAGACCGGGTCTCGGGATGGGGATGTGTAGAGTCGACTGTTAGTCGACTTTCGCGTTAGTCGACTTTCGCGCGAAGCGCGCGGGTTCCCGCGACCGGATAAGAGCAGTCGACCGCGAAGAGCAGTCTGCTAGAAGAGCAGTCTGCTAGAAGAGCAGTCGACTAACAGTCGACTCTACAGAAGCGGTGTGGAGCGCGTGGGCGGCAGAGCGCCCTCAAGTTCGGCGCCTACCCCGCCGATACAGCAGCCATGTCCCATGACCTGCTCAACCGGATCGACCAGCGGACCCGACTGGCCGGCCACAATCGCCTGGCGCTGCTGCTGTTCCGTCTCGGCGGACGTCAGCTTTTTGGCGTCAATGTCTTCAAGGTGCAGGAAGTCCTGCGGCGCCCGGAACTGTTCCAGGTGCCCGGGCTGCCCAGCCAGTTCTCCGGCGTGGCCGACGTGCGTGGCCGCTCGGTGCCGGTGCTGGACCTCGGCCTGGCGATCGGCCATCCCGAGCGCGAGCCGGAGGCGGACACCTCGCCCGGCTACCTGGTCGTTACCGAGTTCAACCGCTCGATCCAGGGCTTCCTGGTCAGCGGCGTGGAGCGCATCGTCAACATCGCGGTGGAAGACATCCATCCGCCGCCGGAACTGGGCGCCGAATCGAGCTACCTGACCGCAGTGACCCGCTTCCAGGGTGAACTGATTCAGGTGATCGACGTGGAAAGCGTCCTGGCCGACATCGCCCAGGTGCGCGGCGAAGCGGTGCTCGATCCGGCGATGGCGATGCCCTCCGACGGCCCGCAGCTGCAGGTGCTGGTGGTGGATGACTCGCGCGTGGCCCGCCAGCAGATCCGCAGCGTGCTCGACCAGCTGGGCGTGGGTGCCACCCTGCTCTCCGACGGCAAGCAGGCGCTGGACCATCTGCTGCAGATCCACGCCTCGGGCGAGAACCCGGCCGAGCGTTATGCCATGGTCATCTCGGACATCGAAATGCCGGCCATGGACGGCTATACGCTGACGACGGAAATCCGGCGCCATCCGGGCCTGGCCGGCCTGTACGTGCTGCTGCACACCTCGCTGTCGGGCGTCTTCAACAACGCCATGGTCGAGCGCGTGGGCGCCAACGCCTTCGTCGCCAAGTACTCGCCGCACGAGCTGGCCGATTTCGTGCTGGACCGTCTGCGCAAGGTGGCGCTGGCGGCCTGAGGCCACTGATCCGGTAGTGCCGGCCGCTGGCCGGCAACCGCAGATCCATCGGGGAGCCGGCCAGCGGCCGGCACTACCCTCTCGAATTTGGCACACCCCTTGCAGCTTCCCGGGCAACGTTCCCGTGGGAGTGCACCGTGCGCAACCTGATTACCGACTACCTGGGCGTCCATGCCCAGGCCATGCCGTTGCGCGAACAGCGGATGAAGCTGATCGCCAGCAACCTCGGCAATGCCGACACTCCCGGCTACAAGGCCCAGGACCTGGACTTCGATGCCGCCCTGCGCCATGCCCAGGGGCAGGATGCCAATGGCCTGATGGCCACCACCCATGAGCAGCACTACGAAATCAGTAGTGGCCTGAACCCGTTCCAGATCGCGCGCGAAGGCGTGCAACCCAGCCTGGACGGCAACACCGTCGATCCCGATGCCGAGCGTGCGGCCTATGGCCGCGCCGCGCTCGAGTACCGCGCTTCGCTCAGCTTCGTCGAGAGCAAGGTGCGTTCCATGTTGACCGCGATCACGGGGCAATAAGCCATGAGCAACCTGCCGATCTTCGATATCGCCGGCTCCGCGCTGCAGGCGCAGTCGGTGCGCATGAGCACCATCGCCTCCAACCTCTCCAACGCCGATACCGTCGCCGGTTCCGCCGACGCCGTGTACAAGCCGCTGGAGCCGATCTTCCAGGCCGTCACCAGCAAGAACGATCCGAACATCACCTCGGTGAAGGTGAAGGAGATCACCCAGAGCGATGCGGCGCCGATCAAGCGCTATGAGCCGGGCCACCCGCTGGCCGATGGCGATGGCTACATCTACCAGCCCGACGTCGACCCGGTGGCGCAGATGGTCAACCTGATCTCGACCTCGCGCAACTACCAGGCCGGCGTGGAGATGCTGACCACCGCCAAGGAACTGGCCCTGGCCACCCTGACCATGGGCCGCTGAGGCCCGCAGTACCGGATACCGCCATGACCACCGCCGTCAACAACCAGACCAACCAGGACGTCTACACCGCACTCGGTCTGAACGCCCCGAACAGCAACGCCACCAAGAAGAAGAACACGCTGGACCAGGCCGATTTCCTGCGCCTGATGACCGAACAGCTGCAGCACCAGGATCCGCTGAAGCCGATGGACAACACGCAGATGGTCGCGCAGATGGCGCAGATGTCCACCGTGCAGGGCATCACCGATCTGAACAAGACGGTGAAGGGCTTCCAGGAATCGATGGCCAGCGACCAGGTGCTGCGTGGTGCGGCGCTGGTCGGCCACCAGGTGCTGGTGCCGTCGGAAAAGCTGGTGCTGGAAAAGGAAGGCAACGTTGAAGGCACGGTGGCCGCGCCCTCGGCCGGCATCATCACCGTCGACATCACCGATGCCACCGGCGCCAAGGTCACCTCGCTGAGCGTGGAAGCCAAGGCCGCCGGCGAGACTGCGTTCCAGTGGGACGGCAAGGATGCCAACGGCAAGCGCATGGAGCCGGGCAAGTATTCCATCGTTGCCAACCACGTCGATACCGCCGGCAAGAGCACCAAGCTGTCCACCTACGTGCAGGCGCCGGTGGAAAGCGTAACCGTCGGTTCCGACGGCCTGTACCTGAACCTCAAGGGCCTGGGCACGGCCCCGATCGACTACGTGCTCCGCGTCAGCTGAGCCGCACACCCCGCACTTACCAGGAGCATCCCATGGGCTTCAATGTCTCGCTGTCCGGCATCAATGCCGCCAATTCCGACCTGAGCGTCACCGCCAACAACGTCGCCAACGTCAACACCACCGGTTTCAAGGAATCGCGCGCCGAGTTCGCCGATCTGTTCTCGGCCACCGGCTATGGTCTGTCAAAGAACGCCGTGGGTTCGGGCGTCCGTGTCTCCAACGTTGCCCAGCAGTTCAAGCAGGGCCACAACGAACAGACCGGCCGCAGCCTGGACATGGCCATTTCCGGTGAAGGCTTCTTCACCATGAACATGAACGGCACCCGCGTGTACTCGCGCGCCGGCAATTTCCAGACCGATCCGTCCGGCTACGTGATCAACCCGCAGGGCGCACGCCTGCAGGTGTTCGCGCCGAATGCCGATGGCACCAACTTCGATGCCGGCCGCATGGTCGACCTGCAGCTGCTGACCACCGACAGCCCGCCGAAGCAGACCAGCGAAGTGAAGGTCGGCTTTACCCTGCCGGCCAACGCGAAGCAGCCGACGGTCACCACCTTCGATCCGACCGACTCCAACAGCTACAACCACTCCAGCGGCGGCATCACCGTGTACGACTCGCTGGGCGTCAGCCACATCCAGGTCTCGTACTTCGTGAAGGGTGCCAACCCGAACGAGTGGACCGTGCGCAACTACGTGGACGGCCAGCCGGCCGGCGCGCCGACCCCGGTCACCTTCGACAACAGCGGCAAGCTGACCGCACCGGCGGACGGCAAGGTCAGCCTCGGCACCTTCACCCCGACCACCGGTGCCGGCGTGCTGAACATGACGCTGGACGTGAGCGGCTCGACCCAGTACGGCGAAAAGTTCGCGCTGCGCAACACCCAGCAGGATGGCTACGCCGCCGGCAAGCTCAATGAGATCACCGTGTCGGAAACCGGCGTGGTCTACGCGCGTTACTCCAATGGCGCCGACAAGCCGCTGGGCCAGGTCGCGCTGACCACCTTCAACAATCCGCAGGGCCTGGAATCGAAGGGCAACAACCTGTGGGTGGACACCTTCAGCTCGGGCACCCCGCGCACCGGCATGCCGGACACCTCCAATCTCGGCAAGATCCAGGCAGGCTCGCTGGAAGCATCCACCGTCGACCTCACCGAGCAGCTGGTCAACATGATCACCGCGCAGCGCAACTTCCAGGCCAACGCGCAGATGATCACCACCCAGGACCAGATCACCCAGACCGTCATCAACATCCGTTGATGAGCTGCTGACCCTGTCACGGAACTCCCCGCATGGATAAAGCCCTTTACGTGGCGATGACCGGTGCCCGCGCCTCCCTGCAGGCGCAGGGAACGCTCAGCCACAACCTCGCCAACTCGGACACCCCTGGCTTCAAGGAAGCGCTGGCCAATACCGAAGCCTTCCCGATCAAGGGCCCGGGCTTTGCCTCGCGGGTGGATGCGCTGCACGTCGACGCCGGCTTCAACCGTACGCCCGGCTCGCAGCACATCACCGGCAAGCCGCTGGATCTGTCCCTGCAGACCGGCACCTGGCTGGCCGTGCAGTCCAGCGACGGCAGCGAGGCGTACACGCGCGGCGCGGCGTTGTCGGTGACGCCGAACGGCCAGCTGGTGACCTCCAGCGGCCGTCCGGTACTGGATGACAACAACAACCCGATCGCCATTCCGCCTTACCAGGCGATGGAAATCGGTGCCGACGGCACGCTCTCGATCATCCCGCAGGGCGAAGGCCCGCAGACGATGGCGCAGATCGGCCGCATCAAAGTGGTGCAGGCGCCGGACGAGCGCCTTGAGCGTGGCCTGGATGGCCTGTTCCGCAACACCGACCCGCGCCAGCCGTTCGCCCCGGCACAGGGCACGGCCGTGCACAGCGGCCAGCTGGAAGGCAGCAACGTGGACGCCGCTGGCGCGCTGGTGCAGATGATCCAGCTGCAGCGCCAGTACGAAATGCAGGTGCAGGTGATCAAGCACGGCGACGAAAACGCGCGCAGCGCCAACAGCATGCTGCGCCTGGGCAGCTGACGGAATTCCGGCGCCGCCTGACAGCGGCGCTGGCACACCGCTTGCACACCCACATTCAAGGGCCGCACCACGCGGCCGGCTTCACCAGACAGGACACCGAAGATGAACCAGGCATTGTGGATCGCGAAAACCGGACTGGATGCGCAGCAGATGCGCATGTCGGTGGTTTCCAACAACCTCGCCAACACCAACACCACCGGCTTCAAGCAGGACCGTGCCAGTTTTGAAGACCTGCTGTACCAGCAGGTGCGCCAGCCCGGCGGCTCCTCGTCGGCGCAGACGCAGCTGCCGACCGGCCTGCAGCTCGGCACCGGCGTGCGCGTGGTCGCCACCGCCAAGAACTTCGAACAGGGCGCTCCCCAGCAGACCGGTCGCGCCCTCGACGTGATGGTCAATGGCCGTGGCTTCTTCGAAGTGCAGATGCCCGATGGCAGCTCGGCCTATACCCGAGATGGCTCGTTCAAGCTCAATCAGGACAACCAGCTGGTCACCAACAGCGGTTACCCGGTGCAGCCCGGCATCCAGATTCCCGAAGGCGTCCAGTCGGTGACCATCGGGAACGACGGCACCATCAGCGTGAAGATGGCCGACGGCGCAGCCTCGGTGGAAGTCGGCGCATTGACCCTGACCGACTTCGTCAATCCGGCCGGCCTGCAGGCGCGTGGCCAGAACCTGTACCTGGAGACCACCGCTTCCGGCCCGGCGCAGAGCGGCAATCCCGGCATGAATGGGCTCGGAATCGTCGAACAGGGTGCGCTGGAAGGCAGCAACGTCAACGTGGTGGAAGAGCTGGTGTCGATGATCGAAACCCAGCGCGCCTACGAAATGAACGCCAAGGCGATTTCCACCACCGATTCGATGCTCGGCTACCTCAACAACAAGCTCTGACCGGCCAAACCGGGAAACTGCCATGTCGCCCATTTCCAACTTCGCCCGCACTGCCCTCGCCTGCACCGTGGCTGCCCTGCTCGGTGGCTGCGTGATTGCCGGCGATGTGCGCCCCTATCCGGCAATGGCACCGATCCAGCCGATCATGCCACCGCAGGCCGAACCGACCGCCGGCGCGATCTACGCGGCCGGCCCGACCCTGCAGTTGTATTCGGACCGTCGCGCGCGCGATGTCGGCGACCTGCTGACCATCACCCTGCTGGAAAACACCACCGCGCAGACCAGTGCCAATACCGCCACCAACAAGGAATCGAACCTGAGCCTGGGCACGCCGTCCATCCTCGGTGCGCCGGTCACCCTGGGCGGCAAGGACATCCTCAGTGCGACGGCCAAGGGCGCACGTGACTTCACCGGCAAGGGCAACAGCGCGCAGAGCAACCGCCTGCAGGGCAGCGTCACGGTGACGGTGATCCAGCGCCTGCCCAACGGCAACCTGGTGGTACAGGGGCAGAAGAACCTGCGCCTGAACCAGGGCGATGAACTGGTGCAGGTGCAGGGCATCGTGCGCCCGGGCGACATCAGCCAGGACAACACCATTCCGTCCAGCCGCGTGGCCGAAGCCCGCATCGTCTACGGCGGCCGCGGCCCGGTCGCGCAGTCCAACGCGATGGGCTGGCTGAGCCGCTTCTTCAACTCCGGCCTGACGCCGTTCTGAGTATGGCCATGAAACTCTTCTCCTCTTCTTCCTGGCAGCGACGCATGACGTCGCTCTGTTATGGCGTGTTCATGGTCTTCGCCGTGGTGGCCCCGGCCAGCGCCGAGCGCATCAAGGACCTGGCACAGGTCGGCGGCGTGCGCGGCAATGCACTGGTGGGTTATGGCCTGGTGGTCGGCCTGGATGGCAGCGGCGACCGCACCAGCCAGGCACCCTTCACCGTGCAGAGCTTGAAGAACCTGCTCGGCGAGCTGGGCGTCAATGTGCCGCCGAACGTCAATCCGCAGCTGAAGAACGTGGCGGCGGTCGCCATCCACGCCGAGCTGCCGCCGTTCGCAAAGCCCGGCCAGCCGATCGACATCACGGTCTCCTCGATCGGCAACGCGGTCTCGCTGCGGGGCGGTTCGCTGCTGATGGCACCGCTGCGCGGTGCCGATGGCCAGATCTATGCCATCGCCCAGGGCAACCTGATCGTCGGCGGCTTCGGTGCGCAGGGCAAGGATGGTTCCCGTGTCTCGGTGAACGTGCCCAGCGTCGGCCGCATTCCCAACGGTGCCACGGTTGAACGCGCCCTGCCCGATCCGCTGGCCAACGGTGGCGACATCACCCTGAACCTGCACAACAACGACTTCACCACGGTCTCGCGCATGGTCGCCGCGCTCAACAACGCCTTCGGCGAAGGCGCGGCGCGTGCAGTCGATGGCGTGACCGTCGCGGTCACCGCACCGACCGACCCGGGCGCGCGCATCGGCCTGCTGGCGCGCATCGAGAACCTGGAGCTCACCCCGGGCAGCGCCCCGGCCAAGGTGGTGGTCAATTCGCGTACCGGCACCGTGGTCATCGGCCAGCAGGTGCGGGTCGGCCCGGCGGCGATCTCGCACGGTTCGTTGACCGTCACGATCCAGGAAAACACCAACGTCAGCCAGCCCAATGCCCTGTCCGGCGGCCGTACCGTGGCCAGCCCGCAGTCGACCATCACCGCCACCAACGACGGCAGCCGCATGTTCAAGTTCAGCGGCGGCACCACCCTGGACGAGATCGTGCACGCGGTGAACGCGGTTGGTGCGGCACCGGGCGATCTCATCGCGATCCTGGAAGCCCTGAAGCAGGCCGGCGCATTGAGTGCCGAGCTCGAGGTGATCTGATATGCGCATCACTCCCGCATTCGATCTGCACCCGGCGCAACAGAACGATCCGGCCAAGATCGACAAGGTCGCGCGCCAACTGGAGGGCCAGTTCGCGCAGATGCTGGTCAAGAGCATGCGTGACGCCAGCTTCGGCGACTCGCTGTTCCCCGGCGAAAACAAGATGTTCCGCGAGATGTACGACCAGAAGATTGCCGAGGCGATGACCCGCGGCAAGGGCCTTGGCCTGTCCGGCATGATCAGCCGGCAGCTGTCCGGCCAGGCCGCCGATGGCCCGGCACTGGATACCCGCGTGGACCCGGCCAAGGCCAGCCGTGCCTATCAGCTCAATGCACCGGCCAAGCCGGCACCGTCGCTGCCGCTGGAAGACGGCAGCCAGGCCGTGCGCCTGCTGCAGCAGATGGCCGCCGGCGCGCAGTCCGGCGCACACGCGGCGGTTGCACCGATGGAACAGGCGCTGGACCTGATCGCCGGGCGCGAAAGCAGCAGCATGCACCGCTCGCTGGGTACCGAAGATCCTTACATCGGCGGCCTGCAAGGCGACGACTGGGCTGCCAACAGCGACCAGTGGTCGGCTACCGCCAGCAACCGCGGCACGGCCATCAGCCCGGCCGATGCGATGGCGACCCGCACCGCCGTCGCGCAGCTGGGTGAACACACCCCGGAAGGCTTCGTCGCCAGCATCTGGCAGCACGCGCAGCGTGCGGCCAAGGAACTGGGCGTGGATGCCCGCGCCCTGGTCGCCCAGGCGGCGCTGGAAACCGGCTGGGGCAAGCGCCACATCAAGCATGCCGACGGCAGCACCTCGCACAACCTGTTCGGCATCAAGGCCAATGGCTGGAACGGCCAGCGCGCCGTGGCCGGCACCCACGAGTACGTCGATGGCGTGCGCCGCAACGAGACCGCCAGCTTCCGTGCCTACAGTTCGCCGGCCGAGAGCTTTGCCGACTACGTGCGCCTGCTGAAGACCAGCCCGCGCTACCAGCAGGCCCTGCAGGCCGGCACCGACGTGCAGGGCTTCGCCCGTGGCCTGCAGCGCGCCGGCTATGCCACCGACCCGCGCTACGCGGCCAAGATCGCCGCGATCGCCGGCGGACCGACCATCGAGCGCGCCGTCAGCGCCGTGGCCGATGCCGGCTCGCGCCTTGGCCAGACCTTCGCCAGCACCGCAACCGCGGCGCTGGGTATCACCCGTCGTTGAGGAACCCCATGTCCAGCGTACTTTCCACCGGTACCGGTGCCCTGCTCGCCTTCCAGCGTGCGTTGGCGACCACCAGCCACAACGTGGCCAACCTCAATACCCCGGGCTACAGCCGGCAGAAGGTCAACTTCGCCACGGCTGATCCCCAGAACTACGGCTACGGCACGGTCGGCAACGGCACCCGCATCACCGACATCCGCCGTACCGCCGACCAGCTGGCGATCTCGCGCCTGCTCGACAGCAGCGGCGAGCTGGCGCGCCTGAAGCAGCTCTCCGGCATGGCCGACCGGGTCAATTCGTTGTTCTCCGACGCGGCAACCAACGTGTCCGGCGTCTGGTCGAAGTTCTTCGATTCGGTCAGCGGCCTGTCGTCCAACGCGGCCGGCACCGCCGACCGCCAGAACATGCTGGATGGTGGCAAGGCTTTGGCCAACCGCTTCGTCCAGCTCAACACGCACCTGAACAACCTCAACAGCGAGGTCAACAACGGCCTGCTGGCCGGTGCCACCGAGGTCAACCGGCTGGCGCAGGAGATCGCGCAGATCAACGGTGCGATAGGCACCAACATCGCTACCGCCGCACCGGACCTGCTCGACCGCCGCGACCAGTTGATCACCCAGCTGATCGGCTACACCGGTGGCACCGCAGTGATCCAGGACGGCGGCATCATGAATGTCTATACCGCTGGCGGAAACGCGCTGGTGGTGGGCACCACGGCGACCAAGGTCACCACCGTGGCCGACCCGTACCAGCCGGAGCGCCTGCAGCTGGCGCTGGAAACGCAGGGCAACACCATCCGGCTCGACCCGAAGGCGGTCGGTGGCCAGATCGGCGGCCTGCTGGAATTCCGCGACACCGTGCTGACGCCTGCCCAGGCCGAGCTGGGCAAGCTGGCGGTAGGCCTGGCCGAGAGCTTCAACCAGGTGCATCACCAGGGCGTGGACCTGTATGGCCAGCTCGGGGGTGACTTCTTCAACATCGGCAATCCACGCGTCACCGCCAACAATGCCAACACCGGCACCGCCAGCCTCAGCGCCAGTTACGGCGACCTCGGCAAGCTGGACGCGCAGAACGTGGTGCTGCAGTTCGATGGCACCAACTGGAAGGCCAGTCGTGCCGACACCGGTGCGAACGTTCCGCTGACCGGCACCGGTACGGCGGCCGATCCACTGGTGATCAACGGCGTCAAGCTGGTGGTCGGCGGTACCCCGGCGGCCAACGACCGCTTCCTGCTGCAGCCGACCGCAGGCGTGGCTGGCAGCATGGAAGTGGCGATCACCGATCCGTCGCGCATCGCCGCTGCCGCTGCGGTGAAGGGCGCGGCGGCGACGTCCAACACGGGCACCGGCAAGCTGAGCGGTGTCACCGTCAGCGATTCGACCAACGCCAACCTGCGCAATCCGGCCGCGATCGTGTTCACCTCGGCCACCACCTACACCATCGATGGGGGCCCGCCGCAGACCTACACGCCCGGCCAGACCATCAGTGCCAACGGCTGGAGCTTCGTGCTGGACGGTGCGCCGAAGGTCGGCGACACCTTCAACATCACCCCGACTCCGGCGGGCTCGTCGGACAACAGCAACGCCTCCAGGCTGTCCAAGGTGGAGAGCGCCAAGGCATTCAACAGCGGCACGGTCACCCTCAACGGCGCCCTGGGTGGCCTGACCACCCAGGTCGGTGCAGCCGCCCGCTCGGCCGAGTATTCGCTGGAAGCGCAGCTGGTGATCAATGACAAGGCGCAGGAAGCGCGCGATGAGGTATCCGGCGTCAACCTGGACGAGGAGGCGGCCGACATGCTGCGCCTGCAACAGGCCTACCAGGCAGCCTCACAGCTGATCTCCACCGCCGACAGCATGTTCCAGACCATCCTGGGAGCCGTCCGTCGATGAGCAGCCGTATCTCCACCAGCATGATGTTCAACCAGTCCGTGTCGCTGATGATGGCCAAGCAGGCCAAGCTCAGCCACCTGGAGCAGCAGATCGCCACCGGCAGCAAGATCGTCAGCGCCAAGGACGATCCGGTTGCCGCTGGTGCGGCGGTCGGGCTTGACCGCAGCCTGGCCGCACTGGACCGGATGAAACTCAATGCCGGCAACGTGCAGAACCGACTGGGCGTACAGGAGAACGCCCTGGCCCAGGTCAACGACCTGATGGCGCGCGTCAACGACCTGACCATCCAGGCCAGCAATCCGGCACTGGGCGCCGCCGACAAGAAAACGCTGATCACCGAACTGAACCAGATCCGCGAGGGCCTGCTGTCGCTGGCCAACGCCGACGACGGCACCGGCCGCTACGTGTTCGGCGGCACCAACGATGGCGATCCGCCGTTCGCCAAGATCAATGGCAAGGTGGTCTACCGTGGCGACCAGACCCAGCGCCAGATTGAAGTCGGCCCCGATACCTATGTGCGGGATGCCCTGCCCGGCAGCGAAATCTTCATGCGCATTCCTACCGGCGACGGCTTCGTCGATGGTGTCGCCGCGGCCGGCAATACCGGCAACGGCGTGCTGACCAACATCACCCGCGATGGCAGCGACAGCTGGAACGGCCAGTCCTTCAGCATCCGCTTCACCGCCGCCGACCAGTACCAGCTACTGGACGGCGCTGGCAACGTGACCGGCACCGGCACGTTCAAGGCTGGTGACAACGTGGAAGTCAACGGAGTCCGCCTGCAGATCACCGGCGCACCCGCTGCCGGTGACAGCTTCAGTGTGAAGCCGGCAACCAGCCGCGACATCTTCGACACCATGGACAAGCTGATTGCCGCGCTTGATGCCGACACCGGCACCACCGCCAAGATGAGCGCGCAGCAGAACGAACTGCAGAGCGCCCTGCGCGATGTGGCCCGTGCGTCGGAGCGGATGATCGATTCGCGTGCGGCCGGCGGTGCGCAGCTGAAGGCACTGGACAATGCCGCCGACATGCGTGAAGCCAACAGCGTGACCCTGAAGACCACGCTGTCGCAGATGCGCGACCTGGACTATGCCGATGCACTGAGCCAGTACCAGCTGCAGAGCACCGCGCTGCAGGCGGCACAGACGATCTTCTCGCAGATGCAGTCGATGTCGTTGTTCAACAAGATCCGCTGACGCATCTCCTGCGTCACCCCTGAAAGGCCGCGATGCCCTGCATCGCGGCCTTTTTCGTTTCTGCGCGCCCGTTCCGTCGCGCTCGCCGGGCGTGGGCTGGCGCTACCGGAAACGTGCTGCACGCATTTTCCGTGATTGCCCATCAAGCCCGGCCCTGCCCCGCCGATACCTTCATCAGCGCTGGTTGGGCATGCCCAACCGCCCCTTCCGGGGTCGCCTTCACGCCCGGCCAGGGCTGGAAAACCCCGGAAAAACAGCCTCCGGCACCGGATTTCAGCGTCGACGGAATTCACGGCTAAAGGTTGTTGACAAAGCGCCGTTATTCATTTGGCAACAGCGAAGCACACAGCCACACAAAAAAACAGGCGGCGCTTCGTTTCATTCACCAACGGGTTCCATATAAGAGGAGACGACCCCATGGCACAGGTAATCAACACCAATACGATGTCGCTCAACGCTCAGCGCAACCTGAGCACCAGCGGCAGCTCGCTCGCTACCACCATCCAGCGCCTCTCGTCCGGCCTGCGCATCAACAGCGCGAAGGACGACGCGGCCGGCCTGGCGATCAGCGAGCGCTTCACCACCCAGATCCGCGGTCTGGACGTGGCCATCCGCAACGCCAACGACGGTATCTCGCTGGCCCAGGTCGCCGAGGGTTCGCTGAGCGAAGTCGGCAACAACCTGCAGCGCATCCGTGAACTGGCCGTGCAGTCCTCCAACGCCACCAACTCGGCCAGCGACCGCAAGGCCCTGCAGGCTGAAGTGACCCAGCTGGTCTCGGAAGTCGACCGCGTGGCCAAGCAGGCTGACTTCAACGGCACCAAGCTGCTGGACGGCTCCTTCACCAGCCAGCTGTTCCAGGTCGGCGCCAACGCCGGCCAGGCCATCGCCATCAACAGCGTGGTCAACGCCAAGGCCGATTCGCTGGGCGCGGCAACCTTCGCCAACGGCTACACCGGCACCAGCCTGGCCGCCGCCGACAAGGCCACCGCCGACACCACCTACTCCGGCCTGCAGATCTCGGTGACCCCGCCGGGCGGCACCGCCACCACGGTCACCATCAACGACTTCACCGTGAAGGCGGGCGAATCGATCACCTCGGCCACCTCCGCCGCGATCAACAACAAGCTGGGCGAAACCGGCGTCATGGCCTCGGTCAATGCCGGTGTGATCAGCCTGGCCTCGGTCAAGGACGGCCAGACCTTCACCCTGGGCGTCAGTGCCGCAACCCCGCCGGCTGGCGCCACCGCCGCGACCATCGCTGGCCTGGGCCTGACCGAAACCAGCACCAACGGCGGCCTGCTGACTGGCGCCACGGCCAACTTCGTCAAGGACCTGAACGTCACCACCGCCGAAGGCGCACAGAAGGCGCTGTCGATCGTCGACAAGGCCCTCGAATCGGTCAACAGCGTGCGCGCCGACCTCGGCGCGATCCAGAACCGCTTCACCTCGGTGGTGGCCAACCTGCAGACCTCCTCGGAGAACCTATCGGCCTCGCGCAGCCGCATCCGCGATACCGACTTCGCCAAGGAAACCGCCGAACTGACCCGCACCCAGATCCTGCAGCAGGCCGGTACGGCCATGCTGGCCCAGGCCAACCAGGTACCGCAGAACGTGCTCAGCCTGTTGCAGCGCTGACATGAGCCGCCCCCGGGGCACGTCGGGGGCGTCTAACCCAACTCACGTGCAACCGCTCAAGGACCTCTCCTCATGGCACAAGTCATCAACACCAATACGATGTCGTTGAATGCTCAGCGTAACCTGAGCACCAGCGGCAGCTCGCTGGCCACCACCATCCAGCGCCTGTCCTCCGGTTCGCGCATCAACAGCGCCAAGGACGACGCCGCCGGCCTGGCGATCTCCGAGCGCTTCGGCACGCAGATCCGCGGCACCGACGTCGCCATCCGCAATGCCAACGACGGTATCTCGCTGGCCCAGGTCGCCGAAGGTTCGCTGACCGAAATCGGCAACAACCTGCAGCGCGTCCGCGAGCTGTCGGTGCAGGCCTCCAACGCCACCAACTCGGCCAGCGACCGCAAGGCGCTGCAGGCTGAAGTGACCCAGCTGGTCTCGGAAATCGACCGCGTCGCCAAGCAGTCGGACTTCAACGGCACCAAGCTGCTGGACGGCTCGTTCTCCAGCCAGCTGTTCCAGGTCGGCGCCAATGCCGGCCAGGCCATCGCCATCGACAAGACCATCGATGCCAAGGCCGGCTCGCTGGGCACCTCGACCTTCGCCACCGGTGCGACCGCTGCCCTGGCCGCAAGCACCGACGGCGCCCGCTTCTCCGGCACCGTGATGGGCGTGGATATCGGCACGGTTGAAGTGAAGGCCGGCGCCACCACGGCCGATGCCTCCAAGGCCGTCGCCACCGCCATCAACGCCAAGATCGGCGAGGCCGGCATCTACGCCGAAGCCAATGCCGACGGCACCCTGAAGCTGAGCTCGGTGAAGGAAGGCAAGGCTGTCGCCGCCGCCGATATCGCCCTGATGCGCAGCGACTACGACGCGACCGCCAAGACCTGGGGCACCGCGGCAGCTGCGGGCGCCTACACTGCCGGCACCGATACCTCGGCCAACGTCCAGAAGCTGGACGTGAGCACCGTGCTCGGCGCCCAGCAGGCGCTGGAAGTGGTCGACAAGGCCCTGGGTGCGATCAACAGCACCCGCGCCGACCTCGGTGCGATCCAGAACCGCTTCACCTCGGTGGTGGCCAACCTGCAGACCTCGTCGGAAAACCTGTCGGCTTCGCGTAGCCGCATCAAGGACACCGACTTCGCCAAGGAAACCGCAGAGCTGACCCGCACCCAGATCCTGCAGCAGGCCGGTACGGCCATGCTGGCCCAGGCCAACCAGGTGCCGCAGGGCGTGCTCAGCCTGCTGCGCTGATCCACGGCAAGAAGGCGCCGCTACCGTCGGGTCGAACCGACGGTAGCGGCAACCGGGAAGCCACGATGCACGAAGGCGCGGGCCATGCCCGGCCCGGGATCACTCCCGAACCGGCTTGGCATCGCCCGCTCCTGCGGACCTCTCTTTCAGCGCTGTACCTTTGACTGTACGTACCGGGCGGCTTCGTCTCCCCCCGATTGTCAGTAGCCTGATCCCTCCCCTGCATTGGGGGAGGGCTTTTTGCAGACTCCCGGCAGCCCGCGGTGAACCTACCCGCACCCTGCCCCATCCTTCCTGCAACCCGCGTGCCAGAACCTGCGCCAGACCATTGGCACGGCACGTGCATCAACGAAGTCCTCAAGACCCAGCGGCGCAGGCCGCTATTTTCGTTGACGACGGGCCACCGCACGACGGCCAGGCCCGGATACCAGGAGAATCACATGGCAAGCTTTGGATACGGTGGCATTGGCTCGGGACTGAACATCTCGGACATCGTCAACCAGCTGGTCGCAGCCGACCGCAAGCCCGCCGACAACGCGCTGAACCTGCAGCAGTCCAAGGCCAAGATGCAGCTGTCGTCGATCGGCACTGTCACTTCAGCCTTCGACAAGCTGAAGACCGCGCTGACCGCACTGAAGGCCACCACCGCCTTCGATACCCGCACCGTGACCGCCACCGGCAAGGCCCAACCGGCCAACACCGACGACGTGCTGACGGCCTCGGTGGCACTGTACGACCTGGGGACGACCAAGGCAGCGGCCTCCAATGGCACCCACCAGGTGGAGGTGAAATCCCTTGCCACCGCACACAAGCTGATTGCCAATACCTCGGTAGGGAAGACCGACACCTTCGGCGCCGGAACCTTGACGCTGACCGTTGGCGTCGGCGACAAGGCAAAGACGATGAAGGTCGAGGTGGAAGCCGGCGATACGCTGACCACCGTGCGCAACAAGATCGACGCCGCAGGCCGCAAGGAAGGCGTGCAGGCGACCCTGATCGCCTCGGGCGACAACCAGTACCTGTCGATTGCCCAGGAAAAGACCGGCGCCGCCAATGCCATCAAGCTCGAATACGGCGGCAGCGACCCGAAACTGACCGCACTGGTGGGCAGCCTCCAGGAAAACACCGCGGCAGCCGATGCCGAGCTGACCATCGATGGCGTCACGGTGGTCAGCGCCAGCAACACCGTGGCCGACGCCGTGCCGGGGTTGACCCTGAACCTCAAGGTCAAGGGCAAGAGCACCGTCGTGATCAGCACCGATACCACTGCAGCCACCAAGGTGATGCAGGAGTTCGTGACCGCCTACAACGCAGCAATCGCGGCGATCAACACCGAGACCAAGTACGACGCCAAGACCAAGGAAGCCGCCACGCTGACCGGCGACGCGCAGATGCGTGGTGCCTCCAGCCAGTTGCGCTCGGTGATGTCGGGCGTGCTGAAGGAACTGTCCGCCGATGGCCTGGACCCGAAAACGCTGGGACTGCAGACGCGTGGCTACCCCAACGCCGACGGCAGCCTGGTGCTGGACGCCACCAAGTTTGCCGCCGCGCTGGCCAGTCAGCCCGAGAAGATCCGCTCGGCAATCACCGGTGACACCGGCGGTGCCGGCACGCTCTACACCATGGTCGACGGCTACGTCAGCACCACGGTCGGCAAGGAAGGCGCCTTCGTCGCCCGCACCAAGGGCCTCAACACCACGCTGGACAACATCGACAAGCGCCGCAAGGACCTCGACACACGCATGAAGAACGTGGAAGAGCGCTACAAGAAGCAGTTCATCGCGTTGGACAGCCTGATGGGCAAGTTGCAGCAGAGCAATACGTCGCTGCAGCAGCAGCTGGCACAGCTGAACCGCTAAAGGACTGCGTGCAACGCTCAAGTTTGGCGTGTAACGCACCGATAACGGACGCAACAGCAATCAACGCCGCACCGCCGGCAACGGTCCCCACGACCCGCCGGCGGCACCCCGCGCAAGGAGAATCACGAATGTACGGTTCCAGCCGTCAATATGCCGAGCAGTACCGCCAGGTGGGAGTGACCAGTGCGGTCGCCGATGCCGATCCGCACAAGCTGGTGGCGATGCTGCTGGCCGGCGCGCTGGAGCGCGTGCGGCGCGCCCTGGCCAGCCTCGAGCGCGGCGACCAGGCCGGCAAGGGCAAGGCGATCGGCGAGGTCTGCGCGATCGTCGGCCACCTCAATGGCTCGCTGGATCATGAGGCTGGCGGTGAAATCGCCGGGAACCTGTCGGCACTCTACGACTACGTGCTGCAGCGCCTGACCGAGGCCAACCTGCACAACGACCGTGCCGCCCTCGATGAATCCCTGCAGTTGCTGGGCGAGATCGACAGCGCCTGGAATGCAATCCCGCAGGAACAGCGCCGCCCGGCCGCGGTGGCGCCATGAGCCTGCACGAACTGCACGCCCAGCTGGACGCCTTCGAAAAGGCCCTGGGCGAAGACGCCCTCGACCAGGCCGACAGCCTGCTCGACGGTCACGACAGCACGCTGCATGCCCTGCTCAGCCAGCCGCTGACCTCGGACGACCACGCACCGCTCAGTGCGCTGTTCGAGCGCCAGCAGAACCTGCTGGGCCTGCTGCGCCAGCGTCGCGATGCGGTGGCAGCACTGATGAATGACGGCCAGCGCTCTCTTCGCGCGGCCCATGCCTACCTGCAGGCAGAATCGCTGGCATGACCCAACTGCCGACAACGTCGCTGCACCATCCCGCCGAAAGCGAGCTGTTCGACGAAACGCTCAGCTGCGAGCTGGCACTGCCCGCCGAATTCCAGGCAGGCAGTGGCACCGGCCGTACCGGCAGTGCCGAGGGCCTGCTGCGCAGCCTGGCGCTGGTTGAAGACAGTCGCGTTGACGAGCATGACGACCGCAATGAAGCCAGCCTGCAATTGCAGCGGCTGGAGGCGAAGCTGGATCTGGCGATGGTGCTGCTTGGCCGCCTGGTCCGCCAGCAGGGCCAGGAACTGACCCTGCGCCCGGTGCGCTGGTCGCGCCGCGGCATCCGCCTGCAACTGGGCCCGCGCAGTGGCGCCAGCCCCGGCCAGGCGGGCCTGGTCCGTCTGCAGCCCAGTGATTGGCTGCCCGACCATATCGACCTGCCGGTGGAAGTGATTGCCGAAGCGGCCGATGGCGGCGGCGGCCACTATCTGTGGCTGCGCTTCCAGCGCCTTGGCGATGGCCTGGAAATGGCCATGGAGCGCCACCTGTTCCGCCTGCACCGGCGTCAGGTGGCCGAGGCACGCCGGGCGCGCTGAAACCTGCCACCATCGCGCTTGGCGGGCAAGCCTTGGCGCGCCCGTTCAGCTAAGTTAAGGTGGACTCCCCTACACGGACCTGCTGCGTGCCTGTGCGAGTTCTCATCGTCGACGATCACACCCTGGTCCGCGCCGGCCTGGCGCGGCTGCTGCAGGGGTTTGCCGACGTGCAGCTGGTTGCAGAGGCCAGCAACGCCGAACAGGCGCTGCAGCTGGCCCTGCAGCACGCCCCGGACGTGGTCCTGATGGACCTGTCATTGCCTGGCCGTACGGGTCTGGAAGCGCTCAGCGATATCCGGCTGCGCGCGCCCGGTACCCGGGTTGTGATGATGACCATGCACGACGACGCCGCGCACGTGCGCGATGCCCTCGACCGCGGCGCGGTCGGGTTCGTGGTCAAGGATGCGGCGCCGCAGGAACTGGAGCTGGCGCTTCGCGCGGCGCATGCCGGCCAGGTGTTCCTGAGCCCGCAGATCTCCGCCAAGATGCTGGCACCGATGCTCGGCCGCGAGAAGCCCACCGGCATCGCCGCGCTGTCGCCGCGCCAGCGCGAGATCCTGCGCCGCATCGGCAAGGGTGAGAGCAACAAGGAAATCGCCGCCGACCTCGGCATCAGCGTCAAGACAGTGGAAACCCACCGCGCACGCATGATGGAGTCACTGGGCTGCCGTCGCGCCAACGATCTGCTGCTGTTGGCCGCGCGCCATCAGCACGAGCTGGAGTAAGCGCCAGCCTCGGCGTGACCAAGCGATGGCTGGGTAGAGTGGGCTGTTGGTAGAGTCGACTGTCAGTCGACTTGCGCGCGGAGCGCGGGACTTTTCCTTGGTCTGATCGGAGAGCAGTCGACTGACAGTCGACTCTACCGGTGATCGTCTCTATCGACAGCCGACGCAGCCAACCCGCACCCAGCGTCGAATTCCCGTCAGCCCGACACTCCCCGACAGGAATCCGTACACGGCGCAGCCCGATCAATCCGGGCCTTGCACCGGAAATCAGCAACTTAGCAGCGATCATCGTCAACATTCCGCGCCGCTGTAGGGAATACCCCTACACGCCGTCAGGAAATTCACGAAGCTCCTCAGGAACCCCCCGATTCCGCCACCGCCGGATCAAAAGCAAGATGCGTTCCACAAGGCGCCGGGGAGCGGCGCCGGGGAACCACGATGAAGGCTGCACTCTCGACCCAGCTGGGCCAACAACTTCACCTCACCCCGCAGCTGCTGCAGTCGATCCGGCTGCTGCAGCTTGATGGCCTGCACCTGGAACAGGAAATCCAGCGCCTGCTGGACTCCAATCCCCTGCTGGAAATCGAAGAGCCCGAAGCACCGGCCGCCGACGCCACCGACGTTGCCACCGCGACGCTGGAAACCGCCGCGTTCGACGAGCTGCCGGAGTCGTCGATGTGGGACGTGGCCGGCGCCAGCTGGCAGGACGGCGACGACGACCGCATGGCGCGCATCGCCGCCGGCGAATCCACCGACCCGCAGCTGCGCGTGCTGCAGCGCCTGTCGCTGGACATGGATGATCGCCAGCTGGCAGTGGCCGCATTCTGGCTGGACCACTGCGACGAGGCTGGCTACCTGCAGGCGCCACTGGGCCAGCTGCAGCTGCTGGCCAGCGCCCAGTTCGACATCGACGCCGACGGCGTCGAAGCCATCCGCCAGCAGCTGCTGCACGGTGACCCGGCCGGCATGGCCGCCCAGGACCTGCGCGAGGGCCTGCAGGCGCAGCTGCGCAGCCTGCACGGCGCGGTGCCTGCCCGCCACCTGGCCACGCGCATCCTGGACGGCGCGCTCGATGCGCTGGCCGCACATGATTACCCCGCCCTCGCCCGCCAGCACGACGCCGAGATCGACGATGTGCGCGAAGCGGTACGCCTGATCCTGTCGCTGCAGCCACGCCCAGGCGACAGCCTGCTGCCGGAACGCAGTGCCGTTGTGGTTCCGGATGTGGTCGCCTGGCACGCCGATGGCCAGTGGAAAGTGGCATTGAACCCGGCCACCAGTCGCCGCGTCTCCATCAACAGCCAGTACGAACAGGCGCTGGCAGAGACCAGTGAGGCCGCCCCGGCACTGCGCGAGATGCTGCAGGAAGCGCGCTGGTTCAGCCGCGGCCTGTCGATGCGCTACGACACCCTGCTGCGCACCGCGCGGGTGATAGTGGAGCGCCAGGCCGCGTTCCTGGTGCGTGGCGAGGAAGCCATGGCACCGCTGACCCTGAAGGAAGTGGCCGAGGAAATCGGCATGCACGAGTCCACCGTCTCGCGCATCACCACCGGCAAGTTCCTGCAGACCCCGCGCGGCACCTTCGAACTGAAGCACTTCTTCGC
This sequence comes from Stenotrophomonas sp. YJH_SMC_40, assembly GCF_059368615.1. Classification (NCBI taxonomy): domain Bacteria; kingdom Pseudomonadati; phylum Pseudomonadota; class Gammaproteobacteria; order Lysobacterales; family Lysobacteraceae; genus Stenotrophomonas; species Stenotrophomonas sp. YJH_SMC_40. The sequence continues at coordinate 37,311 of NZ_JCAFRX010000014.1, read as the reverse complement.
CGTCCGACTGGAAGGCGCCAGCGTCTCCGGGCAGGCGGTCAAGGCCATGGTCCGCCGCCTGATCGACGCCGAACCGGCCGGTCGGCCACTGGCCGATGAGGCGATCGCCGGCCTGTTGTCACGCCAGGGGGTGAACATTGCCCGCCGAACCGTCGCAAAATACCGGGAACAACTGGACATCGCCCCGGCCCGTGAACGGCGCCGGCTCGGCGCCAGGCAACCACAGCTGGCCCGGGTGGGCTGAAAAGGATGTTGCACATGAACAAGCTTACCGTCCTGCTGGTCGATGACCACGAGGGCTTCATCAACGCGGCAATGCGCCACTTCCGCAAGATCGACTGGCTGCAGATCGTCGGCAGCGCCGGCAACGGCCTGGAAGCGATCGAGCGTTCGGAAACGTTGCGCCCGCAGGTCGTATTGATGGATCTGGCAATGCCTGAGATGGGCGGCCTGCAGGCCACCCGCCTGATCAAGTCGCAGGACGACGCACCGTACATCGTGATCGCCAGCCACTTCGACGACGCCGAGCACCGCGAGCACGCGCTGCGTGCCGGTGCCGACAATTTCGTCAGCAAGCTGTCCTACATCCAGGAAGTCATGCCGATCCTGGAAGGCCTCAGGGAGGAACAGTCGTGAGCGAATCGCGCATCCTTGTGCTGGACAACGACGCCGTGCGTGCAGAGCGCACCGTTGCCCTGCTGGAGTTCATGGACTTCAATTCGATCTGGGCCGGCAGCGCCAGAACGATTGGATGGCAGTGATCGTCGGCAGCCTGGACGACAACGCCGCCAGCACCGCACTCTACAACTGGCTGGGCGGCAGCAGCCTGCCACCGCCGGTACTGCTGGCCGACGGTGATGCCGCAGCCTTCGCGCAGCAGCACGGGCTGCACGAAGCCAACATCTGGCCACTGGAGACGCCGCTGCGCCACGCGCAGATGGAAGCGCTGCTGCGCCGCGCCAGCCTCAAGCGCCTGGATGCCGAGCACCAGGCAGGTGCCGCGCAGGAGCAGGGGCCGACCGGCAACGGCCCGGCGGTCACTGCGTTGCGCACCATGATCGAGCAGGTGGCCGCGTTCGACACCACCGTGCTGGTGCTGGGCGAATCCGGCACCGGCAAGGAAGTGGTGTCGCGCGCCATCCACCAGCGCTCGCCGCGCCGTGATGGCCCGTTCGTGGCGATCAACTGCGGCGCCATTCCGGCCGACCTGCTGGAAAGCGAACTGTTCGGTCACGAAAAGGGTGCCTTCACCGGCGCATTGACCGCGCGCAAGGGTCGTTTCGAGATGGCCGAGGGCGGCACCCTGCTGCTGGACGAAATTGGCGACATGAGTCTGCCGATGCAGGTGAAGCTGCTGCGCGTGCTGCAGGAACGCAGCTTCGAGCGCGTCGGTGGCAACCAGACCATCCGCTGCAACGTGCGTGTCGTGGCCGCGACCCACCGTGATCTGGAAACGCGGATCGCCGAAGGCAAGTTCCGTGAGGATCTGTTCTACCGCCTCAACGTGTTCCCCATTGAAGTACCCGCGCTGCGCGAGCGTCGCGAGGACCTGCCGGCACTGGTGGAAACCATCGCCGCACAGCTGGCGCGCACCGGCCGTGGCGAAGTGCGCTTCACCCCGGAAGCCCTGCAGGCACTGGCGGGCTACGAATGGCCGGGCAACGTGCGCGAGCTGACCAACCTGGTCGAGCGCCTGGCCGTGCTGCATCCGGGTGGATCGGTGCGCGTACAGGACCTGCCGGCCCGCTACCGTGGCGATGCCGCGCTGGCCGCCGTCGCTACGCCGGCGCCGGCACAGCCCGCCACCAGCGAAGAACGACTGGACCTGCGCAGCTTCTCGTTCCACACGCCCGGCAGCGGCAACCAGCCGGCGCTGGAGCACGGCATCGCCGTCAATCGCCCGGCGGCACCGGCCGCCCTGCCCGACGAAGGCATGGACCTGCGCAACCACATGGCCAACATCGAACTGGGCCTGATCAACGAAGCACTGGAACGTACCCAGGGCGTGGTCGCCCACGCCGCCCAGCTGCTCGGCCTGCGCCGCACCACCCTGGTGGAAAAGCTGCGCAAGTACGGCATCGAACGCGAGCAGGCCGAACTGGCCGGCTGAAGCGCGCTACCAGCATGAAGGGGGCACGAACGCCTGGGCTTGCCCGGGCGTTGGTGTTTCTGGCACCGCTGCACGACGTCAGTAGATCCACGCCATGCGTGGATAGAGACCGTGGCCGCGCGCTGACAACGCCGCGCATCTGCACGAATTCCTACAGACAACGTTGCCGCGTTCCGGGGGATGGAGTGGGACCTCCCAACGAGGCTCCACCATGCATCGCCTCACCCTGCTCGCCGCCCTGCTCTGCCCCGGCATTGCCACCGCAATCGGCTGCACACCGCCCGCCACGCTCGACCAGCGCCAGAATTCCGGCCGATGGACCCTGCAGCCATAGGCCAGAAAACCGACGCCGGTTAAATGGCGCCACGACCGGAGCCAGAGCCCGTTGCGTTGCAACGGGATCCGACCCCGTGCCGACCAACGGTCGGCACCCACCATCATCAGAAGCACCATCAGAAGCACCATCAGCAGCAGGTTCCAATAGATCGCGGCCAACTGTCGAAGGCGGGGGGGTCCGGTTGCGGGGGCGTGAGCGCCATGGATGGCGCGACCGAGCCTCCATGGACGGATTTACGGCGTCCCCCGTAACCGGCCCCACCCCGCCACCCCACGGATAGCCCGATTTTGACGTTGATGTTGACGTGGCCTCTGCGGGTGCAGGGCGCAGCCCTGCCACCAAACACCCCCACCCTCACTTCACTGAATCGAAAACCGGTTTCGGCACGGCACTTGCACTGGCTACAGCAGACAACCCCATCCCTGTTTCTGGAACCGTTGCAGATGTCCCACTCCGTCACTTCGATCCTTTCGCAGATCCGCTCCTATCAGACCCAGATGGGACAGCCGGCGCTCAACCCGCTGGGCGAAACGCCTCGCAGCAACGCCCTGCCGGGCACGGTGCTGGATGCACCGCAGGCCCAGCCGGCCAGCTTCACCGAAACCCTGCGTGGTGCGATTGCCGGCGTCAACGATGCGCAACAGAAATCCGGCGCCCTCGCCAAGGCCTTCGAAATGGGCGACCCCAGCGCCGACCTCGCCAAGGTGATGGTCGCCTCGCAGCAGTCCCAGATCGCCTTCCGCGCCACCGTGGAAGTCCGCAACCGTCTCGTCCAGGCTTACCAGGACGTGATGAACATGCCGCTGTAAGGAATAGAGACGCATGGCACTGACGCTCTCCAAGGACAGCCTGAACGCCGAAAAGGCCGGGCAATGGTTCGACCGCCTGCAGAGCCTGCAGATCACCCGTCGGCTGGGCCTGATGGCGATGATCGCGGTGGCGGTGGCGGCAGGCCTGTCCGTGTTCTTCTGGTCGCAGAAGCCGGGCATGGTCCCGCTGTACACCGGCCTGGACCAGAAGGCCACCGCTGAAGCGACCGACCTGCTGCGCGCCGCGCAGATTCCGTTCGCGCTCGACCCGGCCACCGGTGGCATCACCGTGCCGGAAAAGAACCTGCACGACGCCCGCCTGAAGCTGGCCGGTTCCGGCCTGACCGACAGTGGCAAGCTCGGCTTCGAGCTGATGGAACGCGACCCGGGCTTCGGTGTGAGCCAGTTCGTCGAAAGCGCGCGCTACCAGCACGCGCTGGAAACCGAACTGTCGCGCACCATCAACACGCTGCGCCCGGTGCGCGATTCGCGCGTGCACCTGGCCATTCCCAAGCCCAGCGCCTTCACCCGCCAGCGCGACGTAGCCAGTGCCTCGGTCACCTTGGAACTGCGTGGTGGCCAGCAGCTGGAACGCAGCCAGGTGGATGCCATCGTGCACATGGTTGCGGCCAGCATCCCGGATCTCGCGCCGGAGCGGGTGACCGTGGTCGACCAGAGTGGGCGCATGCTCAGCATCACCGACCCGAACAGCGAAGCGGCGGTCAACGCTGCCCAGTTCGAGCAGGTGCGCCGCCAGGAAACCTCGTTCAACCAGCGCATCCGCGAGCTGCTGGAACCGATGACCGGCCCTGGCCGCGTCAACCCGGAAGTGAGCGTGGACATGGATTTCTCGGTAACCGAGGAGGCCCGCGAGCTCTACAACGGTGAGCCGCAGAAGCTGCGCAGCGAGCAGATGAGCGAGAACACCACCAGCACCCCTGGCCCGCAGGGTGTGCCGGGTGCCACCAGCAACAGCCCGCCGGGCCAGCAGGCTGCACCGGCCACCGCGCAGACCCCGACCGAAAGCAGCAAGAACGCCACCCGCAACTACGAGCTGGACCGCACCCTGCAGCACACCCGCCAGCCGGCCGGCCGCATCAAGCGCGTATCGGTGGCGGTGCTGGTGGACAACGTGCCGCGTGCCGGTGCCAACGGCAAGATGAGCCCGCAGCCGCTGTCGGCTGCCGAACTGACCCGCGTCGAAGCGCTGGTCAAGCAGGCCGTCGGCTTCAACGCCGAGCGTGGCGACACCGTGTCGGTGATGAATGCCCCGTTCGTGCGTGACACCACGCCGGTCGAAGGCCCGGCGTGGTGGGAGCTGCCGTGGGTGCACGATGCCGGCCGCATGCTGCTCGGCGCGGTGGTGGTGCTGGCACTGCTGTTTGGCGTGCTGCGCCCGGCGCTGCGCGCGATCACCGGCCAGAAGAAGAACGACGAGCAGGCACTGGAACCGCATACCGCGGACGTTCAGCTGGTCGATGACGATGGCACCCCGCTGCCGGCGCTGGGCGCCGACCGGGCAAGCCTGGCCGGGCCGGATGCACTGGCCCTGCCGGTGGATTCATATGAGGAACGACTGCGGATGGCGCGTGAAGCCGTGAAGACCGACTCCAAGCGCGTGGCCCAGGTGGTCAAGGGCTGGGTGGCCAATGACTGAGGCTCAACTGACCGGCGTGCAGCGCGCCGCCGTACTGCTGCTTTCGCTGGGCGAACTGGACGCAGCCGAAGTGCTGCGCCACATGGAACCCAAGGAAGTGCAGAAGATCGGCATCGCCATGGCCACCATGACCGACATCACCCGCGAGCAGGTGGAACGGGTGATGGACCAGTTTGGCCAGGAGCTGGGCTCGAAGACCTCGCTGGGCGTGGGTTCGGACGACTACATCCGCAACATGCTGGTGCAGGCGCTGGGCAGCGAGAAGGCCGGCAACCTGATCGACCGCATCCTGCTCGGCCGCAACACCACCGGCCTGGACGCGCTGAAGTGGATGGACCCGCGTGCGGTGGCCGACCTGGTGCGCAACGAGCACCCGCAGATCATCGCCATCGTGATGGCGCACCTGGAAACCGACCAGGCCGCCGACGCGCTGAAACTGCTGCCGGACCGTACCCGCGTCGACGTGCTGCTGCGCATCGCCACCCTCGACGGCATTCCGCCGAACGCGCTCAATGAACTCAACGAGATCATGGAGCGCCAGTTCGCCGGCAACCAGAACCTGAAATCGTCCAACATCGGCGGCGTGCAGTGCGCGGCCAACATCCTGAACTTCATGGACAGCGGCCAGGACCAGGCGATCCTGGGCGAGATCGCGCGCATCGATGCGCCGTTGAGCAACCGCATCCAGGACCTGATGTTCGTGTTCGACGACCTGGTCGACCTCGACGACCGCGAGATGCAGCTGGTGCTGCGCGAAGTGAGCGGCGAGCGCCTGGGCCTGGCCTTGCGCGGTGCCGACATCAAGGTGCGCGACAAGATCACCCGCAACATGTCGCAGCGCGCGGCCGAAATCCTGCTGGAAGACATGGAAGCCCGTGGCCCGGTGCGCCTGTCCGACGTGGAAGGCGCACAGCGCGAGATCCTGGCCATCGTCAAGCGCATGGCCGATGAAGGCACCGTCACCATCGGTGGCAGCGCGGAGGCCATGCTGTGAGCAACGTCGTGCGCTGGCTTGCCCCGGACCTGCTGGCCCAGCCCGAACCGGTGCTGGAGCAGGAGGATGCGTTCGAACTCACCGAGCCGGACCCGGAACACGAGCCGGAGCCGCCGCTGCAGCTGCCGACCCTGGAGGAAATCCAGGCCATCCAGGACAGCGCCGAGAAGGAAGGCTTCCAGCACGGCCATGCTGAAGGTTACGGCCAGGGCCAAGCCGAAGTGCGTCGCCTCGCCGCGCAGATCGAAGGCATCCTCGACAACTTCAGCCGACCGCTGGTGCGGCTGGAGAACGAAGTGGTCGGCGCACTGGGCGAACTGGCGGTACGCATCGCCGGTGCGCTAGTCGGCCGCGCCTACGAAGCTGACCCGGCACTGCTGGCACAGCTGGTCGGTGAGGCCATCGACGCGGTGGGTGGCAGCACCCGCGAGGTCGAAGTGCGACTGCACCCCGACGACATCGCCGCCCTCGCCCCGCTGTTGAGCCTGCCGCCACAACAGCGCCTGGTGCCAGACACCAGCCTCAGCCGCGGCGATCTTCGCGTGCACGCCGAAGCCGTGCGCATCGACGGCACCCTGGAAGCCCGCCTGCGCGGCGCGCTGGACGCGGTGATCCGCCAGACCGGAGCCAATGCATGAATCCCGATCCGCAGCCGACGCCGCCACCGGCCGACTGGGCCATGGCCCGCAACCTGCGCCTGGCCCGCCGGCTCGACGGCCTGCGCGTGGATACCGCGCATGGCCGTGGCCTGATCCGCGAAGGCGTGCTGCGCCGCGCGGTCGGACTGACCCTGGAAGCCGTCGGCTGCGAGGCGCCGCTGGGGGCCAGCTGCAAGGTGGAAGTGGTCGACGGCGGCTGGGTCGATGCCGAAGTGGTCGGCTTCGCCGGCGAGCGCACTTACCTGATGCCCAGTGCCGAGCTGCATGGCCTGTTGCCCAACGCCCGCGTGGTGCCATCGGCGCGCCGCGGTGGCGTGGAAGTGGGCGAAGGCCTGCTTGGCCGCGTCATCGACAGCGATGGCGTGCCGCTGGACGGCAAGGGCCCGATCCGCGCCGAAGGCCATGTCGGCATGGCCGGCGTGTCGATCAATCCACTGGCGCGCGAACCGATCACCCAGCCGCTGGACGTGGGCGTGCGCGCGATCAACGCGCTGCTGCCGATCGGCCGCGGCCAGCGTGTCGGCCTGTTCGCCGGCTCCGGCGTCGGCAAGTCGACGCTGCTGGGCATGATGACCCGCTACACCGCCGCCGACGTGATCGTGGTCGGCCTGATCGGTGAACGTGGCCGCGAAGTGCGCGATTTCGTCGAGACCACGCTGGGCGAGGAAGGCCTGCGCCGCGCCGTGGTAGTGGCCAGTCCCGCCGACCGGCCGCCGCTGGCGCGCCTGCACGGTGCCTACCGCGCTACCGCCATCGCCGAATGGTTCCGCGACCAGGGACTGAACGTGCTGCTGCTGATGGACTCGCTGACCCGCTTCGCCCAAGCACAGCGCGAGATCGGCCTGTCGGTGGGCGAGCCGCCGACCACCCGCGGCTACCCGCCGTCGGTGTTCGCCAAGCTGCCGGCACTGGTCGAACGCGCCGGCAATGGCGCCAAGGGCCGTGGCTCGATCACTGCGTTCTACACGGTGCTGACCGAGGGCGATGATCCGCAGGACCCGATCGCCGATGCGGCGCGCGCGATCCTCGACGGCCACATCCTGCTCTCGCGGCGCGTGGCCGACAGCGGCCTGTACCCGGCCATCGACGTCGAATCGTCGGTCAGCCGCGTGGTCACGGAAATCGCCGACGAGCCGTGGCGCCTGCGCATCCGCAAATTGAAGCGACTGGTCTCGGCCTACTCGGCCAACCGTGACCTGATCGCCATCGGTGCCTACCAGCGCGGCAACGACGCGGCCACCGACGAAGCCCTGGAACGCTGGCCGGAAATCATGGAGTTCCTCGGCCAGGACGTTGCCAAGGCCGCAGATCTCCCGCACAGCCAGGCGGCGCTGCAGCGCCTGGTGGAACAAGAGAGTTAAGCCATGAACCAGTCCAAGCGCATTGATCCCCTGCTCAAGCGGGCCCAGGAACACGAGGACGCGGTTGCCCGCGACCTTGCCGAACGCCAGCGCGTGCTCGATACCCATCTATCGCGACTGGACGAACTGCGCCGCTACGCCGAGGAGTACGCCAACGCTCAGATGGCCGCCACCAGCCCGGCGCAGCTGCTGAACCGACGCGCTTTCCTCGACCGGTTGGACAGTGCCGTCGAACAGCAGCAGGCCACGGTCAATGGCAACCGCGAAAAGGTGGAAGCCGAGCGCGCCCGGCTGATCCTGGCCAGCCGTGACAAGGCCGTGCTGGAACAGCTGGCCGCGAGCTACCGCGCGCAGGAAAAAGTGGTGACCGACCGCCGCGACCAGCGCGAGATGGACGATATCGGCGCGCGCCGCGCGCGCCTTGTCCAGGCCGAAGACCAGGACGGCACCGAGCAGGGAGGTCGCTCGTGATGCCCTCCCCACTCGCCGGCAGTGCCAACCCTGCCACGCCGGCCACCAGCAACAGTGCGGCGCGCGCCCCGCGCAGCGAAGGCGGAAAGGACTTCAGCCAGCTGCTGCAGGACGGCGCGCCCTCTGCACCCGGCCCTGCCGGCAGCGCCACCACGCCGTCGCCATCCACGACGAGCCAGCCGTCGACCACTGACAGCAGTGGCCAGGCACCAGGCGAACGCAGCGACGCCGAAGCGGTAACCGCTGAAGCGCCGCCGCCAGCGCCCGTTGCCGTGACCCCGGCTGCACCCGCTACCGACAAGGACAAATCCGCCGCGACCGAAGACGCCCCTTGGCCGCCGCTCGGTCTGGCCGGCCTGGTGCTGGCGATGCCGACGCCCGTGGATGCGGCCGCTGCCCTGCCGACCACCGCTGCACCGTCGCAGGCCAGCGACGGCAGCGCACTGCCCGTTGCCCCTGCCGCGAATCCGGCACTGCCTGCAACTGCCCCAGCAACGGCCGCCGCAGCGACGGCCGACGGCAAACCGGCGGCGACCAGCGCGGACGATGCCAGCGCGCTGCCACTGCCGGAGATGATCCTGCCCGGCAAGCGCAGCGAGCGCGGCGAAGGCAGTGACGTGGCCGCCGTTGGCGACCGCGCCAGTGCACCACTGCTGCATGCACCGGCGGGGGCCGCCGTACAGGACCTGAAGGCGGCGCTCGCCACCGGCAACGCGATCTTCAATGGCGAACCCACGCCCAAGCCCGTGCTGGGTGACGACGGCTTCGACCAGGCCATTGGCGCACGCCTGGGCTGGCTGGCCGACCAGAAAATCGGCCACGCCCATATCCGCCTGAGCCCGGACGATATGGGCCCGGTCGACGTGCGCCTGCAGTTGAACGGCGACAAGGTGCATGCCAGCTTCAGCAGCCCGCACGTGGACGTGCGGCAGGCACTGGAAAGCAGCCTGCCGCGCCTGCGCGAGCTGCTGGGCGAACAGGGCTTCCAGCTGGCACACGCTGATGTTGGCCACCAGGCCCCGGGGGGTGACGGCAATGCGTCGGGAGCATCTGGCAACGGTGGGACCGCCGGTGACGGAGAACCGTCGCCGGGCGACACCAACGTGTCGTCCGCACAGCTGATCCGCCAGCGCGGGTTGCTGGACGCATACGCCTGACAGGCGTGCCAACCAAGGTTGGCACCCACCAGGGCCGGGCGGTCGGCAGCCACCAGGGCACCCGGGCAATAGAGCCGCACCTGCCAGTATCGCGTTGGTGGGTGCGGAGCTTGCTCCGCACGGCCCCACCGCCCCCCCGACGGAATTCCGTCGCACCCCTCTGCCCCGCCTTCGGCACACCCCTTGCATATCCCGGTGAAGCAACCCTCAGGAGCTTCACCCCGTGGCCGCAGCCGCTGACAAAACCAAGAAGACCGCCGAGAAGGACAAGGCCGCCAAGCCGCGTAGTCCGATTCTGATCACCGCGCTGGTGGCCGTACTGGCCGCCGCTGCCGCCGGTGGCGGCGTCTGGTTCTTCACCCAGTCCAAGCACGAAGAGAAGACCGCGCAGGCGCCGAAGAAGGCCAGCACTCCGGCACCGGCACAGTACTTCGCGCTGGACCCCGCATTCGTGGTCAACCTCAACGGCCCGGTCGACGGTCCGCGCTACCTGCAGCTGGAAGTGCAGCTGATGACCCGTGACCCGGCTGCGCTGGAAGCGATCAAGACCCATGCACCCGCCATCCGCGCACGCCTGCTGATGCTGTTCTCGCAGGTCAGCCCGGACCAGATCGCCGATGTCGCCGGCAAGCAGAAGCTGCAGGCTGCGTCGCTGGCCGAAGTGCAGAAAGTGCTCAAGGCCGAGACCGGCAGCAATGGTGCCGACGACCTGCTGTTCACCAGCTTCGTGACCCAGTAAGGGCCCACCGATGAATGATCTGTTGTCCCAGGACGAGATCGATGCCCTGCTCCACGGCGTGGACAGTGGCGCGGTCGAAACCGATCCGGAACCGCCGTCAGGCGAAGCGCGCTCGTACGACTTCGCCAGCCAGGACCGCATCATCCGCGGTCGCATGCCAACCCTGGAAATGGTCCACGAGCGTTTCGCGCGCCTGTGGCGGATCGGCCTGTTCAACCTGATCCGCCGCTCGGCCGAGCTGTCGGTGCGCGGCATCGAGCTGATCAAGTTCAACGACTACATGCACTCGCTGTATGTGCCGACCAACCTGAACCTGATCCGCTTCAAGCCGCTGCGCGGTACCGGCCTGATCGTGTTCGAGCCGACCCTGGTGTTCGCCATCGTCGACAACTTCTTCGGTGGCGACGGGCGCTACCCCACCCGCATCGAAGGCCGCGAGTTCACCGCCACCGAAATGCGGGTGATCCACCTGCTGCTGAAGCAGACCTTCGCCGACCTGCGCGAGGCCTGGGCACCGGTGATGGACGTCGACTTCGAGTACATCAACTCGGAGATCAACCCGCACTTCGCCAACATCGTGACGCCGCGCGAATACGTCGTGGTGTGCCGCCTGCACGTCGAACTCGATGGCGGCGGTGGCGACATCCACGTCACCCTGCCGTATTCGATGCTGGAGCCGATCCGCGAGCTGCTCGACGCCGGCATCCAGAGCGACCGCAACGACCGCGACGAGAGCTGGGGCAAGACCCTGCGTGAACAGCTCAACATCGCCGAAGTCACCCTGTCCAGCGTACTGGCCAGCAAGCGCATGACCCTACGTGACCTGACCCAGCTGAAGGTCGGCGACATCCTGCCGATCGAGCTGAGCCCGCAGGTGCCGGTGTGCGTGGAGAACATCCCGGTGTTCACCGGCGAGTTCGGCATCGCCAACGGCATGAACGCCGTGAAGATCACCGCTACCCATCCGCCGGGCACCCGCCCGCGCGTACCCGTCATCCAGGAAGACCCGCAATGAACGATATCGACGCCCTCGAACCCACTCCGGCCCAGTTCAGCAGCCTGCAGGCCGATGAGGCGAACGGCCCGGACCTGAACCTGGACGTGATCCTCGACGTACCGGTGACGCTGTCGCTGGAAGTCGGTCGCGCGCGCCTGCCGATCCGCAACCTGCTGCAGCTCAACCAGGGTTCGGTGGTGGAACTGGAACGTGGTGCCGGCGAGTCGCTGGATGTGTTCGTCAACGGCACCCTGATCGCCCATGGCGAAGTGGTGGTGATCAATGACCGCTTCGGCGTGCGCCTGACCGATGTGGTCAGCCCGAGCGAGCGGATCCGGAGACTGCGTTGAGCCTGCTGGCCTCCACCCTGCTGGCGGTCGGCAAGACCGCCGCTCCGGCCGGCCCGCAGATCGGCCAGCACGCAGCCGCCGCACCGAGCCTGTTCGGCGCGGTGCTGGCGCTGCTGGCAGTGCTGGCGCTGGTCATCGGCCTCGGCTGGCTGCTCAAGCGCCTGCCCGGCAGTGGTTTCCGCCCGGCCGAAGGCATGAAGGTGGTGGCCAGCCTGAGTGTCGGTGCCAAGGAGCGCGTGGTGGTGGTCGAGGTCAACGGCCAGCAGCTGCTGCTGGGCGTCACCGCCGGCGGCATCAACACCCTGCACACCCTGCCCGAACCGCTGCCGCCGCCCGCGCCCGTGCGCGTGCCGGACTTCAAGAATCTTCCGAATTTCGCCCAGCTGCTGCAGCAGCGGCTGCGCAAGGACCCCTGACATGCGTGTCACCCGTACCCGTCTTGCCACCCTGATGCCGTGGCTGCTGATGCTCGCCCTGTGCCTGTTGCCGGCACTGGCCTTCGCTGCACCCGGCGCACCGACCACGCCACTGCCGGACATCAACGTCGGCAAGATCGGTGGTGCGCCGGTCAGCCTGCCGCTGCAGACCCTGCTGCTGATGACGGCGATCACCCTGATCCCGTCGATGTTGCTGGTGCTGACCTCGTTCACCCGCATCATCATCGTGCTGGGCCTGCTGCGCCAGGCGCTGGGTACCGGGCAGACGCCGTCCAACCAGGTGCTGCTGGGCCTGGCCCTGTTCCTCACCGCGATGGTGATGATGCCGACCTGGGACAAGGCCTGGAGCACCGGCATGGCGCCGTACCTCAATGGCGAGATCGACTTCCAGACCGCCTGGACGCTGACCACCACGCCGTTGCGCGGCTTCATGCTGGCGCAGATCCGGGAGACCGACCTGATGACCTTCGCCGGCATCGCCGGGCACGGCACCTACGCCAGCCCCGACGCGATCCCGTTCCCGGTACTGGTCGCATCGTTCGTCACCAGCGAGCTGAAAACCGCTTTCGAGATCGGCTTCCTGATCTTCATCCCGTTCGTGATCATCGACCTGGTCGTGGCCAGCGTGCTGATGTCGATGGGCATGATGATGCTGTCGCCGATGCTGGTGTCGGCACCGTTCAAGATCCTGCTGTTCGTGCTGGTGGATGGCTGGGTGCTGACGGTGGGTACGTTGGCGGCGAGCTTCAATCCGGCGTGATTGAGAGGCAGTCGGGCATGGCTCGGCTCTACAGAAGCACAGTCGAGCGCGGCTCGACTCCACACAAGCAGATGGACCCCGAATGTCTCCCGAACTTGCCTTGACCGAACTGCGTGGCGGCCTGATCACCGTGTTGTGGGTGGCCGGCCCGCTGCTGCTCACCGTGCTGGTGGTGGGCGTGGTGGTGGGCGTGGTGCAGGCCGCGACCCAGCTCAACGAACCGACCATCGCCTTCGTTGCCAAGGCGGCGGCACTGACCGCGGTGCTGTTCGCGCTGGGCAGCCTGCTGATCGGCCACCTGGTTGAATTCACCACGCTGCTGTTCCAGCGCATTCCACACCTGATCGGCTAGGACACGCGCCTCGATGGACGCCGCCACCCAGATGGCTGCCGACGGCCTGCAGGCCTTCGGCATGATCGGCACCGTGCTGTGGACCATGCTGCGCATCGGCGCGGTGGCCATGGCCATGCCCATGGTCGGCACCCGTGCGGTGCCGGCACGGATCCGCGTGATCCTGGCCGGTACCCTTGCCATCGCGTTGGCACCGCTGCTGCCGCCGGTTCCGGACTGGACCGGCTTCGATGCTGCCACCGTACTGACCATCGCCCGCGAGCTGGCCATCGGCGTGTCCATCGGCTTCCTGCTGCGGCTGGTGTTCGAGGCCGGCGCGATGGCCGGCGAACTGATCGCCCAGGGCACCGGCCTGGCCTTCGCGCAGATGAGCGACCCGCTTCGTGGTGGCACCTCCGGCGTGATCGGGCAGTGGTTCTACCTGCTGTTCGGCCTGCTGTTCTTCACCGCCAACGGCCATCTGGCGCTGATCTCGCTGGTGGTGGACAGCTACCGGGCGCTGCCGATCGGCGCCCCGCTGCCGGACCCGCACGCCTTCTTCAGCATCGCTCCGACCTTCCTGCTGACGGTGCTGCGCGGCGCATTGACCCTGGCCATTCCACTGACCGTGGCGATGCTGGCGGTGAACCTCGCCTTCGGCGTGCTGGCGCGTGCTGCCCCGGCACTGAATCCGATCCAGCTCGGCCTGCCGGTCTCACTGCTGCTGGGCCTGTTCCTGCTGGCCCTGCTGGCCGGGGAAATGGGCCCGCCGGTACAGCGCCTGTTCGATGCCGCCTTCCAGGCTGCGGACGCGGTCACACACTGACCCGATCATCACGTTTTACCGCTTGCCCTTCCCCCGGGTCTGCGCGCTAGAGTGAATGCGCGGCAACCGGGGGGATGCCGCACGTGGCCGCCGCCCTGCGTCGGCCTGCCTCATGCATGCCCCACCGTGGTTTCCGTCGACAGGCAGGTCCGGGAGACTGACGAATGCTGGTAGGCACGTACAACCCGTGGCTGGTGGCGATCTCGTTGCTGGTTGCCGTGATGGCTTCATACACCGCGCTGGCGATGGCCGGGCGCACGGTCACCGCACCCGGCAAGGGCGCGGCCTGGTGGTGGCGCCTCGGTGGTGGCTTCGCCATGGGCCTGGGCATCTGGTCGATGCACTTCATCGGCATGCTCGCCTTCGACCTGCCCATTCCGCCCGGTTACGACCTGCCGATCACCCTGCTCTCCCTGGCCCTGGCCATCGCCTCATCGGTGTTCGCGCTATGGCTGGTTTCACTGCGTACCCTGCCGCACCCTCGGCTGGCCGGTGGCGCGCTGCTGATGGGCACCGGCATTGCCGGCATGCATTACGTTGGCATGGCGGCGATGCGCATGCAGCCTGGCATCGACTACGACCCGGGCTGGCTGCTGTTCTCGCTGATGGTAGCGGTCGCCGCCTCATGGACTGCGTTGTATGTGGCATTCCGCCTGCGCGCGCAGCGCACCCGCATCGGTGATCGCCTGGCAGCCGCTGGCCTGCTCGGGCTGGCCATCGTTGGCATGCACTACACCGGCATGGCCGCCGCACGCTTTCCGGAAGGCAGCATCTGCGGCGCGGCGGTCGGCGATGGCCTGCAGAACGAGTGGCTGGCGATGCTGGTAGTGGTGCTGACGGTCGCGATCCTCGCGGTGGTGCTGGTGGTGTCCTGGCTGGACCAGCGGGTGGAGGCGCAGCTGCTGCGGCTGCGCAATTCCATGCTGAGTACCTCGCTGACCGACGCGCAGCAGGAACTGACCCAGGCCGCACTGCATGATCCGCTCACCCGCCTGCCCAACCGCCTGCTGTTGCAGCGCCGCATCGTGCAGGCACTGGCCGAGGCCGAACAGGGCGGCAGCCGCTTCGCGGTGATGTTCATGGACCTGGACGGCTTCAAGCAGGTCAACGACGCCTATGGCCACCAGGCGGGTGACGCACTGCTGGTGGCGGTGGCCGAGCGCACCCGCCAGCTGCTCCGCCCGCATGACATGCTGGCGCGCCTGGGCGGCGATGAGTTCGTGCTGGTGGTGCGCATCGAGCACGATGAGGATCTGCCAACCCTCGCCCGGCGCATCCTGCAGGCGGTCGGCAGTGGACCGCTGCTGCCGGACAACGAACTGCAGGTAACCGCCAGCATCGGCGTGGCGATCTGCCCGGATCACGCCGCCAGCGAGCGGCAGCTGATGGCCTTTGCCGACGCGGCGATGTACCAGGCCAAGGAATCCGGGCGCAACGCCTTCGTGCTGTTCGCCGACTGGATGAATGACAGCGCCGAACAACAGTTCCGGCTGCTGGCCGACCTGCGCCGGGCCATCGGCAGCGAGCAGTTGTTCCTGCACTACCAGCCCAAGATCCGCGTGGCCACGCAGAAGGTGGCCGGTGCCGAAGCGTTGATCCGCTGGCACCATCCGGAGCATGGCCTGATTCCGCCCGATCGGTTCATCCGCCTGGCCGAGCGCAGCGGCGCGATCAACGAGATCGGGCGCTGGGCGCTGGACCAGGCCTGCCTGCAGCTGCGGCGCTGGCACGATGCCGGTCACGAAGGCTGGTCGATGTCGGTGAACCTGTCGCCGGTGCAGTTCAGTTCGCCGCACCTGCTGCAGGATGTGCGCGCGGTGATCGAACGCCACAACATCGCCCCGCGCCACCTGGTGCTGGAAATCACCGAAAGCACGGTGATGCGCGATACCGACACCAGCCTGCGCCTGCTGCAGGCGCTGTCGGCGCTGGGCGTAGGCATCTCCATCGATGACTTCGGCACCGGCTATTCCAGCCTGCTGTACCTGAAGCGGCTGCCAGCCACCGAGATCAAGATCGACCATGCGTTCGTGCGCGACCTGGAACACAGTGCAGAGGACGTGGTGATCGTCTCGGCGATCGTGGCGCTGGGCCATGCGCTGGACATGGACATCGTCGCCGAGGGCGTGGAGACCGCCGCCCAGCGCGCCTACCTGGAGCGCCTGGGCTGCGACTACCTGCAGGGCTACCTGCTGGGACGGCCGGTCGATGCGGCGCGCTTCATGCAGCTGCACGACCTGCCCCGGCCGCGGGTGGAACTGGCGCAGAGCCCACCGCCCAGCGACAACGCGCCCCGGTAGCGCCGAGCCTGCGCTCGGCTCCCGCCGGGCACGGCCCGGCGCTACCATTGGTTGGCCTTCGGTAGATCCACGCCACGCGTGGATGCGCCGTTCCACCGTCATCCAAGGAAGCGCCCGTGGCCCTACGCACCCCCCTTGCTGGCCTGTTGCTGGCCCTTGCTGTTGGCCACGCCAACGCCGCTGATCTGCCGTGGTCATTGCCAGCCGATGCTTCCCCGGCCCAGGTCGACGCTGCCCTGCAGGCCCTTGGCAAGGGCGTGCTGAAGTCGCCCAGCCTGACCGATGTACAGCGCGGCCACGCGTTGGTGGCGGCGGGCCAGACGGCCGAAGCGCGGCGATCGATCCAGCAGGCACGCGCATCGCTTGCAGGCGAAGGTGATACCGCAGCAGTGCAACGCTGGGTACCGATGCTGCTGCTCGTCACCGCCGGCGAGCAGGACGCAGCGGAGTATGCGCGCGCCTTCCACGCCACCTTCGCCGCCCTCGACGACGTTGCCGCGGTGCAGGCCGGTGCCGCACTCTCGGTTGAGCCAGCCCCGGTGCGCGCCCAGCTGGAGCAGGCCGTCGCGGCACAGGCGGGGGCGACGACCATTGCCGAGGCTGTCGCCCTGGAACTGCTGCGCCTGCGGGCGGTACTGCGTGCGCAGACCCTGGCCGCTGCCCTGGCCCCTCCGCTGGTCGCGGCGGAAGAGCAGCGCCGCTTCGCCATCGACGACGCATTGCGCATCCCCGTTGGCGATGGCGTCGTGCTGTCGGCGCAGCTGGCCCGCCCTCGCGCCGCATCGGTGCCCCTGCCTGCGGCCATGCTGTTCACCATCTACACCGATCCACCCAAGAATCGGCAGAAGATGCTGCTGGCCGCCGCGCATGGCTACGCCGGCATCGTGGTCGATGCGCGCGGCAAGGGCCAGGGCACGGGCACCATCGCTCCCTACGAACATGACGGCGAGGACGCCAATGCGGCCATCGACTGGATCAGCCACCAGCCATGGAACGATGGCCGGGTCGCCATGTATGGCGGCAGCTACGAGGGCTTTACCGCCTGGGCAGCAGCGCGCCATCACCATCCCGCACTGAAGACCATCGTGCCCTACGTTGCCGCCATCCCCGGCCAGGGCCTGCCGATGGAGAACAACGTGTTCCTGAGTGCCAACTACGGTTGGGCGTTCTATGTGGCCAATGGCCCGATGCTGGACAACGATACCTACGATCAGAACGAGCGCTGGTCGCAGCTGCCGCGCCGCTGGTATGCCTCCGGCCGCCCTTACCGGCAGATCGACCAGATCGACGGCACATCCAACCCCTGGCTGCAGCGCTGGCTCGATCACCCCACGTACGACGCCTACTGGCAGTCGATGGTTCCCTATGGCGATCAGTTCGACGACATCCGCATCCCGGTACTGACCATCACCGGCTACTACGACGACGGCCAGATCTCGGCACTGCAGTACTTCAAGGACCACCTGCGGCACCGCCCCGATGCCGATCACTCCCTGCTGATCGGCCCCTATGACCATCGCGGTGCGCAGTCGGCGCTCAAGCCGATGCAGCTGCGTGGATACGACCTGGACGCCGTCGCGCAGTTCGACACGCCCGCACTGACCTTCCAGTGGCTGGACCATGTGCTGCGCGGCGCCCCTCGCCCGGCGCTGGTGCCTGACCGCGTGAACTACCAGCTGATGGGCGCCAATCGCTGGGGGCATGCGGCAACACTGGACGCCGCCGCGGGTGCCCACCACCGCTACCACCTGTCGGCCGCACCCGCTTCCGCCGATGGCTACCACCGCCTGCAGGAACAGCCGCCAGCGCCGGGCCAGCTGGGGCAGACCGTGGACCTGGCCGACCGCAATGAAATGCGGCATGGCTACTACCCCTTCCCGATCATCGCAGCACAGGACGAAAGGGATACGGCGCTGTCCTTTGCCACCGATCCCTTTACCGGCCCGATGGATCTGGTGGGCGGCTTCTCCGGCGACCTGAAGGTGAGGATCAACAAGCGCGACTTCGATTTCACCGTCACCCTGTACGAGCTGATGGCCGATGGACACCGGATGCAGCTGTCCTATTACATGGGCCGGGCCAGCCACGTGCGTGACCCGGGCACGCGCCAGTTGCTGCAGCCCGGCCAATGGACCCACCTGCCCTTCGATCGCACGCGCATGGTCGCCCGCCGCCTGGCTGCCGGCAGCCGCCTGCTGGTGAAGGTAGACGTGCTGAAGGACGCCATGCACCAGGTCAACCACGGCAGCGGCCGCGATGTCAGCGACGAATCGGCCGCTGATGCGGGCACCCCGCTGCAGGTGGATTGGCACAGCGACAGTGTTCTGACGATTCCCCTGCGCCCCGCCAGCGACTCCCTACAGTAGATCCATACCATGCGTGGATAGGCAACGGCCCATCACGGAACACTTCTTGCACGCACCCCGGCATCCCCTGCCGCAGTGCCTGTGATGTCCGAGAACGAATCCGCCGGCGAAAAGACCGAACAACCTACCGAAAAACGCCTGCGCGACGCCCGTGAACAAGGCAACCTGCCGCGCTCGCGCGAACTTGGCACCGCCGCCGTGTTCGGTGCCGGCGTGCTGGCGGTGATGGCCATGAGCGGCTCGATCGGCCGTGGCGCCAGTGCCTGGATGAAGCAGGCGCTCAGCCCGGAACAGGGCCTGCGGCAGAACCCGAAGGAACTGTTCGGCCACTTCGGCGACCTGCTGCTGCAGTTCATGCTGGTGATCGCACCGCTGGTGCTGGTCTGCCTGCTGGCCAGCTTCGTCGCCCCGCTGGTGATGGGCGGCCTGCGCTGGTCGCAGAAGGCGTTGCTGCCCGACATCAACCGCATGAACCCGATGAGCGGGCTCAAGCGCCTCTATGGCCCCGAGGCCATTGCCGAGTTCACCAAATCGCTGCTGCGCGTGGCGTTCGTCGGTGTGGCCGCCGGACTGGTGGTCTGGACCGGCTTCGACACCCTGCGCGGGCTGATCCACCACCCGCTGGAGACCGCCATCACCGACGGGCTCGGCTTCACCCTGCGCCTGCTGCTGGCCACCGCCGGCGCGATGCTGGTGCTGGCCGCCATCGATGCGCCGTACCAGCGCTGGAACTGGATGCGCAAGCTGAAGATGACCCGTGAAGAGCTGCGCCGGGAAATGAAGGAGAGCGAGGGCAGCCCCGAGGTGAAGGGCCGCATCCGCCAGCTGCAGCAGCAGATGGCCAACCGCCGGATGATGGAGGCAGTGCCCACCGCCGACGTGGTGGTGGTCAACCCGACGCACTACGCGGTGGCCCTGAAGTACGAGGGTGGGACCATGAATGCTCCCACCGTGGTCGCCCTGGGCGTGGATGAGACCGCCCTGCGCATCCGTGAGGTGGCCGACGGCAACAAGGTCGCGATCGTCTCCGCCCCGCCTTTGGCACGCGCCTTGTATCGGGAAGGCCAACTCGGAAAGGAAATCCCCGTGAGACTGTATTCGGCCGTCGCCCAGGTCCTGTCCTACGTCTACCAGCTGCGCGCCTGGCGCACTGGCCCGATGCCGGACGCCCCGCACATCCAGGTGGATGAATTCGGCAAGGGAGGCCGCCCGTGAGCGCCCAGCCCTCCACCGGATTCAACACCCGCCGTGCCCTGGAAATGATCCGCCAGGGCCTTGGCGCGCCGCTGATCGTGCTGGCCCTGCTGGCCATGGTCGTGGTGCCGCTGGCCGCGCCGGTGCTCGACGCTCTGTTCACCTTCAACATCGCCATCTCGCTGATGGTGCTGCTGGCGGTGGTCTACGTGAAGCGCCCGCTGGACTTCACCATCTTCCCGATCGTGCTGCTGATCACCACCATGCTGCGGCTGGCGCTGAACGTGGCGTCCACCCGCGTGATCCTGCTCAACGGCCAGAACGGCCACGATGCCGCGGGCAAGGTCATCGCCGCCTTCGGCGAATTCGTGATCGGCGGCAACTATGCGGTCGGCATCGTGGTGTTCGCGATCCTGACCATCATCAACTTCGTGGTGATCACCAAGGGCGCCGGCCGCGTCTCGGAAGTGACCGCGCGCTTCATCCTGGACGCAATGCCCGGCAAGCAGATGGCGATCGACGCCGACCTCAACGCCGGTTTGCTGACGCGTGAAGAAGCCAAGCTGCGGCGCGAGGAAGTGCGCGAGGAAGCCGACTTCTACGGCGCGATGGACGGCGCCAGCAAGTTCATCCGCGGTGACGCCATCGCCGGCATCCTGATCCTGTTCATCAACATGCTCGGCGGCCTGGCCGTGGGCGTGCTGCAGCATGGCATGCCGTTCGGCGAAGCCGCTGCCACCTACACCCTGCTGTCCATCGGTGACGGCCTGGTGGCGCAGCTGCCGGCCCTGCTGGTCTCCAGCGCGGTGGCGATGCTGGTGACCCGCGCCTCGCGCTCGCAGGACATGGCCCAGGCGATGACCGGCCAGGTGTTCGGCCAGTACCGCGCGCTGGCGATCACCGCCGGCATCATCGGCGTGGTCGGCCTGGTGCCGGGCATGCCCAACGTCGCTTTCCTGACGCTGGCCGCGATCCTCGGCTTCATCGCCTGGAAGGTCTACCGCAAGGGCAAGGCCGCAGCCACCGACCCGGCAGCCGCCGGCAATGACGCGGCCGCACTCAATGCACTCGGCCGCCCGGCGGCACCTGCGCCGACCGCCGAACTGAGCTGGGACGAACTGCGCCCGGTCGATCCGCTGGGCCTGGAGGTCGGCTACCGGCTGATCCCGCTGGTGGACAGCAACCAGGGCGGCGAACTGATGGCGCGCATCAAGGGCGTGCGCCGCAAGCTGACCCAGGACGTCGGCTTCCTGATCCCGTCGGTGCATATCCGCGACAACCTGGAACTGCCCGCCAACGGCTACCGCGTGCTGGTGCACGGCGTGCCGGTGGCCACCGCCGAGATCCACCCCGACCGCGAACTGGCGCTGGACCCGGGCAGCGCGCTGGGCACCCTGGAGGGCATTGCCGGCAAGGATCCCGCGTTCGGCCTGGATGCCACCTGGATCCAGCCGCACCAGCGTGCCCAGGCTGAAACGCTGGGCTACACCGTGGTCGACCCGGCCACCGTGGTGGCCACCCACCTCTCGCACCTGATCCGCGAACATGCGCCGGAACTGCTCGGCCACGAGGAAGTGCAGCACCTGCTGGCCAACCTGGCCAAGAGCGCGCCCAAGCTCGTCGAAGATCTGACGCCGAAGGCGCTGCCGCTGTCGGCGGTGGTGCGCGTGCTGCAGAACCTGCTGGTGGAGCGCATCCCGATCCGCCAGCTGCGCAAGATCGCCGAGGCGCTGGTCGAACACGCGCCCAGCAGCCAGGACCCGGCGGTGCTGACCGCTGCCGTACGCACCGCGCTGGGCCGCTTCATCGTGCAGGAGATCGCCGGAATGTCGGCGGAGCTGCCGGTGTTCACCCTCAACCCGCAATTGGAACGTGTCTTGCAGGAGTCCACGCAGGGCAACGGCGCCGCGCTGGAACCCGGACTCGCAGAGCGACTGCACCAGAGCCTGGCCGAATGTGTCAGCAAGCAGGAAGCGCGAAACGAGCCGGCGGTCGTGCTGGTACCGGGCCCGGTGCGCGCCGCGCTGGCGCGCCTGGTCCGCCACAGCGTTCCGTCGTTGTCGGTCCTGGCCTACAGCGAGGTGCCGGAGGACAAGCGCCTGAAGCTGGTCGGAACGATCAGCTGACGCCGCCCACCGATGCGCCAGAAAACAGACACCACCTTCGAACCAACGCAACAGACAGATACCAAGGGGAACCCGCACCGTGCAGACCACCGACCACCCGAGTTCTCCGACCGCCACCCCGCCGTCTTCGTCCCGTGACCACAGCATGAAAATCAAACGATTCGTCGCCGCCGACATGCGCTCGGCCATGAACCTGGTGCGCAAGGAACATGGTCCTGACGCCGTGATCCTGTCCAACCGCCGGATCGAGGAAGGCGTCGAGATCGTCGCCGCGGCCAACTACGACGAGAGCGCCGTGCAGCGTGCACTGGAAGCCTCGCGCCGTGATGTCGCACCGCCGCCGGCACCCAAGCCGCGCACCGCTGCTGACGCGGTGATCGCCGCGGTCACCCGCCGCCGCAGCAGCACCCCCGCGCCGGAACCGGTCGCCGCCACCACCTCGGCCGTGGCCGCCCTCGCCCGTGCGGCCGTTGGGGCCACCGGCCGTACCCTGGACAGCGCCGACGAGATCGTGCCGACCCGTGGCAGCACTGGCTTCGCCGCCACCCTGGCGCGCGCCGCCGTCAACGAACCGGCGCTGCCCGAACAGAGCTTCGCCCCGTTCGCCGAGGCCATCGTTGCACCGGCCGCCACCGTGCCGGCCAACCGCGCCCGCTTCCAGATCGACCCGCCGCGCGACATGCATCACGAAAGCGTGGCCCCGGCCGTGCAGCCGCCGCCGCTGCCGACCGCTGCCGTGACCGAAGCGCAGCCCGGGATCGCCGCCAGCGAACCGGCAGCGGCCGAAGCCGCCGGCGAAGCCAGCCCGGCCCCCATGCTGGCCCCGGCACCGACGCTGACCGTGGTTGCCCAGGACGACGCCGAGATCCGCCAGCTGCGCCAGGAAGTGGCCGGCATGCGCCAGGTGATCGAGCGCGAGATGAACCGCTTCACCGACGAGCGCCTGCGTGGCAGCCCGGTGCGCGCCACCGCGCTGGACCTGATGGACGAGTACGGTTTCGACGCCGGGCTGGCCCGCGACGTGGCCATGCAGATCCCGCTGGAGACCGAAGCCCATCGTGGCCGCGGCCTGATGCTGGGGCTGATCTCGCGCAAGCTGCCGATCGCTCCGGTCGACCCGCTGGAAGAAGGCGGCGTGATCGCCCTGGTCGGCCCGACCGGCGCCGGCAAGACCACCACCATCGCCAAGCTGGCCTCGCGCTTCGCCGAGAAGCATGCGCCGCGCGACGTGGCCCTGGTCACCACCGACACCACCCGCATCGGCGCCCGCGAGCAGCTGTACGGCTACGGCCGCCAGCTCGGCATCGCGGTGCACGAGGCCAACAGCGGCACCGACCTGGACCAGCTGCTGGAGCGCCTGAAGGACTACAAGCTGGTGCTGATCGACACCGCCGGCCTGGGCCCGCGCGACCGCGCGCTGGCCGCGCAGCTGCAGTGGCTGCGCGCCGCCCGCCAGGTACGCACCCTGCTGGTGCTGCCGGCCAACACCAGCTTCGGCGACATGGACGAGGTGGTCCGCCGCTTCGGCGCCGCCAACCTGCAGGGCCTGGTGCTGAGCAAGCTGGACGAGACCGGCCGCTTCGGCAACGCCCTGTCAGTGGCCGTGGACCACGCCCTGCCGATCACCTGGGTGACCGATGGCCAGGACGTTCCGGAGGACCTGCACCGGGCCAGTGCGGCCAATCTCGTACTTCGCCTTGAAGATTTGCGCCGCGCGGCCGATATGCCCTGCAACCCGGAGTTGAACCATGCCGTCGCGTGAGTACGCCAAGCTGACCAAGACCTTCCCGCTGTCGGCCACCCGCAGCGAGCCGCTCGGCCCTGTGCGCACCATTGCCGTCACTGGCGGCAAGGGCGGCGTGGGCAAGACGAATGTGTCCGCCAACCTGGCGGTGGCACTGGCCGGCATGGGCAAGCGCACGCTGCTGCTGGACGCCGACCTGGGCCTGGCCAACATCGACGTGATCCTGGGGCTGAACCCGACCTTCACGCTGGCCGACCTGGTCGCCGGCCGCTGCTCGCTGGACGACGTCATCGTCGAAGGCCCGAACGGCGTGCTGGTGGTGCCGGCCGCGTCCGGCCGCCGGCACATGGCCGAGCTGGCCCCGGCCGAGCACGTCGGCCTGGTCAACGTGTTCTCCGAGCTGGAACGCGAACTGGACATCATGGTGGTGGACACCGCCGCCGGCATCACCGACGGCGTGCTGACCTTCTGCCAGGCCGCGCAGGACACCGTGGTGGTGGTCTGTGACGAGCCGGCCTCGATCACCGACGCCTACGCGCTGATCAAGGTGCTGTCGCGCGAACGCGGCGTGGACCGCATCCAGGTAGTGGCCAACATGGTGCGCGACCCCAACGAGGGCCGCGTGCTGTACGAAAAGCTGACCCGCGTCTGCGAGAAGTTCCTCGCCGATGTCTCGCTGAACTACCTGGGCTGCGTGCCGCAGGACGACTGGCTGCGCCTGTCGGTGCAGCGCCAGCAGCCGGTGGTGAAGGCCTACCCGTCCAGCCCGGCCGCGCTGGCGATCACCGAGATCGCGCGTCGCACCGCACGCTGGCAGGCGCCGACCGAACCGCGTGGCGGCGTCGAGTTCTTCCTCGAGCGCATCCTCAAGCAGCGCGGGGTGGCCGCATGAAAGGCGCAGCCCAGTACAGGGAAGTCCAGCGCTCGGCGGCCAACGAGGTCATCGCCCAGCATTCGGACCTGGTGCGGCGCATCGCCCACCACCTGGCCGCGCGGTTGCCGGCCAGCGTTGAAGTGGACGACCTGATCCAGGCCGGCATGATGGGCCTGATCGAAGCGTCGCGCAGCTACGACGCCGACCAGGGCGCCTCGTTCGAGACCTATGCCTCGATCCGCATCCGCGGTTCGATGATCGACGAGATCCGCCGTGGCGACTGGGTGCCGCGCTCGGTGCACCGCCGTGCCCGCGATGCCGCCGCCACCATCCGCCGCCTAGAACAGAGCAGCGGCCGCGCCGCCAGCGCCACCGAGGTGGCCGCCGCGATGGAGATGCCGCTGCCCGAATACCTGCGGTTGATGGAGGACGCCGCACGTGGCCAGGTGCTGAGCCTGGAGTCGCGCATCGAGGACCAGGGCGAGCTGGACACCGTCGCCCAGGGCGGCCCGACCCCGCAGCAGGTGCTGGAGCGTGGTGAATTCGGCCGTGAGCTGGGCAAGGCCATCGGCCACCTGCCCGAGCGCGAACAGCTGGTGCTCTCGCTCTACTACGAGCAGGAACTGAACCTGAAGGAGATCGGCGCGGTGCTCGGCGTGAGCGAGTCGCGGGTCTGCCAGATCCACGGCCAGGCGGTGCTGCGCCTGCGTGGCCGGCTCAAGATTTTCGAGGCGGCGGACGCCGGCCTGGAAGAATGAACATGCCCGAGGCGGCTGCCCCCGGCCGCCCGGAATGAACAACAAAGGAACTCTGCTTTGAACAAGAACATGCGCATCCTGATCGTCGATGACTTCTCGACCATGCGTCGGATCGTCAAGAACCTGCTGGGCGATCTGGGCTTCACCAATACCGCCGAAGCCGAGGACGGGCATGCCGCGCTGTCGCTGCTGCAGAGCCAGCCGTTCGATTTCGTGGTCACCGACTGGAACATGCCGGTGATGACCGGCATCGAGCTGCTGAAGGCGATCCGTGCCGATGCCAAGCTGAAGACCCTGCCAGTGCTGATGGTCACCGCCGAAGCCAAGCGCGAACAGATCATCGAAGCCGCCCAGAACGGCGTGAACGGCTACATCATCAAGCCGTTCACTGCGCAGACGCTGGAAGAGAAGCTCGGCAAGATCTTCGAACGCCTGGCGGCCAGCGCCTGATGGATACCACGGTCGACAAGAGCGCCCTCGCCCTGCGCCTGCAGGAAGCCCTGGACGCACTCGAGTCCGGTGACGAGGCCGCCTGGCGGCAGCGCATCGACGGACTGGTCGCGCTGCGTACGCAGCCGATGATGAGCGGCCTCTCGCGGCTGGCCCGCGAGCTGGGGCAGGCACTGGGTGAGCTGCCGACCGTGCCCAGCGAGGCCGGTGAGCTGGACGACGCCTGCGCACGCCTGGACCACGTGGTGGCCATGACCGAACAGGCCACGCACCGCACCCTGGACCTGGCCGAGGAATGCCGCAGCCTGACCGAACAGTTGCGTGCTGAAGGCCTGCAGCCGGGCCAGGACGCGCAGCTCGAGCGCATCCGCCACAACCTGACCGAGATCGCCCTGACCCAGAGCTACCAGGACCTGACCGGGCAGATCATCCGTCGCGTGGTCGGCATCGTCCGCCGCGTGCACGAGGGCTTCGGCGCACTCGGCCTGCCGCCGGAACAGCATCGCACCGACCCGGAACTGGCCGGGCCGGCACTGAAGGGACTGGACCGCCACGCGGTCTCGCAGAACGACGCCGACGACCTGTTGTCGGATCTGGGGCTGTAAGCATGAGCGCGGTATCCGACGACATCACTGCCGATTTCATCATCGAGGCACAGGAAATCCTGGATCGCCTGGGCGAACAGCTGGTGTCGCTGGAGCAGGCACCGCAGGACACCGAGCAGCTCAACGCGGTGTTCCGTGGATACCACACGCTCAAGGGCGGTGCCGGCTTCCTTGGCGTCACCGCGATGGTCGAACTGTGCCACGCCGCTGAAGAGGCCCTGGGCATCGCGCGTGCCGGGCAGGCGGTGCTGCAGGCCCACCACTTCGACGCCGCCCAGCAATCGCTGGACTACCTGCAGTCGATGCTGGACGCCGTGTCCTCCGGCACCGAGCCAGGCTATGCGCCGCCGGACCTGATCGCGCAGTTCGACATGAACGGTGGCACTGCCGCGCCGGTCGCTGCGGCCGCGCCTGCGGCAGCCGGCAGCGACCTGATCACCGACGACGAATTCGAGGCCCTGCTCGACCAGCTGCATGGCGGCAACGCACCGACCGCGGTCGCGCCGCCCAGGAAGGCCGACGACGGCCTGATCAGCGAAGACGAGTTCGAAGCGCTGCTGGACCAGCTGCACGGCGGCGCTGCGCCAGGCGCGAAGCCTGCTGCCACCGTCGCGGCGGCACCTGCCGCTGCACCGCGCCCGGCGCCCGTACCGGCGCCCGCCGCCAAGCCGGCGGCCAAGCCGATGGCCGAGGCCGAGCACACCGTGCGCGTGGACACCAAGCGCCTGGATGCGATCGTCAACCTGATCGGCGAACTGGTGCTTTCCCGCAACCGCCTGAAGACCCTGCGTGCACGCCTGCGCGACGAGGAGCTGGACCGCGCCGTATCGACGCTGGACATCGCCACTGCCCGCCTGCAGTCGGCGGTGATGCGTACCCGCATGCAGCCGGTGGGCAAGGTGTTCTCGCGCTTCCCCAAGGTCGCCCGCGACGTCGCCCGCTCGCTGAAGAAGGAAGTGGACCTGGAGCTGGTCGGCGCCGAAACCGAACTCGACCGCAACCTGGTCGAAGCACTGGCCGATCCGCTGGTGCACCTGGTCCGCAACGCCATCGACCATGGCGTGGAAATGCCCGACCTGCGCGAAGCACAAGGCAAGCCGCGGATGGGCCATGTACGCCTGTCGGCGCAGCAGGAAGGCGACTACGTCAGCATCGAGGTGCAGGACGATGGCGCCGGCATCGACCCGGAGAAGCTGCGCGCGAAGGCGCGTGAGAAAGGCCTGATCGATCCGGAAGCCGCCGCCCGCCTGAGCAGCGAGGAATGCCTGCACCTGGTGTTCCTGCCCGGCTTCTCGACCAAGCAGCAGGTCACCGACATCTCCGGCCGTGGCGTCGGCATGGACGTGGTGCAGTCGCGCATCCGCGAACTGAGCGGCCAGATCCAGATCCAGTCGGAACTGGGTCGTGGCAGCCGCTTCCTGATCCGCGTGCCGCTCACCCTCGCGATCCTGCCGACCCTGCTGGTGCAGGCCGGCGAGGACGTCTACGCGCTACCGCTGGCACGCGTGATGGAAGTGCTGCACGCGCCGCGCACCTCGCTGGGCTGGTTCGATGGCCGCGCCGTGCTTGATCGCCGCTCGCACACCCTGCCGCTGGTCGACCTGCGCCAGTGGCTGGATGTGACGCCGGCCGCGTCAACCCTGCTGACCATCGTGGTGCTGCAGGCCGGCGAAGCGCGCTTCGGCCTGGTCGTGGACCAGGTGCGCGGGCGCGAGGAAGTGGTCATCAAGCCACTGCCAAAAGCCCTGCGCGGCCTGCGCGGTTATGCCGGTGCAACGTTGATCGGCGATGGTCGCATGGCACTGATCCTGGACGTGGACGGCATACGCTGAACGCCGCCGGGCAAGGCCCGGCGACCCGAAAACTGTGACTACCGTCTGTACGCATTCTCCCGGTGTCTCAAGTCCCATTCATACAAGCCGATACCGGAACCATGGATAGACTCAGCCTCATTGGACTCTTTCTCGCCCTGGCCTCGCTGGTCGGTGGCAGCATCCTCAAGGGCGCCGGCCTGGCGTCGCTGTGGTCGCCTGCGGCGTTCGTGATCGTCATCGTCGGTACCGTTGCCGCGATCCTGCTTCACACCTCGCCGGCGGTGTTCAAGCATGCGTTCAAGATCGTGCGCTGGGTCGTGCGCCCGCCGCACAGCGATCGCCGCGAACTGATCCAGCAGATCGTCGAGTGGAGCAACATCGCCCGCCGCCAGGGCCTGCTGGGCCTGGAATCGCAGGTGGAAGCGCAGCAGGACCCGTTCCTGCGCAAGGGCCTGCAGCTGCTGGTGGACGGCGTTGAACCCGAATCGATGCGTCACATGCTGGAGATCGAACTGGGCAGCCAGGAGCACCAGGACCAGGCCGGCGCCAAGGTCTTCGAAGCGATGGGCATCTACGCGCCCACGCTCGGCATCATCGGTGCCGTTCTCGGCCTGATCGCGGTGATGAAGAACCTGGCCGACCCGAGCAAACTCGGCCACGGCATCGCCGCCGCGTTCACCGCCACCATCTACGGCATCGCCTCGGCCAATCTGCTGTTCCTGCCGATCGCCGCCAAGCTCAAGAGCGTGATCTCGCACAACACCCGCGACCGCGAAATGGTCATTGAAGGCCTGATTTCGATCGCCCAGGGCGAGAACCCGCGCAACATCGAAACCAACCTCTCCGGCTTCCTGCACTGACATGGCCCGCCGCAAGCACCACGAAGAGCACGCCAACCATGAAGCATGGGCGATCCCCTATGCCGACCTGATGACGTTGCTGCTCGCCTTCTTCGTGGTCATGTACGCGATCTCCTCGGTCAACGAGGGCAAGTACCGGATCATGGCCGACGCGCTCACCGATGCCTTCGGCGGCGCACCGCGCACCATCAACCCGGTGCAGGTGGGTAACAAGCAGGTGCAGGGTGGCGGCTGGGACAGCCCCTCGGTGATCAAGTCCGGCACCAAGATCGGCCCCTCCGCGCCCGCGCCGTCGCACGACCCGACCCTGCTGCCGTCGATGGCCTCGCAGATGCGCATGCCGGTCTCCGTGCACAACCAGGAACAGATCGCCCGTGCCGAGCGCCAGCTCAACAGCATCGCCGACCGCCTCACCGCCGCACTGGCGCCGCTGATCGACCGCGGCATGATCAGCGTGCGCCGCACCGAGTTGTGGATCGAAGTGGAGATCAACAGCGACATCCTGTTCCCCACCGGCTCGGCCGCGCTGGACGTGCATGCACGGCAGACGCTGGCCAGCCTGGCCGAGGTGCTGCGTGACGTGCCCAACAGCGTGCGCGTGGAAGGCCATACCGACAACGTGCCGATCGCCACCGCCACCTTCCCTTCGAACTGGGAACTGTCGGCCGGACGCGCCGCCAGCGTGGTGCACCTGTTCGCCGACCAGGGCGTGCAGCCATCACGGCTGGCGATGGTTGGCTATGGCCAGTTCCGTCCGCGCGAAGAGAACGACAGCGCGCAGGGGCGCAACCGCAACCGCCGGGTGATGGTCATCATCCTGGCCGACACCTCGCATTCGGTGGATCCGCTTGGCCAGCGCCTCAATGCGGCCACCGGCGCCGTCGACGACAGCACCACCGAACAGGCCGCCGCAACTCCGGCCACCGCCCCCACCTCCCCCATCGCACCGGTGAAGTTGCCGCCGGTGCCGGCTGGCAGCCGCGTCGGCGCCGCCGTTCCCCCGGCAATGAAGGAGTAAACCGATGCGCATCTGGGCAGTCGCCAACCAGAAGGGCGGAGTCGGCAAGACCACCACCACCCTCGCCCTCGGCCGCGGCCTGGCCGCGCTTGGCCATCGCGTGCTGCTGATCGACCTCGATCCGCATGCCTCGCTCAGCCGCGCCTTCGGCGTGCCGGTGGATCCGCCGCCGGCGGGCGTGCTGGAACTGTTCGGCGCCCCGCCGGCCGATCTTTCCAGCCTGTGCCATGCCAGCAGCATCCACGGCCTGGACTACGTCTGCGCGCAGTCGGCGCTGGCCACGCTGGAGCGCCGCAGCGCCAACCAGCCCGGCCTCGGCCTGGCCCTGCAGAACGCACTGGCGCGTCACCAGGGCCAGCACGACTACATCCTGCTGGACTGTGCCCCCACCCTTGGCCTGTTGATGATCAACGCACTGGCCGCTGCCGACCGCCTGATCATTCCCACCCAGGCCGAGCCGCTGGCCCTGCATGGCCTGGACGGCATGGTCCGCACCGGCGAGATGGTCGAGCGCTCGCGCCGCCGCCCGCTGCCGATCTCGATCCTGCCGACCCTGTTCGACCGCCGCACCCGCGCCGGCAACGAGTCGCTGCGCACGATGCAGGATCGCCACGGCACCCGCGTCTGGGAAGACGCCATTCCGATCGACACCCGCATCAGCAATGCCGCAGGCCTGACCCTGCCCAGCGTTGGTGAGGACTACCCGGGCCGCGGCCTGGCCGCCTATCGCCGCGCACTGAACTGGATCCTCGTTGAGGATGCCCGTGCCCTGGAGCAGGCCGCATGAACAGCACCGGCGTACTGGACGACTACCTGGACGAACTGCTGGGCGAAGCGATCGCCCCGGCGGCCGTCGTGCTGCCAACGCCGGACAGCGCCGCCCCGGCTCCGGACAGCACATCGGAACCGGAACGCGAGCCGACCTGGGATGACCTGCCGGCCGAGGTGATCTACGAAACCGACACCGTCGCCGCGGAGCCTGCCGTGGACAACGCCACGCTCGAAGCCGCCTTCGAGGCGGCCACAACGGCCGAGCGCGAGCCCACCTGGGACGATCTGCCCGCTGAAGTGATCTATGAGACGGACGCTGTTGCCGTTGCCCCTGCACAGGACGACGCAGCACTGGAAGCCGCCTTCGAGGCCGCCGCAATGCCGGTCGCCGCTCCCGAGCGCGAACCGACCTGGGATGACCTGCCTGACGAGGTGATCCACGAGACGGCCCCGGCCAAGGCCGGCCCGGAGCCCACCTGGGACGACCTGCCCGACGAAGTGATCTACGAGACCGACGCGGCCGACAGCCATCAGCTCGCCCACACTGACAGCCCCGGTCTGCAGGCTGCGTTCGAAGCCGCTGCTGGTGGCGAGGATGTCCCCACGCCGCCACCGGCCGTGGTTGCGCCCCCGGCACCGCGCCCTGCACCCGCGCCCGCCCCGGCCGCGCGTGCTGCCGCCGCGCCGCCGCCCCGCGTCGCCCTGGATGCCCCGGCCACCAACCGTCCCGGTACCTGGCAGGAGCTGCAGGCGCAGGCGCACCAGCCCGCCAGCAGTCCGCACCCGCAGAACCGCCGCGCCGGCGAGCGCACCTCGCGCTGGCTGCGCCTGCGCTGCGGGACTCAGGCCTATGCGCTGGAACTGCTGAAAGTGCAGGAAGTGGTGTTGCCGGTGCCACTGCTGCCGTTGCGTGGCACGGCACCGGCGATGCTCGGGATCATGAACCTGCGTGGCCAGGTGGTGCCGGTGATGGACCTCGGCCTGCACCTCGGCGCCGCAGCGGCAGAAGACGATGCCCTGACCCGCATCGTGGTGCTGGAAGAGGACGGCGAGACCATCGGCCTGCGCGTGTCGGCAGTGGAAGATGTCGCCAACCTCACCGATTCACAGATCGAACCCCCGGATACCGCCCGCATCTGCCAGATCTCCAATGATCTGTTCCGCGGCGTCGCCCGGGTCAGCCAGCGCCCGATGATCCTGCTGGACGCCACACGGCTGTTGAGTTGATCTGGAAAAAAGGGGACGGAGGGGATTAAGTCGCAAGTGGCTCGGCGCTTTGCGCCGACGCGGTACCTGTCGGGGACGCAAGGAGTTGATCCGTTGGATCAACACCTTACGTCCCCACTGCGCGGTCGCCGTTGCCGAGGGGGCTGCAGTAGAGCCAGGTCGCTTGCGACTTGATCCCCTCCGTCCCCTTTTCAGCTGCGACCGCACCGACGCACCGCGTCGATTCCTCTAAAGAACCCCGCCGGGGTGCCGTTATGGATCACGGAACCGTTTGTCCGGAGCAACGATGAGCACTGTCGAACTGGGTGAGGATCTCGGCATCGAGAGCAGCACCGAGCTCAAGAACCGCCTCGCCCCG
This sequence comes from Stenotrophomonas sp. YJH_SMC_40, assembly GCF_059368615.1. Taxonomy (NCBI): domain Bacteria; kingdom Pseudomonadati; phylum Pseudomonadota; class Gammaproteobacteria; order Lysobacterales; family Lysobacteraceae; genus Stenotrophomonas; species Stenotrophomonas sp. YJH_SMC_40. Next base: position 4,851 of record NZ_JCAFRX010000014.1, on the reverse strand, counting down.
CTGGTGGCGCAGGCAGGCGAGCTGACCCTGGATGCAAGCCAGGTCGCCCGCATCCACACGGCCGCCGTGCAGGTGCTGTGTGCATTCGTGCAGGCCCGCCGCGAGGCAGGCCTGGGCACCGGCTTCCACGGTTGCACCGCAACCTTCCGTGACGCCGCGCGCCTGCTGGGCGTCACCCAGGCCCTGGGCCTGGACGTAACCCATGACAACCTGAAATCTGTGGAGAACGCTGCATGAGCGCACGTATCTTGGTGGTGGACGATTCGGCGTCGATGCGCCAGATGGTTTCCTTCGCCCTCACCTCGGCCGGTTTTGCCGTCGAAGAAGCCGAAGACGGCGCGGTCGCGCTCGGTCGCGCCAAGGGCCAGCGCTTCAACGCGGTGGTCACCGACGTCAACATGCCGAACATGGACGGCATCGCGCTGATCCGCGAACTGCGCCAGCTGCCGGACTACAAGTTCACCCCGCTGCTGATGCTGACCACCGAATCGGCCGCCGACAAGAAGTCCGAAGGCAAGGCCGCCGGTGCCACCGGCTGGCTGGTCAAGCCGTTCAATCCGGAACAGCTGGTCGCCACCGTGCAGAAAGTGCTGGGCTGATCGCCCCGCACCGCTCCCCTTCTTCGCTTCCGGACCACCACTGCCATGAGCATGGACCTGCAACGCTTCCACGCCACCTTCTTCGAGGAGAGCCGCGAAGGCCTCGACGCGATGGAGGCTGGCCTGCTGGCCCTGGAATCGGGGCAGCAGGACGCGGAGATCATCAATTCGGTGTTCCGCGCCGCCCACTCGATCAAGGGCGGCGCCGGCACCTTCGGCTTCGATGCCATCGCCGGCCTGACCCACGTGCTGGAAACGCTGCTCGATGAGCTGCGTGCCGGCAAGCGGGCCCTGGAAGGCCATGCCGTCGATGCCATGCTGTCCTCGGTGGATGTACTGCGCGCCCTGCTGCGCGAAGCCGAACATGGCCAGGCCGCAGACCCCGCGGCGGTCGCCGCAGTGAAGGCGCGCCTCGAAGCCGTTCTCTCCGGCCAGGCCGCACCGAGCGCGCCGGCCGCTGCCGCAGCCAAGGTGGACGATACGCCGGAAGCCTGGCAGATCGGGTTCACCCCGGCACCCTCGCTGTTCATGAGCGGCAACGACCCGTTGCGCATCATCCGCGAACTGGAACACCTCGGCTCGCTGCAGGTGGCCGCGCGCATGGAACGCCTGCCGGGCTTCGCCCAGCTCGACCCGCTCGAGGCCCACCTGGCGTGGGACCTGGGCCTGGTCGGCAAGGTGCCGCGCAGCAAGATCGAAGACACCTTCGCCTGGGTGCTGGACGACTGCGAGCTGGACATCCGTCCGGCAGCGCCGCCGAGCCTGGCAACCCAGGCGCCCGTTGCTGCATCCCCTTCCACACCTGCTGCCGTCGTGCCGGCAGCGCCTGCTGCGCCTGCCGCCGGCGGTGCTGCCACCCAGGAAGCCGAAACGTCGATCCGCGTCAGCGTCGACAAGGTCGATGCGCTGATCAACCTGGTCGGCGAACTGGTCATCACCCAGGCCATGCTCAAGCAGGTCTCGCACGCGCTGGACCCGGTCCACGCCGAGAGCCTGTTCGCCGGCCTGGACCAGCTGGAACGCAACACCCGCGATCTGCAGGAAGCGGTGATCGGCGTGCGCATGCTGCCGGTCGACGCGGTGTTCCGCCGCTTCCCGCGCCTGGTCCGCGACCTGTCCAGCCGCCTCGGCAAGCAGGTGCGCCTGCGCACCGTCGGCGAGGGCACCGAGCTGGACAAGGGGCTCATCGAAAAGATCGCCGATCCACTGGTGCACCTAGTGCGCAACTCGATCGACCACGGCCTGGAAATGCCCGACGTGCGTCGCGGCGCGGGCAAGGACGAAACCGGCACGATCACCCTGGCCGCTTCGCACCAGGGCGGCCATATCGTCATTGAAGTGAGCGACGACGGCCGCGGCCTGGATCGCGCCAAGATCCTGGCCAAGGCCACCGAACGCGGCCTGGCCGTACCGGACAACCCGACCGATTCGCAGGTCTGGGACCTGATCTTCCAGCCAGGCTTCTCCACTGCCGATGCGGTCACCGACCTGTCCGGGCGTGGCGTCGGCATGGACGTGGTTCGCCGCAACATCCAGGCACTGGGCGGTGAGGTCCAGATCGAAAGCAGCCTGGGTACTGGCACCCGCACGCTGATCCGCCTGCCGCTGACCCTGGCCATCCTCGACGGCATGACCGTGGCGGTTGCCGGCGAAACCCTGATCCTGCCGCTGGCCTATGTGCTTGAGGCGTTGCAGCCGCAGGCCGAGGACATCCGCAGCATGGCCGGCGAAGGCCGCGTGCTGCGCGTACGTGGCGAGTACCTGCCGATCCTCTCGCTGAGCGAGTACTACGGCTACGGCAACCGTGCGCCGGGCAGTGAATCGCTGGTGGTCGTGGTCGAAGGCGATGGCCAGAAGATCGCACTGGAAGTGGATGAACTGGTCGGCCAGCAGCAGGTGGTGGTGAAGAACATCGAGAACAACTACCGCCGTATCGGCGGGGTGTCCGGTGCCACCATCCTTGGCGACGGCCGCGTCGCGTTGATCGTCGACATCGGCGGACTGGTGCGCTCGTTGCGGATGCCGCAGGCCGCCTGATCCACGCTGCATGCGTGTACTGGACCGCCGCCCTTCGGGGCGGCGGTTTTTGTTTGTGCGCGCTCTGCCAAGGGGGTCGGATCCCTTTCCGCAGGAAAGGGATCCGACCCCATCCCTTCTGTGAAATCCGTCGCCATGTTGGTTGCGGGCGCAACTACTTCATCCAAGCGAAAGTACGCCGCTGCAACGCTTTCGCGCTGTCATCCCTACGCAACCGAATGTGATCTGCGTCCATAAAGTCCACGCGGACGGCGCCGTTATTTCGCAATGACGGTCGTCACCGAACCCCACCGGGCACCCCCGTTCGCTCTGCAACCACCCCCGAACCGGCGCACAGACGCCGGCACTCTGCCCACCTGGAGCACCCTGCATGAAGTGGTTCCAAGATCTGCCCATCGCCCGCAAGCTGGCCGTGGGGTTCACCCTCACCACCTTGATGACCCTGATCCTCGGCGCCTTCGCACTGCTGCGCCTGAGCGAAGCCAACGCGCAGTTGCGCGAGATGGCTGGCAACGACATCCCCTCGGTCCAGCACCTGGGCGAGGCGCGCTCGCAGCTGGGAGAATTCCGCACCTATGAACTTGCACAGCTGAGCATGCTCGACCAGCCGGAGAAGGTCGCCGACTACAACAAGCGCATGGACGACACCGCCAAGGCCGTGCATGACGAGCTGGCGGCGTACTCGGCGCTGCCGGCGCTGGCCAAGGAGCGTGAACTCTATCGCGCGGCCAGCGCACAGCTGGACCGCTACTTCGCCGCCAACAAGGCGATGCGCGACGCCGTGGCCGCCGGTGATGGCGCTCGGGCCCAGCAGATATCCGACGAGCAGTCGCGCCCGGCGCGTCGCGACCTGTTCGCTGCGATGAAGGCCCTGGGCACCCACATCGCCGGCCAGATGGACGGCAAGATCGCCGACGCCAACGCCACCCATCGCAACAGCATGATCGCCATCATCGGCTGCATCGTCCTGCTGTCCCTTGTGGCCGCTGCGCTGGCCATCGTCATCTCACGTGCAGTAACCGGCCCCCTGGGCAAGGCCGTGAACGCCATCCAGGCCGTCGCACGCGGCGACCTCAGCGTCACCACCCAGAGCACCGGCAAGGACGAGGCTGGCCGCATGCTGGCGGCCACCGCCGACATGACCGCGATGCTGCGCCGCTTCAGCGAACAGACCCAGTTGATGGCACAGATGCATGCCGGCCCGGACATCAGCCACCGTATTCCGGAAGACTTCCCGGGCGTCTACGGCCAGCTGGCCAGCGGCATCAACACGGTGATCTTCGAACACCTCGATGCGATCGTCGATGCCATTGAAGTGCTCAACCAGTACGCCATCGGCAACCTCGCCCCGGACGCCCGCCGCCTGCCAGGCAGCCGCGCGATCCTGCACGAGTCGATGGACGCGGCCAAGGCCAGCCTGCTGGCCATCAACACACAGATCCAGCAGCTGGCCTCGGCCGCCGCCGTCGGCGACTTCAGCCAGCGCGGTGATGCGCAGCGTTTCGATCACGATTTCCGCGTGATGATCGAGCAGCTCAACAGCATGATGCAGGTGGCCGACGGCAACCTCGGCCAGCTCTCGCAGCTGCTGCAGTCGATCGCCGCCGGCGACCTGACCGCACGCATGGACGGCCAGTTCAACGGCGTGTTCGCGCGCATGCGTGACGACGCCAACACCACCGTCGCACAGCTGACCCAGATCGTCGGCCAGATCCAGGCCAGTGCTTCCAGCATCACCCTCGCCGCTGGCGAGATCGCGTCCGGCAACAGTGACCTGTCGCGCCGTACCGAGCAGCAGGCCGCCAACCTGGAAGAGACCGCCGCCTCGATGGAGGAACTGACCTCCACCGTGCGCCAGAACGCCGAGCACGCCCGCCAGGCCAACCAGCTCGCCATCGGCGCGCATGGCGTGGCTTCGCAGGGCGGCGAGGTGGTCGGCCAGGTGGTCACCACCATGTCGGCCATCGAAGCCTCGTCGAAGAAGATCGCCGAGATCATCAGCGTCATCGACGGCATTGCCTTCCAGACCAACATCCTGGCGCTGAACGCCGCAGTGGAAGCCGCGCGTGCCGGCGAGCAGGGCCGTGGTTTCGCCGTGGTCGCCAGCGAAGTGCGTACCCTCGCCCAGCGTTCGGCTGCGGCGGCCAAGGAGATCAAGGGCCTGATCGATGATTCGGTCGGCAAGGTCGCCGAAGGCTCCAGCCTGGTGCACCAG
>NZ_JCAFRX010000013.1:0-96042 GCF_059368615.1 Stenotrophomonas sp. YJH_SMC_40 | reverse complement strand
CCGCGGCGGCGCCGTAACGGCCCCCCCGCCCCTTCGGTAGTGCCGGCCGCTGGCCGGCAACCCGATCACCATCGTGATCACGCGCAGCCGGCCAGCGGCCGGCTCTACCACCGGCGGGTCAACCGCCTCTGCTTCGGTAGTGCCGGCCGCTGGCCGGCAACCCCATCACCCATCGTGATCACGCACAGCCGGCCAGCGGCCTCTGCTTCGGTAGTGCCGGCCGCTGGCCGGCAACCCGATCACCATCGTGATCACGCGCAGCCGGCCAGCGGCCGGCTCTACCACCGACGGGTCAACCGCCTCTGCTTCGGTAGTGCCGGCCGCTGGCCGGCAACCCGATCATCCATCGTGATCACGCACAGCCGGCCGGCGGCCTCTGCTTCGGTAGTGCCGGCCGCTGGCCGGCAACCCCATCACCCATCGTGATCACGCACAGCCGGCCGGCGGCCTCTGCTTCGGTAGTGCCGGCCGCTGGCCGGCAACCCCATCACCCATCGTGATCACGCACAGCCGGCCAGCGGCCGGCTCTACCACCGGCGGGTCAGATGTCGGTGTGGTGATGCGGCACGGCGGCAGGCAGCGGGTCATGCCCACCCACGAAGTGACGCACCACGGGGGCACGCTCACCGCGATGCAGCTCCCGCAACACTTCCTGGATGGCCTTGTCATCAGCGGTGATGCGTTCGTGCTGGCGCAGGTGCTCCAGCCACGACGGGGTCACGAAATACTCCAGGTGGATGCCTGGACTGGCCACGTCCTCGACCACGCCCCAGACCACCGCGCCATCGCGGCGGCGGATCGTGCCCAGCGCGCGCATCTGCGACTGGAACGCGGCACGATCAGCACCGTCGATGCGGTACTCGATGGTGACCAGCACCGGGCCGCGATCGTTCGACACCGGCACCGACAGCTCGGGCGCGGGCCAGTGCCCGGCCGGACGCAGGTTCAGATCCTCGGTGCCAGCAATCCGCACGCGCCACACCAGCAGTCCGCCGATCACCGCACCTGCGGCAGCCACCAGCAACGCCTGCTCCGGCGAGGTGCGCTGTGCCAGCGCGCCCCAGCTCAGGCCACCGGCCGCCATGCCGGCCGAGAACACCATGATGTACAGCGCCAGCGCACGCGCGCGTACCCATGCCGGCACCGCCGTCTGCGCGGCGATCTGCAGCGACGACAGCACGGTGATCCAGGCGAAGCCATTGACCAGCATCACAACCGGAAGCACGTACCAGCTGCGGGTCAGCGCCAGCCCGACCAGGCTGAGCGCCAGCGACAGCGTGGCCAGCAGCACCAGCAGGTCGCGATCCAGCTGCGCGCGCAGCTTCGGCAGCAGCAAGGCCCCGCCCACTGCACCGATACCGATGCAACCCAGCAGCATGCCGTACTGCCCCGCCCCACCCTGCATCTGGCCGCGCACCACCACCGGCAGCAGTGCATTCATCGCCGCAGCAAAGAAGAAGAAGCCCACCGACTTGATCAGCACGGCCTGCAGGCGTCCAGCGCGGCTGGCATAGCGCAGGCCCGCCTTCAAGCCGGCACCGAAACCTTCCGGCGGAAGGCTGGATTGCTTGGGATCACGCTTCCAGCCCCACACCACGAACAGCATCGCGGCAAAGGTGATGGCATTGAAGCCGAATGCCCACACCGCACCCAGCTGCGCCACGATCACGCCACCAATGGCTGGGCCGATCGAGCGGGCGATGTTGATGCCGATCGAGTTCAGCGCCACCGCCGAGGCCAGCATCGGCTGCGGCACCAGCTCGGACACGATCGCGGCCTGCGCCGGCATTGCCATCGCTGCACCGCAACCCATGCAGAAGGTCAGCAGTACCAGCAGCTGCGGAGTCAGCATGTCCATCGCAGTCAGCGCCGCCATCACGGCCGCGACCAGCAGCATCCAGCCCTGGGTCGCCAACAGGTACCTGCGGCGATCGACGATGTCGGCCAGCGTTCCGGCGGCGAGTGCCAGCAGCACGATCGGCACCGTGGTGGCCGACTGCACCAGCGCCACCATCAACGGCGAACCGGTACGTTCGGCCATGACCCAGGCGGCCGCCACGTCATTGACCCAGGTGCCGATGTTGCTGGCCAGGATCGCCAGCCAGATCGAGCGGAACATCTGGATCTTCAGCGGGGACCAGGCACCTGCGGCCTGTGCGGAGGGTTGCGACGCGTTTGCGTTCACCATTGCCATGCTCCAACGATCGAGGCGAACAGCGTGTCCTGGCCGCCGGCCTGCTTCAGTGCAGGACCGGCATCGACCCAGGCCAGCTGCAGCTGCCATTGCCAGTGTTCGCTGGCCTGCCAGCGGGTTTCGGATTTGTATTGATTACCGATGCGGCGCGCGCCACCGGCACTGCCTGGCAACGCCACCAGCGGCGCCGGCGTGGTGTAGACCGCATCGGCGCGACGATGCTTCCAGGCCATCTGTACGCCCAGCTCCGTCGTCACCGCGTCGTGCAGGCGCAGGGTCAGGGTCGGCTGCACGTCCATCAGATTGGCCGGGGCCAGCAGGCTGGCCTCGCTGAAGTAGGCCGATTTCGGGAACAGCGCATTGAAGGTCCCCAGGCGGCCGTCACGCGGATTGCCATCGCCACTGGCGATGTCGGCCTTCAGCCCCAGACGCGGCTGCAGCGGCAGCTCCGCCCAGCGCCAACCGGTATCGGTAGCCAGCGTCCAGGTGCGAATGTCGAGGTTGCCGGTCGCGGTGCGCAGTTCACCGCCCTGCGCCACCAGCTCGCTGTTCCAGTCCAGTGCACCGGCCTGGCCGAACCAGCGCGCACCCAAGGTCTGCCGCCGCTCGATGCCGGAACCCGCCGCGAAGCGTGCGCCTTCGCGGCGGTAGTCCAGCAGATACAGATCCCACTGCCCCGCGCCCTGCCCGCGTGCCGTGGTGGCATAGGCACCCCACAGGTGGGCACCGTGCTCCCCGCGATCATCAAAGGCACCCGGCCGGTTCTCCACCGGTCGCAGTGCCATCAGATCAAGCGTGCCGAGGCGGCCCTTCCAGCCCAGGCGCGCACCATCGAAGGCCAGGCGGATGTTCGGCCCATCGCGCACCGACAACAGTCGTGAGCTTCCGTAGCCGGCTTCCTGCCGACCGAGTTGCAGGTGGAAGCCGCCGCGCTGCCAGCGCCAATACGCCTGCTGCACGTCCAACGCGCTGCGGTCGGTGCGGCCGGGTCCGCCGGCCCTGCCATTCTCAGCATGCACGCCCAGCTGCAGCTTTGCCTGCCAGCGGTCCTCCACATAGGTGGCCGAGGCCAGCGCACGCAGCAGGCCATGGCCATCTTCGCTGCCACCAATACCGAACCGGGTCGGGTCGTAGTACAGGCCACGCACGCGCAGTGAGGCATCCCACTGCAATTGGCCGTCACCGGCGTCAGTGCAGTGGCCACCCTCGCAGGCCAGCGCCAGCGATGGCACGGCCAGCAGCGCCAGGCTCAGAACGCGAAGCACGAGCATCCCATCGCGCCCCAGAACGCGGTCAGGTCATTGGTCGGCGCCGCGTGCTGCGCGGCATGCCCGTGCGCACCGTGGGTACTGCAGGCCACGCCGTGATGGCGGCGATGGGTGGTGGCCAACCCGGTGGCCGCACCGCCGACGTGGTAGCCACCGAACCGGTTGACCGGCGACCAGTCCGGCATCGCCGGCGGCAGCTGCGGCGCCAGCCCTGCATAGTCGGCATCTGCATGCACGATGCGTCCGCCGACCACGGTCAGCACGCTGGTGATGTCGGCGATCTGCGCGTCATCCACGCGGAAGAAGTCGGCCGAGAGCAGGATGAAATCAGCCAGCTGACCGGCTTTCAGCGTGCCCTTCACCGCTTCGTCGCCGGAGAACCAGGCGCTGCCCTGGGTCCACAGGCGCAGCGCCTGCTCGCGTTCGAGCAGGTTCTCATCGCCATACAGGGCCAGACCGCCCACGGTGCGCCCGGTCACCAGCCAGGACAACGCCACCCACGGGTTGTAGCTGGCCACGCGGGTGGCGTCGGTACCGGCACCGACCGGTACGCCTTCGGCCAGCATGCGCTTGACCGGCGGTGTATGCCGCGCGGCCTGCACGCCATAGCGCTCGACGAAGGCTTCGCCCTGGTAGGCCATGCGGTGCTGCACGGCAATGCCGCCACCCAGCGCACGGATGCGTTCGATGTTGCGCGGGGTGATGGTCTCGGCGTGGTCGATGAACCAGTGCAGGCCATCGAACGGCACCTCGCGGTTGACCTGTTCGTACACATCCAGGATGCGGGTGATGCTCTCGTCGTAGGTGGCGTGGATGCGGAACGGCCAGCGCTTCTCGACCAGCAGCTTCACCACGTCGTGCAGTTCCGGCTCAAGCTCCGGCGGCAGTTCCGGGCGGGGCTCGTTGAACAGTTCGAAGTCGGCGGCGGAGAACACCAGCATCTCGCCGGCACCGTTGTGGCGCAGCAGGTCATCGCCCTGGCGCGGCTGCAGGATCTCGCTCCAGCCACGGAAGTCATCCACTTCCCTGCCCTTGTTCTGGGTGAACAGGTTGTAGGCAATGCGCACCGTCAACTGATCATCGCGGTGCAGCTGCTCGATGACCTGGTAATCCTCGGGATAGTTCTGGAAGCCACCGCCGGCGTCGATCACCGAGGTGATGCCAAGCCGGTTCAGTTCGCGCATGAAGTGGCGCGTCGAGTTCGCCTGGTACTCGATCGGCAGGCGCGGTCCCTTGGCCAGCGTCGCGTACAGGATCAACGCATTCGGCTTGGCCAGCAGCAGCCCGGTCGGGTTGCCCAGCGAATCGCGCACGATCTGCCCGCCCGGCGGATCCGGCGTGTCCTTGGTGTAGCCGCAGGCGCGCAGCGCGGCACGGTTGAGGAGTGCGCGGTCATACAGGTGCAGCAGGAACACGGGTGTATCCGGCGCGATGTCGTTGAGCTCCTGCAGGGTCGGCAAGCGCTTCTCGTTGAACTGCGCGGCAGTGAAGCCACCGACCACGCGTACCCACTGCGGCGCGGGCGTGCGGTCGACCTGGGCTTTCAGCATGTCCAGGGCGTCGCCCAGCGAGCGCAGGCCGTCCCAGCGCAGTTCCAGGTTGTAGTTCAGGCCACCGCGGATCAGGTGGGTGTGGCTGTCGTTGAGGCCGGGCAGCAGGCGCCGGCCCTGAGCATCGATCAAGGTCGCTTCATTGCCCCAGCCACGCATGATCTCCTCGTCGCTGCCGACGGCGACGATGCGGCCTTCCTGCACGGCCAGGGCCTGCGCATGCGGCTGCTGCGGGTCGAGGGTGGTGATGCGGGCATTGCGGATGACCAGCGTGCTCATGCGACGCTCCTTGGAAGTGGAATCGAGTGCGGCACCGGCACGACCGGCCAGGCCCAGCGCAACAGCGGCGCCGCTGGCCAGCAGCACGTTGCGGCGGCCGTGATCGAGGGGACCGTGACTCATGCGAGGTCTCCCGGAAGGCGATGGACGTCCAGTGCCCAGGTGCCGGGCCCGGCCAACGCGATGGCCAGCAGTACCGTGGTCCACATCAACGGGTACTCACTGCCACCGCGCATCCAGAACCAGCCCCTGGGCAGGGCCAACAGGACGGTGAAGCCGATGAAAGCAGCCGCTGCAAGCGCGGCGATGCGGGTCTGCCATCCCAGCAGCACGGCCAGCCCGGACAGCACCTGCAGCAGGGCCAGCAACAGCGGCAACGGTGCCACCGCTGGCAGCCCGAAGCCGCGCAGCTCGGTAGCGAAGCCGGACAGCCCCGGTCCACCGAACCAGCCGAACAGCTTGCCCAATGCGTGCGGCAGCAGGAAGCCTCCTGCCGCCACGCGCAGCATCAGCAGGGCCAGGTCGAGGCCATGGCCAGCCAGCATGCTCAGTGCCCGCCTTCCTGCGCGCCGAACATGCGCTTGGCGTACTGGATGCCGATGCCGTAGCCGCCGGCATGGTCGCGGGCAATGCCGGTGGTCAGGTCGTAGGTTTCACCGCGTGCCCAGTCGCGCTGCAGTTCAAGCAGGTACTGCACGCTGGTCATCGGCACCGCGCCGGCCTGCACCATGCGGGTGATCGCACGCTCGTGCGCTTCTTCGCTGACATCGCCGCAGGCATCGGTGATCACGTAGACCTCGAAACCCTGCGCCAGCGCCGACAGCGCCGGCCCGACGATGCAGACGCTGGTCCAGAGGCCCGCAAGCACCAGGCGGCGCTTGCCGATGCGGTTGATCTCATCGATCACCGGCTGGTCTTCCCAGGTATTCATCGAGGTGCGGTCGAACACCGGCTGGCCAGGGAAGATCTGCGGCAGTTCCGGGAACATCGGGCCGGAGAACGACGCTTCTGCGACCGTGGTCAGCACCACCGGCACATTGAAGCCCTTGGCCCCCTTGCTGATCAACGACACGTTGTTGCGCAGCGCGGAGATGTCGATGGTATGGGTAGCGAATGCCATCTGTGACTGGAAGTCGATCAGCACCAGGGCATGGTCGGTGGGCGACAACAGGGCCGGGGCGGGCGTGGCGGTGGCAAGGCTCATGGGTGGACTCCGTTGGAAACACGATCAGGTGGAAGCAACAGGGCTGCATCGCCGGCCAGGTACTGGCCGGGGCTGCAGCCGGTCTCGGCGCGGAAGCTGCGGACGAAATGGCTCTGGTCGAAGAAGCCGAGCTGCTGCGCCAGGCAGGACATCGGCAGGTGCTGGGCCGACAACAGCTCGCGCGCACGTTCGATACGGCGACGGCGTACATAGCGCAGCGGGCTGGCGCCGGTACCGCTGCGGAACAGGCGCACCAGATGGAAGCGACTGACGCAGGCGACGGCCGCCAGTTCGGTGACCCGCAGCGGCTGTGACAGGTGTTCATCGACATAGCGCAATGCACGCTGCAATGCGGCGACCTGCTGCGGCGCCAGTGAAGCGGCGGGCGGATCAGGCGGAAGGATGGTGGCCATGCGGGACGCCGCGAAGGGATGCCCCATGGTGCGTGACCCCTGCGTGATGCCCTACCCCCGTCGGTCGAGGCCAGCACCTACCCGAATGGGGGAGGCCGACGGCCGAGCAGGCGGCGCCCGAACAACCGCGCATCCAGTGAATAGGCGCCAGGCCCCAGCGCCAGCAAAGCCAGCGGCAACACCACCAGTGGCCACGGCAGTGCCTGTGCATACAGGCCCAGTGTTGCCGGCACTACCGCCAGCGGCGTCAATACGCCCAGTGCAAGCATCACCACCGCCAGCAGGCATAGCGCCGACAGCCAGCCCGCGTGCGTGCCCGGCGTGCACAATGCAGCGGCCACGCACAGCCGCAGCCACAGCAGGCCGATACCCGGCCCGCGGTCGGGGAACATCACGAACAGGCGCTGCATGGCCGGACTCCACAGGACATGCCGGCGTGATAGCCGACCACGGCACCAGGCGCCTACCCCGTTCGGGTCACCCGCGGCTGCCCCGCACCTGCCAGAATGCGCGCCATGCATGGCCGCCCCTTCCCGTTCCTGCGTCGCCTGCCGGCGCTGCTGGCGTGCCTGCTGCTGTGGACCGCCCTGCCCGCCCTCGCCGTGCAGCGGCCGGCCGTGAGCAGCGGGTTGCCCGGCTACGAGCACACCGCCTGGCGGGTCGGCCAGGGTGCACCCGGTGACATCTGGGACATCAGCCAGGACCGTGACGGCCTGTTGTGGTTGGCTACCGGTTCAGGCCTGTACCGATTCGACGGACGTCGCTTCGAACGGCAGGCGCCACCGGCTGGCACCCGCTACCCGTCCACCAACATGGTCACGTTGGAACACAGCGCCGATGGCGCACTGTGGATCGGCTACTTCCAGGCAGGCATCAGCCGGTTCGCGCGCGGCCAGCTGTACAACTACGGCCGCGGCCAGGGCGTGCCGGTTGGCGTGGTACCGCACTTCAGCCAGGACCGCGACGGCCGGATGTGGGCAGCCATCAATGGAGGGCTGCGCGAGTTCGATGGCCAGCGCTGGCAGCCGCTGCCCGCAGACACGGGCGTTCCGGAACACCGCGTGCAATGGGTGCTGCACGACAGCCGTGGCACCTTCTGGGTACTGGCCAACCTCAGGATCTGGATGCGTCCTGCAGGCCAACCGCGTTTCGAGGACACCGGCATTGCTGTATCCCAGATGGCGACGCTGACCGAGAGCCCGCAGGGCGAAGTCTGGCTGGCCGACCGTGTGCGCGGCACCTCGCCGCTGGCCAATGCGCAGGGCCTGCTGCCGGACAGCGAACGCGAAGCGCGACGCCTGCCGGACCTGGTCGCCGCACGCCTGCAGTTCACTGCCGACGGCGCGTTATGGGCCACGATGAGTCCGCATGGCGGTGTGGCCCGGGTCACGTTCGACGGCAGCCGCGCCGTGCGCATGGAGCGCTTCGATTCGCCGCACGGGCTGACCGCCACCTCGGCCGTGCCGATCATCGCCGACCGCGAAGGAAATCTCTGGGTCGGCACCAATCTGGGCCTCAACCGCTTCCGCGTGCGCAGCGTGCACACGCTGGCGGTCGGCCCCAGTGATCCCTATCGCTCGCTGGTGCGGGCCAGCGATGGGCGTGTGTACGGCTACGGCGAGGACCTCAAGCCGTACGACCTGCGCCGGCCACTGCTGGAAGGCAGCGCCGCACAACTGCAGGCGGCCGCGCGCCGGGCGCCCACGCCGATCTGGCAGTTCGACTGGGTCAACCTGGCACGCACGGTGGCAGGCCACACCACGCTGATTCCGCTGCCCGAGCCCTTCACCGGGCAACCGCTGCATGCCCTGCTGTTCGCCGATGACGACCAGGCCTGGGTCTGCACCGGTGAACGTGGCGTGCTGCACTATCTGCACGGCCAGTGGCAGCGCGAAACGCGCCTGCCCGAACAGGCCTGCTCATCACTGGCGCTGGATGCCAATGGCCAGCTGCTGCTCGGCTATGCCGACGGTCGGCTGCGCAGCATGGACGCGACCCGCATCGAAACCTTCGATGCCAACCACGGGCTGTTGGTCGGCCCGGTCACCGCGCTGCTGCACCACCAGGACCTGTTGCTGGTGGCCGGTGAGGCCGGGCTGGCCGCCCGCCTCGGCAATGGCCGCTTCATGCCGGTCAACACCGACATGGCCGGCGTGCTGGAGGGCATCACCGGCATGGTTGCCGATGCGCACGGTCACCTGTGGCTCAATGGCAGTCGTGGCCTGGTCCGGTTGGGGAGCGATCAGTTGCGGCGGGCGCTGCGTACCGGGCAGCCGGTGACGCCACGCCTGTTCGATGCGGTGGATGGCATGCCGGGCATCGCCCTGCAGAGCGGACCGATCCCCACCGCCGTGCTGGCCGACGACGGCCTGCTATGGCTGGCCACCAACCAGGGCCTGGCCTGGCTGGACACCACCCGGTCGCACGTCAATGCGATGGCTCCCAGCGTGCGCATCGGCGACGTGCTGCATGGCAGCGAACGGCAACCACTGCGGGACGGCCTGCGCCTGCCGGCCGGCACCAGCCAGCTGCAGATCGACTACGTGGCGCTGTCGCTGGCACGCCCGGAACGCAACCGCTACCGCTATCGCCTGTCCGGCGTTGACGATGGCTGGCAGGACGCGGGCAGCAGCACCCGCGCGTATTACACCAACCTCGCGCCAGGCAACTACCGGTTCGAGGTGGAAGCCGCCAATGAGGACGGCATCTGGAGCACCGCACCGGCCAGCCGCAGCTTCCGCATCGCGCCTACCTTCATCCAGACCGTGTGGTTCAAACTGCTGTGCACCGCCGCCGTGCTCGCACTACTGGTGCTGGCAGTACGCATCCGCAGCGGGCAGCTGGCCGCGCTGTTCCGTGCGCGCCTGCAGGAACGCAATGGCGAACGCGAACGCATCGCGCGCGACCTGCACGACACCCTGCTGCAGGGCAGCCAGGGCCTTATCCTGCGCCTGCATGCGATCAGCCAGTCACCCCAGACCCCCGAGCCGGTGCGCAGCCAGCTGGAGTCGGCGATGCAGCTGGCCGAGCGCAACCTGGCCGAGGGCCGCGAGCGGGTCAATGCGCTGCGCGAGGGGCCGTTCGCGGGTCACGACCTCGCTTCGGCACTGGCCGATGTGCACGCCGAGTATGCCGGGCACGGCACCAATCCGCTGCGCCTGACCGTGGAAGGCCCCCACCCACCGCTGCAGGCCGATGCCGCCGAGGAAGTGTTCCTGATCGGACGCGAGGCGATCCGCAACGCGCTGCGCCATGCCAATGCCAGCGCCATCGAAGTGGAGCTGTCCTACGGCACGCGGTGCTTCCTTCTACACGTACGCGATGATGGCGTGGGCATCGCCGACGAAAATGCCGGCCATGGCCATTGGGGCCTGCAGGGCATGCGCGAGCGCGCGCAGCGCCTTGGCGCGGAACTGCAGCTGTGGACCCGCCCCGGGCTGGGGACCGAAGTCGCGCTGGCAGTTCCCGCCCGGCGCCTGTATCACCACCGCCCATCACGTTGGCGCTGGCCCTGGAGTAGAACGAGCCATGACTGAAACCCCTGCCCCGATCGGCGTACTGGTGGTCGACGACCACCCGCTGCTGCGTGACGGCCTGGCCGCCCTGCTGGGCGCACAACCCGATCTGCGCCTGCTCGGTGAAGCCGCCGACGGCGAGGAAGCCATCGCACACTATCAGCAGCTGCAGCCGGACGTGGTGCTGATGGACCTGCAGATGCCCCGCCTGGATGGTGTGGAGGCCATCGTGCGGATCCGCGCAATGGACCCGCGCGCGCGCATCATCGTGCTGACCACCTACCGCGGTGACGTACGTGCGGTGCGGGCGTTGCAGGCCGGCGCCAGCGCCTACCTGCTGAAGGACATGCTGCGCCACGAGCTGGTCGACACGATCCGCATGGTTGCGGGCGGCCGGCGCGCGCCGATTCCACCAGCGGTGGCGGCGAGCATCGCCGCGCATGTGGTGGAAGACCGGTTGTCGCCGCGCGAGACCGAAGTGCTGCGGCACGTGGCCGGTGGCCTGTCGAACAAGCGCATCGGCGAGCGCATGCAGATTTCAGAGCAGACGGTGAAGGCGCACATGAAGAGCCTGATGGACAAGCTGGGCGTGGGCGATCGCACGCACGCGGTGACCCAGGCGCTGCGGCGCGGCATCATCAGCCTGGACGACAGCGGGCACGATTAAGGGGTTGTTCGGCAGGGCTTGCAGCCCTGCACTCGCGGTAGTGCCGGCCGCTGGCCGGCAACCTCAACAGCAAAATCAAAAGCGGGCTCTCCGTGGGATGGCGCGGCGGTGTCGGAGTGCGGGGACGCTGCAAGTACGTCCCTGTAAGCTTGTCAGCCGCATCCATGCGGCTGACACCCCGCAATCGGTCCCACCCCGCCTGCCTACAGTAAACCCGCTGTTTGTGCTGTTGCCGGCCAGCGGCCGGCACTACCGCGGGTGCAGGGCTGCAAGCCCTGCCAAACACCCCCCTTACTTCAAGCGCAGCAGCAGGCTGCCGCCCGCACACACCACTGCCAGCCAGGCCACGCCGTGCCACCCCCACTGCGCCAGCGCCAGGCTGCCCAGCGCACCGCCGGCGGCCATGCCGATGAACATGCCCGTGAACAGCAGCGCATTGAGGCGGCTGCGGGCCGGCGGCACCAGGCCATAGACCAGCGTCTGGTGCGCCACCAGCGCTGACTGGAAACCGAAGTCGAACAGCAGCGCACTCACCACCAGCAGCGGCAGCAGCGCGGCGGCCGGCAACCAGGCTTCGGCCAGCAGCAGCCCGAAACCCAGCAGCGCCACTGCGATCGCCAGCCGCGCCACGGCATGGCAACCCAGGCGATCGGCGAAACGTCCTGCAAACGGCGCAGCCAATGCGCCGGCCGCACCGGCGATACCGAACGCACCCGCCGCCGCACTGCCCAGGCCCAGGCGGGCATGCAGCATCAGCGCCAGCGTCGACCAGAACGCGCTGAAGCCCACTGCCAGCAACGACTGGCTGGCCACCGCACGGCGCAGCTGCGGCTGCTCGCGCCACAACGCCAGCAATGAACCCAGCAACGCCGGATAGCGCAGCGTGCTGGTCGGTGCGAAACGCGGCAGCGCACGCGCCATCAGCGCGCCCATCGCCGCCACCGATACCGCGGCCAGTACGAACTGCGTGCGCCAACCCCATGCTTCAGCCACCACGCCACTGACCACGCGCGACAGCAGGATGCCGAGCAGCAGGCCGGTCATCACCCGGCCGACGATCTGACCGCGCTGTGCATCCGGCGCCAGCACCGCAGCGGCAGGCACGATGTCCTGCGCCAGCGTGGCCATCAGCCCGACCAGCAGGCTGGCCATCAGCAGCCCCGGCAGGTGCCCGGCCATCGCTGCGGCGCCAAGTGCCAGTGCCAGCAACGCGGACTTCAACAGGATCAGGGTGCGGCGGTCGAAGCGGTCGCCCAGCGGTGCCAGCAGCAGGATGCCCAGTGCATAGCCGAGCTGGGTCAGGGTCGGTACCAGGCCGGCGGCGCGCTCGCCTGCGCCGAGGTCCTGAGCGATCAGGCCCAGCATCGGCTGGCTGTAGTAGAGGGAGGCGACCGAGAAGCCGGCGCCGGCCGCCATTGCCAGCACCAGCGGGGTGGAGGGTGCGGTCACGGGCGCGGCGGCGACGGATAGCGAAGGGGTAGACATGGGGGAGTCCGGTGGAGGAAGTGGACGTATCCTGCCGGTATTCGCCAAACGTCTGTAGTAGGCTTCATTACATATTCTTCATACGCCATACGCATGAATGACCTCGCAACCGGTGCGGATCGCCTGGATCTGCTGCGCACCTTCCTGCGCATCGTCGATGCCGGCAGCTTGTCTGCCGCGGCCGTGCTGCTGGGCACCACCCAGCCGACAGTCAGCCGACGCCTGCAGGCCCTGGAGCGACAGCTCGGCCTGCGCCTGCTGCAGCGCTCCACCCACGGCCTGCAGCTGACCGAGGATGGCCTGCGCTGCCAGCGTCATGCGCAACGCGTGGTCGACGAATGGGAGTCGCTGCAGGCCGAACTGCACGGCGAACCGGAAACGCTGCGCGGACGCCTGCGGGTGATGGTGCCGCACGCGTTCGGCCAGGCACAGCTGCTGCCGACCATGCTGGCATTCCTGGCCCAGCACCCGCAGCTGAGCCTGGAGTGGATCCTGGAAGATAGGCGCCCGGACTTCATCGCAGAAGGCATCGACTGCGCGGTGCGGGTGGGACCGGTCGACGAACCGCGCATGGTCGCACTGCCGCTGGCCGAAGTGCCGCGCATCGTCGTGGCGGCACCGTCGCTGGTGCAGTCCACCGCGATCAGCACACCAGAACAGGCACAGGCACTGCCATGGATCTCACTGGTCACCTACTACCGCGAACGCCTGTTGCTGCATGACGCACAGGGTCGCGCGCATACGCTGTCGATCAGCCCGCGCCTGCTCAGCGACAACCTGTTCGTGGTGCAGCAGGCTGCACGCGCCGGGCTGGGCGCAGCGGTGGTCTCGGCCTGGCTGGTGGCCGACGACCTCGCACAAGGACGTCTGGTGCAGCTGCTGCCGGACTGGCAGGCGCCGGCACTGCCGGTGCATGTCGTGTTTCCTGCTGCGCGCCAGCAGCCGCCGCGGCTGCGCGCCTTCATCGATGCGATGAAGGCCGCACTGCCGCAGCTGCATGGCATGCGGCCGGCACCGCGTTAGGCCAACGGCCGCGTCATCCACGCATGGCGTGGATGCCGTCCAACCCCATAGGGTCGGATCCCTTCCCGCCGGGAAGGGCTCTGACCCTGTCGATCACTGCCTCTTCGCCGCCTCGGCATTCCACGCCGCCACCTTGGCCTTGGTATCAGCCAACATCTTGTCCAGCGCAGCGCGGTCATACACGCTGCCGCGCAGGATCACGCTGTCGATTTTTTCCGTGGCGGCAATGTCCTGCAGCGGGTTGGCGGTCAGCAGCACCAGATCGGCGGCCTTGCCCTGCGTGACACCACCGTAGCGGTCCATCTGGCCGAACCAGGCCGGGCCGGAACGGGTTGCGGCCGACAGCGCCTGCGGTGCGCTCAGGCCCTCCTTCACGAACAGCTGCAGCTCCTGGTGCAGGGCGATGCCCGGGAAGTTGAACGAGTTGAGGAAGCCCGCATCGGTACCGGCGATGATCGTCACGCCCGCCTCCTGCAGCAGCGGCAGCACCGCGGCCAACTGGTGGTACTGCGCGTGGCGCGCTTCAATCTGCGCCGGCGTGGCCTTGGCTGCGCGGTCCACGCGCCACTGGTAGGTCGCGCGCAGGCCAGGGCCGATGTAGGCCAGGTACGGATCGTTGGCGTGGTCATCCTGGTCAAGGAAGTCGAGGATGCGGCCACCGTTGAGGGTCGGGGTCACGAATACGCCGCGCTTTGCGAAATCACGGTAGGCATGCATCGCAGTGTCACGGTCGAAGCTGGCGTCGAGGCGCCGGTTGGCTTCGGCACGGTCGATGCGGCCGGCTCCAAAGTCAGCGGCGATCTGCGCCTCATCCTTGCTGCCGGCCTTGAATGCGTAGTCCAGATGCTCGATCGAAGCCAGGCCGGCATCGACCGCCTGCTCCACGGTCAGTGCCATCGGAATATGTCCCGAGGCTTTGAAGCCGGCCTTTCGCGCAGCGCTGGCCGAGTACAGGAACAGTTCCGGCTTCAGCGTGCTGTCGGTGATCTTCACGAAATCGACCTTGTCGTGCTGCAGGCGGGTGATCGCCTTGTCGACGTCGGCCTTGCTGCCCACTTCGATCGTGCCCTTCCAGACCGGCTTGATGCCTTCGATCTTCGCGCCGGAACTGAGCAGGCGCGGGCCGAACAAGGTGCCCTTGGCGATCTCGCCACGCCACTGCAGCACCTGCTCGGGCAGGTCGCCGGAGCAGTCACGCACGGTGGTGATGCCGTGCGCGATGTACAGCGGCAACAGCGCCTTGTTCTCTTCGATCAGCGCCGGACCACCACCGAAGTGCACGTGCATGTCCCACAGGCCCGGAATCAGGTACTTGCCCTTGGCATCGATCTGGCGGGCCGCACTCCATTGGCTGCGCAGCTGCGCGTCCGGGCCGACGGCGACGATGTCCTCGCCACGGATCACCACGCTCTGCCCGGCCAGGGTGCTGGCGTGCTCGACATCGACCACGGTGGCATTGCGGATCAGCAGGTCGGCGCGCTCGGCGGCAGACGCCGACAGCGGTGCTACCGCAAGGAGGATGGCAAGGGACAACGGACGGGAACGGAACATGGACAGCATCCTGATGGGCACGCCCAGCGTGCGGGTGGAAGGGGTTTGCATTCAACGCACCGCGCCGTGCTGGCGCAGCAGGGTCTCAATTCCGGTATAGCCGCGCTGGCGCGCGTGCGCCAGCGGCGTCACGCCGTCGCCGTCGGCAAGCTCCGGGTCGGCACCGGCCTCCAGCAGCAGCTGCACGATCTGCACCTGGCGCGCACCGCCATCGCCAAGCAGGATCGCTTCCAGCAGCGCGGTCCAGTGCAGCCGGTTGACATGGTCCACCGCCACACCGGCCCGCAGCAGCGTGCGCACAGTGGCGACGTGACCGCGCTCGGCGGCCGGAATCAGCGCGGTACCGCCATAGCGGTTGGTGCTGCGCAGATCGGCGCCATGCGCCAGGGTCATCGCCAGGATCTCGTCCAGGCCGCGCGCACCGGCGTACAGGTAGGCGCTGTCCTGCAACGCGTCCTTGGCGTTGACGTCTGCCCCGGCCTCGATCAGCTCACGCGCGGCATCCACGTTGTTGCCATGCGTGGCCAGCAGCAGCGCGGTGCGGCCCTGGCCATCGCGCGCCTCCAGCGTGGCGCCATCCTCGATCGCCTGTCGCACCGCATCGGCGTCGCCGCGGCTGGCGGCATCCCGCAGGCGCGCGTCTGCGTCGGCCCTGGACGTGGCGGTGCAGGCAGGGGTGACCATGGCCAGCAGGCACAACAGCAGCACGCGCGTGAACGGCGCAGGCCAACCAGCGGAATGATGGACGCGCATGACAGTGTCTCCTCATGTCCGTCGCCACGGAACGCCGTGCGACGGTAGCAACAGCCGGGCATTGCCGGCCCCTGCCCTGCATGGTAGAAGTCGGCCTGGGTATCCAGAAGTGAAATGTTCAAATGCAAGACAGTGCCAAATCGAATAGAACCCTGTTCGAACTGGACCTGCTGCGGGCGCTGGTGATGGTGGCCGACTGCGGCAGCTTCACCACGGCGGCCACGCGCCTGCATTCGACCCAGTCCACGGTCAGCCAGAAGGTGCGCCGGCTGGAGGAACTGGCCGGGCATCGCCTGCTTGAACGCGGCCATCGCGACGTGCACCCCACCGATGCCGGCCACACCCTGCTCGGCTACGCGCGGCGCATGCTCGACCTGAACGAGGAAATGGCGCAGGCGCTGGCCGGTGCGACGGTGGAGACCGCGGTCCGCATCGGCGTGCCCGAGGATTTCGTCAACGCGCAGACCACGCGCATGCTGGCCGCCTTCAGCCGTCGCCACCCGCAGGTGAAGCTGGAGATCAGCAGCGGCCTCAGCCGCGACCTGGCGCAGGGCTTCGACCACGGTGAGCTGGACCTGGTGCTGGTCAAGCAACGCCGCAACAGCCGCCAGGCGGTGCATTGCCGGCGCGAGCCGATGCACTGGATCGACAGCCTGCGCAGCAGCTGCCTGCAGCAGGACCCGCTGCCGCTGGTCACCTTCCCCCCGCGCGGGCTGTACCGCGACGAGATGATCCATGCCGTGGAAGCGCTGGGCCTGCGCTGGCGCATCGCCTTCACCAGCTCGTCGCTGAGCGGCATCCAGGGCGCGGTGGCCGATGGCATCGGCATCAGCCTGCTGCCACGCCGCGCGGTCAGCCGCGAGCACCGCCTCATCGATGGCGAGCGCGAGCTGCCGGTGATCGACAACTACGAGATCGGCCTGCTGCATCGCGCGGACGCCGATGATGCCGTGCGCGCACTGGCCAGCGAGCTGTGGCGGCAGGTGCAGCGCGAACCGGACTGACCACGGTAGATCCACGCCATGCGTGGATGCCTTTCGCGCATCACGCATCGAAACATGGTCACTCCGGCCCTATAGCGGGCAACAATCGCCTCGTAGAGTGCCTGTTGTTTCCGTGCTCCACGGCGCCTGCCATGTCCGATGAAATCCCCACCCGCTTCGATCCGCTGCCTGCGGCGCTGCAGACGCATCTGCAGCACCAGCGCTCGCTGATCGCCGCGCGCGTGGCGGCCGGCTTCCCGACGTTGCCGGTGCAGTGGCCGCTGGCGGCCAGCACACTGCAGCGCGTGGTCGATGCCGAGCTGATCGACCGTGCCGACTGCGATGGCTGGGAAGCGCTGGGCGTGGCGTTCGGTGACACCCTGGCCCAGCGCGTGCCGGGTCTGGCCTGGATGCAGGTCACCGATGCCTGGGGCATCGATGCGGTGCTGCGCTATGCCGACAGCAGCCTGCAGATCGGCGCCAGCACGCTGCTGCTCAAGCGCGTCGAACAGGGCGAAGTCATCGACATCGCCCATCTGCTGGCGTGGCTTGAGGAATTCGTTGCCACCCGCGCCGACGATTACGTCTGAAAGGCCGCCGAGCATGGCTCGGCACTACAGGGGATTGCGTGGCGTGGATCTACAGCCAGCGGCCGTCGACCACCACGCGGCGTTCCATGGGCACCCCAGCCACGGCAGCAGGGCCGTGGTCGGCACGCACCGCCACGAAAGTGGCTGGCTGGCCTTCGGCAATACCATGCTGCGGCAGGCCGATCGCCTGCGCGGCGTGGGTGGTGACCATGTCCAGCGCCAGCATCAGGTCGGCATCGGTGTAGAAGCCGGACCGGTAGCCCAGCAACATCGCCCGCTGCAGCAGGTCGCCGTTACCGTACGGCCACCAGCAGTCACGGATGTTGTCGTTGCCTGCGAACACGCGCACACCGGCATCATGCAGCGCGCGCAGCGGCGGGAACGGATGATCGCCCGGCGCGTTGCTCATGATCGCCACACCCGCCGTGGCCAGTGCTTCGCCCACCTGCAGCGCGCGCGCCAGCGGCACTTCGCCCAGCGAATAGGCATGGCTGACCGCAACCCGCCCCTGCAGGCCGGCGGCCCGCGTCCGCGCTGCGATGCGCAGCAGCTGGGCCAGGCCGGTTTCGCCGGGCTCGTGCAGATGGATGTCCAGCTGCACGCCGTAACGCTCGGCCAGGCCGAACAGCAGCGCCAGCTGGCCTTCGGCATCACCATCGAGCGTGGTCGGGTCGATGCCGCCGAGCACCTCCACGCCCGCGGCAAGCGCCTGCTCCAGTACGGCGGCGGTGCCGGGACAGGACATCACCCCGGCCTGCGGAAACGCCACCAGCTGGATCCGCATGATGTCGGCGCAGCGCAGTGCCGCCTCGCGCACCGCTTCGAGATGGCCGAGACCGGTGCTGCCGTCGATATCGACATGGCAGCGCATCGCCACCGTACCGAAAGCACTGCATTGGCGGATCAGCGCCTCGGCACGGTCCACCATCGCTGCCGCACCCGCCACCGCCGCCTTCTCCACCGCCAGCCGCTCACGCAGGCTGTTCACCGGCTGGTGCGGGTGCCAACGGTCGCCGACGAAGCTCTTGTCGAGGTGAATGTGGCCGTCGATCAGCCCGGGCAGCACCGCGAAGCCCTGCAGGTCGACGCATTCCGCCCCTTCGACCGGCGTGGCCTCGCCATTGAGCCCGCTGATGCGGCCATCACGGACATGGAAATGCAGTGGCGCACCGTCGCGGTCGACACCGCCACGGACGAACTGGAGGGTCATCGGGAACTCCCGGAATGCCAAGAATGGCGCCATCGTGCGCCTCGCCGCAGCCATCGGCCAACGAAATATCTGGATGGCACGCATTCACGAGAACGATGACTGCCCTGCGACAACCGGTCGCAGCCACGCCGTGCACACCCCTGAACGGGTAACATGGGCGCCTGTTTCCGCTGTGATGCCGCATGGGCCCGTCCGACCGCCACGATCGTCTCCGCCGCTGGCAGGCCGCGTCCCTGCTTGCCGCCGCCCCGATCGCCAGCCTGTCCGCCACCGATGCAGCGGCTGCCGCGCCGCTGCAGTCGCCGCCGGGCCAGCAGCGCATTGCCCCGGCTGCACTGGTCGAGCGCCTGCACCAGCGCGTGCTGTCCGGGCAGAGCGCCACTGCCACGCTGGAACACTGGTGCGCCGAGCACGGCCTGGCCGAACAGGCGCGGGTGCGCGCAGTGCGCGTACACGGCCAGGACAAGCCCGCGCCCGCCGACGTGCTGCAGGCGCTGGGCGTGAAGCCGGGTGCCGACCTGCGCTATCGCCGTGTGCAGCTGGTCTGCGGCAGCCGCGTACTGTCCGAGGCCGACAACTGGTACCTGCCTGGCCACCTCAGCCCGGCCATGAACCAGGTGCTGGACAGCACCGATGAACCGTTCGGTCGCGTGGTCGGCCCGCTCGGTTTCCAGCGCCAGACCTTGGCCGACCAGACGTTCTGGCCGCCGCGGGGCGAAGGCGACCGCGGCGTGATCCTGGAGGTGCGTGCCCTGCTGCGCGACCGCCAGCAGCAGCCTTTCAGCTACGTCATCGAGTCATACCTGCTGCAGGCGCTTCCGTAACGCGCCGTGGCGCCGGTCATCCGCCGGTGCTACGGGCCCGCGATGCCGTTGGCGGCCGGGTCCACCGAGAACACGAAACGCCCACCGCGCTGGTCCCTGCCCCATGTCATCGGCGCGGTGGTAAGGCTGTAGACCGGGGCCGCCTTGTCCATGCCGATCGCCTCGGACCAGGCACTGAAATCCTCGTCGGTACGGCTTCGGATCTCGCCAACACACAGGCTGTAGCCACAGGCGAAAGACACCAGCGTGCCGTCGTTGCCGATGCGCCGGGTCGCGGCCGTCCTGTAGAGCCGGGTCAGGTCCTGCACTTCCGGGTGACCGGCTGCATCGCGCTCGAACTGGCTGATCACCTGCGCGAAGGCCTTGTCGGAACCCAGCACCGCCTCGCTCTTCTGTGCGGACACCGCACCCTCGTTCAGCAGCATGCGCTCGCCCTCGAGGAAGTGACCTTCCGGTTGCGCGAGCCCAGGGGCAGCCGTCGTGGTACTCGATGCCGTTGGCACGCGCGCTGATACAGCATCGGTCGCGGGGTTGGAACGGGACGGCGCAGGCGCGGCATTGGCCACCTCCGCGGCATCCTCCACGCTGGCCGCCTGCCTGCCACTGCAACCTGCAATGGCCAGCACGGCAATCACGCTCCACCCCCTGACATCCATGCGCATCCTCCTCCGTGTATCGCCACAGCATGCCACGTGCGCGACGGCAGCACGGATGCACTGCACAAAGAAAAGCCCGGCAATGCCGGGCCTTTCGTTCGCCTGCCGGATCAGCGGAACCGGTAGTCCAGCTGCACCCAGTACTGGCGGCCATACGGGTCGTAGTTGCCGACCGGGTAGAACGGCCAGCCGCCACCGTTCTTGTCCGCCGGCGGGCGGCTGTCACGCAGGTTGTTGACGATCACGCCCACCGACAGGTTCTCGCCGAACTGGCGGAACACGCTGGCGTTGTAGGTCATGTACGGCGCGATGCGGCCACTGCCATCGGTCTTCGGCAGCGAGCCGAAGCGGTTGCCGTACAGCGTGGTGGTCCAGTCACCCTGGTTCCAGGTGATGCTGCCGTTGGCCTTGCTGCGCCACTGGTAGTCATCCAGCGAATTGCGGATGTCACGCTCCGGATCATCGGAGAACTGCCGGTATTTGTGCTCCAGCACCACGGTGTAGGCCAGGCGCGTGGTGAAGCGGCCATAGCGACCGGCATCGAAACGCCAGTTGCCCTTCAGGTCCAGGCCGCGAACCGATTCAGAGGCGGCGTTGATCGGGTTGATCAGCACACGGGTCACCTGGTCCGGCTGCACGGTTGCATTGGACGGGTTGCGGATCACACGCGACAGCGCGTCCCGGCACAGCGGTGAGCCGATGTCACGCGCTTCGCCACCCAGCGTCTTGCCCAACCGGCAATCGGCCTCGTCGCGCAGGATGCGGCTGGTATCGAGGCTGGTCACCTCGTTGTCGATGCGGATGTCGTAGTAATCGGCACTGAAATCCAGGCCAGCCAGCGGCGACCAGACCACGCCGAAGCCATACGACTTGGCCGATTCCGGCTGCAGCTGCGGGTTGGCACGGTTGCTGTAATCGATCGACAGGCCGTTGTAGTCGCAGTTGTCATACGACTGGCCTGCGGTGCGGCAGCGCCAGTAATCAGTCATGCCCGGGTTGTAACCACGCGTCTCGGTCGCGAACACGTAGTTCATGTCCGGCGCCCGGAAGCTGGTGGCAGCGGTACCACGGATCAGCAGGCTCTCGATCGGGCGGAACTCGACGCCGAAGCTCCAGGTCGCCTTGCCGATGTGCTCACCACCGGCACGGTACTGGTCATAGCGCCCGGCCAGGGTAGTGGTCAGCGACTGCAGCAGCGGCAGCTGCAGCTCCACGCCGGCAGCATAGCGGTCGCGCTCGCCACCGGCACCAATACCGGCGCTGGTGTTCCAGAACTCGCCGGTGCCCAGGCGCGGGTCCGGTCGATTGCGATAGCCCTGGCTGCCAGCCTCGACCACCGCGGCCAGCGCCGCGTCGCCACCGGGCAGTGCGAACAGCCGGCCGTTGACGCTGGCGCTGAAGGTCTGCAGCCACGCCGCGTTGCGGCTCTCCTGGTAGCCGGACAGGCTCTGGTACTCGTTCGGGCTCAGCGGCTGGAACAGGCGCGCGGGATCCGGCGCATAGACCTCTACGCCATTGCGCACGCCCAGCTTCGGGCCCAGCAGGTATTCGTTGATACCGGCCAGCAGCACCGGGCGGCGGGTGCGGTTCTCGTAACGCGAACGGCTGTAGACCGCCTCATAGTCCCAGCCACTGTCGCCGATCTGGCCGCGCGCGCCGACGTTGAATGACCACGAATTTTCCAGGAAGCGGTTGGCATTGCGCGGCAGGCCACCGATTTCCTCGGGCGCAAACCGGCGGTACCAGCTTTCCAGGTTGCCGGTGGTCTGGTTGTAGAAGTAGTTGCGGGCCGAGGTCCAGGTGGGCGCACGGGTGTTGTTGGTGATGCGTGCGCTGCCCACGGCCAGATCGGCGAACAGGTCGGTGGTCTCGTTGACGTGGAAGGTCAGCAGGCCGTAGCCGTTGAGGTTGCGCTTCTCGGTCTGCACCGTCCAGTAGCTGGCGGCGGCCTCGTTGCTGCCGCAATACCAGCCCTGGCGCGGGTTGAAGGCACGGAACACGCTGCCGCCATAGATATCCGACGCCGCGTCGCAGCCATTGGCGCCCGGATCGATGTTGCGACCGGTAGCGGCGTTGCGGCGATACGCGATCGCGGTCGCCTGCGGCGCCTTGCCGGCGGGGTCATCATCCAGCGAGTCCATGAAATCGCGCTGGCGCGCATGGATCGCCTTGCGCACGTCGAACTCGAAGCCGAACAGGGCATCCCAGCGCTCGCCGGAACTGCCACCGACGACCTGCGCGCGCTGGTTGTCGCCACCGCCCTGCTGGGTGCCGCCGGCCCGCACGTTCACGTCCACACCCTCAAAGCGGTCCTTGAGGATGATGTTGACCACACCGGCGATGGCGTCGGAGCCATACACCGCCGACGCACCGGCCGCCAAGACCTCGATGCGCTCGATCAGCGCACTGGGAATGTTGGCCAGGTTGACCACGTTCACCGAGCCCTCGTAGGCCAGCGGGTAGTCGGCCTGGCGGCGGCCGTTGACCAGCACCAGCGTGCGGTTGGGGCCAAGGCCGCGCAGGTTGATGGTGTTGGCCGCCGGAGTGAAGGTGTTGCCGAAGTCCTCACCCTGCACGTTGCCGGTGTTTTCAGTCAGGGCGCTCAGCGCGTCGAACGCGTTGCGGTAGCCCTGCGCGTCGATCTGCTCGCGGCTGATCACGGTCACCGGCGACGGCCCTTCGACACTGGCGCGCGGAATGCGCGAGCCGGTGACCTTCACTTCCTGCAATGAGGTGGGTGCGCTTTCCTGCGCGAAGGCCGGCGACGACACCAGCATCAGGGACGACAGCGCGAGCACCAGCGGACGCGGGCGCAGCGCCTTGTGGGAGGCAGACATGGGCTTCCTGGGGGAGTTGGACGGGTGGTATGGGACCGGAGGCCTGCGCGGCGCATAACGATCCCGTAACGAAAGTGTCCTGAATGGATGGTTTCAACGGAAATGACCAGCCCTGATGGACTTATGCCTGAACCGAATCAGGCTCCGCCCGGTGATCGTCGCGTTTTTGCAATCTTTTGAATGGTCTGGCGAACCGGGCATTGCCATCGTTCCGGGGATGATGACCCCGTACCCCACATCCCTCCTCCCCCCGCTGCGCCCTGTGTCGCGCCGCCATCTGCTGCAGCTGCAGGTGGCACCGGTCACCCTGCGCCCGTTCCAGCGGGCCGATCTGCCGGCCTGGCGCCTGTTCGATGACCGCCGCCGGCGCGGCCGCCGCCATCCGGCCGGTATCGACGAAGAAGCCCGCTTCCTTGCCCACATGCATCGCTCGCGGCTGGAGCAGGACAACGACCAGCTGCTGCTGGGTGTTTTCGATGACGAGCACGGCACTGTCCTGGACCAGCTGCATGTCCGCCTGCAGTCCCTGCATACGCGCTGCGCCGAGCTTCTGTCGCTGCAGCACTGGCACCCGCACGTGGATGCAGCGCTGCGCGCGCTGTGCCCGTTCCTGTTCGAGGATGTGGGCGTGCACCGCCTGTTCGTGATGCTGCCACCGGACTGCAGTGACCCGTTCGCCACTGCGCTGCACGCCTTCGGCTTCGAGCACGAAGGCCTGTTGCGCGACCATCATCTGGATCTGGATGGCTGGCAGGACCGCCAGCTGCTGGCGCTGACTGCACCGGTCTGGCGCAGCCGCCAGCAGCCACCGGGTTAGCGGACCCGCTCCAACGCGTCGCCTGCGCCGGTCAGCACCGAGCAGGCGTGGTCCTGCAGTTCTTCGGCGCTGGCCTCGTTGCCGGTGCCGGCGTCCACCCGGGTCGCCAGCAGGATGAAGCCCGGGGCGCCCTGCACGGCGTCCCGGCCGGCCACGACCAGGCTCCACTGACCAACATCGTCCACGCCTGCGAGGTCGTAAGCCAGCAGATTGAGCGGATTGGCGGTCAGTTCCGCGCCCGCCAGCAAGCGTGCCTGGTATTGATGGCCGCGCAGCAGGACCGGCAGCGGTGCCCAGCGGCTGCCGAGGGCGGCAGCATGCGTGTCCAGCGCCTGCAGCACGTCGGCACGCAGGCAATCCACGTGGATATGCAGCTGGTGCTGCGAGCGGCCGTGCGGCGAGTTCAACGCCAGGCTGGCGACGTTGCGCGGCAGCGGTTGCCGCAAGGCCTGTTCGGTGTGGCTGCGCGCCTGCCAGGCGGCAGCGAAGTAGTTCGGTGCACCACGCTGGTACAGGCTGCGGCTCTCGATACCGCTGACCTTGTCCAGCGGCATCAGCAGGAACTGGTAGTCGCCGTGCGCATCCTTGACCAGCACATCGCGGCGGTCTGCGGCCGTCTCCACGCGCAGGCAGTCGCCGCGTGGACCTTCGGCGCCCCGGCAGTCACGTTCGATCAATCGCCACAATGCATCGGAATGGGCCGGCGGCGGCGGCGCACTGGCACAGGCGGACAACAGCAGCAGGGACGACAGCAGGAAGGGGCGCAGGGACACGGCAACGACTCACGGAGCAGGCACGGCAGACAGCGCCGCGCTGCATTCTAGCCAGTGCGAAGCTGCAATCAGTAGGTGCCGAACGGCACTTCAACCACGATCGGGGCGGCACCCTCGCCGGCCTGCAGGCTGTAGCGGTCCAGCGCCCCATCGTCATCGGCGTGCGGCTGGCGCTGGAAATGCAGCGGGTAGCGGGTGTCCCCCAGGCGCACGGCGCTGCCGTCGGCCTCCAGCGCGGCACCTTCCGGAATCAGCAGCCCGCCCAGGTCACTGTACGCGCCAGGCACATCGGCGAAGCTGTAGTCGGCCAGCTCGTCAACCCGCTGCATCGCATAGACGTGCGGCACATAGGGACGTGCGGAGCTGCGGCCATTGCTCAGGTCGGTCACCCAGGCCTGCGGCAGGTGGTACTGCTCGCGCAGCGCGGCCACGCCCAGCGAGGGGCTGGCCACCTGCAGGCAGCACACCGTGCGCTTGCCCTCACGGTCAAGAATGGCGAAACGGTCACCGCGGGTGGCCGCCTGCGGCAGCATGGCGAAGGCCAGGTTACGCTGGGCCGGCGCGTAGCCGGATTCGGTCTGCAGGTTGCGCCAGGCACCGAATACCGGGGTTTCGATCGGCGCGGGTTCCGGATCGGCAGCGGAGGCGGCAAACGCTACGCCCAGCAACGACAACACCAGCGCCGTCATCGTCTTGTCCTTGCCGCGGAAACTGCCTGCCGTCATACCGTATCCAACACCTGCGCCGGAAAGGCCCGGCCTGCCCGCTGGCGTATTGCCAGCCATTGCTCCCACTATGCAATGACCACGCTGTGCCGGCAATGACCGGGGTGCTGACGCCTTTCGCACGCTCGGTGCTATCGTTCCCGCCATCTTCCCCTGCGCAGGAGCGCTCGCATGTCTGCATTCCGTCTATCCCTGTTGCTGCCGGCCTCTGCCCTGCTGCTGTCGGCCTGCGTCAGCACCCCTGGCCCGGAAGTCAAAGGCAGCGGCCGCTGCGACGCCAGCCAGCTGGGCTGGGCGATCGGCCAGCCGGCCAACGAGCCCAACATCCGCCGCCTGTCCCGCGAGAGTGGTGCCGGCCTGGTCAACCCGATCGGCCCCAGCACCATCACCACCAAGGACATCCGCCAGGACCGCCTGCGCGTGTTCGTGGACAAGGACAACATCATCACGTCCACCCGCTGCGAGTAAGCGCCGCCACAGGCTTCTGTAGAGCCGAGCCCACGCTCGGCTGCTCTCTGGTCGGGCCACGCGAGAACCCGAGTCGAGCATGGCTCGACGCTACATTTCAGGGTCCGGTATAGCCGGCACAGTCCGGCAGTGCCTGGTCCGGGTGGAACATCCCCGCCCCGAAGCGGAACAGCCGCGTGTAGGTACACGCCGGGTCCTGTTCGATGCGCAGATCCTGCTTCTTCAGCGGCCCCCTGGCCAGCGAATCGTCGAAGCGCGAAACACCGGCCGGGTACCGGGTCGCCACGGTCTGGTAGCGCAGCACTGGCATGCCCTCGGCAACCGTATCCAGCGCCAGCTTCGCCGAGAACCCGTATTCGTCGTGGCAGGCACCGGCGCGCTGCTTGATGTCCTGCTCGCTGAAACAGGCGCGGATCATCGCATTGCCCAGCCATGGCACGGTCAGCACGTCGTCGTCCACCTGGATGTCGTCCTGCAGGTGACGCACGCGTGCCAGCTGCAGCGTGGACGCGTCGGCACCTCCACCGGAGTACATGGTGCTGAACTTGACGATGCCACCCACCAGCACATTCTGGCGGGCGCGCTGCTGCGGGTCGGTCACCGGTTCATCGCTGCCCACGCCAGGGGCCAGCCTCACGATCCATGGCCACAGCGACAGCTCGCTTTCCTGCGGCACGTCGATGCTGACGTGGTAGGTGTGCGGCTTGCCCTGGCCCGGTGCCTTCTCAAGCACTTCCAGCACGGTCGGCCGGTTACCCTCCTCGGCAACCGGCTGCACGCGTACGCACCAGTTGCCGTCCCGCGTGCAGTCATAAAGCCCCGACGGTCCAGTCTCTCTCGCGATCAGTACCTGTCCCAGCGGCTCCATCACGTTGCCGGCGGCATCGCGCTGCTGCGGCAGGATCGCGCTCTGGGCCAGCGCCAGCAGCGGGGTCGCCAGCAATGCAGTGCACAGGGTGGCGCAGACGGCGGCGGTGGGCATGGATGGCTCCTGCGGATGGGCTTCCGATGGTAACCGTTGCCCGGGCGGCGTCGAGCCATGCTCGTCTGCTGTCTGTCGGCAGGAGCAGCCGAGCATAGGGTCGGCTCTACATCATCCGCAATCGCAGCCACCCCAGCCCTTGGCTTTCGACGTCTGGCCAATGCCCGGATTGAACGTATTGCTCGGGTCCAGCTGCCTGTAGAACCCGGCCAGCGCCGGCTTGGCCGGGTACAGGTGACCGACATTGTGCTCGGCCGGGTACTCGGCACCACGCTGGTCCAGCAATGCCCACATTGCGTGCTCAATCGCCATCGGGTCTTCACCCTTGCGCGCGATGTAGTCCTGGTGGAACACGTGGCACAGGAAGTGCCCGTAATACAGCTTGTGCAGCAGGCGGCCGTCGATATCGGCCGGCAACTGCTCGAACCAATCGGCATCATCTCGGCGCAGGGCAATGTCCAGCGCCACGATGTCCTGCACCTGCCCGCGATGCACTTCGCGGTAGCGCACCGCGGCACCGGCCACGGCGAAGCGATGCAGAAACGCCTTGCGCCCCTCCTCGGCCGTGCAGTGGAAAAAGCCGCCTTCGTGCCCGGCGAAGAAGCCGCGCAACCAGGCCTCGGTTTCCGCAGCGTCCTGGGCAGAGACCTTCAGCAACAGGTGATGCTCGTAGCGCTGGCGGAACTCGCCCATGCGCTTGGGCAGGTGCGAGGGCAGCAGGCCGGTCAGAACCTGCATCACCCGGTCAGTCACCCCACGCAGGCCCAGCCGTTCGAACCAGCCGTCGACGCGGCTCTTCAATGCGAACGCGGCAGGTACACGTGCGGTGCCGAGGCGATCGATCAGCAGGAAGCTGTCCTTGCCGTAGCGCTCGCCGATGTCATAGGCATCGCGGTGGATGTACTCACCGGCAATCGGCAGGCGCTCGAAGCCGGTCAGCAGCTGGCGCCGGATCGCCGTGAGGCTGTCGGTGCGGTTGCTGCCGATGTAGAAGACTTCGGCGGCCTCCTTTTCGAAGGTATCCAGGCGCACCGCGAACACCGCCAGCTTGCCGGCCGAACCGGCAGCCTCGTAGTGGCGGCTGGGATCAGCATTGAAGCGCGCCGGGGTATCGGCGTCGACCTTGCGCACTTCGTCGGCGTAGCGCGGATCGGAGGCTGCGCGGCCGTCGCCGTCCCCCACATCCGACGCACTGTAGTCGCCGGCCTGCAGGCGCTGCAGGATCTGCTCGGGCGTATCGCCCAGCGCGATGCCGAGATGGTTGACCAGCTGTAGTTGGCCCTGCGCATCGACCCGCGCGTACAGCGCCAGCTCGGTGTAGGCCGGGCCACGGCGCACCAGCGCGCCGCCGGAGTTGTTGCAGATGCCGCCCAGCACCGAGGCGCCGATGCAGGACGAGCCGATCACCGAATGCGGTTCACGGCCCAGCGGTGCCAGCGTCTGCTCCAGGCGGTCGAGCGTGGCACCGGGCAGGCACAGCACCTGGCGGCCTTCGTTCAACAGCTGGATGCCGGTCAGGCGCAGCGTACTGACCAGCACGATCGGCCGGCCGTAGTCATCGCCGTCCGGGGTCGAGCCACCGGTCAGCCCGGTATTGGCCGCCTGCAGGATGATCGCCGCCCCACCCTGCACCGCTGCCTGCAGCACGCGCCACAGTTCCAGCAAGGTACCCGGGCGCACCACCGCCAGTACCGGGCCATCGCCGAAGCGGTAGCCGCGACGGAAGCGGCGCGTGCCCTTGTCGCCGGTCAGCACATGGCGGCTGCCGACCGCGTCGCGCAACTGTGCCAGCACGGCATCGTGGCCACTCATGGCAGGCTGACCAGCGAATCGCGGCCGATGTCGGCGATGCGGCGCGCACCGGTCAGTGTCATCGCCACGCGCATCTCCTTGGCGATCAGGTCCAGCAGGTTGGCCACGCCGGCCTCGCCCTGCGCGGCCAGCGCATAGACGAAGGCACGCCCCAGCAGCACGGTATCGGCACCGAGCGCCAG
The DNA here is from genome assembly GCF_059368615.1 of Stenotrophomonas sp. YJH_SMC_40. Classification (NCBI taxonomy): domain Bacteria; kingdom Pseudomonadati; phylum Pseudomonadota; class Gammaproteobacteria; order Lysobacterales; family Lysobacteraceae; genus Stenotrophomonas; species Stenotrophomonas sp. YJH_SMC_40. The sequence goes on along the minus strand of NZ_JCAFRX010000013.1, from coordinate 67,281 downwards.
CATCCGCACCACGTCCAGGCCGGTACGGACGCCCGAATCGGCGAGAATCTTCAAATCACCCTGTACCGCGTCGGCAATCGCCGGCAGTGCGCGTGCGGTGGACAGCACGCCGTCCAGCTGGCGGCCACCGTGGTTGGAGACCACGATGCCATCGGCACCGAACCTGACCGCATCACGCGCGTCATCCGGGTCGAGGATGCCCTTGATCACCATCGGGCCCTTCCAGAACTCGCGGATCCACTCCAGGTCCTTCCACGAAATGGAGGGATCGAAGTTGCTGCCCAGCCAGCCGATGTAATCCTCCAGCCCGGTCGGGTTGCCACGGTAGGTGGAGATGTTGCCCAGGTCATGCGGGCGGCCGAACAGGCCGACATCCCACGCCCAGTGCGGATGGGTGATGGCCTGGCCGATACGGCGCAGCGAGGCGTTCGGGCCGCTCATGCCCGAGTGGGCATCGCGGTAGCGCGCACCCGGCACCGGCATGTCCACGGTGAACACCAGCGTGGTCACGCCCGCGGCCTGTGCCCGCTCCAGCGCATTGCGCATGAAGCCACGGTCGCGCAGCACGTACAGCTGGAACCACATCGGCCGTTGGATCGCCGGTGCCACTTCCTCGATCGGGCACACCGATACGGTCGACAGCGTGAACGGGATGCCGCGGCTGTCGGCCGCGCGCGCCGCCTGCACTTCACCGCGCCGGGCATACATGCCGGTCAGGCCGACCGGCGCCAGCGCCACCGGCATTGCCAGCGTTTCGCCGAACAGCTCGGTTTCCAGGCTCAGGTCGGACATGTTGCGCAGGATGCGCTGGCGCAGCGCGATGTCGGACAGGTCGGAAACGTTGCGCTTCAGCGTGTGCTCGGCATACGCGCCGCCATCGATGTAGTGGAACAGGAACGGCGGCAGCCGGCGTTGCGCTGCAGCACGGTAATCGGTGGAGGCGGAGATGATCATGGGGTCAACCGTGTGGGGAAGGCAGACGCGAGGCCCGCGCACGCCGGGCTTCGTTGTCATCGAGCGTGCGCAGCGTGGTGTGCACGAACTCGAGGTGGGCATGCGCGGCGGCGCGCGCGCGTTCGGGGTCGCCGGCCAGCACCGCGTCCATCATCTCGCGGTGCTGGTCGGACAGCGGCGAGAAGGTCCTCGCCGAGGTGTAGAGCTTTTCGCGGCTCTGCGAGATGTTGGTCTGCAGCAGTTCGAACAGGCCGCGCATCACCTGCAGCAGCACCAGGTTGTGCGAGGCCTCGGCGATGGACAGGTGGAAGGCCGCGTCAGCCTCCGCTTCACCGGTGGGGTCGTCCTTGCCGTGCGCGTCCATCATGGTCTGGAAGGCCTGCGCGATGCGCGTGCGGTCCTCGTCGGTGGCACGCAGGGCCGCATGCCAGGCGGTGGCGCCTTCCAGCGCATGGCGGATCTCCAGTACGTCGAAGCGGTATTCCGGGTCGCCCTGGAACAGCGGCAGGTACGGCGCCAGCGGTTCATCCAGCGCCTGCCGCGCGCGCGCCGCCGGTTCGGCCACGTAGGTGCCGCCACCGACCCGTGCGGTCAGCAGGCCTTGGCTGGCCAGCTGCGCGATGGCCTCGCGCAACGCCGTTCGCGAGACCCCCAGCTGCAACGCCAGGGTGCGTTCGGCCGGCAGCCGGTCGCCCGGCTGCAGCCGCTGGTCCTGCACCAGGCCGCGCAGCTGCGCGGCCACCTTGTCCGAGATACGTTGCGTGCTCATGGCGCCATTGTGGCCCGAAGCGCGTAACAGGGGGTCAGGCCGCGCGGCATGGCTCAGGGAATCATCCAGGTCAGCCAGTAGGCCTGGGCCAGGGTGATCAGGCCGACCATGGTGGTGAAGACCAGGCTGTGCTTGACCGTGAAACGGAACAGGTCCGATTCCTTGCCGGCCAGGCCAACCGCCGCGCAGGCAATGGCGATCGACTGCGGCGAGATCATCTTGCCGGTGACACCGCCGGTGGTGTTGGCCGCTACCAGCAGCACGTCGGACACGCCGATCTGCTGTGCGGTGGTCGCCTGCAGCGCCGAGAACAGCGCATTGGACGAGGTGTCCGAGCCGGTCAGGAACACGCCCAGCCAGCCCAAGAACGGCGAGAAGAACGGGAACGCGTCTCCGGTGTGCGCCAATGCCAGCGCCAGCGTTGCCGACAGGCCCGAATAGTTGGCGATGAAGGCGAAGGCCAGCACCATGCCGATCGAATAGATCGGCATGCGCAGCTCACGCACGGTTTCACCGAAGGTCTGCAGCGCCGACCGGGCCGGCATGCGCAGCGCGATGATCGCGATCACCGCCGCGAGGATGATCGAGGTGCCGGTGGCCGAGAACCAGTCGAACTTGTAGACCGCCTCGTAACTGAGCGGCGCGTCCACGATCGGCGGCATCTTCTGCACCCTCTGGTCCAGGCCCGGCACCGGGAGCTTCAGCACCCAGCTTTCCAGCGGGCCGCCTGCCGCGAACAGCGACTTGAACGGCTTGATGCTCCACAGCGTGACCATCGCGGTGAGGATCAGGAACGGCGACCACGCCTTGGCGATCTGGCCGACGCTGTAGCGCGGCGCCTCCAGTGCCTGTGCGGCCGCCTCGGCGCTGGTTTCGGTATCGAAGCGGAAGATCCGTACCGGCTTCCAGCGGCGCAGGAACAGGGTCAGGCAGACCAGCGACGCCAGCGAGGCGGTGATGTCCGGCAGTTCCGGACCGATGAAGTTGGAGGTCAGGTACTGCGCGATGGCGAAGGAGCCACCGGCCACCAGCACCGCCGGCCAGGTTTCCTTGATGCCACGCCAGCCATCCATGATCGCCATCATCCAGAACAGCACGATGACGGTCAGGAACGGCAGCTGGCGGCCGGCCATCTGGCCGATCTCGAAGGCATCCAGGCCGGTGACCTGCCCGGCCACGATGATCGGAATGCCCATCGCGCCGAACGCCACCGGCGCGGTGTTGACGATAAGGCACAGGCCGGCGGCGTACAGCGGCTTGAAGCCCAGCCCGACCAGCAGCGCCGCGGTAATCGCCACCGGCGCACCGAAACCGGCCGCGCCTTCCAGGAAGGCACCGAAGGCGAAGCCGACCATCAGCATCTGCAGGCGCTGGTCTTCGGTCACCGACAGGATCGAAGCGCGGATGATGTCGAACTGACCGGTCTTGACCGAGACCTTGTAGAGGAACACCGCGCCGATGATGATCCAGGCAATCGGCCACAGGCCGTAGACGAAGCCGAAGCCGGCCGCGCCCAGCGCCTGGCTCAACGGCATGCGGTAGAACAGCAACGCCACTCCAAGCGCGATGGCCACGGTGATCGTGCCGGCCAGCCAGCCTTTCATGCGCAGCACGGCCAGGGCTACGAAGAAGAACGCGATGGGCAGCAGCGCGATCAGGCTCGACAACCACAGGTTGCCGGCGGGGTCGTACAGGTGTTGCCAGGGCTGCATGAAGACTCTCGACTGGATGCGGAAGGTGCCCCACCGCAGGCGGTGGATCGCCGTGGCTGTCGATTATTGGTCGCACCAATAATGGTTTCGATCAGACCACTTGCAGCGGATTTAACCGCCACTCCGGCGAGGAACCTATTAGACCATAGGGCTAGATGCCATATTGGTCCGACCATTTAGTCCGCATGGTAGTGCCGGCCGCTGGCCGGCAATTCGAGATTCCCTACGAGATCCGTTTCTCCAACCGCCGCATCACCGCCAGCACCAGCACGCACAGCACGCTCACGCCGATGGCAATCACGTACTTGCTGATCCCCACCGCAATCCCGATGGCCGCCGCCATGATCAACGAGCTGGCCGTGGTCAGGCCGCTGACCTGGTCCTCGCGTGACCCACGCAGGATGGTGCCAGCGGCAACGAAGCCGACACAGGCCACCACCGCTTCGATCAGGCGTACCGGATCAACCTGCAGCAGGTCGCGGTAGCGCTCCTGCTGGAAATGCTCGGCCACCGAGTCGCCAAGGCCGACGATCAACGCGGCGGCCCCTGCGATCAGCATGTGCGTACGCAGGCCAGCGGCGTGCTTGCCCATCTCGCGCTCGACGCCGAGCACGCCGCCGAACAGCATCGCTGCGGCAACGCGCAGCAGGATCGAGACATCCTGGGTAAGTTCCATGGGAAAGCTCCGGAATTTTCCCGGAGCGTCGCGCGGCGATCGTGGGACGGCGGTGAAGGCGATGGCACGCCTTCTTCACCGCACGCATTCCTCCACGCATGGCGTGGATCTACTGACCGCATTCGCTCACTGCGCCAGGTAGCCACCATCGATGGCGTAGTACGCGCCGGTCGCGAACGACGCATCGTCGCTGGCCAGCCAGGCCACCAGCGCCGCCACTTCCTCGGCCGTACCCAGCCGCTTCAAGGCGTGACGGCCTTCCAGCGTGGCGCGCACCTTCGGGTCCATCTTCTCCAGCAGCGGTGTGCTGATGAAGCCCGGGCCGACCGCGTTGACACGAACGCCATCGGCGGCATGTTCCCAGGCGGCGGTCTGGGTCAGCCCGACCACGCCGTGCTTGGCCGCCGCATAAGCGGTGGAACCGGCATACCCCACCTGGCCCAGGATCGAGGCCATGTTGATGATGCTGCCGCCGCTTCCAGCGGCTCGCATTGCCCGGATCTGCGCACGCTGGCACAGGAACACGCTGGTCAGGTTGACGTCGATGACCCGCTGCCAGCCATCAATCGGATAGTCACCGCTGCTGGCGGCGGGCCCGCCGATACCGGCGTTGTTGACCGCCACATGCAGGCCGTCGAGTTCCTTGATCGTGCGCTGCACCGCCGCCTCCACCGCTGCATCGTCGGTGACGTCCAGCGCGATGCCAATCGCCTGTGCACCGGCATTGCGCAACTGCGCCACGGTGGCATCCACCGCATCCTGCTTCAGGTCCCAGACCGAGATCCGCGCGCCGGACGCCGCCAGGGTCTGCGCCACGGCCAGACCAATGCCGGACACGCCGCCGGTCACGATCGCGGTCTTGCCGGTGAGTTGGTAATCAATCATCTGCGTTCTCCATCAGTGGGGGTATCGAAGTGGCCTGCAGCAGCCAACCACCCCACCCTACGCGCATTCCTGTGATGGCCTGGCTGACACCGCGTCTACGGGCGATCGTTCCAGCCATGAAACCTCAACTCAAGTTGATGTATGGAATTGCGTACGGATATGCATGCAAAACGCCAGCGTATGCTCGGCGGCATTTTCACTTTGGCCGTAATCGTCAATCGTTTTGACCCTATTGGAATCAAAAGCGCGCGAATCGAGGCGACAATGGGAAACGTTTCCAGTTCCTTCGACACACTCCATTCAACCTGGCGTTTCCCCAGCCATCCAGAGTGCCCACGCCACTGCTTCCCAGCATGCCTGCGCGGGTAACGACCGGATCTGCATCTGCGTTGCAGAGCGCGTGGGCGAGGTAATGCCAGCGTCCACCTCCAAAGTACGTGCCGAGCGATGTCCCGATACTTCACTTTTGCCGATTACCGCCGCTTCGGCCACCGTCATGGCTTCGATTACCGCGCTGACCCGGAACACCTGCGCGACGACCAGTGGGCCGGCCATGGCGAGGTCAACGAGCAGTTCCTGCGCGGCGGCATGAGCCTGATCGCCTCCGACGTCCATAATCGCTTTCCTTATGTTGCGACCGCCCAGCAGAGTCCCGGCCTGGCCATCCGCGTGATGCTGCAGGGCCAGGTCGATGTGCGCATTCCGCGACGCGGTGGTTTCACCCTGCGCGCCGGCACGGCGATGACCGCGCACCACCGCGAGCAGGTCGAGATGACCGGTGCGCATCCCGGCGAAACGCGCATGCGCGGCGTCAGCGTCATGGTGCCCGGCCAGATCGATCCGGATCTGTTCCATCTGCCGCAGCTGGAGACCGCGCTCAACAGCCACCTGGAATGCCGCCACTGGGGCATTCCGCATACCCTGCTGCCGGTACTCGGCCAGTTGTTCGACAGCCCATGGGAAGATGGCATCGACGCCTTGTGGCGCGAGGGCGTTGCTCTGCAGCTGCTGGCCGTTGGCCTGAAGGCTGAGGATCTGCAGACCGACCATGTACGAACGCTGCGGGCCGGCCAGCGCGAGCGCCTGGAGCGCGTGCGTACCTACCTGCATGACGACCCCAGTCACGCCCACAGCCTGGTCGAGCTGGCCCAGCTGGCCTGCATGAGCCCCAGCTCGCTGCGCCGTCATTTCGCCCAGCAGTACGGCTGCTCGGTGTTCGACTACCTGCACGAGCAGCGCATGCGCCACGCCGAACAGGGCCTGCGCGAGGACGGCTGGACGGTCGAGCAGGCCGCCGCCGCCAGCGGCTACCGCCACCCCAGCAACTTCGCCGCGGCATTCCGCAAGCGTTTCGGCCTGGTCCCCAGCCGCTGGCGCACGGGCCCTTCGAAGGTGGGGTGAGGATCCCCGCTCCGGTAGGTGTCGATCTTGGTCGACACGCTGCTGCGCCATCGTGGATGCCGGCCAGCGGCCGGCACTACCGCAGCCGCCTGAATCGACCTGCCATGGCTCCGCTCTGGTGGGTGTCGACCTTGGTCGACACGCTCCCGCGCCATCGCGGATGCCGGCCAGCGGCCGGCACTACCGCAGCCGCCTGAATCGACGTGCCATGGCCCAGCCTTGGTAGCTGTCGACCTTGGTCGACACGCTCCCGCGCCATCGCGGATGCCGGCCAGCGGCCGGCACTACCACGTGCTGCCGGGCCATGCCCGGCGTTATCCTCTCCGCCTCAATACACCGGCAGATCGATGTAGCTCGCCTGCGCCGCGCTGTGCCAGACCCGCTGCGTGGCCTTCTGGTAATCGCCCGGCTTGGCCAGGTAGATGTTCGGCACGTAGGTCTGCGGGTTGCGGTCGTACAGCGGGAACAGGCTGGACTGCACCTGCACCATCACCCGGTGGCCCTTCTGGAACGTGTGGTTGGCGTTGGGCAGGTCGAAACGGTACGGCAGCACCTGGTTGGCGGCCAGCGGCTTCGGATCGCTGAAGCTTTCGCGGTAGCGGCCACGGAAGATCGCCAGCGACACCGGCAGCTCGTAGCCCCCCATTTCCGGCGTCGACGCTTCCTGGTCCGGATACACGTCGATCAGCTTCACCACCCAGTCACTGTCGGTGCCACTGGTCGAGGCCTGCAGGTGCACTACCGGCGCGCCGCCGATGCGCAGCGGCGCGGTCAGCGGTTCAGTGATGAAGGTCAGCACGTCCGGGCGACCATCGACAAAGCGCTGGTCCTTGACCAGCCAGGTGGTCCACATATCGCGGTCACCGAAGCGGACCGGACGCGGCACGAACGGCACCGGCTTGGCCGGGTCGGACACGTACTCCTCGAAGTCCCCCTCGCCCGCCGCCGGCGCCTGGAACGCCAGCTTGCCGCCGGCCCGCAGGTACAACGGCTTGCTGCTGGCAGCACAGCCCTTGTCGCAGCTGCGCGGCCAACCCTTCAGGCGATCCCAGTGGTTTTCGCCAGTGTTGTAGACCAGCACCGGCGGCGTGTCCGCCTTCGGCGCACCGTCCACCAAATACTGGTCGAAGAACGGCTTGAGTACATCACGGCGGAACTGCAGCGCGGTATCGCCATCGAACTTCAGCGCGCCCAGCTCACTGCCGCTGTAGTTCACCTGGCTGTGCCGCCACGGCCCCATCACCAGGTAATTGCGGTTGTTGCCGCTGTCGCGCCCTTCCATTGCCTGATAGGCGTGGTTGGCGCCCCACATGTCCTCCTGGTCCCACAGGCCCTGCAGCCACATGGTCGGCACCTTCAACGGTGTTTTCGCCATCACCGCGTCCAGCGCCTGACCCTGCCAGAAGCCGTCATAGGCCGGGTGCTCGACCAGCTTCTTCCACCAGGTCAGCTGGTCCACGCCGGTGAAGCGCGCGTAGTCGCCAGCCGAACCGATCCGCAGGAAAGTGCTGTAGTCGTCATAGCCGAGGCTGGGCAGCGGCGTACCCTTGCCGCGCTTCTCGGTCTGCATCGCGAAATAGTTGAAGTTGACCTGGCGGAACGCACCGTAGTTGAGCCAGTCGTCGCCCATCCAGCCATCGACCATCGGGCTCTGCGGTGCGGCCACCTTCAGCGCCGGATGCGGGTCGGTCAGCGCCATCACCACGGTGAAGCCCTCGTACGACGAGCCGAGCATGCCGACCTTGCCATTGCTCTCCGGCACGTTCTTCACCAGCCAGTCGATGGTGTCCCAGGCGTCGGTGGAGTGGTCGACTTTGGTGTTGTTCAACGGCCCGCGCAACGGCCGGGTCATCACGTAATCGCCTTCGGAGCCGTACTTGCCACGGATGTCCTGGAACACGCGGATGTAACCGCCGTCGACGAACACCTCGTCGCCCTGCGGCAGCAGGTCGCGCATGCGCGGCGAATCACTGCGGCTGGCGCGGCCAGCGGCATCGTAGGGGGTGCGGGTCAGCAGGATCGGGGCATTGCGGGCGCCCTTGGGCACCACGATCACCGTATACAGCTTGGTGCCATCACGCATCGGCATCATCACCACGCGCTTGTCGTAGTCACGACCGACATCGGGAGCAACGAAGGGCTTGCCGCTGATGTCCGGGGTCATCGGCGGGGTATCGGCGGCCAGCACGGTGCTGGACAGGCAAAGGGCAATGGCTACAGCGACGGCACGCAAACGCATGGACAACCCCTCCCGGCAGGAAAGCCTCAAGCCTACTCCTGCCTTGAGCCGTGAGGTGTGGGCGGGCTTTGCATTCTGCGGCGGATGCAGGCAGGACTGATGGCACATGTGCCCGCGGTGCCGCCGCGCTCGCCAACGACCGGTAGTGCCGGCCGCTGGCCGGCAACTTCATGATCCTGGGGCACGTTACGCGGTTGCCGGCCAGCGGCCGGCACTACCGGTCAGGCCATCGGCACTTCGTGCAGCGCCAACCAGCGCCAGCGACCCTGCTCCCGCCGCAGCACGGCCAACGATTCGCGCCGTGTGGGCTGGCCGCCATCGAGCGAATGCCCTTCGCGATAGCGCAGCACCGCCAGCGGTGACAGCGCATCCACCGCCTGCACGGCTTCGATGGAAATCTGCAGCCCTGGACGCGCGCCATGGGCACCCGCGAACAGTGCCTGCACGGCATTCCGGTCCAGCCTGCGACCCGCGATGCCGACCATGCTGAAGTCCGCGCAGAAATGCGCCATCAGATCGTCCAGCGCGTCGGTGCCGACGTCGGCACGGAACCAGGCCTGCAGTTTGTCGTGCAGGTGGTGGATTTCATGTTCTGCGGTGGTAGCCATCAAGTGTTCTCCGGTTGCGAAAGGGTGATCCTCTGCGGCCGACGCAACAGCGCCAGGGGCAGCAGGGTAAGTACGGCGGCCAGACCCAGTGCCATGCCGGTGGCATGGGCCGGCAGCCATTGCATGGCCAGTGCCAGCACCATCGCGATGGCCGCGGTGCCGAGGCAGAAGCTGAGCTGGCGGTTGAGGTTCCAGAGGGCACTGGCATCGCCCAATGCTTCGCCCTCGACCCCATGGAAGGCCAGCGTCTGCGCGGTGCTGCTGCACAGGCTGCCGCCGGCGCCCATCAGCGCGAACAGCAGCCCGGCCAACGCGAAGGCCGGCTGCGGCAGCATCGCCATCAACAGCAGGCCGCTGGCCTGCAGGAGCATGCCCATACGCAGTACCGTGGCCGGGCCGAAGCGCGCCAGCAGGCGCTTGCTGGCCGTGATCGCAATGGCCGAGGCCAGCGCCCAGGGCAGCATCAACGCGCCGATGCGTGCCGCGCTGTAACCGGCCTGGTGCAGCTGCAGGGTACTGACCAGCTGGCTGCCGATGAACACACCCGGCACTGCCAGATACACCAGCATTGCCAGGCGCAGCCCGCGATGGGACAGCAGCGACCAGCGCAGCAGGGGCTGCGCCTGCCGACGTGCGTGCCGCAGGTGGGCCGCCGCCAGCAGCAGCGCGACCAGCAGCAACACGGCACCGGCACCGCGATGTCCGGACTCGCCCAGCCAGGTCAGCGCCAGCAGCAACGCGCCCAGCGCCAGCATCGCGGTAGACAGCGCATAGGCCTGCAGGCGCGGCGCACTGCGCGCGCCATCGGCCGGCATCCAGGCCAGCACCAGGCCGATCGCCACCACCGCCAACGGCAGACTGGCCCAGAGCACGCCGCGCCAGGACAACCACTGCACCAGCAACCCGCCCAGCGCCGGCGCCAGTGCCGGCACCAGCAGCGCCACCAGCAGGATGCGGCGGGTCAGCGCGCCACGCTGGTCGGACGTGCATTGTCGGTACGCTGCCGCCTGTGCCACCGGAATCAGCAGGCCACCGGCCAGCCCCTGCAGCAGGCGCCAGCCCAGCAGCCAGCCGATACCCGGTGCGGCGCCGGCCAGCACAGCGGCAACCGCGAACAACAGCAACGCCACCAGCAGCAGGCGACGCTCACCACAGCGCGCGGCCAACCAGGGTGCCAGCGGAATCACCACGCTCAGGCCCAGCATGTAGGCGGTGCCCACCCAGGCCAGGGTGCTGATATCGGCGTGCAGCTCCGCTGCCAATGCCGGATAGGCCACCGTGGCGATGAACATGTTGACCAGATCCAGGGCGAACACCAGCAGGAAGATCGCCTCATGGCGCAGGCGGGGGGACGGCATCGGCGGCGCTCCAGCAGGGAAGCGGGCAGCATGCCGTGCGGGCCTTGTTGGAAAAACACGACAGCAACTGCAACACTGTCAAATCCATTTTGACAATGAATTGCCATGGTCAGCCTCGATCGCTTCGATATCTTCCGCGCCGTGGTCGAGGCCGGCAGCCTCACCGCAGCAGCCGATCGGCTCGGCCTCAGCCGTGCGGTGGTCAGCTTCAACCTGAAGCGGCTGGAGCAGGAGCTGGGCGTGACCCTGCTGTTGCGCAGCACCCGCCACCTGGCCCTGACCGAGGCCGGCGAACAGTTCCTGCAGCACTGCGTGCAGGCGTTGGACGCCGCACAGGCAGCGATCGATGCCGCGCGGCGCGACCAGCACCAGCTACAGGGTGTGCTGCGCCTGACCACCACCCCGGAGTACGCGCAGCTTCGCCTGATTCCCGCACTGGAAGCCTTCCGTGCGCGGCATCCGGCGCTGCAGCTGCACCTGTCGACCTCACCGGCACCGGCCGACCTGATTCCCGAACGCTTCGATCTGGCGATCCGCCTCGGCCGCCTGCCAGATTCAGGGCTGCATGCCAGCGAACTGGAACGGCATCCGCTGTGCGCGGTGGCCGCGCCCTCGTTGCTGGCCCGGCTGCCCTCCGCGGATGCAGCCGATGACCCGGTGCAGCTGGGCACCCTGCCCCGCCTCGGCTACCCGCGCCTGGCCGACGTGCCGGTGGTGGCGCCGGATGGCAGCGACGCCCTGTTTGCCACCAACCCGGGCAATGCGGTGGCGCGCGTAGATGGTGCCAGCAGCCTGCGTGCCTTCGCCGTGGCCGGCGCCGGGGTCACCGTGCTGCCACGCTGGCTGATCGAGGACGACTTGGCCCAGGACCGCCTGCGCCCGGTGCTGCGCCAGCACCGCTTCCCGCAGCAGAGCGTGTACGCGGTCTACCCGCACAGCACGCAGCCCTCGCCGAAGGTGCGGCAGCTGATCGATTTCCTGCGTGGGTGGTCTGAAAGCGGGCGCGGGTAGCCTCCTGCGGCCAATCGCCAGGCCGCAGTGAAGTTACAGAGGGTACGAGCCTCCACGAACATCGCCAACCCAGCTATCGAACAAACTCCCCGGTGTCAGATCGTCACTGTGTGAGAACTTTGGTTCACACGACATTTTCGCCCGCATCTCATTGCTCCCCACAACGTAGTGAATGCGGATCTCAGTAGGCATCTCAGCGCCGAACTCATTGCACTTTTCTTCAAGCGCATCTATTTCATCCAGCCCAGCATCAAGCACCCAAGCCAAGCTCTCATTCAACGAGTCATACATCCCACCTCCAGATTTTCGGACGTCATTCAGCTGTTCCTTCTCCACCACAGAACCGTTAAGTCTGTAGAAGAAATCAAACATTGAAATCCCATCTTCACTCGCAACGAAGATGAATACTTCGTCAGGCGTCGCACCGGCATAATCGAGCGCGAGTCGAACCATGCTCGCCTGAGCGTCTGAAACGTGTTCCTCAAAGATCTTGTTCATTGTTCGATCCTCGTAGCACTCGCTTGAATTGGCACTGACACTGAGTTGACCGAGTGAGTGCGCTCCGTGCTGCTCGGCTCGAGATCACACCTGCTGCAGCCTTCGCTGGGCTGACGCCGCCACCATCTCGTCAGGGTCACCCGTTAGCAGCTCCAGGACCTCCCTGGATACCTTTGGATTGCAGGCGATTCGGTGACGGACGCTTGCATCGGAATCCCTTGCAAGGCTTGACATCAATGCTGGATCCAGCCGGCGCTTGCTCGCAATTTTCCAGCGGACATCTACGTCATCGCTGGCAGCCAACTGCTCGATGATGGCTAGGGGAATCGTTTTGTTTCCGGCAACGCAACGCGCCAGCTCCGGATAGGTCGACAGGATATCGCGCCACGTCTGATCGTCAGCGTGCCGCAAAGCGAACGAGGTATCCGACTCGTTTTCACACAACCGTTTGAATTCCCATGCGCTCGCGATCATTCGCTGGCTCTCCTGCGCCAGCCTTCCAGTATTGGCTGACCGGCAATTGACCTCCAGTGGCAGAAGCGACATGACTATCCGCCCCGGCGCCTGCTGTTCCATCGTCCGCCGGGCATGGCCCGGCGAGCGCAGCGGCACCCCACAAACAGAAACGGCCCCTTTCGGGGCCGTTCCTTCAAGCATCAACAACCCGCAGTATCAGCGCAGCACCTGCTCTACCAGCTGCACGTCCACCGTCTGCAGCGGCTCGGCCGCATTGCGCGACAGCTGCACCTGGTAGGTGCCGCTGTCGATCTTCCACTGGCGCGCCTGTGCATCGTAGTGGGCCAGGGTCTTCGGCTCGGCTTCGATGCGGATGCGGCGCTGTTCGCCCGGCTGCAGGTTCACCTTGTCATAGCCGATCAGGCGGATCGGTGTGGTGCTGCCAGCCGGAAGCTTCAGGTACAGCTGGGCCACGTCGGCACCGGCACGCTTGCCGGTGTTGCGGATGTCGACGCTGGCGACCAGGCGCGAGCCCTCCACGCTCACCTTCAGATTTTCATAGGTGAACGAGGTGTAGGACAGCCCGTGGCCGAAGGCGAAGGTCGGGGTCAGGCCCTTGGCCGCCATCCACTTGTAGCCGACGTTGGCGCCTTCGATATCGAAATCGAACACATCACCGAACGGCTTGGCCGGCTTGAAGCCGAGGCCGTCGATGTGCGGGCGTGGCAGCTGCGATTCGTCCGTCACCCAGGTCACCGGCAGGCGGCCGGACGGATTGGCCTGGCCGGTCAGCAGCGCGGCGATGCCTTCGCCACCACGGATGCCCGGGTACCAGGCCTGCAGCATCGCCGGCACCTGCGCCAGCCACGGCGTGCGCACCGGGCCGTTGGTTTCCAGCACCAGCACGGTCTTCGGGTTGGCCTTGGCCACTGCCGAGATCAGGGCATCCTGGTTGTCCGGCAGCTGCATGTCCGGCAGGTCCACCGATTCGGCGGCCCACTGGGTGGCGAACACGATGGCCACGTCAGCCTGCGCGGCGGCCTTGGCCGCAGCGGCGGCATTGGTCCCGTCCACATACTCGATGGTCGCGTCCGGGCGCGCCGCACGCAGCGATTCCAGCGGCGAGGACGGGTGGAAGATCACCGGGCCCGGCCAGGTGGTCGGCATCACGCCCGGCACCGCATTGGTGCCCTTGGCGGTCACGCCCACCATCGACGAACCACCGCCACCGATCACGCCTTTGTCGGCATGGCCGCCGATGATGACGATGTGCTTCACGCTGTCGGCCAGCGGCAGCAGGTTGCCCTCATTGCGCAGCAGCACGCTGCCTTCTTCCACCGTACGCTGGGCGACGGCGAAACCGGCCTCGGCATCGACCTTCTGGTGCTGCGGCGGGTTGTCGAAGTTGCCATGCAGGAACATCGTGCGCAGGATGCGCGCCACCATGTCGTTCAGGCGCGCCTGCGGCACCACGCCACCGTGCACGGCCAGGCGCAGCGGTTCGTCGAAGAACACCGCCGCGTCGAACACTTCACCGGCCGACTGTTGATCGAGGCCGGCCAGCGCCGCCTTCGAGCCACTGTGCACGCCACCCCAGTCGGACATCACGAAACCGGGGAACTTCCATTCCTGCTTCAGCACCTGGTTCATCAGGTAGCCGTTCTCGCAGCCGTAGGTGCCGTTGATCTTGTTGTACGAGCACATCGCCACACCGGGGCGACCGGCTTCAAGCGCGATCTCGAAGGCCAGCAGGTCCGACTCGTGCATGGCCTGTTCGCCGATGCGCACGTCGTGGAAGTTGCGGCGGGTCTCCATGTCGTTCAGCGCGAAGTGCTTCATCGAGGAGATCACGTGCTGGCTCTGCACGCCCTGGATCAGCGCGCCAACCATCGAGCCGGCCAGCAGCGGATCTTCACCGGCATATTCGAAGTTGCGGCCGTTGCGCGGGTCGCGCTGCAGGTTGACGCTGCCCGACAGCAGGATGTTGAAGCGCTGCTGCCATGCCTCGCGGCCCATCGTGGCGCCACCGGCGAAGGCGACTTCACGGTTCCAGCTCGATGCGGTGGACGGGCCCGACGGCATCGCCGTGGCGAAATCGCCCGGGCGGATGCCACCCGGATTGGTCACGCCGACGCCGGCATCGGCCGATTGCTGCGACGGAATGCCCAACCGCGCCACGCCCGGCACGAAACCGGCCGAACCGACTGCGCCTTCCGGCAGCGGGCCACCGTCCTTGCCCAGCCCGAAGTAGCTGTGCAGCATCTGGAACTTCTCATCCTCGGTCATCGCCTTCAGCAGCAGCGCAGCGCGCGCGTCGGCGTTGAGGGTGGTGTCCATCCACGGCCTGTCGCCATGCGTGTCGGCGGCGTAAGCCAGGGTCAGCAGGGTGGCGCGCAGGGTACTGCCTTCCACCTTGAACGGCGCACTGCTGGCGGCCTGGAAGCCATCGCTGAAATAGCTGGCATCGGCTTCCAGCGCGACACGCGCCGGATCGAAGCCTGCGGCCTTGGCCGATTCACCGGCCACCGCGCCGAGCAGCACCGCCGGTGCACCCAGCCGCGAACGGGTGACCAGCGCCGGCAGCTGCGCCGCACCTGCACCGGCATCGGTATAGACCGCCACGGTGTGGCGGCCATCGTCCAGGCGCAGGTAGTTCAGGCCCGGCTGGTCGGGGCCGGATTCAGCGGCGATCGGCAGCCGGGTCAGCACTGCCTGGCCGCGCTGGGTCTGGCCATCGTCCTTGCCGGCAGCAATGAAGCGGTACTCATAGCCCAGGCCATCGGCCAGCACCTGCAGCGGATCGACCTGGCCGATGCCGCGCTGCACCTGGCGCACGCTCACCGCGTCCACCTGCAGGGTCTTCAGCTGGGCGGCCAGGGCCGGCATCGCCTCGGCGGTCGGGGCCTGTTCCAGGGTCAGCACAGTGAACGCGGCAGGGTCGGCCCAGGCCGGGGCGGCCAGTGCGGCAGACAGGGCCAGGGACAGTGCAAGCGGCTTTGTAAACGTTTTCATCGGCAGGCGTAATTCCGTTGCCAAGGCAATCGGTCCAGGGAAAGTGCCGCCGAAGGGTGCAGCGTTCATGCCGCGCAGGGGTTGCCAGGCAACGTCCCGCAGGCCGATGGACGGGCCGGTCTGCGCGCGGGACCCTCCTCCCGGCGTGACAACCTGCCTGCCCGGGCCGCGCAGGGCGACCCAATCCTGTGAAGATTGTGCGAGGGCGTTCACACCTGTCAACAGGACCTAAGTCACAGGGGCAACCCGGCCAGCGGTTATCAGGCCATCACTGGCGGTCATCAGTGCGCCGCGCGGGCCTGCCGATAATGGAGATCCCTGGCCACGAACCGAGCCCATGACCGTCCACCGCGACTTCGACCATCTCTGGCGTGACCGCTGCGATACGTCCAGCCAGCGCGCGCCGCGCGTGCTGATCCGGGTGTTCGTGGCCCCCGGTGAGCTGGAGCGCAGCGTGGCGTTCTACGAGCAGCTGCAGGGCGTGGTGGCCGATGCGGGGTTCCCGTTTCCGGAGGCCGGCCTGCGTCTGGCGATGGTCGGGGCGTTCCTGTTGATCGAGGGCAGCGAGGCGGCGCTGGCGCCGTTCACTTCGACCACGGGGACACTGCTGGTCGATGACGTTCGGCCCTATCACGACAAGCTGGTCGCGGCTGGCGCCGAGATCATCTTCCCGTTGCAGGTGGTACCGACCGGGGCGGCGTTCAACGCGGTACATCCCGATGGGACGGTGGTCGAGTACGTGCATCACCGGCCCGACCCGCACGGGCGGTGAGGGTGCGCCCGGCACCCGCGGTAGTGCCGGCCGCTGGCCGGCAACCTCAGAAGCAACAGCCGAAGCAAAAGCGGGCTTCCTGTGGGATGGCGGGGTGGGTCCGGTTGCGGGGGACGCCGTGAATCCGTCCCTGGAGGCTCGGTCGCGCCATCCATGGCGCTCACGCCCCCGCAACCGGACCCACCCCGCCTTCGACAATTCGCCGCAATCTGCAGTAGATCCACGCCATGCGTGGATGCTCTTCGATCAATCGTCGAATTGATCGATTTCGATGGAGATTCATCCACGCATGGCGTGGATCTACAATCCCTCCATGTCCTCCCCTGCCCTGCCCTGGAATGGCACGTTGCTGCTGGATGCGCACGCCGCCGTGCTTCACGGCCATGCCGGTGACAGCGCCTCGCATGCGCACTACGCCCATCAACTGCTGTTGAGCGACGGTACGCCCTAGCAGATCGAAGTCGATGGCGTACGGCAGCAGGGCCAAAGGCTGTGGCTGCCCTCCTTCCAGACGCACGCGATCCTGTCGGCGCCGGAAGCAGGCTGCACGGTGTTCCTCGAACCCGCGCATGCCGATCCCGCACAGATCCAGCAGCACCTGCACGTACTGCCGGGCAACGTGCTGGAACTGCACGACTGGCTGCCACGACTGAGCCGCCCGCAACCGCTGGACCGCCGCGTGCAGGCGGCGTTGGCCCGTATTGCCCAGCACCTGCCCGGCCCGGTGCCGGCCGCCGATATCGCCGAGGCGGCGCACCTGTCGACCAGCCAGCTGCACCGGCGTTTCCAGTCCGAGCTGGCGGTGACCCTGCGCGGCTGGGTGCTGTGGCAACGGTTGCGCCGCGCGCTGATGCATCATCTGAGCGGTCACAACCTGACCGACAGTGCGCATGCCGCTGGATTCGCCGATCTGGCCCATCTCTCGCGCAGCCTGCGCCGCATGTTCGGCATCGGTGCCGCGCAGCTGCAGGGCCTGCAGCTGCACGCGGCCTGACATGTTCAATCATTCGCGCCTGCGCAGGCCTTCCGGCAACTCCGGCACCTCGCCATGCGGCAATTCGCGGAACGGCGCCAGCAGCTGCCCCGGATAATCGCGCGGATAGTCCGGTTGGCTGCCGATGCCAAGGTCGCGTTGCTGCAGCCGATAACCCGGCGCATCGAAGGCGGTCCCCAGCAGATGGTCCCAGGCGGTCAGGAACAGGCCGAAGTTGACGTCGCCAGCGGTGCCGTAACGCATGTGGTGGAAGCGGTGCAGCGGCGCCCAGGCCATCACCCGGCCGAGCACGCCGGGACGCATGTCAACGTTGGAGTGCTGCAGCAGCAGCTGGATGGCAATGGCGAAAGCCAGCACCGCAGCCACCGGCATCGGCAGGCCCAACAGCAGCAGCGGCAGCACGCCGCCCACCGCTTCGGCCGCCTGATGCAGCGGGTGTTTCATCAGCCCGTTGAAGCCGTACATGCGGGTGACGCTGTGGTGCACCGCATGCAGCCGCCACAACCAGCCGATGCGATGGCTGGCGTAGTGCACCAGGGTGATGCCGAGATCAGCGCAGACGATGGCCAGCAGCACCTGCAGCGCGAATGGCCACTGCACCGGCCACAACTGCCACGGAATGATTGCCGCCAGCAGCGGCACCGCCGCGATCGACAGCAGGTTCAGGCTTTCGTTGACCAGTGCATGCAGGGTGTCACGCAGGCTGTCGCCGTGGTCGTGGTTGAACGCGGGGTCGTACGGCCAGGCACGCTCGGCGGCGAACGAGACCGCGATGGCGGCCGCCAGCAAGGCCAGCAGCCACAACGGATCACCGTGGCAATGGCCGACCCAGACGACGGCAGTGGCAACGAAGCCCAGCAGGAACAGCGGGGCATACAGGCGGAGCATCCAGTGCTTCATGGGCAACCCGGAAAGTGAGGGGCCTGCATGCTGGCGCCGCGTATGGGGTGCTGGCTTGAACAAACGACGCAACCCGCACGCACCGGGTAGACGCCGACCTTGGTCGGCGCCGCGTTTCCCACATCCACGCATGGCGCGGCTCTACAATGGCGCCCTCATCGCGCCCGGGGCCGGCATGGATTCCTTCAACCTGATGCGTGCCTTCCGCCGCATCGTCGAACGCGGCGGGCTGGCCCGCGCTGCCGAAGACCTGGGCATGTCGCCGGCCGGCCTGAGCAAGCAGCTGCGCACGCTGGAAGCGCATCTGGGCGTGGTACTGCTGCAGCGGACCACGCGGCGCATGAGCCTGACCGAGACCGGCCACGCCTATTACCGTGAATGCTGCCGCCTGCTCGACGAGCTGGACGCATTGGAACGTGGCATCGCCGAACAGCGCGGCGACGTAGCCGGGCGCCTGCGCGTCAATGCGCCGCAGTCGTTCGCACTGAGCACGCTGTCGCCGCTGCTGCCGCGCTTCCTGCAGCAGCATCCACAGCTGTCGCTGGACCTGGTGATGGAAGATCGCCTGCTCGATGCAGTCGGTGAGGGTTTCGATGTGTCGCTGCGGCTGCGTGCCGAGCTGGATGATTCACGCCTGGTGGCGCGCCGGCTGGCGTCGCTGCAGCAGGTGCTGTGCGCGGCCCCGTCCTACCTGCGGCAGCATCCGGCACCGCAGGCGGTGGACGATCTGCAGGCGCACAGCGTGCTGGCCTACAGCCTGTCCGACTCACCGGGCAGCTGGCCGCTGCTCGGCCCCGATGGCCAGGTGACGATCACCCTGCCAGCGCGCGTCACCGTCAACAACAGCCTGCTGCTGCGCGACCTGCTGGTGGCCGGCATGGGCATCGGCGCCCTGCCCTCGTTCCTGGCGGCACCGGCACTGGCCCGTGGCGAACTGCAGCAGGTGCTGCCCGACCACCGCTATCCGCCGCGCTTCGTGCATGCGGTCTACCCGACCTCGCGCCACCTGCAGCCCAAGGTGCGTGCCTTCATCGATTTCCTGCACGCCGAGCTGCCCGGCTGCGCCGGCCTGGATTCGTAACCGCCAGCGAAAACTGAGCTGCCCGCGGCGTGCTGTTTCGGCCACGCCGCGCTGCCTAATCTGCCGCCTCCCCTCTCACCGATGGCAGGCAGATGTCTTCCGTTCCTTCCCCCGCCACCGCCGCGCCGGTGGTCGATTTCTTCCACGACGTGGTCTGCGGCTGGTGCTTCGTGCTGGCCCCGCGCCTGCAGCAGGTCTCGGCCGAACTCGGCATCCAGGTGCGCCACCGCAGCTTCGTGCTGCAGGACTCGCGCGCGCAGATGGTCGAGGTGTTCGGCTCGATGGGGCGCGCCAAGGCGATCATCCTGCGCCACTGGACCGACTGCGCCGCGCATGAAGACACCGCGCGCATCGATATCGAAGGCATGCGCGCACAGGACTTCGAGTATCCGTCCGGCTGGCTCGGCGCACTGGCCTGCCAGGCCGCCGGCATGCTCGGTGGCAACGACGCCCATGGCGCGATGTTTGATGCCGTGCAATGGGCGCACCTACACCAGCACCGCAACATCGGCGACGCCGAAGTACTGCTGGATATCGCCGAATCGCTGGGCCATCCACGTGGCGCCTTCGCTGACCACATGCGCAGCGACGCAGTACGCCAGCGCGTGCAGGCCGATCGTGCCGAAGCCGCTGCCCTCGGCATCCGTTCCATACCCACCGTGATCGGCGGCAACGGCCTGCGCCTGCAGACCCTGCCGCTGCCACACCTGCGCCAGGCCCTGGCGCCTTTGGTCGCGGCCTGAGCCGCACCCTCCCCCACCCTGCAAGGAGATTCCCCATGACCCCACGTACCCTGGCCACCGCGCTGGCCCTGCTGCTGGCCGGCACCGCCGCTTCCACCACCGTGTCCGCACACGAACGCGTTCCCTCCGGCCAGCAGGTCGGCACCAGCCCCTGGGGGCCGAAGGACGAGATCGGCCGCCTCAACCTGATCACCGAAGCCTCGCGTGCGGCGATCCTGTCACGGGTCAGCGGCGGCAAAGCCTATGACCTGGCCACCGAATACTACGTCGGCATGCCCAGCTGGCAGGATGCCGGCGACCCGCACTACCAGTTCTGGATGACCCACACCCCGCGCGGCACGGTGATGGACGACCCGATGGGCGTGGGCGAGACCATGAACCTCACCCGCAGCTACACCGGCACCGCATTCTCGATGTACAGCCACACCGGCACCCACATCGATGCGCTGAACCACTTCGGCATCCACGGGAAGATCTGGAACGGCTTCGAGGCCGACAAGCACCTCGGCGACCGTGGCTGGAATGTCACCGGCATCGAGAAGTTCCCGCCGCTGATCGCGCGTGGCGTGCTGATCGACGTGGCCGCCGCCAAGGGCGTGGACATGCTGCCTGACAGCTACCGCGTCACCCGCCAGGACCTGAAGGATGCGCTGGCACGCCAGAAGGTGAAACTGCAGCAGGGCGACGTGGTGCTGATCCGCACCGGCCGCATGCGCCTGTTCGAGCAGCCCAGGGCCTACATGGCCAACCCGCCGGGCATGGGCCTGGACGCGGCGCGCTTCCTGGTCGAGGACAGCGGCGCGATGATCGTCGGTGCCGACAACCTCAGCTTCGAGACCTTCCCCTCGGAGGTGTCCGACGACTACGTGCCGCTGCACACCTACCTGCTGGCCCAGCAGGGCGCGCCGATCATCGAGCTGGTGGCGCTGGACGAACTGGCCCGCGACAAGGTCTACGAGTTCGCCTTCATCGGCGGCCCGCTGAAGATCCGCGGCGGCGATGCCGCGCCGCTGCGCCCGGTGGCGCTGCCGGTGCGCCCGTAACCAGGGCCTGTGGGTGCTGACCTTGGTCGGCACTCCTTCCCCCCTTCAGCAACCTGAAACCGGACCCTCCGATTTTATTAGTAATTCTACTCACAAGGCGAGTAGCATGTCTGGTCTCAGCCCCTGATACCGGCCCGTCGATACTCGCGCCATGCCCGCTGTTTCCGCCCGTTCCTGCCGTTTCCAGCCCGCCCGGCGCCTCCCCTGGAGGGCCGGCTGATGGGTGCCGTCGTCGCCCTCGACCGGCTGCTGGACGGGCGCCAGCTGTGGCGCGGCCCGGCCCGCCAGGGGCCGGCCAGCGACCACCTGGCCAGCGGCCACCCGGCACTGGACGCACGCCTGCCCGGCGGTGGCTGGCCCACCAGCGGGCTGTGCGAGGTACTGCAGGCGGCGCCCGGGGTGGGTGAGCTGGCGCTGGTCTGGCCGGCGCTGGCCAAGCTGAGCCTGCGTGACCGCCCGATCGTGCTGGTCGCCCCGCCCTATCGCCCGCATGCCCCGGCCTGGGCGGCAGCCGGGCTGGACCTTGCCCAGCTGCAGATCATCCACGCCGCGCCGAAACAGGCGCTCTGGGCCACCGAGCAGTGCCTGCGCTCTGCCGCCTGCGCGGCGGTGCTGTGCTGGCCACACCAGGCCGACGATCGCGCCCTGCGCCGGCTGCAGGTCGCCGCCGACAGCGGCCAGTGCCTGGGCTTCGTGTTCCGCGAGGCGCAGGCGGCGCGCAATCCCTCTCCGGCCAGCCTGCGCCTGCAGCTCGACCACGGCCAGGTGCGGGTGCTGAAGTGCCGAGGCGGCCTGCCGCCGGCGCAGCCGTTGCCGCTGGCCATCGCCCACTGAGGCCGCGCCATGCACTGGGCCTGCCTGTTGTTGCCGCAGCTGGCGCTGGACAGCGTGCTGCGCCTGCAGCCGGATCCGCAGCGCCCACTGGTGCTGCTGCAGGGGCCGGCACAGCGTCGCGTACTGCGTGCGGTCAGCCCGTCGGCACGCGCAGCCGGGCTGCGCCCGGGCATGCTGCTGTCGGCTGCGCAGGTGCTGGTGCAGGACATGCACCTGCACGATTACGATCCCAACGCCGAACAGCACACCCGGCAGCTGCTGGCCAGCTGGGCCTACGCCTACAGCTCCCAGGTCAGCCTCGATTTCCCGCATGCACTGGTGCTGGAGATCGGCGCCAGCCGCGCCCTGTTCGGTGACTGGCTGACGATCCAGCAGCGGCTGCGCAACGAACTGCACGAACTCGGCTTCCGTCACCGTCTGGTGGCCGCACCTACCCCACATGCCGCGCGCGTGCTGGCCAACGTCCACGACGGCCTCGGCATCGATGCACAGCAACTGCCGGCGGCGCTGGCGCAGTTGCCCCTGCCACGCTGCGGCCTGCCCAACGAGGCGGTGACGGTGCTCGGCCGCTCCGGCCTGCGCACGCTGGGCACAGTGCTCGAGCTGCCGCGCGACAGCCTGGCCCGGCGCTTTGCCCCCGAGGTCCTGCAGCAGCTGGATGCACTGCGTGGGCTACCCACCGCGCCACTGCGCTACTACCAGCCACCGGACCGTTTCGATGCACGCATCGAATTCGAGTACGAGATCGAATCCAGCCAGGCCCTGTTGTTCCCGCTGCGTCGCCTGCTGCTGGACCTGGCCGCGTTCCTGTGTTCGCGCGATGGCGGCGTGCAGCGCTTCGACCTGCATTTCGAGCACGACCTGCTGCCGGCCAGCGTGCTGACCATCGGCCTGCTGGCACCGGAACGCGATCCCGCGTTGCTGTTCGAGATCGCGCGCAACCGCATGGAAGCGTTCGCCCTGCCGGCCGGCAGCCGCGCACTGCGCCTGCAGGCCGAACAGCTGCCACCGTTCGTGCCCGCCGCGCGCGACCTGTTCGACACCCGGCCGGCACAGGCAATGCCCTGGAACCAGCTGCGCGAGCGCCTGCGTGCGCGGCTGGGTGATGATGCCGTGCAGCCGCTGGCGGTGCAGGCCGACCATCGCCCCGAACGCGCCAGTGGCACCCAGCCACCGGCCAAGCCCCCGTCGTACTGGCCGCTGCGCCCTGGCTGGTTGCTGGACACCCCGCAACCGCTGCGTGATCCGCGGCTGCGCATCGTCACCGGGCCGGAGCGGATCGAATCGGGCTGGTGGGACCAGGCCGACGCGCGCCGCGACTACTACGTGGTGGAAACCGCACACGGCCAGCGCGGCTGGGCTTTCCGTGAGCGCAACGATCCGCATGCGCCGTGGATGCTGCACGGCTGGTTCGGCTGAGCCGCCATGCACAGCGAACTGCCCGGCTACGCCGAACTGCACTGCCTGTCGGCCTTCAGTTTCCAGCGTGGTGCTTCGATCGCCGAAGAGCTGTTCGCGCGCGCCGCCGGCCAGGGCTACCGCGCGTTGGCGATCACCGACGAATGCTCGCTGGCCGGCATCGTGCGTGCCTGGCAGGCGGCGAAGGCGCATGGCGTGGCGCTGATCGTCGGCGCCGAATTCCAGGTCGAGGACGGACCCAAGCTGGCCCTGCTGTGCACCGACCAGGCCGCCTATGCCGGGCTCTGCCAGTTGATCACTACCTGCCGGCGGCGCGCGGCCAAGGGCGAGTACCGTTGCCTGCGCGAGGACCTGCTCGGCCTGCCCGACGGCCTGCTGTGCCTATGGCTGGACCGGCAACCGGCGGCCACCGATCTGGAACTGCTGCGCGCCGGCTTCGGCGATCGCCTGTGGCTGGCGGTGGAACTGCACCACGAACACGACGACGCACGCCGCCTGCAGCAGCTGCAGGCCTTCGGCGAACGTCACCGCCTGACGCTGGTCGCCAGTGGCGATGTGCACATGCACGTGCGACGCCGCCGCGCCCTGCAGGACACGCTGACCGCGATCCGCCATCGTTGCAGCGTGGCCGAAGCCGGCTGGCGCCTGTTTCCCAACGGCGAGCGCCACCTGCGCCCGCGCACCGCGCTGGCCCAGCTGTATCCCGCCGAACTGCTGGCCGAGACCCTGCGCATCGCCGAACGCTGCCACTTCACGCTGGAGCAGCTGCAGTACACCTATCCACGCGAACTGGTGCCGGAGGGCCACGATCCGGACAGCTGGCTGCGCGTGCTGGTCGAGCGCGGCATCCCGTGGCGCTGGAAAGGCGGCATCGAACCAGCACAACGCAAACAGATCGAGCACGAACTGGCGTTGATCAGGCAGAAGAACTACGCCTCCTACTTCCTCACCGTGCAGGACATCGTGCGCTTCGCACGCAGCCAGAACATCCTCTGCCAGGGCCGCGGCTCGGCGGCCAACTCCGCGGTGTGCTTCGTGCTGGGCGTGACCGAGATCGACCCGGCGCGCAGCAACCTGCTGTTCGAGCGCTTCATCTCCGCCGAGCGCGACGAGCCACCGGATATCGACATCGACTTCGAACACGAGCGCCGCGAGGAAGTGCTGCAGTACGTGTTCAAGCGCTACGGCCGCGAGCGCGCCGCCTTGACTGCGGTGGCGATCAGCTACCGCGGCCGCAGCGCGATCCGCGATGTGGCCCGTGCACTCGGCCTGCCGATGGACCAGGTCAACGAACTGGGCGCGGCGATGGACCACTGGGGCGGCCACGTACCACTGCCGGAGACCCTGCGCGAGCGCGGCTTCGATCCGGAAACACCGCTGATGCGGCGGCTGCTGGCACTGACCACCGAGCTGATCGATTTCCCGCGCCACC
This sequence comes from Stenotrophomonas sp. YJH_SMC_40, assembly GCF_059368615.1. Lineage (NCBI taxonomy): Bacteria > Pseudomonadati > Pseudomonadota > Gammaproteobacteria > Lysobacterales > Lysobacteraceae > Stenotrophomonas > Stenotrophomonas sp. YJH_SMC_40. Next base: position 42,484 of record NZ_JCAFRX010000013.1, on the reverse strand, counting down.
TGTCGCAGCACCCGGGCGGCTTCGTGATTTCCGAGCACCCCCTGTCGACCCTGGTGCCGGTGGAAAACGCGGCGATGGCCGATCGCACCGTCATCCAATGGGACAAGGACGATCTGGATGCCACCGGCCTGATGAAGGTCGACTGCCTGGCGCTGGGCATGCTCACCGCCATCCGCAAGTGCCTGGCAATGCTGCAGCAACATGGCCTGCACAGCGGGCGCATGGATGCGATCCCCGACGAGGACACCCCGACCTACGACATGATCAGCGCCGCCGATACCATCGGCGTATTCCAGATCGAGTCGCGCGCACAGATGGCGATGCTGCCGCGTATGCAGCCGCGCAATTTCTACGATCTGGTGATCGAAGTCGCGATCGTGCGCCCTGGCCCGATCCAGGGCGACATGGTGCACCCCTATCTGGAGCGGCGCCGGATCCTGCGCGAACAGGGACCGGACGCGTTGAACGACCCGGACAACCCGCTCTACCCACCGCAGCTGGAACGCGTATTCGCACGCACGCTGGGCGTGCCGCTGTTCCAGGAACAGGTGATGCAGCTGGCAGTGGAAGCGGCCGGCTACACGCCGGGCCAGGCCGATGCCCTGCGCCGCTCGATGGCGGCATGGAAGCGCCGTGGCGGCCTGGAACCGCATCGCGAGAAGCTGCTGGCCGGCATGCTGAGAAACAACTTCAGCCGCGAATACGGCGAGCATCTGTTCGAGCAGATCAAGGGATTCGGCGATTACGGCTTCCCGGAAAGCCATGCTGCCAGTTTCGCCCTGCTGACCTATGCCAGCTGCTGGCTGAAGTGCCATCACCCGGCCGCGTTCACCGCCAGCCTGATCAACAGCCAGCCGCTGGGCTTCTACAGCCCCGACCAGCTGCTGCAGGACGCGCGCCGGCACGGCATCCGCGTGCTGCCGGTGGACGTGCGCCACAGCGGCTGGGACTGCTCGTTGGATTTCAGCAAGGGCCCGGCGGCGATCCGGCTCGGCCTGCGCCTGATCGATGGCTGCAACGAACCCGTCGTGCAGGCCATCATGCGCGAACGTGCGCAGCGCCCGTTCGACGATGTGGGCGACCTGTGCCAGCGCACCGCACTGGACCGCCGCCAGCAGGGCCTGCTGGCCGATGCCGGTGCACTGCGTGGGCTCAGTGGCCATCGCCATCGTGCACGCTGGGATATCTCCGGCGTGGAAAACCGGCTGCCACTGTTCGACCAAGCCCGCGCCACTGCCGAAGCCCGCGTGCCGTTGCCCCTGCCCAGCGCCTGGGCGGACATGCAGGCCGATTATCGCAGCACCGGCACCACACTTGGCCGCCACCCGATCTCGTTCCTGCGCGCGCAGCTGCGCAGCCGTGGCTGTCTGGACGCTGCACAACTGGCCGGGCATGGCCATGGCCGTCGCGTGCGCATCGCCGGCCTGGTACGCATGCGCCAGCGCCCACAGACCGCCAGCGGTGTCACCTTCCTCACGCTCGAGGATGAGACCGGCATGGTCAACGCCGTGGTCTGGCGGCACCTGGCCGATCGCCAGCACCGGGTGCTGGTCGATACCCAGCTGATGCAGATCGATGGCCGCCTGGAACGCGTCGATGGCGTCCAGCACGTCATCGTGCAACGCATGCATTGCCTGGATGAACTGCTGCAGGGACTGCGCAGCCACAGCCGCGATTTCCACTGACGCCGGGAATCACCGCGTAACGGCCACTGGGTGATGTCGAGCAGGTAGAGGTAGAGTCGACTGTCAGTCGACTTGCGCGCGCCAGCGCGGGAATCTCCGTGATCTGATCGAACAGCAGTCGACTGACAGTCGACTCTACCCATCGCCTTTTGCATCCGCTATCGTCGGCACATCCAAGGAAGGACCACCCGATGCCCCGTGCGCTGCTGCTGACCACCCTGGTGGTCTCCACCCTCGCCCTGCTTGTTTCCGGCTGGACCGCCTGGAACCTGCATCGCAGCCAATCGCCACAGCGCATCATCGAAGCACGCGGCCTGGTCATCCACGATGCAAGCGGCCAGCCGCGGGTGATCCTCGGCGCACCGGTCCCCGACCCGCTCAGCCAGGGCCGCACCCAGGGGCCGCGTGCCACCGCCCTGTCTGGCCTGATCCTGCTTGGCCCCGACGGTTCCGAGCGTGGTGGTTATGGCACCAGCGACCGCGGCGGCGAAGCCCTGCTCACCCTCGACGATGCCACCGGCACTACCGAAGTATTCAAGGTCGTCGCCAACCCGGATCGCGGCGCCAGCCTGATGGTCAAGCACCAGAACAACACCGGCGCCATGCTCACCTCCTGGCAGGGCAAGCCGGAGCTGATGTTCGTCGATGACAGCGGCCAGTCCTACTACGTGCGCCCTGGCGCCAACGCCGCGCCCTGATCGGCTTCTGTAGCGTCGAGCCATGCTCGACGCTACACCCCGCACACGGCCGCCAGGTCATCGGCCAGCTGCCGCAGCTGCGTCGTCCCCAGCGCCGCACAGGTGATGCGCAGGCCATGTCCCGGCGCCGCCACCGCGAACACTTCGCCCGCCCGCACATGCCATCCGCGCGAAGCCAGTGCCAGCACCTGAGGATGGCTGTCAGCCGACAACGGCAGCCACAGGTTCAATCCCTCCATTGGCAGCGGCGTCGGCATGCCACGCGCGCGCAGCAACTCCTGCAGCGACTGCAGGCGCTGCTGGTAACGCTCACCTGCCGAGGCGATCTTCGCCCGCTGCGTTGCCGACGCCAGCACCGACGTCGCCGCATCCTGCAGCAGATGACTGACCCAGCCGGTGCCGGACGCCAATCGCAGCCGCAACCGCATCGCGGTTTCTTCATCGCAGGCCAACCAGGCCAGGCGCAGGTCGGGGCCGAGCGGTTTGGACAACGAACGCAACAGCGCCCAGCGCCGGCCATCCAGCGGCAATACCGAGTGGTAGGCCTGCTGCGAAAGCAGCGCGTAATGATCGTCGACCAGCACCGCCACCTGCGGGTAGGCCGCCAGCAGCTGGCGCAACGCCCGTGCCCGCTTCGCATCCAGGCTGGCCCCGGTCGGGTTGTGCGCACGCGGGGTCAGCAGCACCGCGCGTGCACCGGCCTCCAGCGCCTGCCGAAGTGATTCGACCTGCATGCCATGCGCGTCCACCGCCACCGGCAACGGCGCGTGGCCCACGGCATTGAGCACATTGAGGCTGCCGAGGAAGCACGGATCCTCCACCGCGATGCGATCCCCCGGCAGCAGCCAGGCCGCCAGCAGGCGTTCAATGCCATCGACCGCGCCATGGGTCAGCTCCAGCGCATAACCCGCCGGGCAGTCCGCATCCAGCGAGGCGCGCGCCAGCGCCTGCAACCTCAGGTCGACCGTGCCCACGCCATACAGCCGCGGTGCGGCCGGGGCCAGGCGCAGGTTCGGCAGCAGGCGCGGATCCGGATTGCCACCGGCCAGGTCCTGCAGCGCCAGCCCGGGCGTACTGCCCTCGCGCGCCAGCGGCGGCGGCAGGCCACGCACCACCGTGCCGCGGCGGCCCGCCGTGCTGGCCAGGCCCGCCGCATCCAGGCGCTTGTAGGCAGCGGCCACGGTGTTGCGGTTCACGCCCAACTGCTCGGCCAGTTCACGCACCGGCGGCAGCACGCTGCCGGCCGGCAAGCGGCCCTCGCCGATGCCCTCACGGATGCTGTCGAAGATCGACTCGGCACTGTGCCCGGTGATTTTCATTTTGTCCTATGCCAAAATATCTCTTGTCCTGTGCCAGTGTATCCCACCCTGGCCGCCCTGCATTGAAGGTGCCCGCATGCCCCTTGCCGCCGCCGACTGGCCCGTCGCCCAGTCCGTTGAACAGATCGCCACCAACCTGGTCACGGTGCGCCAACGCATCGCCGATGCCTGCGCCCGCGTCGGCCGGGACCCGGCCAGCGTGCGCCTGCTGCCGGTCAGCAAGACCGTCGATGAAGCCCGCATCCGCATGGCGGTGGCCGCAGGCTGCCACGAACTTGGCGAGAACAAGGTGCAGGAGGCACAACGCAAGGCCGAAGCGATGGCCGACCTGGGCGTGCACTGGTCGGTGATCGGCCATCTGCAGACCAACAAGGCGCGCTACGTGGCACGCTTTGCCAGCGAGTTCCAGGCGCTGGACAGCCTGCGCGTAGCCGAGGCCCTGCAGCAGCGCCTGCAACTGGAAGAGCGCACCCTGGATGTGTTCGTGCAGGTCAACACCTCGGCCGAACCCAGCAAGTACGGACTGGAACCCGACGCGGTCGAGGCCTTCGTGCAACAGCTGCCAGCCTTCGATCGCCTGCGCGTGCGCGGCCTGATGACCCTGGCCATCTTCACCCCCGACGTCGAGCGCGTGCGCGCCTGCTTCGTGCGCCTGCGCGAACTGCGCGACCAGCTGCAACGCACCGCCCCGCCCGACCTGGACCTGTCGCAGCTGTCGATGGGCATGTCCGGTGATTTCGAAGTGGCCATAGAGGAAGGTGCCACCGTGGTCCGCGTCGGCCAGGCCATTTTCGGCGCCCGCGCCACCCCGGACAGCTTCTACTGGCCGAACAGCGGAGCCCCGGCATGAAGCACGCGGTTGTCCTGCAGCACGTTGGCTTTGAAGACCTCGGCACCCTGCAGCCACTGCTGTTGGCGCAAGGCTGGCAGCTGCAGCTGCTGCAGGCCGGCGTCGATGCGCTCGATGACGCCGAAACCGCCGACCTGCTGGTCGTGCTGGGCGGTCCCATCAGTGCCAATGACACAGGGACCTACCCCTTCGTCAACGACAGCATTGCCCTGCTGCAGCGCCGGCTGCAGCGGCAGCGGCCTACCCTCGGCATCTGCCTGGGTGCACAGCTGATGGCGCGCGCACTCGGTGCCAGTGTCGCTCCCAGTGGTGGCAAGGAAATCGGCTTTGCGCCACTGCTGCTGACCGATGAAGGCCAGCGTTCTCCGCTGCAGTCCCTGCAGGGCATTCCGGTACTGCATTGGCATGGTGAGGCGTTCGAACTTCCGGCCGGCGCACGCCGCCTGGCCAGCACGCCGGCCTGCCGTCACCAGGCGTTCGCCATCGGCAGCCACGCATTGGCCCTGCAATGCCACCCGGAACTGGATGCCCGCCAGTTCGAGCGCTGGCTGATCGGCCACACGCTGGAGCTGGCCCAGGCCGGCATCGATCCCAACGACCTGCGTGCGCAGGCGCGTCGCTATGGCGCACCGCTGGCAGCGGCCGCCACCGCGATGTTCGACCATTGGCTGCAGGATCTGCCGGAGACACCGCAATGAACTACCGATTGCAGATCCACCGCGATGGCGCCCACTGGGGCCACTTCGACTGCAGCGGCCCCGATGCCCTGCAACGCATGGACGCCATTGCCGCACAGCTGCCTGCCGATCAGGGCTTCCAGCTGAAACGGCAGAAAGGTGTCGGCGAAGAGCGCATCCTGTCCAGCAATGCCGATGGCCTGCGGGTACTGGCTTCGCAGATCCAGTACCGCGACATCTGACCCGATGGTAGTGCCGGCCGCTGGCCGGCATCCGGATCTTCCGGCCAGCGGCCGGCACTACCGCGGCTGTTCGCCCGCGTGCAAAGCTTCACGCATGTTGACCCTGCAACGCGGCAACCACCACGGACTGCTCATCGCCCCGCGCTGGCCCTCCACCCGCATCCAACTGGAAGAAGAGGTACTGCAACGCCTGCTCGACGCGCAGGCGATGCTGCCTGCCGGGTTGCGCCTGCTGCTCACCCGTGGCTTCGAACCCGGCCACAGCCGTCTCGGCGGCTTCCGCCGCGCGGTGCGATGGCTCGGTATTGCAGTATTCCGCACCTGCTATCCACAGCGCCGCGATGAGATCGATGCCATCTTCGGAGCCAACGGCCACGACATCAATGGCCGTCATATCGATGTTTCACTGGTACTGCACGGCAAGCGGCTGCGGCTGCTGCCCCTGGGCGTGTTCACCCCACCGCGCTGGCAGGATCGTCGCGTCACCCACCATGCCGAAGCGGTCGCGCGGGTGAAGCGCAGCCTGCAGCACTGCGGCTTCGAGCTGCACCACAATCCCACCGAAGCGCTGCAGATCCACTGCGACTATCGCCCGCGCTGACACCGCGGTGACCCATGCGTGCCGTGCTTCGCGCCATAGATGCAAATGCTTCTCTTTTGCTGTAAGGTGCAGCCGCTGCCCTTGCCGCCGCGGGCTGTTCCCTTTCCCAGTTGTCGCCCGCCCCGTGTCCACGCCTGTCGAACCGACGGATGTCGCGCAGCTGTGCGCGGCCCATTACCGGCCGCTGCACGCCCATGTCCGCCGCAAACTCCCGCAACGCAGTGACGCCGATGACGTCGTCCAGGAAACCTGGCTGCGTGTCGTCAAAGTCGCCGCCAGCGGCCTGCTGAGCAACGGCCGCGCCTATCTGTACCGTGTCGCCCACAACCTGATCGCGGATCACTACCGGCAGCGCCAGCGCCGTCGCGAAGAGGTACTGGATGACACGCAGCTGCAGGCCATCGCCGATCCTGCACCACTGCCCGAGCAGCGACTGCTCGACGCCGAACAGCTGCGCCACCTCGACGCGATCGTCGCCGCGCTGCCACCGCGCTCGCGCCAGGTGTTCCTGCTGGCGCGGGTTGAACAATTGGCGCTTGCCGAGATCGGGCGCCAGCTCGGCATCAGCCGGCAGACTGCGCACGGCCATCTGCTGCGCGCCCTCGTCGCCCTGCAGCAGGTGCCCGGCGCATGAGCCAGGACGCGATCGCGCGTGAAGCCGCACGCTGGTGGCTGGACGGGCACGACGGTGACCGCGACGAGAACGCGTTCGACCAGTGGTACCAGGCCGACCCCCGACATGCCGCGCAGTACCAGTATCTGCAGCACCTGTGGCAGGCAGGCGCGACGCTGCCCAGCCTGCAGCGGCAACAGCAGCGCAGGCAACGCCGTCGCCTGCGCGAAGCCGGCATTGCGGTTCTGTTGCTGTGTGCGCTGGGTCTCTACAGCCGCCATGCCTCGCCGCCGGTGGCGCAGGTACTGCGTACGGCCGCTGGCGAGATCCGCAATGAGACCCTTCCGGATGGTTCGCATGTCCTGCTGTCACCCAGCAGCGAAGTGAAGGTGCGCATCGATGGGCAGCGCCGCCAGCTCCAGCTGCAGCGTGGCCAGGCCTGGTTCCAGGTCGCCGCCGATGCCGACCGGCCCTTCCAGGTACACACTCCGCAGGGCACCGTCACTGCACTGGGGACCGCATTCGATCTTGCCGTGCAGGGCAACAGCAGCGTGGTCACCGTTACCGAGCATCGCGTGCGCGTGGACAGCGGCAACGCCAGCATGCTGGCCAACGACGGCGAGCAGCTGCGCTTCGATGGGCAGTCAACAGCCGATGCAACAACCACCGCCCCGGGAACACTGGCCTGGCGCGAACGGCGCCTGCACTGGGTCTCGGCCCCGCTGGCCGACGTCACGCAGGGCCTGGACCGCTGGCACGGCGGGCACACATGGGTCATCGGCGAGCAGCTGCGCCAGCAGCCGGTCACCCTGCTTGGCAGTGCCGACGGCGCAGCCAGCAACCGCGACCAGTTGGCCACTCAGTTGCAGGTGCGCGTGCTGCGCCTCGGCGACGGCGTACAGGTGTGGCTGCCGCCACGCAGGGAACGGCGTGATGGACCCTGACATCCGGCCTGCGGCTGCGTCTACCCAGGATGACGACGCTCTGCGTCAGCCCCTGGAGCCCCCGATGCTGTGCCCCCGCCCCCTTGTCCTCGCCCTGTCGCTGGCCTGCGCCAGCACCGTTCCCCTGCTGCCAAACAGCGCCCACGCGCAGGCCGCCACTCGAAGCTACGATCTGCCCGCCCAGCCACTGGCGGCCGCGCTGGACGCCTACAGCCGGCTGACCGGTGTCGATCTGGTGATCGGCGCGGCGCTGCCCCCAGGTCATTCGGCGCCTGCGCTGCGCGGTGACTTCGACGATGCGCAGGCCCTGACGCGCCTGCTGGCAGGCAGCGGCCTGCGCCCGCGCTTCGTGGATGCGCGTCGTGCCGCCCTGGAACCGGCGCCGGCCGAACGCGCCGATGGCAGCCGCCGCACCGGCCCGCTGCGGGTGCAGGGTACTACCGCACACGGCCAGGCACCGGGTGCCGGCGCCAGCCAATATGTACCGGCCACCCGCGATGGCTTTGCGCCCTCGGTCGGCAGCGAGCGCGTGGCGATGGCCGAACGCCAGGAAGGCAACAGCCTGCTGCGCTCGATGCCTGGCACCCACAGCTTCCATTCGCGCAGCCAGCCGGGCCTGCAGGTCAACATCCGCGGCATGACCGGTGCTGGCCGGGTCAACACCATGATCGACGGTGTCACCCAGACATTTCGCAACAATGCCGGGCATGGCTCGGGTGGTCCGTTCGCCTATGTCGATCCTTTCCTGCTGGCCGGCGTGGACGTGCAACGCGGTGCGGTCGCCGGTGGTGATGGTGCGGGTACGCTGGCCGGCAGTGCCAACTTCCGCACGCTGGATATCGACGATCTGCTCGGTGAGGGCCGTGACTGGGGCCTGCGTGCAGGCTATCGCCACGGCAACAACGGCTACGGCAGCGGCCGTACCTTCGCCGGTGCCTGGCGCCACAGTGAAGAGGGTGGCGACCGCCAGTTCGGCCTGCTGGCCGCTGCCAGCAGCAGCCGCAGCAGCGAATACGCGACCGCGCGTGGGCAGAAGAACAACGCCGACCCGGGCAGCCAGCAGCCCAGCAGCTGGCTGTTGAAAGCACGCCTGCAGCCCAGCGACCAGCACCGGCTGGACCTGAGCCACATGCGTTACGAAAACGACTTCTACCACAACTACCCGTGGCAGATTTCCGCGCGCAACCAGCGCGCCAGCTACCACTACACACCCTATTCGCCGTGGATCGACCTGCGTGCAACCTTCGCCGGCAACAAGACCCGGCTGTTCTATCCGCCAGTGGAGGATTCCAGCTACATCGGTCGCCGCACCCACAGCAGCCTGAGCAGCTGGACCGTGGACAACACCAGCCGCTTCGACATCGGGGCACTGCAGGCGCGCTGGAACACCGGCATCAAGCACCAGTCGGACATCTATGTGGCCGACACCCCCGTCCTGCGCGGTGCCAACCCGCAAGGTCGCAGCCAGCTGGACAGCGTGTTCAGCACGCTGGAGCTGCAGTACGACATCTACGCGCTGACCGCCGGCCTGCGCCAGGACCGCTTCGGCATCCGTGGCCACATCCCGGTGTGCTCGGATGTGCCCGGCCAGTGCGCGGAGATCAACGGTGGCGGCATCGACGTGCGCCATACCCAGCGCGCACTCAGCCCCAGCCTGGCGGTATCGTGGCAGCCCACCGACTGGCTGCACCTGTTCGCAGAAGCCTCGCGTACTTCCCGCCCGCCGCGGGTGCAGGAGATGTTCTTCGAGAAGATCCCGCTGGAAGGCATGAGCGATGCCGATGGCGTGGGCGCCAACCCGTTCCTGCGCCGCGAGCGCTCGCGCAACCTGCAGTTCGGTGCCAACCTCAGCACCGACTCGCTGCTGGTCGACGGTGACCTGGCACAGCTGCGGATCACCCGCTTCGACAACCGCATCCGCGACTACATCAAGCCGCAGTACCTGCTGATCGTGCATCCGCCGGAAGTGGAACCGTTCGTGGTGCCGATCGACAGCGATCCGCAACTCACTGCCTGGACCGATGCGCTGGACGTGGACGACTTCAGCACCACCACGCGCTGGATGAACCACCCCGGCGTGGTGCGCATGCGCGGTATCGAACTGGAAGCGCATTACGCCAGCGAGCACTACCACGCCACGCTGAGCTGGACCCGCTCGCACACCAGTGCGCCGGCCATCGAGTTCGTCAACCTGGAAGACATCACCGCCCTGCCCGACCGCTACTGGACGCTGGACGTGGGCGGCCGCTGGTGGCAGCAGCGCGTGCAGGCCGGCCTGCGCGCCGAGTACTCCGGGCCGACCGAGGAAGGCTACGACTTCTTCCAGACCCGCAAGACCGGCGGCACCGGCGTGCTGCTCGACTTCTACGCCAGCTTCAAGCCCCAGGCCAACACCACGCTGTGGCTGAACATCGAAAACCTGCAGAACAAGGCCTATGACAACAATGCCTCGATCGACAGCATCTTCAGCCCGATCCTGGACCGCGGCAACGGCCGTGGCCGTACCGTCTCGATGGGCGTCAATGTGGCGTTCTAGCCGTCGCTGGCTGCCCGTATGCCTGCTCGCGCTGGCGACCGTGGCCAGCGCGCAGTCGATGCCTGGCTCAGTGATCGACCTGGCCAACGGCCGGCACCTGGACGAAGCCGCGTTCGTGGCGCGTGCGGCGGACGCCCGGAGGCTGATGCTGGGTGAGCGCCATGACCTCGCCGGAGACCACGCCGCCCAGCGCTGGCTGCTGCAGGCGCTGCAGCGGCGGCGCCCGCAGGGTTCGCTGGTGCTGGAAATGATCGCCAGCGAGCGCCAGCCACGCCTGCAGCGGGTGCAGCGCTGGCTGGCCAAGGGCAACCAGGCCGAAGGTGCACGCCTGCAGGAACTGCTGGAATGGGATACGCGTTGGCCGTGGACCGCGTATGGCGGGCTGGTACAGGATGCTGCCGATGCAGGCACGCCGCTGTTCGGCGGCAACCTGTCGCGTGCCGAGGTCAACGCGCTGCTCGCGTCCACCGAGGGCGTGCGGTTCCCGGTGGCCGCTGCCCGCCAGCGCCTGTCGGCGGTGGTGCTGGCCCAGCACGCAGACGCAGCACCGATGCTGGAAGGGATGCTGGCCGTGCAACAGGCCCGCGACACACGCATGGCACAGGTGCTGCTCGATGCGCCCGCGCCGGTGCTGCTGGTAGCGGGGCGCTGGCATGTACTGCGCGGTACCGGGGTACCGGGCTACCTGTCACCGGCTACGCCTGCGCTGGTGATCGCATTGGCTTCGCCGGGTGAAACCGTGGATGCGGCGGATGCCGATCTGCTGTGGGTGCTGGACGATGAGTGAGCGCGGCCAACACTGGCAGGCGATCGCGATCACCGCCGTCCTGCACCTGCTGCCCTTGCTGCTGTTGGTGCACTGGGTGGCAGCGCCGCCGATGCTGCCGCCGCCGGAGCAGGACGTGCGCATCAGCCTGCGCCTGCTGGCGCCGGCCACGCCGCCACAGCCCGTAGAGGAGCGCCAGGCCGACACCCCCAGCCAGGCGCAGCAGGCGCGCGCATCGCAACCGGCAAAGTCGCCCCCGCCACCGAAACCCACCGCCGCGCGCGAGGGCGAGTTGGCCGCCAGCGAAACGGGCGGGACGGGTCGAACGCCGCTGCCGGTCGCCCCGCCGGCGGCCGCGACCGATGCCAGTCCCGCACCGGCATCGATCACGGCCGCTCCGCCCGCTCCAGACGCGCCACCGGCGGACTTCCAGGCCGGCGCCGCCAGCGACCAGTGGGAAGCCCGCCTGATGGCGCGGCTGGAGCGTTACCGCTATTACCCTGCCGCCGCACGCTCGCGCCGGCAGCAGGGCACTGCGTGGGTCAGGGCCAGCATCGACCGCGAAGGCCGCCTGCTGGCTCTGCGGCTGGAACAGTCCAGTGGCCAGCCGATGCTCGATGACGCTGCGCTGCAGACCTTCCGTCGCGCGCAGCCGCTACCGCCCATTCCCGATGAACTGAAGGCACCACAGGAACTGGTGGTGCCGGTGGAGTACTACCTGCGCTAGGCGGCGTAGGCCTCCGCCTCGATCTCGAACAGCATGCCGTCCAGCGCCAGTCGCGGCACCGGGATCAGCGTGCAGGTGGGCGCCGCACGGTTCGGCCAGCGTCGCCGCACCTGGTGGGCAATGATGCCCAGCCGGTCCTCATCGTGGCCGACCACCAGGATGCGCAACCGCGCCACATCAACCAGGCTTGCCTGCGCCGAGCGCAGCGCGGTCTGCAGGTTGTCCAGCGCCTGCCCGACCTGGTCTTCGAAGCTGGGCGAGAGACGGCCCTGCGCATCTTCACCGCCCTGCCCGGCCACGTGGATCACCCGTGCCGGCAGGCGCACCACCGCCACGTGTGAGTAGCCGTTGGCCGAAGGATCGTAGAGGCCCGGTGGATTGAACAGCTCCAGCAGGCCATGGCTGAAGTCCGGTGTGGTCAGCAGGTTCATGCCGCGCGCCTCGTGGGGGTTGCCGGCAGTCTGTGACCTCAACCCCGGTTGAGGTCAAACGGATCCGGTGCAACAGACCGGTCTGCCACGCGCAACGATCACGCGATCCCGTGGAATCGAGCCTGCTCGACTTCCGCTGACGAAAAGCAGTCGAGCTATCTCGACTCTACAGAAGCGTGGTCACGTCCACGCCGGATCTGCGGTGAAATCGATGGTCAGCCAGAACGTGCTGCCCCGAGCATCCATCCTGACCGCGATCTCATCACGCATCGCATCGACCTCGCCCACCGAGCCCAAGGGCGTAGCCGGATCGGCCAGCACATGGATCTCGATGAAGCGCATCCGCCCCATCTTCGCCACGTGGCTGGTGAAACCGGCATAGCCACGCTCGGCCACGAATGCCTGCATGACCTGCTGCACGCGCCGGTCCAGATCATCCGGCGCCACCTGGAGTACTTCGCGCATGGCCTTCCACGCACTGCGCGCCGGTACCGGCAGTACCGCCAGGCTGATCAATGCCAGCACGATCGAATCCAGGTACGGCACCCAGTGGTGCCACTCACCGCCATGCAGGACCAGTGCCAGTACGAAGGCCAGCACTACCGCCAGGCTCATCAAGCCACCCAGCAGCCAGCCCCGTACATCCAGCCACAACAGCGCCGAGCGCAGGCGCCGCGCCCGCTGGGCGACGAACGCCGCCATCGCCAGGTTGCTGGCACTCAGCAGCGCCGCCCACCACAGCGCGGGCCCGAATTTCACCTCGTGTCCGCCCGTGGTCAAACCGATCACCGCGTTGGCCAGCGCATACACGCAGGCCAGCGACAGGATCACACCGCCCAGCGCCTCGACCATCGGCTCCAGGTGCCAGTAGCCGTACTGGAAGCGCGGGCTCTGTTCCCGCGCCACCAGCCGCAGCACCGACAACGACACCAGGGTCAGGGCAACGTCGACCAGGCTGTACACACCGTCGAACAGGATGGCCTGCGATCCCACCAGCAGGCCACCGCTGAAGCCGACCACGCTGACCGCGATGGTGACCCCGATCGAGAACTTCAGGATGCGTTGCTCGCGCGCGGTATCCATCGTTCGCCGAAGGGCCGACCGTCGCCGGTCAGGCCTTCAGTACCTCCACCTTGTACGAGGTCACATCGCCCTCGTTCTCGATGATGAGCCCGTGCACGTCCGACTCGAAGCCCGGGAAGCGGGCATTCTGCTCACGGGCGATGCGCAGCGACTGGATGATCGGCTCATCGCTGTCGCCAAAGCGCTCGCCCGGCATGATGGTCGGAATGCCCGGCGGGTACGGCACCAGCATGGTCGCGGCGATGCGACCACTGACCTGCTCGATGTCGACCCGCTCGATCTCGCCCTTCACCAGGTGGTTGTAGGCATCGGCCGGGGTCATCACCGGGGTTGGCAGATCCACGTACATCTCGCGCATCACCTTGGCCACCGCGAACTCCTGGTTGAACGCATGCAGCGCGTCGCACAGGTCACGCAGGCCCCAACCGGCGTAGGCATTCGGGTAGTCGGCGGCCAGCGTCGGCAGTGCCTGGCTGAGCGGCGCGTTGCGGTCGTACAGTTCCTTGAACGCCATCAGTTCGGTGACCAGGGTGCTCCACTTGCCCTTGGTGATGCCCATCGAGAACAGGAACAGCACCGAGTACAGGTTGGTCTTCTCCACGGTGATGCCGCGGCCCCACAGGAACTTGCTCAGCACCGCCGCCGGAATGCCCAGCTTGCCCATGCTGCCGTCCATCGCCAGGCCCGGGGTCAGCAGGGTCACCTTGATCGGGTCGATCAGAACATAGTCATCCACCAGGTTCTCGAAGCCGTGCCAGTGCGCATCCGGCTGCAGGTACCACTCCTCGCGCTTGGCCACCATCGGTGCCGGCGTATCGCCCTTGTCCAGACTGCGCTCGACCTGGGTCGGTTGCCACACGCTGAACCACCAGTCGTCGCGGCCGAGATCATCGCGGACATGCAGCATCGCGCGGCGGAAGGCGATCGCCTCGTCGTGCATTTCCTGTACCAGCGAACGGCCGGCATCGCCTTCCATCATCTTCGACGCCACATCGCAGGCCGCGATAACCCCGTAATGCGGGCTGGTCGAGGTGTGCATCATGAACGATTCGTTGAAGCGCTCGGCATCCAGGTCGCGCTGCGCCGAGTTGCGCACGTGGATCATCGAGGCCTGCGAGAACGCGGCCAGCAGCTTGTGCGTGGAATGCGTGGTGAAGATGATCGCATCCTGCTCGCGCGGCTTGCCCTTGGCCATGCCGTAGTGGTTCTCGTAGAACGGATGGAACGCAGCGTAGGCGTACCAGGCTTCGTCGAAATGCAGGAAGTCCACCGCGCTGCCGATCTCGTCGGCGATCTTCTCGGCGTTGTAGCACAGGCCATCGTAGGTGGAGTTGGTCACCACTGCGATGCGCGGCTTGGAGCCGGCCTTGTAGGCCTTGCTGGCCAGCGGGTTGGCGGCGATACGCTGCTGCAGCGACTCGGGCGTGAACTGGTCCAGGCTGATCGGGCCGATGATGCCATGCGCGTTGCGGCTGGGGGTGAAATACACCGGCACCGCGCCGGTCATGATCAGCGCGTGCAGCAGCGACTTGTGGCAGTTGCGGTCGACGAACACCACGTCGCCGCGGGCCACTGTGCCGTGCCAGACGATCTTGTTGGCGGTGGAAGTGCCGTTGGTGACGAAGAAGGTATGGTCGGCACCGAAGTTGCGTGCGGCCTCGTTCTCGGCGTCCTTGATCGGACCAGTATGGTCAAGCAGCGAACCCAGTTCCGGCACCGAGATCGACAGATCGCTTCGCAGCGTGTTCTCGCCATAGAACTGATGGAACGCGCGGCCGACCGGCGATTTGGTGAACGCCACACCGCCCGCATGGCCCGGCGTATGCCAGGAATAGTTCGACTCGGCCGCGTGATGGATCAGCGCCTTGAAGAACGGCGGCAGCAGGTTCTTCATGTAGTCTTCGGCCGCGCGCATCACCTGTCGCGAGATGAAGCTCTTGGTGTCTTCGAACAGGAAGATGAAGCCGTGAATGTACTTGAGCAGCTTGCTCGGCACCTTCTCGATGGTGCGGCGCTCGCCGTACAGGAACACCGGCAGGTTGGCGCGGCGCGCGCTCTGCTCGCGCAGGAAGGCGGTCAGGCGCTGGAACTCGCCATCCACCTCTTCGCTGCCATCGATCGAGATCAGCACCGCCGACGCCGCCACGTAGGTGCGGGCACCGGCACGGGCATCATCCAGGTTCAGGCCGCACAGCACGCGCTGGTCGTTGCTGCGCAGCTCTTCCACCAGGGCGCGGATCAGGATGCCGCCGATGCGCGGCGACTCGTAGTCGTTGTCGATGACAATGACCGGGTAGTCCAGGGACTTGAAGTACACGTTGATTCTCCTTGTCTAACTCAGGAACGCCGGGCGCCGGCGCTGATCGCCGAGGCCTCGCGGGCGCGCTGCCGCTGCTGGCGGCGCTCCTCGCTGAAGAAGGGATAGAACACGGTGATGAACAGCACGAACAGGAACGCGTACTGCACGATGGTTCCCGACGAGCCGTAGATCGCCCACAGGCAGTAAACGACGGTCAGGCTGGTCAGGGTCCAGAACGCACCGGTGTGGACCAGGGTGTGCGAGCGCTCGACCACGAAGTAGCAGGCCACGCACGAGTAGATGTAGGGCAGCAGGGTCAGCACCACCGCCGCCGATGTGATCACGTCGAACTGTGCCGACGCGGTTTCCGACGTGGAAGTGACCAGCACCGCCAGGGTCATCAGCACGGCCACGATCAGCACACCCTTGACCGGCACGTCGTCCTTGTTGGTCTTGCTGAAGATGCTCGGGAACAGGCCGTCATCGGAGGCCGCCTTGGCGCTCTGCGCGGTCAGCAGGATCCAGCCGCCCAGCGAACCGGCAGCGCCGATGAAGGCACACAGGCTGACCAGCGCACCGCCCCAGCCACCGACGGCCTTGGCGGCAGCCAGTGCGAACGGCGCATCGGAGGTCTGCAGTTCGCCATTGGGCACCATGCCCATGATCACCGAGGAGCTGGCGATATAGGCGATGGCAGCCAGGAACACGCCGGCCAGGGTGGCACGGGCCACGTTCTTTTCCGGGTTCTCGACCACACCAGCGGTGACCGAGGCCGACTCGACGCCAATGAAGGCCCACAGCGTCAGCGCCGCGGCGCTGGAGATCGCGCCGAAGTTCGATTCGCCGGACACGTTGTAGGCGCCCTTGAAAATGTCGGCATCGAAGAAGAACCAGCCGAAGATGGCGATGCCCAGGATCGGCACCAGCGCAAAACTGGTGGTGACGGTCTGCACGCGGCTGACGAACGCCGGACCGATCACGTTGGCGAAACTCAGCGCCCACACCAGGATCAGCACCGCGATGCAGCGCACCAGCGGCTCGGACAGGATCGGGAAGAAGTAGCTGAAATAGCCCACTGCGGCGATCGGAATGGCGACGTTGCCGATCCAGTTGGCGAACCAGTAGATGGTGTTGGTCTGGAAGCCCATGTAGGGCCCGAACCAGTCGCGCGCATAGGCGTACGGGCCGCCCGCCTTGGGTGCCAGCTTGCCCAGCTTGGCGAACACGAAGGCCAGCAACAGCGCACCGGCGGTAGTGATCAACCAGCCCCAGATCGAGGCGGTACCAATCTTGGCCAGGCTCGATGGCAGCAGGAACACGCCTGAGCCCATCATGTTGCCGGCGACGAGGAAGGTGGCTCCGACCACCCCGATTTTCTTTGCTTCTGCCATGACGATCTCCGGTACTGGCATGAGCCCGGCAGCACCGGGCGTGGGGACGGTTGCGCTGGCGTACGACCGCTGGCGCCTATTTGATGAAGTTGTATTGCAGGCTGCCCTGCACCCGGACCGTGTCGCCGCGTGCGCCGCCCTGCTGTTCCAGGCGGCCGTACAACAGCTCCATGCCCATCGTCCAGGACGGCGCGGGGCTCCAGATCAGGTTGAATACGCCGTACCGGCTCTGTCGGAAGGCATCGGCCGCCAGTGCGGCGTTCCGCTCCAGGGTCAGCTGGCCGAAGATCAGGTTCGATCGCCACAACTCGGACCAATAGTGGGTATAGCCGACGAAGCCGCCGTGCAGGTCCAACGCGTCGAGGCGGCCATCGGCACCGACCACCGCGTCCAGCCCGGAGCCGGTCAGGTCGGCGGTATAGCGGCTGAGGCCGCGTCCTCCCAGCGCACCGAACAGCAGCAGGTCGCGCTCGCCCACCGAGGCCGAGCCACTCAGCTGCAGGCCGCCGGCCATTCGCCGGTCGCGCTCGCCATCGCCGTCATAGGCCAGGCTGCGCGCCACCGCGCCCACCTGCAGGTGGCCCCAGTCGCGCTCCATGCGCGCGGTCACGGTTACGTCCGGCAGACGGTTCACCGCAGCCCGCTCATCACTGGCACCGGCAAGTTCAGTCTTCGGGCCTTCGGCCGCCACGGTCAGCGTGTTGCCCTTGCCCATCGTGAAGCTGTGGTGGATGCCGGCCACCAGCAGATAGCCGGCGCCGCCCGGCCCGGCGAAGTCCAGCGTGTCGGGCAGGCTGTCCGGGTCCATGAAGCTGGAGTAGCCATAGCCGGCATAGGTATTGCCGAGCTGTCCATAAGCATGCCGCAGGCGGAACTCGTAGCCATCGCTGCTGCCGAAGAAGTCGTTCTCCAGATAGAAGCGCAGGTTGCCGTGCGTGGTTGGACGCCGCGCCTCGAAGCTGAAGCGGGTCTGCTTGGCGTGGATGTTGAAGTTGGAGACATCGCGGTGGCTGCCGCCCACCGGCATCGACGAGGGAATGAACTGATCCTCGTCGCCGGCCGCGCGCGAATCGGCGATGGCATCCAGCTTGGCGTAACCGCCGATGCGGATCACCGTATCAGTGCCGGGTATGGCAAAGAACCCCTTCAGATCCGGGTCGGTCGGGCCCGCCGCACTGTCCGGTCGCGATGCCGCAGTGGACGGATCAGCGACCGAATCGCGCTGCGGCAGTACCGGCTGCGCCACACCCGGCACCTGGGTGCGATGGATCACGTCGGAAGGAGCGGCAGAGGCCATCGGCGCCATTGCAGGCGCGGCTGTTGCCTGCGCAGGCGCAGCATCGCGCTGCTCAAGCCGGTCCAGCCGTTGCTGCATGCCTTCCAGCGCCTGGCGCATGGCGGCCATCTCGCGCCGCAATGCCTGCGCATCCTCTGCATCACCCTGTTGAGCGTACGCCGGCGTGATCGCCAGTGCCCCCAGGCATGCCAGACTCAGTACGGCCAAACGCATTGCATCCTCCCCTGACGAACACTCGCATCACGGTTCCGGAGCGCATGCATGCGCCGCCCTGGCTTCGCGTTGCCGTTGCTGGAAATGCGGGTACTGCGTCGACGACATTGGCCAGCCTGCGCACGGCAGGCAACAGGACGATGACACTGCCCCGCCTGCACCCATGTCGACTCCATCAAGGCCGCGCTGCCAGAGAGGTGGCGACCGCAGCGGACTGGGTAACAAGCACAGAGTGAGAGTGTCGTGAATGGCTGTGCCGGCCGACCCTGATCAGGGCGTGGCGAGCGCGGCATCCATCGCGCATTGACGCTGTATTCCATGCGTCAAAGGCTAGTCTGTTTGTCGCTTTTGGCCTTGATTGGAATCAAGGCACGATGCTTGATCTCAGTCACGATTCAGACGTGACGACGAACAGACAATGCGCAAGCGGTTGTGTTCGCCTGGGGCAGGAACGCAACAGGCCCGCATGTCACCATGCGGGCCTGTGGTCTACATCATCATGCAGGCGTGGATCAGCGCGGACCAAGCACCGTCTGCAGGTCGTCGCCCTGCGGCAATCCGGCCCGGCGCTGCACCTGGCCCTGTGCATCCTGGAACAGGATGCCCGGGGTGCCCTGGAACCCCATTTCCAGCATCAACACCTGGTTGGCGTCGAGCTTGCCGGCGATCTCGCGGCTGATGTTCGGCAGCGCTTTGATGCCGCCACGGTCGAACTGGTGTTCGTTCTCCAGCAGCGCCGCGCTCGGATCACGTGCGGACAGGATGGCTGCGGCCTTGGCCGGACTGTCCTCGCGGATCACACCCACCATGATGTGGCGCAACTGTACCTTGCCGGCGTCGACCCACGGACGGGCCGCCTCCCAGAACTTGTGGCAATACGGGCAGTTGGCATCGCTGAAGGTATAGACCACACGGGGCGCGTCGGCCTTGCCATCACGTACCCAGGCGCTGGCTTCGAGCTTGGTCCACATTTTGGCCGACATCGGTGCGGCAACCAGCTTCTCGACCGCTTCGGCAGCCACATCATTACCTTCGGCATCGAACAGGCTGCCCACCAGTACGTGCTTGCCATCGGCCGTGACATAGGCCGCTGCAGGCTGCTGCCCTCCCACCACGCCAGCAAAACCGCGCAGGCCGTCCGGCGCATCGAATTCGGCAACGACCTCGAAGCCGTGCTTCTCGATGCCCTTCAGCACGGCTGGACGGTCGCCCTTGGCGGCAGATGCCGGAGCAGTCGTCGCCGACGCCGTAGCGGCCTTGCCCGGCGGCGTCTGTGCCTGGCTGCAGGCGGCCAATGCCAGCATGACCGGCAGCAGGAGCACCGCCGGGGCGGTGCGCAGGGAAATCGACAACATGGGAACTCCGTAGTGAGATGCCCGCGCAGGCTACCGCAGCCGGCGCAGTTTGTGTTCAAGGCCGGCTGCGGTCAGTTCGCCCAGGTGCAGTTCACGCAGGCGCCCATCGGCACCGAAAAAGAGCGTGGAAGGATACGCCTGAATGCCGAGCACGGTGGAAGCAGCAGCGTCATCATCCAGCAGCACGTTGCCCAGCATCAGTCGTTCGCCGGCGAGGAAACCCTGGACCTCATCCAGGGTTTCGCCCTGGTTGAGGAATACGAACTGCACGTCATCATGTGCCAGTTGTGCCGTCGCCAGCACCGGCATCTCACGGCGGCAGGGCCCGCACCATGTGGCCCACAGATTCAGCACCAGCGGCTTGCCGCGGAACTGCTGCAGATTGATACGATCGCCTTGAAGGTCCGCCACCTGCAGCGCCGGCAATGGCATCTGCCGCCCCTGCCATGCCGACAGCAACTGGCCACCAGCGACCCAGAACAACACGCCTACCAGTGCGCTCGTCAGCACCGGTGCACGCAACTGACGCCACGGCCGCAGACGCCATAATCCCCACGACAGCCCGGCCACCAGCACCACCATCAGGTGATAGCCACCATCGGTGACCTGCAGAATGCTCCAGGGCTCCGAACGATAGAGCGCGAAATTCAGCACAACAAAACTGACACGACCACACAGCAGGCCGATCAGCAGCATGTCCAGCACGATGCCTGCTGCCGACGGCAGCGGCATTCCCACTGCCCTGCGCGGCCAAAGACGGGCAACGGTCATGGCCAGCAACGAGCACATCAGGATCAACACCACCGGCATCGGTACCGGTCCAACACTCGACATCAGCCCACCTGTTCAAGTTCCACTGCCTGCATGGTCAAAGCGTCACGCCCAGGTTGCAAGCGCTCGCCCGCCCCCCATGGTCAGGCCGCACTGCGCCCCAACTGCATTCCGGGGGACGCCTGCAGGCCGCGCAGACTTCCGGCCACCGACGGCATCAACGGTCGCTCCCGCCGCTTGCAGTTGACGTGGCGGCGATAGTTGGCCGGTGTCATGCCCACGATGCGGAGGAACAGTCGCCGGAACGCGCTCTGATCAGCGTAGCCCACCCCCCAGGCCACCTCCTCGATGCCTGCGCCCTGCTGCAGCAGGGTCTGCGCCTTGGCAATGCGCAGCCGTTGGCAGTATTCGATCGGCCGCAGACCGGTCGCTCGGAGGAAGCGCCGCTGCAGGGTGCGCGGTTCCAATCCGGAAACCTCGCAGATTGCGGCCAGAGTGGCTCCTCGTGCCGCAGTGGTATGCAGCCAGCGCTGGGCCTTCAGTACATCGCGGTCACCGTGGGCGAAGTTGGCACTGAAACGCTCAAGATCCTGCTGGATTCCTGCGGGCACGACGATCCCGAGCTGTTGCGCGACCGCGCTCGCCACGCCCTGCCCGTGCAGCCGGTACAGCAAACGCAGCCCGAGGAAACGCCAGGCCTGCGATCCGCCAACCGTCAGCAGATCGCCATCGTCGACCAGCGCCCGCTCACTGGGCACCCAGCTCACCGCCTGCGCCTGCAACCCTGGATGTCGCCCCAGATCGGGGCCGCTGACCGTTCTTCCGGCCAGCAGTCCCGCACGGGCCAGTACACCGACCCCGTCGCTGGCAGCAGCCAGCAGGCTGCCCCCGTCATAATGGGCCCGCAACCAGTCCAGCAGGACCTCTTCGGCGCGCAGACAGGCTCCGGGGCTGATCTGGCCGGGAACCGCGATCACCGCGGGAATGGCGGCGTCGAGCATTTCAGCACCCGCGATGCGGTGTACACCGGTCTGGCTGGCGGGAACGATCCAGCGGGTGACAAGCACACGCTTGAAGGGTCGGCGCTGCTGTTGGGCCAGGCGGTTGGCGACATGGGCCATTTCGGCCAGCACAGAGGCGGCGGAGGGGTCCCCTCCCGGATATTCGACCACCGCAACCTCTACGAATGCTTCGTTCCTGACTCCCTCCACAGACCACCTCCTCGGTTCGTTGCAGGCCATCGAACGGCCGGTTCAGGCGAAGGGTAGGAACAGGCCCATCTGCGGGGCTATGAAGAAAGTTGCAAAGTGGGCTGAATGCGCGCACCGAGCTGAAGCCTTGACTCTCGACCAGACTCCAGGCTTCACAATGGCCGGCAGGATCCGCAGGAAAGCTGCCATGAACATTGGACAACTGGCCCGTCAGGCGGGCGTGCCGATCGATACGGTCCGCTATTACGAACGGCAGCAGCTGCTGCCGACGGCGGCGCGCTCGGCCGGGGGTTACCGCATCTTCGGCGAGCCGGATCTGCGCCGGCTGCGCTTCATCCGCCGCGCCAAGGCACTGGGCTTCAGCCTGGAGGAAATCGGAGAACTGCTCGCGCTCAGTGATCACCACCAGCAGGACATGGGCAGCGTGCGTGACACCGCGCAGGCCCGCCTGCAGGACATCGCACAACGGATGGCCGAACTGCAGCGCATGCACATCGCGCTGTCGCAGCTGGTCGACGCCTGCCCCGGCCATGGCGCGCTGGACCAGTGCCCGATCCTGGCCGCTCTGACCGACGACACCACCGCCGCAGGCGACTGACATCGGCTTCGCAACACGCGTGAAGAAAAGTGCAACAAATGCTTGCCAACCCCCTGGGGCAAGGCTATTATTTCGCTCCTCAGCGACGTGGGGCCATAGCTCAGCTGGGAGAGCGCCTGCATGGCATGCAGGAGGTCAGCGGTTCGATCCCGCTTGGCTCCACCAATCTTTCGGCATTAGGCCGTCGAAAGGTCGCTAAAGAACATTGATGAGAATTGCGTCCCCATCGTCTAGAGGCCTAGGACATCACCCTTTCACGGTGGCGACCGGGGTTCGAATCCCCGTGGGGACGCCACTCATCACGAACAACGAGGACCCGGCCGATAACCGGGTCTTTTTTGTTCACCGCCTACCGGTATTCAGGGTGTGGCGTTGCGGTTCCCCTGCCCTCGTGGCTGCGGTTGAACCGGAACGAAAAAAGTTCAAAAAAGACTTCCACAAACGTGAACACGCAGGTATGATAGGCGGCTCGGTAACACGGGGCCATAGCTCAGCTGGGAGAGCGCCTGCATGGCATGCAGGAGGTCAGCGGTTCGATCCCGCTTGGCTCCACCACTTTCGACATTAGGCCGTCGAAG
This sequence comes from Stenotrophomonas sp. YJH_SMC_40, assembly GCF_059368615.1. Taxonomy (NCBI): domain Bacteria; kingdom Pseudomonadati; phylum Pseudomonadota; class Gammaproteobacteria; order Lysobacterales; family Lysobacteraceae; genus Stenotrophomonas; species Stenotrophomonas sp. YJH_SMC_40. The sequence continues at coordinate 19,599 of NZ_JCAFRX010000013.1, read as the reverse complement.
GTTCTACAACTTGAAGTTTTTCGTGCGTCCCCATCGTCTAGAGGCCTAGGACATCACCCTTTCACGGTGGCGACCGGGGTTCGAATCCCCGTGGGGACGCCAGTTTCAAAACGGACTCTGCTCCCGGCAGATCATCCGGAGTTTCATGGGGCCATAGCTCAGCTGGGAGAGCGCCTGCATGGCATGCAGGAGGTCAGCGGTTCGATCCCGCTTGGCTCCACCACTTCGACATTAGGCCGTCGAAGGATCTACAACTTGAAGTTTTCGTGCGTCCCCATCGTCTAGAGGCCTAGGACATCACCCTTTCACGGTGGCGACCGGGGTTCGAATCCCCGTGGGGACGCCAATTCTTGAAAACCCTGGCTTCGGCCGGGGTTTTTCTTTGCCTGGGATTCCCGGGAAGGCCCTGTCCACGCATGGCGTGGATCTACTGCAGGGCCGGGATGGATCCGGCGGCCGGTTGGCCCAGTAGATCCATGCCACGCATGGATGGCCTCAGCCTGAACACAGCTCAGAACCGGCGATACATCCCGATCGATGCAGGTGCGGTGGGTGCGAAACCAAACTGCGCGTACAACCGGTGCGCTTCACCATCGGCCAGAAGGCTGACGTATGCAGACGGCGGCAGGTTCGCCTGCATCCAGCCATCCAGGCGACGCATCACTTCCTTGCCCAGGCCCTGCCCCTGCAGGCGCGGCAGCACCGCGATATCACAGACCTGCAGGTGGCACCCACCATCGCCGACGATGCGGCCCATCGCTACCAGCTCATTGCCCTGGTAGGCGCACACGCCATACAGGGTATTGGGCAGCGCGCGTGCCGCCGCCTCCTGGCTCTTGGCACTGAGGCCCGCCAGCACACGCAGCTGGCAATAGTCTTCGACCGTGGGGACAGCCTCGCGGAACTGGCAGCTGACGGAATCATTCATGCGGTATCTCCCTGTAGGTCGGGCTATCCTGCCGCATCCACGTCGCAACGACTGCGACCCAGGCCTGCAGAGTTCCCATGTGCTATTCCGCCCTGATCCGCGCTGACTACGCCAAGCTGGTCCGCGAGTTCGGTGCCATCCTGTCGCTGGAGGAGTTCGCTGAGCTGTACGCGCACGATCCCGGCAAGAAGCGGCCGAAAACCCCCAAGGCCATGGACGACGGCTTTGCCGGCGCGCGCACCGAACAGGGTCGCGACATCGTCGCGAAGATCCAGCAGTGGCATGCGCAGGAACGCCAGGCTCTGGAGGCGGAGCTGGCCCGCCAACGCGAGCGCCGCGATATCGCCCACGCGACGCTCGCCATCCGCCCTACCCAGAAGGCACGCAACGACCTGCGCGTGGCCGGCAACCGCATCGAGCGCGCCCAGGCCCGGCTTGAGGACCTGCACCGGGTACAACTACTGCCGCGCGACAACCGCATTTTTCCCGGCACCTACGCGCCGGTGATGGTCAGCGAGAGCGGTCGACGGGTGATCAAGCCGATGCGCTACCAATGCCGGCTGCCGGACAAGCCGGCACGCAACGACGTGCTCTACCCCGGCACCTACAACGCACGACGCGACAGCCTGGAAGGCTATTGGCGCGGCGCGTTCGGCCTTCGCCACGGCGTTGTCGTGGTGCAGGCGTTCTATGAGCACGTACCACGCCACGCGATCGCAGGGCGCGCGCTTGGCGCCAGTGAAAAGGAACAGGATGTGGTGCTGGAGTTTCGCCCGGACCCGCCCCGCGACCTGCTTCTGGCCTGCCTTTGGGCGGAATGGGAGGGACCGGAAGGACGCCTGCTCTCATTCGCCACGATCACCGACACCCCGCCACGCGATGTCGCCGCGGCAGGTCACGATCGAGGCGTGATACCGATCCGCAGGGAGCATCTCGATGCGTGGCTCAACCCCGATCCGGACAACCTGGCCGGGCAGTACAGCATCCTCGACGACCGCGAGGACATCCGTTACCTGTACGAAGAGGCCGGCTGAAGCGCCGTTCTCACGCCGTTGCGCTGGAACGGCCCACCGCACGGCTCAGCGCCCGGGTCAGGTCCGCCGACAGATACGGCTTGACCAGCAGTACTCCGGACAGCATGGACTCGGGCAGCTGCTCAGCCAGCATTCCGGTGGCAAGCACGAACGGTACGCCTCGCGCCGACAATGCTGCCGCCACCGGCTCGCTGGTCTCGTTGCGGGCCAGGCGATAGTCCAGCAGGGCCACATCGGGGACCGAGTCTTCCAGCACGCGCAATGCTTCAGCCACGCTCGCCGCCAACCCGACCACGGTCGCGCCGGCATGCACCAGCTGCATCTGCAGCAAGGCTGCGCTCATCTCGTCGTTCTCGACCACCAGCACCCTCAGGTCCTGCAACACTGTCATCGGCTATGGCTCCTGGAGGCATTCAAGCCGGCGCAGTATAGCCATCGCAGAGCCGATGCCGACAGGAAACGCCTCGATCTGCCTTGCCCCTATGAAAGCCCTGCCCTCCTCGGTTACACTCACACGCTGCCTGCCGGTGTGGCGGAATGGTATACGCAGCTGACTCAAAATCAGCCGGGGGTGACCCCATGAAGGTTCGAGTCCTTTCACCGGCACCACAGCATCAAAGGCCAGGTCCATGACCTGGCCTTTTGCTTTTCAGGCGATGCAGGCCCATGTAGCCGCTCCGGTGTCACTGTGCTGACGCAAAACTGCGACCGTTGACAGGGTTGCCGCAAGACGTAGTGCACACTTTTCTTGCCAGCCTCACGTACATCTGCCTATCGTGATCCCGCCGGATCCGGGGGTGGGGGACTGCATGACGTTGCGTGCTGCACTGTTTTTTCTCGTCACGCACGCGCTCGTCATTGCCTTTGTCGGCCCGCAGGACCCGGTCGGCTCCTACCTGATGCTGATCACCGCCCCGCTGCTGGCTGCACTGGCCTGCGTACGGCGTGCACGTGTCAGCCAGGCGGCCTGCCAGTGGCGACTGCTCGGCGCGGCCGTCGGCCTGTTCTCTCTCGCGCTGCTGGCGCTGCTGTACCGCAATGTGGCCGGCCTCGCCCCTGCGCAGATGACCGCCTCAACACTGATCCTGTACGTGTTCTACCGGATCCCCCTGACCTACGTCGCTGCAAGCCCGGGCGGCGGGAACCGCTACATCCGTGCGGTGGACCTCGGGATCATTGCCCTGCTTTGGCTGCTGTACTACCTGCATGCGCGGGCCATGGCGCCGCTGAACACCGCCTTGTGGACGCAGTGCCTGAACACCATGAGCGGCGTGCAGAACAGCCTGGTGTTCTGCTTCGCACTGATCCGTTTCCTGGCCGAGGACGATCCGGACCGCCGCGATTTTTTCCGGACGCTGACGATCTACGCGCTGGGCTACTTCCTGCTGGCCTTCTACATCAATACCTATCAGCCGCAGGTGCCCGACGGCAATTGGGGCGACCTGCTGATCAGTGGACTGTTCGTGCTGCTGGCCACCCTGGCGGGCAGCCATCGTCGCTGCCCGGCAGTGGAGGTATCCCGCAGCCTGCGGCGCATCGTCGATGCCGGCGTACCACTGATGCTGCCCTTGCTGCTGATGCTGGTGGCGCTTCTGGTCGCGCGCCTGCAGCCGACCCTGGCCACGGTCGGCTTCATCGGCTCCCTGCTCGGCTATGCGCTGCGCAGCGTGCTGAGCCAGATCGAGATCCAGCGCCAGCGCGATGAACTGGAAACGCTGGCGCGGCGCGATCCGCTGACCGGACTGGGCAACCGGCGCAGCTTCGATGAATCGCTGGATCGGGCCCACCGCCGCGCGCGCCGCCAGGACCAGGGCCTGGCGGTACTGATGATCGACATCGACCACTTCAAACGGCTGAACGACACCTACGGCCACCCGGAAGGTGATCGGCGCCTGCGTGCCGTCGCCGGCATCCTCGATGGCTGCCTGCAACGGGGCGACGATCTGCTGGCCCGCTATGGCGGCGAAGAGTTCATCGCCGCCCTGCCCTCGCCCGATGCCACCCACGCCCTGGGCCTGGGCGAACGGCTGCGCGCTTCGGTCGAAGCCGCAGCCCTGCCCGCCCCCGTGGCCACCGTCACCATCAGCATCGGCGTGGCCTGGCAGGCACCCGGCGAAGACGGCGATCCGCGCGGCCTGGTCGAACGCGCCGACCAGGCCCTGTATCGCGCCAAGCATGCCGGTCGCAACTGCGTACGCGGCGAGACCGAAACCAAGGAAGAACAGTCCGGTCGCCGCGCCTAGACCGCATGCAGCGCCGCCGCTCCGTGCCGGTGCCCGGCACCGCCCTGCAAGCGGAAGCTGGCCACCGTCTGCAGCAGCTGCGCCGACTGCTCTTCCATGCTGCGTGCTGCCGCCGACGCCTCCTCGACCAGGGCCGCGTTCTGCTGGGTGCCCTGGTCGATCAGATCGACGGCATGGTTCATCTGCTGGATGTCGTCGCTCTGCTGCTGCGAGGCAGTGCTGATTTCGGTCATCAGGTCGCTCACCCGGCGCACGTTGGTCACGATCTCGTCCATGGTGCGGCCCGCGCTCTCAACCTGCGCCGTACCGGCACCCACATTGGCAACCGACTCATCGATCAGGTGCTTGATCTCCTTCGCTGCGCTGGCCGAACGCTGCGACAGCTCGCGGATCTCGGTGGCAACCACGGCAAATCCACGGCCGTGTTCACCGGCACGCGCCGCCTCCACCGCTGCGTTCAGCGCGAGAATGTTGGTCTGGAAGGCGATGCCGTCGATCACCCCGATGATGTCGACGATGCGCCGCGACGAGGCATTGATCACCGCCATCGTCTCGACCACCTCATGCACCACACTGCCGCCGCGCGCAGCGACATCGGCGGCTCCACCGGCCAGCTGGCTCGCCTGGCGCGCGTTGGTGGCGGTGCGCTGCACGGTCTCGGCCAGGCCCTTCATCGACACCGCGGTTTCCTCGAGCGAAGCCGCCTGCTGCTCGGTGCGCTGCGAGAGGTCGCTGTTGCCCTGTGCGATTTCAGTCGCGCCGACCGCGATGGTGTCCGCGGCGAACTTGATCTGGCCGATGATCGCGGCCATCGCCTCGACCAGCGAATTCACGCCTTCGCACAGTTCGGCGATCGAGCCATTCTTGTCGGCGGTGGCCACGCGCTGGGTCAGATCGCCCTGCTTGGCCGCGGCCACCACCTCGCGGGTCTGCGCCACCGCGCGCTGCATGGCCTGGTTTTCATGCACCTGCGCGGTGATGTCGGTGGCGTACTTGACGACCTTGAACGGCTTGCCATTGAGGTCCAGGATCGGGTTGTAGGATGCCTGGATCCAGACCTCACGCCCGCCTTTGCCAAGGCGCCGATACTGGCCGGCGTCGTATTCGCCGCGCCCCAGTTTCTCCCAGAACTGGCGATATTCGATGCTGCTGCGATGCTCGGGCTCGACAAACAACGAATGGTGCTGCCCGCGCACTTCGTCCAGGCTGTAGCCGGTGGCGGCCAGGAAATTGTCATTGGCCGACAGGATGCGGCCATCCATGCTGAACTCGATCACCGCCTGCGACTTGGTGATCGCGGCCAGTTGCCCCGCCGAGTCGGCCGCCTGCAGCTTCTGCGCGGTGATGTCGGTCGCGAACTTGACCACCTTGTACGGCCGCCCCTGGCGGTCCAGTACCGGGTTGTACGAGGCCTGGATCCAGATCTCGCGCTGGCCCTTGCCGAAGCGGCGGTACTGTCCGGCGTCGTATTCGCCGCGCCCCAAGCGCGCCCAGAAGTCGCGGTATTCGGCGCTGCGCGCCAGCTCGGGGTCGACGAACACGGAATGATGCTTGCCCTGGATCTCCTCCAGCCGGTAGCCCATCGCCTGCAGGAAATTGTCATTGGCCTGCAGGATGGTGCCGTCGAGCGCGAACTCGATGACGGCCTGCACGCGATGCAGCGCGGCCACCTGCGCTTCCAGCTCGGTGCGGTCGGTCATCGCCTTCTCTGTGCCGGTGCGTTGCTGCGGCGCCAGTACGCCAAGCAGCGCACGCCACGGCGACCAACGGGTGTGCAGCTCGGCCGGCGCCTGCGCGCCTGCCGTGAAGCCTGGAATAAGCATTGTCTGATCCTCGGTGTCCGGTAAGCGGTTGTGACCCGACGGGCGGGATGCCCGGCGGCAACATCAGTTGCCAGGGACTACAGGTGCCAACGGCACCTCTCGAGCGACTGCCAAGAACGTCTGCTGCGGGTGCGATCGGCATCTGGGAGCGGCGGAACACACTGCGCGGACCGCCCATCGGGGGCAGCCTGGGGTCCTGCGGCGGGTGACTGGAGCGGGATCCAGAGGGAGTATCGGCGATGCCGTCAGCCGCTTTAGCGGGATTCCGCGACGTCCGTCGCAACTCCGTGCATTGCAGCCGGAATGCGGTAGACGATTGCCGTGTACTTCACGCCCTGCTCACGTGCTACAGGCAGTCCCCCGAGGGACTCAGCGAGGGAACGGCTGGACCGGTTCTGCTCGGCCACCGGATAGCGGAACGCAGCACAGCGCAGGCGCCCTGAGGCGGCCGACCACACCGCCGCCACGGCTTCGCGACCATAGCCGTGCCCATGCATCATTTCTGCGATCCAGATGCCCAGTTCGGGTTCTGCGTCACGGGCTCGATGCAGGCCTGCCAGGCCAAGGAATACACCGGGGCGTGAACGGCCGGAGGTGCAGCCGCGGGCTGTCGATGGTCCAGTCGTCGGACGTCATGTTCTGCATTGCCTGGGCGCTGGGTACAGCATCGCTCAGCAGAAGGATGCAGCTCAAGGCAAAAAGGTTTACATGACCAATGCGGGATTCCGCGGCAGGAGAATATGACCAGCATGAAGGTCCCGCAGGATGCTCATCGACATGGAGATCGCATGTTCCCTCGCTTTGCCAGCCTTCTCTTCCTGGCCGTGTGCAGCAGCAGCGCGCTGGCCAACGACACCGCCTATCGACCGGCCTTCCACCCGGACCAGCTGAAGGGACCGCCCGCAGGGCGCCCGAACGAAGTGCTGGTGCTGGGCAGCCCGCACCTGTCCGGCCTGCCGGAGACCTTCACGCCGGCGATGCTGGAACCTCTGCTGCAGCGCCTGGAAGCCTGGCGGCCCACCGCGATCGCGGTAGAGAACCTGTCCGGCCTGCAGTGTGACTTCATGCGCCGCAATCCAGCCCGATACGCCGAGAGCGTAGCGGACTACTGCGTCGATCCGGCACCGGCGCAGGCCGCCACCGGCCTGGACGTGCCCAGCGCCAACGTGGAGATGGAACGCCTGCTTGCGGATTGGCCGAAGGCGCCAACCGCCGCCCAGCGACGCCGACTGGCCGCAGTGTTCCTGGCTGCGGGCGAGAGCAGCTCGGCAGTCGTCCAATGGCTGCGGCTGCCCAGGGAAGAGCGACGTGCTTCGGATAGCCTGACACCGGAACTGGTGCGGTTCCTCGACACGCGCATGGCGCGCCGCAACGAGGCCGGCCTGGTGGCCGGCGTCCTCGCCGCGCGCCTGGGGCTGGAGCGGCTGTGGGCAGTCGACGACCACACTGCGGATTCGCCTACACCGGAATCGCAGCAGAAGGCCTACGCTGCCGCCATACGCGGTGCCTGGGACAATTCCTTCGTCAAAGCGCGCAGGGCGGCCGATGAACGACTGGAAGCCAATCTTGCTCGACCGGATGGGTTGCTCGCGATGTATCGCGCCTACAACGCACCCGAGGCCGCGATGCTGGCCTTCAACAGCGATTTCGGCGCGACGCTCGTGGAACCCTCGCCGGAAGGCTTCGGCCGCAACTACGTGGGCTACTGGGAAACCCGCAACCTGCGCATGGTCGCCAACATGCGCGACGTGCTCGGCCAGCACCCGGGCACCCGCATGCTGACCATCGTCGGTGCCTCGCACAAGGGCTACTACGAGGCCTACCTCAACCAGATGCACGATGTGCAGCTGGTCAGTGCAGACGCAGTATTGCGTTGACGGGATGGGTGCCGGCCACCCACCGGCACTATCCTGCAGGGCCCCATCCAGAGGCGCCTGCATGCTCAAGGTCATCGCCGAAGACTTCATCCATCCCGATGCCGTGGACACCGTGCTTCCGCTGTACCGGGAACTGGTCGCGTGCACGCAGCGCGAGCCGCTCTGCCTTGGCTATGAACTGTTCGTGGACCAGAAGGATCCCGGGCACTTCGTCTTCATCGAGCAATGGCCGGACCGCGCCGCCCTGGACATCCACTGCGCCAGCGAACATTTCCAGCGGCTGGTGCCGCAGATCAATGCCTTCCAGCGCGCGCCATGCCGGTTCCTGCTGATGGATGCTGCGCCTCTGTAGTGCCGGCATCAACGCGACGGTGATCCCGGCGTCTGTGCCGCCACAGCACCAGGCTGGCCGCCACCGTGCACGCCAGGGTGAGGGCCAGCAGCGCCACCACGCTCGCCTGCAGCACCGGCAACATTGCCTGGGCGAGACGGTCCTCACGCACCTCCTCCAGCCGGAGCCCGGCCGCCAGGGCCAGGCACCAGCCAACCATCGCCGGGGCGTAGGCACGCACCGCCATCGGGTTGCAGACATTCATGGAATCACCTGTAAGAGAGGATGTGCGCGCAGTATTTGCGCCCGCCCTCTCACAGGCTGAGATCAGCCCTCGACGACCTCGGAATCATCGCCCGGCAGCTCACTGGCCTCGCCCTGCACCTGCACGTTGTTGCGGCCCATCGCCTTGGCCCGGTAACACTGGGCATCGGCCGCGGCCACCGCCTGATCCACGCTCATCCCCCCGGCCAGCGGCGCGATGCCGATGCTGGCCCCTACCCGCAACCGGTCCTGGTCCCACGGAATCGACAGCGACGCCAGGGTGTGCAGCAGCTCGCCGCCAATGCGCGCTGCACGACGCGGCGTGCAACCGGACAGGATCACCGCGAACTCATCGCCGCCCAGCCGCGCCACCACATCCGAATCGCGCACCCCGTGACGCAGAACGCTGGCCACCGCCCAGAGCACCGCATCGCCAGCCAGATGGCCCCAGGTATCGTTGATCGGCTTGAACCGATCCAGATCGATGTACATCAGCGACGCGGCCTGGCCGGTACGTTCAACACGGGTGATCGCCTGCTGCAGATGCACCTCGAAGCCACGGCGGTTGCTCAGTTCGGTCAGCGGATCGATCTCGGCCAGATGACGCGCCTCGCGCTGGCGGGCACGCTGCTGGGTATCGTCGCGCAGCACCCAGACCGCGCCTCGCACGTGGCCCTCGTCATCGCGCAACCAGGCGCGGGTCAGGTCCACCGGCACCGTGGCGGCACCCAGGCGCAGCAGCAGGTCGGCATGCAGGTCGACCGCATTGCTGTCCGGATCCAGCAGTACCGACACGTCCAGCACCGAACCCGGCGCGTATTCGGTGGTCAGCGCCAGCACATCCTGCACCTTGTGTCCGGCCAGCGACAACGCGCCATCGCCGGCCAACATGCGTACTGCAGCGGCATTGGCGTAATCGATACGGCCATCGAGGCTGACGCTCAGCACCAGGTCGGCCACGGCATCCAGGGTGATGCGGCTGCGCTGTTCGCTCTCGAAAAGCCGCTGCTCGCTGCTGCGCTGGGCGGTGATGTCCTGGATCTGCGACACGAAATGCAACGGCTCGCCATGCTCGTTGCGCACCAGCGAGACCGACAATCGGGCCCAGATGACCTTGCCATCGCGATCGAGATAGCGCTTTTCCAGGTGGTAGTGGCTGCGACGCCCGGCCAGCAGGTCCTGCACCAGGGCCAGGTCGGTCTGCAGGTCATCAGGATGGGTGAGACGCTGGAAATCCACCTGCAGCAGCTCTTCCCGCGGATAGCCGAGGATCCGGCACAGCGCATCGTTGACGTCCAGCCATCGCCCTTCCAGTGACACCAGCGCCATGCCCAGCGCAGCCGAGGTGAACGCACCGGCGAACTTCTCCGCGGACAAGCGCGCTTCGGCCCTCGCCTGCAGGATCTCGGTGATGTCGATGGCCATCCCGACATAGCCGATGCGTACACCGTCGGCACCGTCCATGCGGCTGATCGAGAGGCGTACCTGGCGTGGCTGGCCGTCCTTGCGCAGCAGCGTCCATTGCCGCGAATAGGTCTGGCCATCGGCACGCGCACTGAGTGCCTCGAACACATCTGGCAGTTGGCCATCGGCATCGGCCAGCGGTCGCAGCCAGGCATTCAGTTCCTGCGGATCGTGGAAGGCATCCAGCCGGCGCTGGCCGACCACATCCGCCGCGCTGTAGCCCAGCAGGCGTTGCGCGCCCGTGTTGAACAGGGTGATGGTGCCATCGATATCGGTGGCGATCACCGCCACCTCGTCGGAGGCATCGACCACGGCCTGCAGGCGTTGCCGTGTTTCGGCCGCATCCTGTCGGGCCTGCTGCAGCTCGGTCACGTCGGCATGCGCGCCGGCCATCCACAATGGCTTGCCCTGCGCGTCCCATTCGAAGACGCGGCCACGGTCCTGGATCCATATCCACTGGCCATTCTTGTGGCGCATCCGCAGCAGGCACGCGTAGTTGTCGGTGCGCCCCTCGAAATGCTCGTCCAGTGCCGCGTCCGACAGCGCTATGTCATCGGGATGGACCAGCTTCAGGAAGGTCTTCTGGCAGACCGGCTCCAGCTCTTCCAGGCGGTAACCGACAATCTCGGCCCAGCGCGCGTTGACCCGCATCTCGCCGTTCTGCACGTTCCATTCCCAGGTGCCCGCGGCGGTGCCATCGATGATCATCGCCAGCCGCCGACGCTCTTCGGCCAGCGCCTGCAGGCGGCGCTCCAGCAACCCGTTGCCGTTGGTGCCCTGGCCCGCCATCACCGCTGCCCCCGGCCCGCGCAGGCAGGCAGCGGCCGCAGCGCGACGCTGCAGACCTCAACGAAGACGACGGGTCCTGCTGGCGTCATGGCCCTCCCCAGCGACAGCGGGGTGGCCGGACGCCTCCCCTCAAGCGCAAGTGTGCGCAATCACGGGGAAAATCGACAAGTCCCCCGCCACGAATCAAGCGTGACGGGGAACACGGTCCTCAACTACGCTTGGCGCGGGCGAAGGCCTCGGCCAGGGCGTTGTTGGCCAGGGGCGCGGACGCGGCGGGACGGCCGCCATTGCCCTGGCCCCGGATCGGCCCGCGGTTCTGGCCGCCTGCATCCCGGCGTGGACCCTGCCCATGGCCGCGCTCATCACGCTGGCCCGGGCGGCTGGTGGCCTGCCCGGGGGTATCGTCCAGGCGCCGGGTCAGGGCAATGCGCTTGCGCGCCACGTCCACCTCCAGCACCTTCACCTTGACGATATCGCCAGCCTTGACCACGTCACGCGGGTCCTTCACGAAGGTGTCGGACAGCGCCGAAATGTGGATCAGGCCGTCCTGGTGCACGCCGATATCGACGAAGGCACCGAAGGCCGCCACGTTGCTCACCACGCCTTCCAGCACCATGCCTTCGCGCAGGTCCTTGATGTCCTCCACGCCTTCGGCGAAGCGCGCAGCCTTGAACTCCGGACGCGGGTCGCGGCCCGGCTTCTCCAGTTCCTTCAGGATGTCGCGCACGGTCGGCAAGCCGAAGGTGTCATCGGTGAACTGCTCGGCCTTCAGGCCACGCAGGAAGCTGCCATCACCGATCAGCGCCTTGATCGGGCGTGCGGTGCTGGCCACGATGCGCTCGACCACCGGATAGGCTTCGGGGTGCACCGCCGAAGCATCCAGCGGCTGGTCGCCGTCGGCGATGCGCAGGAAGCCGGCGCACTGTTCGAAGGTCTTCTCGCCCAGGCGCGCGACCTTCAGCAGATCCTTGCGGCGCTTGAACGGGCCGTTCTCGTCACGATGGCGCACGATGTTCTCGGCCACCGTGGCCGACAGGCCGGACACCCGCGACAGCAGCGCGGCCGATGCGGTGTTCACGTACACGCCCACAGCGTTCACGCAGTCCTCCACGCGCGCATCCAGCGCCCGTGCCAGCCGGTACTGGTCCACATCGTGCTGGTACTGGCCGACACCGATCGCCTTGGGTTCGATCTTGACCAGTTCGGCCAGCGGGTCCTGCAGGCGACGCGCGATCGACACCGCGCCACGCAGCGACACGTCCAGCCCCGGGAACTCCTTGGCCGCGAACTCGGAGGCCGAGTACACCGAGGCGCCCGCCTCGCTGACCACGACCTTCTGCAGCTTCGGGTTGGCGGCAGCCTTGATCGCTTCGCCGGCCAGCTTGTCGGTTTCGCGGCTGGCGGTGCCGTTGCCGATCGCGATCAGTTCAACGTTGTGCTTGGCGCACAGTTGCTTGATCGTCTGCACCGACTGGTCCCACTGGCGACGTGGCTCATGCGGGTAGATGGTGTCGGTGGCCACCAGCTTGCCTGTGGCATCGACCACGGCGATCTTGCAGCCGGTGCGGATGCCCGGGTCCAGCCCAAGCACGGTCTTCGGGCCCGCCGGTGCGGCCAGCAGCAGATCCTTCAGGTTGTCGCCGAACACCGCGATGGCCTCAGCCTCGGCCTTCTCGCGGGCCTGGTTGAACAGGTCCAGCAGCAGATGGGTGTGCAGCTTGGCGCGCCAGGTCAGGCGGCAGGCGTCCAGCAGCCAGCGATCGGCGGCGCGGCCCCGGTCGGCGATGCCGGCCCTGCGCGCCACGCGGCCTTCGGCGTACTGGTGGCCGGCCTCGGCATCGCTGCCCGGGTCCAGTTCCAGGAACAGGATCTCTTCGCGGCGCGCGCGGAACAGCGCCAGCAACCGGTGCGAAGGAATCTTCGCCAGAGATTCGGCATGTTCGAAATAGTCGCGGTACTTGGCGCCTTCGGTTTCCTTGCCCTCGGCCACGCGGGCACGGATCACGCCGGTCTCTCCCAGCCAGGTGCGCAGCTCGCCGACCAGCGCGGCGTCCTCGCCCCAGCGCTCCATCAGGATCGCGCGCGCACCTTCCAGCGCGGCCTTGGTGTCGGCCACGCCCTTGTCGGTGTTGACGAAGGCGGCGGCGAAGGCCTGCGGATCCTGCGTGGGGTCGGCCAGCAGTCCATCGGCCAGCGGCTCCAGACCGGCCTCGCGGGCGATCTGGGCGCGGGTACGGCGCTTGGGCTTGTACGGCAGGTACAGGTCTTCCAGCCGGCTCTTGGTGTCGGCGGCCAGGATGTCGTTGCGCAGCTCGTCGCTGAGCTTGCCCTGCTCGCCGATGCTGGCCAGCACCGCCGCACGGCGCTCCTCCAGCTCGCGCAGGTAGGTCAGCCGGGTTTCCACATTGCGCAGCTGGGTGTCGTCCAGGCCCCCGGTCACTTCCTTGCGGTAGCGCGCGATGAACGGAACGCTGGCGCCCTCGTCGAGCAGGCCGACGGCGGCGCGCACCTGGGCGGACTGGGCACCGATCTCGTCGGCGATGGTCTGGGCGATCTGCTGGGCGAGCGCGCTCTGGGCGTTCTTGGCGTCGTGCATTGCTTCAGGTCTGTGCCGCGGTACGGGAAGATCCCATTCTGGCAATCCACGACGGAGCCGGACAAGGCATTGACAGGGGGCGAGGTTCAGCGGCGGGGCCGGAGTGGACGCCGGCATCCTGGCGGAGAGAGGGCTCGGACTGGCCCTGGGCTGGGATGCCGGCGCGGGCGCGCGATGGTGGGCGCGCCCTGCCGCGTGTTGCGAAGGTCAGCGGTAGTGGCGGGCGGCGCGCTGCATGACGATCTCGTCACGCATGCCTTCCAGGGCCATCAGGCGGACCTTGCCGACACCCTGCAGTTCCATGAACCGCTCCGTGTAGAACTCCGGCCCCAGCGCGGTGTCGGCGCGGGATTTGCTGAAGCCGTAGGGCACCACGCCCTTCTCGCCATCCTTGCTACCACCGACATAAAGAACGATTGCCATGTGATGTATTCCTCCAAATTGCTACTGCGTACTGCACTCGATGAACGATGCTGCGAGCTCATCGAGGGAGAGCTTACCGCGTCGAACCTGACTGGAACGTCACGAAGGCTAATGACGATCGGTTGCATGCAGATGACTGCGGGATCGCAGCAGAATGCTTACGGATCTTTAACTTCCGGCTAACGAATCCGTGGGGGATTCCCGCCAACGGCGCAGCCCCTCGTGGTGGTTTGGTTGTTCGCGGAAAGCTGGTTTCCCGGGGGCTGGCCGGGAGGGTGGGTAGTGCGGGGACGCCGTGAACCCGTCCTTGGGGGCTTGGCCGCGGCATCCATGCCGCGGACACCCCGCCCCACCCACCCTCCCGGCCGCTGACAGGTTCCTGATGCCTGCCTCCCCCCACGGAAAAGAAAAAAGAAGATCAAAAGCAAAAACGGCTTGGCCGGCTGATTTGTTGCTTCCTGTAGAGACCAGCCAAGCCAAGCCATGCCCCGCTCGCGAGCAAGCGCAGCGCGCGACCCGCTTCTGCTGTTCTATTTCTTCTCCGTGGCTGGACGCGCACGGAAACTGTCATGGGCCGGGCGGGGTGGGTTCGCGGGACCGTTGGCGCCATGGATGGCGCCATCGAGCCCCCAGGGACGGGTTCACGGCGTGTCCCGCGAACCCACCCCGCCCGGCCCAATCGCATGAAACGCATTCCGCGACCACCCACGAGGGGCTGCGCCGTTGGCTGGAAACTACGGCCACCAGCCACGCCCGAACCGGGCGAAATGATCGGCCGCCCGTTCGAACGGATTGCGCGCACTCACCCCGCCGCACAGCAGGTACACCGGCAGGTACAGCGGGCCCAGCACCATGTACTGGTACACGTGCGCCCGTTCGTGATCATCCAGCCGGATCAGCGGCTCCACGCCCCACCCTGCCTGATGCGCATAGGTGCGGCAGGAAATGCCCAGGTCATGGCCGGTATGCAGGATCACGTTCCCCAGAGTGATCGCCCCGCCTGGCCCCCACGGCCAGCGGTCGAACACCAGCGCGCAGTCACGGCCGCTCCAGCGCAATGTCGCGCCGCCGAGCATGCCGGCCAAGCCGCCGATCACGCCGAGCAGAGAATTGGGTGACGTCCACACCGCGCCCAGCACCTGCAGCGCGCGCAGCCAGATCAGCCAGGGCGTTGCTCCAGTCTTCAATCGGCCTCGTTGGGGATCAGGAGCCACAGGATCAGGTAGACCAGGATGCCAGGGAAGGCGGCGGAGGCCAGCGAAACCAGCACGTAGATCACCCGCAGCAGGGTCGCATTCCAGCCGAAGCGATGGGCAATGCCGCCCATCACGCCGGCAATCATGCGGTCGTTCAATGAACGCGACAGCGTTTTGGGCGTGGTGTTCATGGCGGCAGCTCCGGGAAACGGACAAGGCAGTCGAACATGGCTCGACTCTACACTGCCCCCATGTCTACGGCGTGCGGTGGCGCAGGGCCTGCAGGCGTGCGCCGAACCAGGCGGCTGCGGTCTGTTCAGGCTGCCCCGGACACTGGATGCGGTAGGGTTTGCCACTCATGCTGCTCTGGCTGGCAGCGCGCTCGATGAACTGCTCGGCGCTGTCCACCATGCCCTTTTTCAGCAGGTAATCGTACTTGCGCTGCAGGTGCGCGCGCGCGTCGCTGCCGTCGTACCAGCTGCCATTGCGCTGGAAACGGCACTGGGAGCCATCCAGGCTGGCGATCAGCTGGGCGATCTCCCGGCGTGCATCCGTACTGGGTGCGGCGTGGGCAAGTGGTGCTGTCAGCAGTGCCGTAAGAATCAACAAAATCCGGTACATCATCACCCCCAAGTCAGTCGAGCATGGCTTGACTCTACAGATCGCGCGCCTTCAACCAGCCATCGATCGTGGCCGGTACTTCGCGCTGCGCGCGGCCGGAAACGTAGATACCAATATGCCCACCACGGAAACTGGACTCGGTGTAGTCGTCCGTGCCCAAACGCCCGCGCATCGCGCGCGAGGCATCCGGCGGCACCAGATGGTCCTGCTCGGCATAGATGTTCAGCACCGGCAGCGTCACCTGCGACAGATCCACCGCTTCCTCGCCGATCCGCACCGTGCCGTTCACCAGCCCATTGCCCTGGTAGAACTGCTTGATGAAATCGCGGAACGCCTCGCCCGCCAGGTCCGGTGAATCGAAGATCCACTTCTCCATGCGCAGGAAATCCTCCAGCGCGGCCTTGTCATCGAGGATGTCGAGCAGGCCGACGTACTTCTGCACGTTCAGGCGGAATGGCTTGAGCATCAGGTAACTGGCATTCATCAGGTCGGCCGGGATGTTGCCCAGCGTGTCGACCAGCAGGTCCACGTCCACCTGCCGCGCCCAATGCGAGAGCATGTTGTCAGCCGTCTGGAAGTCGACCGGGGTGACCATGGTGATCAGCTTGCCCAGCTTCTGCCGGCGCAGCGCGGCGTAGCAGAGTGCGAACACGCCGCCCTGGCAGATACCCAGCAGGTCCACCGGGCCACCACTGCGCGCACGCAGCGCATCGACCGCGCCGTCGATGTAGCGCAGCAGGTAGTCCTCCAGGGTCTGGAAGCGTTCGGACCGGTCCGGGTAGCCCCAGTCCAGCACGTACACGTCCTGGCCCAGCGCCAGCAGCTTCTGCACCAGCGAACGGTCGGCCTGCAGGTCGACCATGTACGGCCGGTTGACCAGCGCGTAGACGATCAGCAGCGGCGTGCGCCGGGTCGGTGCCTGTTCGCCGACGAAGCGGTACAGCACCACCTTGCCGTCACGCCAGACTTCCTCGCGCGCGGTCACGCCATAGTCCACGTCTTCCACCTGCGGCAGCAGCTTCAGCCCTTCCATCAGCTTGCGCTGCATGGCCAGGGTTTCCTGCATCAGGTCATCGGCGTTGAAGCCCAGCGGTCCTTTCATCGGTCACGCGCCCGAGTGGAAGCGCGAGACGCAGCCTTCTTCGCAGACACCTTCTTTGCAGGCGCCTTCTTCGCCGGCGCGGCCTTCTTCGCGGCTTTGCGCGCGGCCGGCTTCACCTTCGCCGGTGCCGGCTGCGACACCGGATCGACCGCGGCGGTCCCCGCCAGCACCGCCACCTGCGCCTGCAGGCGACGCAGGCTGCGCTCCAGTTCGGCAATACGGCGATGCGCGGCGTCCATCTCGCTGCGGGTCGGCAGGCCGATACGCTCACTCATCTGTTCCACCTCGCGCTGCAGGCCGGCGCGCAGGCGCATCTGCGCGTTGCCCAGCGAGGCGTACACCTGCTGGAACGGTTCGGACATGGCGACCTTGGCGTAGGCCTCCTCGGCCACTTCGATCCACAGGTCGAACATCGCGCGGGCGCTGGTCAACTGGCTGCCGGGCTGTTCGTGCTCGGCCAGACGCTGCTCGAACAACGCGAAGGCCTCGTCCAACGCCTGCCTGATCTGATCAACGTAGGCGCGCGAATGCTGCTGGTACTCCTCCTGCGCCCGCAGCAGGGCCTGCCAGCGCGCCTGGTGCTCGCGGCCGGGGCCGAACGCCGGGCTCTGCAGCCACGGGCCCGCCTGCAGCTGGAACTGCTGCAGCCATGCGGCGAAGTCGGGCACGGTGGCGCCGGCGTGGGTGCTGCCACGGGCGCCCTGCAGCATCCACTGCAGCATACCGTCGCCTTGCCCCTGCACCGCCTCGCGCCAGGCCTGGGCCACCTCGGCGCTGCTGGCATCGCGGCCGGCGAAACGCGCGGCCACTTCCTGCATGGTGCCGTACCAGCTGCCGGCCTGTTCCCGGAAACGGCGCACGGCATCTTCCGGGGCGCCCTGCCCCTGTTCGGGCAACAGTTGGCTCCACCAGTCGAACAGCCGTTGCCAGCTGCCGGGGTCGCCGCCGGCCGGTGCACCGGGCGTGCTCGCGTGGCGCAGCGCATCGCCCCAGGCACCGAAGTACTGCCGCGCCAGCGTTTCGAAATCGCTGCTGCCGGCGTCGTGGGCCGAGCTGGTCATCGCAGGCCTCCGCAGGGCTGGCTCATGGCTTGGGGATACGCAGGGTCTTGCTGATCATCAGCGACCCGGACAGGGCGAACAACAGCACCATCGGGTGCAGCTGCCACGGGCCGATCTGCCACTGGCCGAACCAGATGTTCTGGCCGATGGCATCGGTACCGGCGGCAATCGCCAGTACGATCACCAGCACCAGGCTGGTCGGGATCGGGGTGCCCTCGAAATACGTGACCTTGCCCTCGTCGCCGGCCAGCGCCTCGGCAGTGACGTTGTAGCGTGCCAGGCGGCTGACACCGCAGCAGACGAAGTAGCTCAGCACCAGCCAGTCCCAGCCGCCCTGCATGCCGCAGGCATAGGCCAGCGCCGCCGGCGCCACGCCGAAGGAGATCACGTCCGACAGCGAGTCCAGCTCGCGGCCCAGGGTGGAACTGGACTTGCGCCAGCGCGCGATGCGCCCGTCGAGCGCGTCGAAGATGAAGGCCAGCGGGATCAACGCCATGCCGAACAGCAGGTAGCCACGCTCGCCGTCCTGCAGGAAGCGCATCGCGGCAAAGACCGCACCGGTGCCGCAGAAAGCATTGGCCAGGGTGAACCAGTCGGCCAGCTGGAATTCGCGCAGCATCGAGAAGTGACGTTTCATGGGGTCTCACGGAGCATCAAGGCCCACAGGTTACCGCGAGCGCCGCCGCTGGCGACAGCACTGGCAGGACCCGCCTTCACCGCTCCCTCACCTGCCCTCACCAGCGGTGAATTTTTCACCACCCATCTTGACAGCCTAGGGGGGTGGCGCCTGTCGCGGCTTATCCACAAAGTTGCCCACGCGTAATCCACACCCCCTGTGGACAACCAGATCTCACCGACTGCGACGCTGGACATTTCCTCATCACCCGGAAGCGGGGTTTCCCTACTTCCCAAGCCACAGGGTCGGCGCTATGGTCACCGGCGGACCCGCCGCCGCCACGTCCGAAACTCTGCAACGGACGATGATGATGCTGGATGCTCCCACCCTGGCCGCACAGCTGCGGCAGCCCCACGGCGAGGCCGCGCTGGCGGTGGCCGACTCGATGAACCGCAGCAACGGCGCACTCAACCTGGCCGCAATCGGGCTGCTGGCCGTCGGCGCCGGCGAACGGGTCCTGGAGGTCGGCCCGGGCAATGCGGCCTTCGCGCCACTGATGCTGCAGGCCACCGACAGCCACTATCTGGGCATCGAGCTGTCCACGGCCATGGTCGAGGCCGGCAACCAGCGGCTGGCCGACGCCGGGGTGGCCGAACGTGCGGCGATGCGACACGGCGACGCCCATGCACTGCCGGTCGCCGATGCCGCGATGGATGCCGCGCTGGCGGTCAACACCCTGTACTTCTGGCCGAACCTGGCCCCGGTGCTGGACGAACTGGCGCGGGTGCTGCGCCGGGGCGGCCGCCTGTGCCTGGCCTTCGGCGATGCCAGCTTCATGCGCAGCCTGCCATTCGCCGCCGACTTCCAGCTGCATGAGCTGGACGCGGTGGAGCTGGCGCTGCGGGTATCGGGCTTCCGCGTCTCGGCCTGGCGCAGCCACCGCGAATCCGCAGCCGGCAATGACGGCCAGACCCGAGAAAAGCACTTCCACCTGCTGCTGGCACAGCGGCACTGAAGTGATAGAGCCGGCCTGCACCCGGCCGCCAACGAGCAAAACAGAACACCTGCATCCGCGCCGGATGCGATCCGACCGAGTGGTAGAGCCGGCCGCTGGCCGGCTGCTCCGTCCATTGCGGATTGCCGGCCAGCGGCCGGCACTACCCAGCCTGCACCCGCCGCCAGCGAACAAAACAGAACACCTGCATCCGCGGCGGATGCGATCCGTCCGAGT
>NZ_JCAFRX010000012.1:0-108674 GCF_059368615.1 Stenotrophomonas sp. YJH_SMC_40 | reverse complement strand
GCCGCCGCACCACTGGAGTCCATCGCCCAGCCGAGCGGGATCAGCCCGGCCATCATGAACACCGTTTTCCAGTTGATCGAGGCATAGGCCTCGTCCATGCGCAGCACGCCGGTCAGCAGCATGCCGGCCACGCCGGTCATCAGCGTCAGTGCCACCGGCAGCTTGCTGGTCAGCGCGATCAGGATGGTCAACGCGAAGATCGCCATGGCGATCTTGAACTTGTGCGGGCGTTGTTCGCCGGTCGGGTAGTCGGTCACCACCACGAAGTCGCGGCTCTTGGCCGCCTGTGCCAGGTCGGTCCAGATGCTGTGGAAGACCAGCATGTCGCCGGCGCGCAACTGCACGTCGCGCGCGTCCTCGCGGATCACCTGCTTGTCGCGGTTGATCGCCAGCAGGCTGATGCCGCGCTCCTTGCGCAGGCGCAGGTCGGCCGCGCTCTTGCCGATCACGTTCGAGGTCGGCGGTACCACCGCCTCGGAAATACCGGCGCGGCTCGGGTTGAACAGGTCACCCAGGTGCTTCAGGCGCGAAGACATGCGCAGGAACTGGTTCTGCGCGAAGTCGTTGATCTGCTCGCGCGGACCCATTGCGCCGAGCACGCTGCCCACCCAGATGCGCATCTCCGCCGGCGGCGCCAGGCGGGTGTCATTGCCGGTCTTCAGGGCCAGCAGCAGCGGGGCATCGTGCAGGTTCTCGGCCTCGCCCAGGGTCATGCCGACCAGCGGGCTTTCGGCACTGACCACCAGCTCGAACACATCGCCTTCAATGCCATAGGTCTTGGCGAAGTAGCTTTCGGTGCGCGCCGGGGTGACCCCGTCGTTGGCCAGGTTCTCTTCCTCGATCAGCTTGCGGTCGCCGTAGTAGCGGAAATACAGCAGCGAGGCGATCAGCAGCGCCACGCCGATCGGCAGCGGCGCGAACATGCGCAGCGGCTCGATGGTCGCCAGGCCCGAGGGCAGGTTGTTGTTGGCCGAGGCCAGCAGATCGTTCAGCAGGATGAGCGGTGAATTGCCGACCATGGTCAGCGCACCGCCCATCACGATCGCCGCCGAAATCGGCAGCAGCAGGCGCTGCAGGGTCAGGCCGGTGCGCGCTGCCAGTCGCGAAGCCACCGGCAGGTACAGCGCCATCACCGACGGGTTCTGCATGAAGGACGAGTTCAGGCCGGCAATGGCCGTGGTCATCATCAGCAGCCGCTGCTCGACGCCATGACCGCGTCGCAGCAGCCACGCGGCCAGCCGGTTCAGCGCCCCGGTGCGGTCCAGGCCGGCACCGAGGATGGTGGTGGCGATGATGCTCATCACCGCGTTACCGGAGAAGCCGCCGAAGATTTCCTCCGGCGCGATCAGCCCGGTGACACCGAGCACCACCAGCACCACCAGCGCGACCACGTCGGCGCGGATGCGCTCGAACAGGAACATCGCCATCGTGAAGCCGACCAGCCCGAGCACGAGCTTCATGTCGTTGGTCAGCGTCAGCGCGGTATCCATGTGGGGCGCGGCGTCCTCAGGCGATCGTCAGGTGCGGTCGTACAGCAGGTCCCAGACGCCATGGCCGAGTTTCTGGCCGCGGGTCTCGAAGTGGGTCTGCGGGCGCCAGTCCGGGCGCGGCACGCTGCCACGCGGGCCGGCACGGTTGACCAGGCCGGCGGTGGCATCGAGCACGTCCCACATCTGCTCGGCGTAGTCCTCCCAGTCGGTGGCACAGTGCAGGCGGCCGCCCGGGCGCAGCTTGCGCACCAGCAGTTCGGCGAACGCCGGCTGCAGCAGGCGGCGCTTGTTGTGGCGCTTCTTGTGCCACGGGTCCGGGAAGTAGATGCGCACTTCATCGAGCGCGCCATCGGCGATCTCGTTCTGCAGCACTTCAACCGCGTCGTGGTGGTACAGGCGCACGTGGTCGGCGTTGTCGTCGGCCAGCGCGTTCAGCAGCCTGCCCACGCCCGGGGCGTGCACTTCGATGCCGATGTAATCGCGCGACGGGTCGTGCTGGGCGGCGAAGCGCAGCGCGGCACCGTTGCCGAAGCCGATTTCCAGCACCTTGTGTGCCGGGCGGCCGAAGGTGGCGTCCAGGTCACGCGGTTGGCCGGTGTAGTCGAGGCCGAAGCGCGGCCAGCGTTCGTCGAACGCGCGCTGCTGGGCGGGGGTGAAGCGGCCCTGGCGCAACACGAAGCTGCGCACCTCGCGGCGGCCCTCGCTCACGGTGAAGGGCTTGGGCGGAGCCTTGGAACCGGCGCTGTCGAAAGGATTGGTCATCAGCCGATCAGCCCATCCACCGGGGAGGAGGCGCTGGCGTAGCGCTTGCGCGGGATGCGCCCGGCCAGGAAGGCCTCGCGGCCGGCCTCGACCGCCTTGCGCATGGCACTGGCCATCAGCACCGGGTGGCGCGCACCGGCAATGGCCGTGTTCATCAGCACGCCGTCGCAGCCCAGTTCCATCGCAATCGCGGCATCCGACGCGGTACCGACGCCGGCGTCGACGATGATCGGCACCTTGGCGTCTTCGATGATCTGCAGCAGGTTGTACTTGTTCTGGATGCCCAGGCCCGAACCGATCGGCGCGGCCAGCGGCATCACCGCAGCGCAGCCGATCTCTTCCAGGCGCTTGGCCAGGATCGGATCGTCAGAGGTGTAGACCATCACTTCGAAGCCGTCCTTGACCAGCTGCTCGGCAGCCTTGAGGGTCTGCACCACGTCCGGGTACAGCGACTTCTGGTCGCCCAGCACTTCCAGCTTGGTCAGGTTATGGCCGTCCAGCAGCTCACGGGCCAGGCGGCAGGTGCGCACGGCATCTTCGGCGGTGTAGCAGCCGGCGGTGTTGGGCAGGATGGTGTAGCGCTCCGGCGGCAGCACGTCGAGCAGGTTCGGCTCGCCCGGGTTCTGCCCGATGTTGGTGCGGCGGATCGCCACGGTGACGATCTGGGCGCCCGCGGCCTCGGTGGCCAGGCGGGTTTCTTCCAGATCCTTGAACTTGCCGGTGCCGGTCAGCAGCCGCGAGCCATAGGTCTTGCCGGCGATCACCAGCGAATCGGGGGAGACATGAACGTTCATGGCGCGATTATCGCCTATCCGCCTGAAGATGGGATCACGCAAGGCGGTGCTGTCCGCAGGAGGGCGAGGGTAGTGCCGGCCGCTGGCCGGCACATGCAGGGTGCCTGACAGCGTCGGATTGCCGGCCAGCGGCCGGCACCACCCGGAGGTCTCAGCCCCCGCCCAACGCGTGCACGATCTCCACCACGTCGCCTTCGGCCAGGACGTGCTCGCCGTGGCGGCTGCGGCTGACGATCTCGCCGTTGACCTCGACCGCCACCCGGCGCTGCAGCAACTGTTCGGCCTCGAGCAGGTCGTGGAGGGTTGCCGAAGCGGGCAGGGCGCGGGGTTCGCCATTGAGCTGGATGTTCATCCGTGCATTGTCGCCGATAGCCCGCCGGGATCGGAACACTTGCAAATTGAACGGGGCGCCAGCTCCGGCACAGCAGGTTTCCCGGTGATCGGGCGACAATCCATGCGGCGGCGCAGCGTGAGCAAAACGCGGCGCAGTGAAACCATTCACCGTGCGCCGGCGTACGTCCGCCGGGTCCTCAACGATATCCCCACAGGAGTTTTTTCATGCTGCTCAGCAAACGCCCGATCCGCACCCTGATGGCGGCCGCGATCGCGCTGGCCGCGCTTCCGGCCATGGCAGGCGAATCCCCGTATTCCAAGGCCGTGTTCTTCGGCGACAGCCTGACCGATGCCGGCTATTTCCGCCCGCTGCTTGATCCGGGCGTGCAGCCGGTCACCGGTCAGTTCACCACCAACCCGGGCTGGGTGTGGTCGCAGCAGGTCGCCAATTACTACGGCCTCAACGGCGGTGCCAACGGCAACGGCCAGAAGGGTGACAACTATGCTGTCGGTGGCGCCCGCGTATCGGTCGACGAAGCGGGTGGCCTGGGTGCCATTCCGTCGCTGAAGTCGCAGGCCGCCCGTTACCTTGCCGCAAATGGCGGCAAGGCTGACGGTAACGCGCTGTACACCGTCTGGGGAGGCGCCAATGATCTGTTCGCGGCCACCCGTGCGGCGGCAGGCGGCGCGTCCCAGGCCCAGGTGCAGGGCATCATCGGCGCAGCGGTCACGGACCAGATCGCACTGGTGGGGGCACTGAAGCAGGCCGGCGCCCAGTACGTGCTGGTTCCGAACCTGCCGGACGTGGGCATCACTCCGCAGTTTCGTGGTCCCAATGCCGCCGCCGCCACCGCACTGTCGGCCGGCTACAACAAGGCCCTGTACGGTGGCCTGAAGCAGGCCGGCATCGAGTTCATCCCGCTTGATACCTTCAGCATCCTGCGTGAAGTAACCGCCAACCCGGCGATGTACGGCTTCACCAACGTCACCAGCACCGCCTGCAAGATCGATCCGAACAACGCCACTGCAAGCATCATTGGCTGCAACCCGACCAGCTACGTCAGCCCGGATGCGGCCAACACCTATCTGTTCGCCGATGGCGTGCATCCGACCACGGCGGGCCACCAGCTGCTGGGCCAGTACGCGGTCTCGGTGCTGGAAGCCCCGCGCCTGCAGCAGGTGCTGAGCCACTCGGCACAGACCATCGGTCGTTCGCGTGCGGATCAGGTCAGCATGCACCTGGGCGGTCGTCCGGCCGACGGCCTGTCCTGGTGGGGCGGCGTCCGCGGTGACCTGCAGCGCTACGACCACGCGGATCTGTACGACGGCCTGGCGCCGGCCGGCCTGTTCGGCATCGACTGGGCGCGCGACGGCATGGTGGTCGGCGGCTTCGCCGGCTTCGGCCGCCTCAACGCCGACTTCGGCAACAGCCGTGGCGATTTCACCCAGAAGGACACCACCGCCGGTCTGTTCGCCGGCTGGTACGGCGATCGCATCTGGGTGAACGGCCAGGTCAGCTACACCTGGCTGTCGTATGACGTGAACCGCAAGGTCCAGCTCGGCCCGGCCACCCGCGAGCACGGTGGTTCGCCGGACGGCAGCAACCTGACCGCCGCCCTGAACGCCGGTTACGAGTTCGGCACCGAAGGCGGCTTCCGCCACGGCCCGATCGCTTCGGTGATCTGGCAGAAGGTGAAGATCGATGGTTACACCGAAAGCGCTGCGGCCGGCACCCTGGCTACCGCGCTGGGTTACGACCGCCAGAACGTTGATTCGACCGTTGGTCGCATCGGTTGGCAGGCCCGCTTCGATGGCGGCACCCTCAAGCCGTACGCGCAGCTGACCTACGACCATGAGTTCGAAGACACCAAGCAGGGCAGCGCGTGGCTGCAGACCCTGCCGGAACTGGGCAGCTACCGTGTGCCGGGCCTGAAGTTCGACAAGGACTACGCGACCGTCGTGCTGGGCGCCCGCACCGAACTGTTCGGCCTGCAGAGCAACTTCGGCCTGAGCGCTTCGGCCGGGCAGAAGCGTGCCCAGGACGCAACGCTGTTCGCCAACTTCAGCGGCACCTTCTAAGCAGAAACCAGGCGGGGTCGGCCCTCTCGGCAACGAGAGGGCTTTGACCCCCGGCCTGATGCGATGGGCACCATTGCGCAACACGGGGCCCAGCGCATAGACTTCCCACCGCAACGCGGGCGTAGCTCAATGGTAGAGCTGTAGCTTCCCAAGCTACTGACGTGGGTTCGATTCCCATCGCCCGCTCCATGTCTCGAGCGGTCTGCATCAGGCAGACGCTCCGCGATATCCGCACCCCGCTTTTCCGCGCATGGATCCCGGTCGAGATGCCCGGTGAATGCCAGGGCTGGACGTCGCTTCACAAACATCCCTTGGCCGGATCGGTCGTGTCCGAATGCATCCTTGCGCAGAGCCTGCAGGACAGGAACTGCCCTGCTGCAGCTGCGGCTGCTGTGGCCTCCCGGGCCCGGTCGAGCTGCGGGGTTCAGTTGATGCTTGGCTTCGCAATGCTAGAAGATCGTCAGCTGTTGACGCCCAACATCCGTTGCCCGGAGCGTGAATGATCGCTGCACTTGTGCCCATCAGGCGATGCTTTGATTTTTCCGGACGATCCGACCGGCGGGAGTTCTGGTCGTATTCGCTGCTGGCCGGGTTCGTGATGGCGGTGAGCTACAGCGTGATGGATCGCGGTTACTGGCTGGTCGGGTACCTGTCATTGGATTGGGAAACGTCCGAGATCCTGTGGAAGGTGGGATGGGTCATGACCGTCTGCGCTGTCTTCGTCTTCCTGCCTCCGATGCTGGCCCTGACCGTGAGGAGATTGCACGACATCGACGAGTCAGGCTGGTACACCGTGATCGCGTTCATTCCCTTGGGGGTGTTCGTTCTCTTTCCGGTCATGCTGCTTCCCGGGAGCGAGGAAGAGAATCGATTTGGCGCAGTTCCAGGAGCGCAGGATGCTTGAACCGGCATCGGCCGCAATCGATCGGATCGGCATTGAAGACGTCGACGGTTCGCTGGGGCGCCTCTCTCATCCGCATGTCCCTTGATCGAACCGCCCTGCGGCGCTACACCCAGTGGATGCCGTTCCTGGCCCTGGTCGCCGTCTGTGTGGCCTGGTGGTCGCCTTTGGGAGTGATTGCCGGCCTTGCCGTGTGCCTTGCGTTGGGGGGCGCGCTGCAGCGAATCGATCTGGTCGGCAATGCCGTGGGCGGTTCACGACTGCGCTCGCGATCGATGAAGCCCTTTGCCGAACGGCCGCCCGCACATGATGTGCTGTTGGATTGGGGCGAGCTGGGCATGGGCGGACCGGCGTACAGCACGCAGATGCTGCGCGATGGCGCCATCGTCGAAGGCGTATCCACTGGAGGCAGTCGTGATGCCAGTGGTGAATGGCAGGACCTGCCGGGAGGCGCGCTGCGCCTGGCCAGCGGGTATGTTGATCGATGCGAAGCAGTGATCGTCTACGACGAGCGCCAAAAGACGGTGCAGGTGCTTGCGGCTGATCCCGGCCAGTTCCGGCAGCAGCTGGGCGAGCGCCTGCAGACCGATGGGGAGGCGGGGGCGGCGTCGTGGCTGCGCATCCGGCCCTGTTCGCGTGCATCTGCCCGTATGCCCTTTACCTTGACGAGACCTCCAGTGGTCGCCATGCCTGTGATCTGGAGACCGTGATCGCGAGCCCGTCGGGACGCTGCCTGGTGGTGGCCGGCAGTGTGCTTGATGAGAACCTGCGACCCATCGAGGGCGTGTGGCTTGTCTGCTGGCAGGGTCGTTGGCAAGCCTTTGCCCGTCATGCGATGGGGGGCTTCGGCAAGGCCCGGAGCGTGGCCTGGATCAATGTGATCGATGCTGACGATGACGGCACACTGCAGTGCGAAGCCTATGAGGAACGCTGGGAGTCCGATGCCGTCCATCGATACCCCACGCGCCACACAGCCTTGGAGCTGCCTGTGGAATGGCGGGAAACCGGGTTGGCGCTGCGCGCCCGTGATGGGCGCTTCAGGCTGCGCCTTCCCTCGCGCTGATCAGGCCTCGGCGGCGCGCGCGCTCGTTTCCCGCAGCGACTGTGCATATTCCTCGGTGAACAGCCCCGACAACGCCTGGCGCTGCTCCGCATCGATCTCGCGCGAGGCGTTGGCCGTGTAGTCGAAATGAACCATCACGCAGCGCCCGCTGGCTACCAGGGCCTCGAACTGGAACGCCTGCTGCACGATCGACAGCGAGGAGCGGCCAATGCTCTCGATCCGGGTCTCGATACGCACTTCGTGTCCCGCCTGTATCTGCTGCAGGAAGTCGATCTCGTAGCGGCGCAGGATCAGTGCCAGGTCGCGCATGCTGGCCTCGCGGCTGAAATGCCGGAAGATCTCCTGGCGGCCTTCCTCGAACCAGACGGGCAGGGCGGTGTTGGTGACGTGGCCGAGTACATCCACTTCGGAGAAGCGCGGGAATACGGTGATCGACATCGGGTTTCCTTGCGGTCTGGCCTGCCACCGCAGTGTGCCGCCTGCGCCTGAGCAAGCCACGCCGCAGGGCATCATCCACCCGCCACACGCCCGCGCTATGCTGCGCGCCTGCCGCCCGATCCTGCCGCGATGAAGCTCGCCATCCTGTCCCGCAACAGTTCCCTGTATTCCACCCGCCGGCTGGTCGAGGCGGCGCGCGCGCGCGGCCACACCGTGCGCATCCTCGATCCGCTGCGCTGCTACATGCGCATTGCCGCCGATGGCTTTTCGATGCATTACAAGGGCCGGCCGATGACCGGCGTGGACATGGTCATCCCGCGCATCGGTGCCTCGATCACCCGCTATGGCACGGCCGTGCTGCGCCAGTTCGAACTGATGGGTGCACGCACCCCGAATCCGTCCGACGCGATCCTGCGTTCGCGCGACAAGCTGCGCGCACACCAGCTGCTGGCGGCCAAGGGCATCGACATGCCGGTCACTGTGTTCGGCGACAACCCCGACGACACCGTCGACCTGTTGTCCATGCTGGGCCCACCGCCGCATGTGGTGAAGCTCAATGAGGGTACCCAGGGGCGCGGCGTGATCCTTACCGAGAAGGCCAGCGCCTCGCGCGGCATTGTCGAGGCCCTGCGCGGGTTGTACGCCAATTTCCTGATGCAGGAATTCATCGGCGAGGCCAAGGGCGCCGACCTGCGCTGCTTCGTGGTCGGTGACCAGGTGGTTGCCTCGATGCAGCGTCAGGCGCCGGAAGGTGACTTCCGCTCCAACCTGCATGCCGGGGGTACGGCGGTGGCGGCCAAGGCCAGCCGTGCCGAGCAGCAGGTGGCGGTGCGGTCGGCCAAGGCGCTGGGACTGTCGGTGTGCGGGGTGGACCTGATCCGCTCCGCGCGCGGCCCGCTGGTGCTGGAGGTCAATTCAACGCCGGGGCTGGAAGGGATCGAGGCCGCCTGCGGGGTGGACGTGGCCACGCGCATCATCGAGCACGTCGAGAAGCTTAAAAAACCCTGATTATTCAGCGGCTTGAGATTCTCACGGGCGGATGAGGCCGGCTTTAACAAGCCTTTAATCGGCCCACGCGTAGGCTTCAGCGAACCGCAGCTCTGCCTCTCAGCAGGATCGGTATCGGGATACAACTTCAGACCCAGGCGGGGGCACCGCCTGGGTCTTTTTTATGCCTGCCCGCTGTCCCTTGTGGAGGTGGCGTGACGGCCGTAGAGTGGCCCCCATCGTTCCTGGATGGATCGGAGGCTGGCGATGTACCGCATCACGATGATCGCGTTGTTGCTGGGCCTGGCCGGATCTGCTGCGGCCAAGCCGGAGAAATCCGTTGTGCAGATGGACCGGCAGTCGCCGGTGGCCGAGCAGGTGCGCCAGGTCGAAAAAGCCCTGGATGATGGCGATTACAGCGAGATTTCCGCTGATGACCGCAGCACCGTGCGCGAAGCGCTGGCCCGGATCACCGCGCGGATGGGCGGCCACCAGAGCGTGCAGGAACTGCCGCCGCAGGTGCAGGGGGAGGTCTTCAACGACCAGGAGCGGATCAATACCCTGCTCACCCGCGCCCACGAGGACAGCCGGCAGATCTGCCAGCACACGCGCAGTACCGGCAGCAACATGCCCAAAAGCCGCTGCCTGACAGTGGCCGAACGCCGCCGGATCGAGGAAAAGGGCAAGGCGCTGTTGAACGACCAGCGCACCTTCAACAACTTCAACCCTGCCAGCTCGCGGTAGGGCTTCCGCTGCCCCGACCATTGGCACTTGCTGGCGTGAAGGGGGTGCGAATAGAGTCGGGATTCGCCACAGACAAGGATTTGTTTGCCATGAAACAGGCTTTGATGTCGGCCGTCCTGTTGTCAGGACTCGCCCTGGTCAGTACCGCATCGGCATCCAGGGGCAAGGACGTGTTCGTGCCCGGCCAGCCGCTGCAGCAGCAGATCGCGCGTATCGAGGTGGAGCTCAAGGACGGCGAAACCTATTCGGAACTCAAGCAGGACGAGCGCACCCGCGTCAACGACGCCCTGGCACGCATGCGCGCAGCGGTGGAGCAGTACCCGGCACGCGATTCCATGCCTGAACCGGTGCAAACCCAGGTCTTCAACGATCAGCAGGTCGTGAACACGGTTTTGACACAGGCGCGTGAAGATAGTCGTCTAATATGCCAACGTGAAAAGCCCATCGGTTCCAACCGGACCACGACGCAGTGCATGACCGTTGCCGAGCGCGCTCGGCAGAAGGAACGGGCACAGCAGGACATGAGGCAGGTCATGCGCGCCGGCAGTACAGTCAATTAGAGGTGACAGTGAGAATCCTGGTAATCGAAGACAACAGCGACATTGCGGCCAACCTGGGCGACTATCTGGAGGACCGGGGGCATACGGTGGACTTCGCGGCTGACGGGGTCACCGGCCTGCATCTGGCCGTGGTGCACGAGTTCGACGCGATCGTGCTGGATCTCAACCTGCCAGGCATGGACGGCATCGAAGTCTGCCGCAAGCTGCGCAATGAAGCGCGCAAGCAGACCCCGGTGCTGATGCTGACGGCCCGCGATTCGCTGGACAACAAGCTGGCCGGCTTCGATTCCGGTGCCGATGACTACCTGATCAAGCCGTTCGCGCTGCAGGAAGTGGAAGTGCGTCTGAACGCCCTGTCGCGCCGCGGCAAGGGCGTGCAGACCCGCGTGCTGGAAACCGGCGACCTGGAATACAACCTGGATACGCTGGAAGTGCGCCGCCAGGGCAAGCTGCTGCAGCTCAACCCGACCGCGCTGAAGATCCTGCAGGCGCTGATGGAAGCGGCACCGGCGGTGGTGACCCGCCAGGAGCTGGAAACCCGCGTGTGGGGCGAGGAACTGCCCGATTCGGATTCGCTGCGCGTGCATATCCATGGCCTGCGTGCGGTGGTCGACAAGCCGTTTGAAGTGCCGCTGATCCAGACCCGCCATGGCATCGGATACCGCATCGCCACCCCGGAAGCCTGATTCCGTGGCAGCCAAGGGGGAGCGCCGGCGCACGCCATACCGGCGGCGCCTGCGCAGCCGCATCATCGTCTCGTTCGTGTTGTTGGGCTTCTGCCTGACGACACTGTTCGCGTTCGCCACCAACTGGGCCCGCATGCGGGTGGAAAACCAGTTGGTGGAAGACGTGATCAACCACAACATCGAAGAGTATGCGCGGCGCTTCTACGAGCATCCGGGGCGCAATCCGGCAGTGCCCGTGCAGCAGATCCGGGCGTACGCCTACTCGGCTGACAAATTCGACAAGGCCCGCGAGTCGTGGCCGCAGTGGGCCGACCTGCAGAACGGCAATTACAACCTCAGTGGCACCGACGAGCAGGGGCAGCCGTATGCCTACAAGCTGGCGGTACGCAAGGCCGACGACGCCTGGTTCTTCCTCGCCTATGACATGACCGACAGCGTGCGCGGCGGCAAGCAGCTCAACCGCGCGCTGGTGTTGTCGGTGCTGGTGTTCAGCGTGCTGTCGCTGGTGCTGGGCTGGTGGTCGGCCTCGAAGGTGATGAAGCCGGTGTCGGACCTGGCCGCGCGGCTGCGTGCGTACCGCGGCGGTACCAGCGAGCCCGAGCCCTTGGCGCCGCGCTTTCCCGATGACGAGGTGGGGCAGCTGGCCCAGGCGCTGGACGACTACTCCTCGCGGCTGACCGAAGTGGTGCAGCGCGATCGCGAGTTCAATGCAGACGTCAGCCATGAACTGCGCACGCCGCTGGCAGTGATCCGCGGTGCCACCGAGTTGCTGCTGACCCGGCCCGGCCTGGACGAGAAGGTGCTGCAGCGCCTGCAACGTATCCAGCGTGCCGAGCAGCAGTGCAGCGACCTGATCGGCGCACTGCTGCTGCTGTCGCGCAACGAGCGCGGGCAGGGCACCAGCAACGTGGCCCGCGTGGCCGAGCAGCTGCTGGATGCGCACCGCGCGCAGCTGGGTGGCAAGCCGCTGGAGCTGCTGCTGGAAGGCGAGCGCAACCTGGTGATCGATGCACCCGAGGCGGCGCTGTCGGTGGCGCTGGGCAACCTGATCGGCAACGCGGTGAAGTACTCACAGGATGGCGAAGTACGCGTCTTCGTGGGCGCCAATTCGGTGTCGGTGACCGACAGCGGCCCGGGCCTGAGCGAGGAAGACGCGGCCAAGCTGTTCCAGCGTGGCTACCGCGGCACGCACGCCGGTCATTCGCAGGGCGGCGGCATCGGCCTGTCGATCGTCAGCCGTCTGTGCGACCTGTACGGCTGGCAGGTGAGCGTGCGCCCCGGTGGCGAGCGTGGCGTGATCGCCACCCTGACGTTCTCGCCGAAGCCGTTGTAAGCAGCCCTGCTTTGGTGGGTGCCGACCTTGGTCGGCACGGACCCTGCCGACCTTGCATCACGCCCTGTGTCGCTTGTGACACTGAATCCCCTGCACGCGGACATTGCATCACAGGCCCGACACGACACCACCGTGATCGCTGCCGCGCCCGGCGCGTGTTCCAACGCACGCATTCGCAAGCCCGCCCCGCACTCGGGAATTTCCTTACAGATTGCCGTGCGCGGCGATGGCCTGATGACCTGGCTGGGGCAGGTGCCTTGGCCGGGATTGGCGTCCTGAAAAAAACCAACAAATCAAAAGCTCCGGATGTGCTCTAGCTCATCATGGAAAATGCATCGTCTGCCCTCGCTTTGGCGGACGGTGCGTGGGGATTCGCCAGAATCCGCTGGAGTCTTTTTCCTTCGCTTTTGAGTTGTTGGGTCTCCGGTACGCCAACCCGCACCGTCCGCCACCTTGCATCTGCAGGTGGCCTGCCGTCTGCGAGGAGCTTCACCATGTCCACCCGCCCGCTGTTCCCCCAGTTGCACGCCCTGATCGGCGATGCCGCCCACCTGCTGCCTGCCGACGTCGCCGAGCGGGTCGAAGTTCTGCTGGATGACCCCAGGGACCTGCTGCCCGCCCTGCTGGCGCGCATGGATGGCCGCGACGCCGCCGACGGCCAGCGGCTGGATGTGCAGGGGGCCAGCCCGGCGCAGGCCGCCATGATGGCTGGTCTCAGCCGCACGCTTGCCGGCCTGAATACCCTGATTCAGCTGCTGCACGCTGCCGAAATCGCGCGGGAGCAGGGTGGCGCCCGCCAGCAGCTCAATCCCGATGTGGTCGACGGCCTGCTGTTGGGCGCCCGCGAACTGGCCCGCTACGCCCGCCAGCAGCTGGAGTAGATCCACGCCACGCATGGATGCGCTTCGGTAGTGCCGGCCGCTGGCCGGCAATCGAATCGGCCAGTAGATCCACGCCACGCATGGACGCGCTTCGGTAGTGCCGGCCGCTGGCCGGCAATCGAATCGGCCAGTAGATCCACGCCACGCATGGATGCGCTTTGGTAGTGCCGGCCGCTGGCCGGCAATCGAATCGGCCAGTAGATCCACGTCACGCATGGACGCGCTTTGGTAGTGCCGGCCGCTGGCCGGCAACCAGGCCTCAAGCCCCGGCCAAGCCCAGATACCGCGCATGCAGCTGTTCCACCTGCACCTGCAGGTCCTCCGGCTGCCCATCATTGACCACCACGTCATCGGCCAGCGCCAACCGTTGTGCGCGGCTGGCCTGCGCAGCAATCATCCGGTCGGCCAGCGCAGCATCAATGCCATCGCGCTGCATCAGCCGGGCGTGCTGCACGGCTTCCGGTGCATCCACCAGCAATACCCGGTCCAGCCAAGGATAGGCCTTCCGCCCGCCCACCTCGGTCAGCAGCGGAATGGCCGCAATCGCATAGGGGCTCTCAGCCTGCTCGCACTGCTGTTGCATCAGCAGGCGGATGGCCGGGTGGGTGATGGCTTCCAGCGCCGTCCGCTCGGCCGGATCGGCAAAGACGTGGGCGCGCAGGCGGGCCCGGTCCAGGCCGCCGTCGGCCAGCAGCATGTCGGCGCCGAAACGCTCGGCAATGCGGGCCAGCGCCGGGCTGTCGGCAGCCACCACGGCCCGGGCGGCCAGGTCGGCATCGGCCACCACGATGCCCAGCGCTTCGAAGCGCCGGGTCACTTCACTCTTGCCCGAGGCGATGCCACCGGTCAGGCCAACCACATAGCGGCTCATGGGGCCTCCCCTCAGCGCAGCCCGCTCATCACCATGTACTGCTCCACCAGCGGCGCACCCCACATGAAGTACAACCAGCCGGCAATGGCCAGGTAAGGGCCGAACGGAATCGGCGTGGCGCGGTCACGGCCCCGGCTGTACAGCCAGATCGAGCCGATGATGGCGCCCAGCACCGACGACAGCAGGATGATCGGCAGGATGCCCTTCAGCCCGCACCAGGCGCCCAGGGCTGCCAGCAGTTTGAAGTCGCCGTGGCCCATGCCCTCCTTGCCGGTCAGCTGCTTGAACAGCCACCAGACCGTCCACAGCGACAGGTAACCCACCGCCGCGCCCACCAGGGCGGGCTTGGCCGGCATGTACAGGTTGTCGATGCTGCCTATCAGCCCCAGCCACATCAGCGGCAGGGTGAGCTGGTCCGGCAGCAGCTGGGTGCGCAGGTCGATGCCGGACAGCGCGATCAGGAAGCAGGTCAGCACGATGGCGCCGAAACCCTGCCAGCCGAAGCCGAACTGCCAGACGCAGGCCACCACCAGCAGCGAGGTCAGCGCCTCCACCAGCGGGTACTGCAGCGAGATCGGCGCCTTGCAGTGGCGGCACTTGCCGCCCTGGATGATCCAGCTGAACAGCGGGATGTTCTCGTACCAGCTCAGCTTGTGCTTGCAGTGCGGGCAGTGCGACGGCTCGACCACGATCCCCGGTGGGGGCGGCTCATAAAAGTCCGGTTCCTCCAGGACTTCGCGCGCATCGCGCTTCCACTGCCACTCCAGCCGCTTGGGCAGGCGCAGGATGACGACGTTCAGGAAACTGCCCAGCAGCAGTCCGAAGGCGGCCGCGGCGGGGTAGCCGAGGCCAGGATGCTGGTCGAGAAAAGCCATGTATGTGTTATCCGACGACGGCGCCGAGTTTGAAGATGGGAAGGTACATGGCAATCACCATGCCGCCCACAATGGTACCAATGAACACCATGATCATCGGTTCCAGCAGGCTGCTCAGGGCATCCACCGAATTGTTGACCTCCTGCTCATAGTACTCGGCCACCTTGAACAGCATGGCGTCCAGCGCACCAGCCTCTTCGCCGATGCCGGTCATCTGGATGACCATGTGCGGGAACAGGTTGGTCTGCTTCATCGACATGTTCACCGGGTAACCCACCGAAACGTCGTCGCGCATGCGCAGCACCGCCTCTTCGTACACGGTATTGCCGGTGGCGCCGGCCACGATGCCCAGCGCCTCCACCAGCGGCACGCCGGCCTTGAAGGTCACCGCGGTGGTGCGCGAGAAGCGGGCGATGGCGCTGTTGTGCATGATCTGCCCGATCACCGGCACCTTCAGCACGAACCGGTCCATCGCATGCTGCATCTTCGGCGAGCGCTTGTAGGCCATGATCGCACCGACAGCGGAGCCCACCACGATCAGGAATATCAGCCACCACCACGACACCATGAACCGCGAGAGGTTCACCACCATCTGGGTGAAGGCGGGCAGCTCGGCACCAAAGCTCTTGAACACGTCCTCGAACTGCGGGACCACGAACACCAGCATGATGCCGCTGACCAGCATGGCCACCACGACCACCATGATCGGGTAGAACAGCGCTTTCTTGATCTTGCCCTTCAGCGCTTCGATGTTCTCCTTGTAGGTGGCCACCGTGTCCAGCACGGTTTCCAGCACGCCGGCGCCTTCGCCGGCCCGCACCAGGTTGCGGTACAGCTCGTCGAACTGCACCGGGTGCTTGCTGACCGCTTCGTACATCGAGGAACCGCCCTCGATGTCGGTGCGGATGGTGTCAACCAGTTTCTTCATCCGTGGGTTCTTGTGCCCGCTGGCGATGATGTCCAGCGCCGACACGATCGGCACGCCGGATTTCATCATCGTGGCCATCTGACGGCTGAAGAAGGCGATGTCCTTCGGCTTGACCGGGCTGCCGGCGGCGCCGAACAGAGGCTTCGACTTGGGCTTGACCTGGCCCGGGTTGATGCCTTGGCGGCGCAGCTCGGCGCGCAGCAGGTTGGCGTTCTTGGCCAGCTGCTCGCCCTTCATCTTCACGCCCCGCTTGTCGGTCCCCTCCCAGACAAACGGCTGCAGCTCCATGGTGGCGCGCGCCACCGGCTCTTTCTTGATCGCACTGCGACTGACAGACATGTTGGCTCCCCAAGACCCGCCATCCCCAGGCGGGTAACTAGCCATCGATGGTAGCGGGTTCAAGGGCGGATGGGCAGTTGGCAGGCGGCCCAGCGTGCGATTTCGTGCCGGGTGCCGACCAAAGGTGACGTACTGCGTCACATTGCCGCGTCCATCGCAGATTCGGAAGCGGGGGGTTCCCATCCGCGAAATTGCTGCCATCATGGGCGCGGGGAAATCCAGGGGGAGGCGTGCCGGGGTTGGCACGCAACCTGCGTTGATCCACCCGCAGGGCACGGGGCCCGCTCAACCGGCACAGCCTGGTCCGATCCCGTGCACTGAACTCAACCACCACTATCTTGGGGATGTACCAATGAAGAACCAGAAGGGCTTCACCCTTATCGAACTGATGATCGTCGTCGCGATCATCGCCATCCTGGCCGCCATCGCGCTGCCGGCCTACCAGGACTACACCTCGAAGTCGAAGGTCACCGCTGCGCTGGCCGACCTGGCCTCGCACAAGACCCAGTTCGAGATGGTCATCAGCGATGGCGGTACCCCGTCCATTCAGAACGCTGGCTTCCAGGCAGCCGAAACTGGCTCCTGCTCGACCATCGCAGTAGCTCAGGGCGGTATGACCTGCACCATCCGTGATCCGGGCCGTATCGGTACCGGTTCCACCATCGCACTGAACTACACCCAGGCTTCTGGTACTGGTGATACTGCGGTCGCAGGTGGTTTTGTCTGCGAAACCAAGCAGGTCGACGCCAAGTTCATTCCGAAGGGCTGCAAGTAATCCTTCAGGTCCACGAGGCTTGGTAGTTTAGGTTTGACCTAAGCTCTCGTGAGTAGACACAAGGCCCGCTTCGGCGGGCCTTGTGCTGACTGGAGTACGAATCCCGGTCAGCACGCAGCAATGGGGATTGCTGGATCAAACAGGGGGAGTCATGAACACGCAGAAGGGCTTCACGCTCATCGAGCTGATGATCGTCGTGGCCATCATCGCCGTTCTGGCGGCCATCGCGACGGTGGTGTTCCAGCCGTACATCATCCGCACCCAGCTGACAGCCGCGCTGGCGGATATCAGTCCCGGAAAAACACTGGTGGAGACGGTTGTCTATCAAGGACGATCCGCTAGTGAGGTCACCCCCGAGTTCATCGGTGGCGCCCAGAACGCCCACTGCTCCAACGTCGAAGCCGAACTCAGCGACTCCGGTGTCGGCCACATCAGCTGCACCCTGAAGGGTCACAGCGTGCTGGAAGGCAAGGACCTGCTCCTGCGACGTTCCGCCGAGGGCATCTGGAGCTGTGATGGCAGCGCGTTCGAAGCGCGCTATCGCCCGACCGGCTGCTGATCACACTTCAGCGCTCCGATGGGATGCTGGCTGCCCCTTGACGGGGCTATCATCCCCGGGGGAGTCAGGATCGTGCCTGCCGGGCCGGGAGTGCCGGGCAAGGCAGTGTTGCTCATGGATTGGCGATGCCGGTGGCCATTGGGTCGCGGCGGGTTCTGCTGCCCCGTGCGGTGTCCGTGCAAGACGCACGGCATGGCATGACCCCATGAGCCAAGGATTCATATGAACGCTGTCACCACCGCCAATCTTGTCGGCATCACCGGCCTGGCCCGTCGCCTGGTGCAGGACGGGGCCCTGGACGAGGCCACCGCCCGCGACGCCATGGCCAAGGCCGCCGCCGCGCGCCAGCCACTGCCGACCTGGTTCGCGCAGAACAAGCTGGTCAATGCCTCGCAGCTGGCCGCCGCCAACGCGGTCGAGTTCGGCATGCCGCTGTTCGACGTGTCCACCTTCGACGCCAGCCAGAACGCGATGAGCCTGGTCAGCGAGGAGCTGCTGCGCAAGCACAACGTGCTGCCGCTGTTCAAGCGCGGTGGCAAGCTGTTCGTCGGCACCAGCAACCCGACCCACTCGCTGGACGAGATCAAGTTCCACACCAACCTGGTCGTCGAGCCGATCCTGGTCGACGAGGACCAGATCCGGCGCACGCTGGAACAGTGGCACGCCAGCCATGACACCCTCGGCGATGCTCTGGGTGGCGATGACGATGGCATGGGCAACCTGGACGTGGCGGCCGGCGACGAGGATCTCGGCGCCACCGGCGGCGATTCCGGCATCGACGCCAAGGGTGACGACACCCCGGTGGTGAAGTTCGTCAACAAGGTGCTGGTCGATGCGATCCGCAAGGGCGCCTCGGACATCCACTTCGAGCCCTACGAAGACGATTACCGCGTGCGCCTGCGCATCGACGGCCTGCTGAAGATGGTCGCGCGCGCGCCGGTGAAGCTGAACCAGCGCATCGCCGCGCGCCTGAAGGTGATGGCACAGCTGGACATCGCCGAGAAGCGCGTCCCGCAGGACGGCCGCATCAAGCTCAACCTGTCCAAGACCAAGCAGATCGATTTCCGCGTCAGCACGCTGCCGACCCTGTTCGGCGAGAAGGTGGTGCTGCGTATCCTCGATGGCAGCGCGGCCAAGCTGGGCATCGACAAGCTGGGTTACGAGCCGGACCAGCAGAAGCTGTTCCTGGATGCCATCCACAAGCCGTACGGCATGGTGCTGGTGACCGGCCCGACCGGTTCGGGCAAGACGGTGTCGCTGTATACCGCGCTGGGCATCCTCAACGACGAGACGCGCAACATCTCCACTGCCGAAGACCCGGTGGAAATCCGCCTGCCCGGCGTCAACCAGGTACAGCAGAACAACAAGCGCGGCATGACCTTCGCCGCGGCGCTGCGCTCGTTCCTGCGACAGGACCCGGACATCATCATGGTCGGCGAAA
This sequence comes from Stenotrophomonas sp. YJH_SMC_40, assembly GCF_059368615.1. NCBI lineage: Bacteria > Pseudomonadati > Pseudomonadota > Gammaproteobacteria > Lysobacterales > Lysobacteraceae > Stenotrophomonas > Stenotrophomonas sp. YJH_SMC_40. The sequence goes on along the minus strand of NZ_JCAFRX010000012.1, from coordinate 89,835 downwards.
TCCGCGACCTGGAAACGGCGGAGATCGCGATCAAGGCCGCGCAGACCGGCCACATGGTGCTGTCCACGCTGCATACCAACGATGCGCCGCAGACCATCGCGCGCCTGATGAACATGGGTATCGCGCCCTACAACATCACCAGCTCGGTGACGCTGGTGATCGCCCAGCGCCTGGCGCGTCGCCTGTGCGGCAACTGCAAGCGTCCGTCCAGCCTGCCCGATCATGCGCTGCTGGCCGAAGGCTTCACGCAGGCGCAGCTGGATGCGGGCATCGAGCTGTACGAGGCCGTGGGCTGCGATGAATGCACCGAGGGCTACAAGGGCCGGACCGGCGTCTACCAGGTCATGCCGATGACCGATGAGATCGCCACCATCGTGCTGGCCGGTGGCAATGCGCTGCAGATTGCCGAGGCGGCGCAGCAGATCGGGGTGAATGACCTGCGCCAGTCGGCATTGAAGAAGGCGGCGGCGGGCATCACCAGCCTGGCCGAGATCAACCGCGTCACCAAGGATTGAGGTAGATCCACGCCATGCGTGGATGACGCGATGCATGGGGTTGCCGGCCAGCGGCCGGCACTGCCAGGTTGGTGGTACGCGCCGGGTCAGAGCCCTTTCCTTTGGAAAGGGATCCGACTCCGGATTTACTCCATCCCCAGCTTCTTCAGCTTGTAGCGCAGCGCACGGAAGGTGATGCCCAGCTGCGCGGCGGTACGGGTCTTGTTCCAGCGGTTCTCTTCCAGCGCACGCTGGATGGCGCTGCGCTCGAGCTGCTCGATGTAGGAGGGCAGGGCGGCACTGCCCGGCTGCAGGTCGGCCACCGCTTCGGCGGGCGCCGCACTGCCAGGTGCACGCGGCGCGTGCTGCGGCAGGCGCAGGTCGTCGGCGCCGATGCAGTCTTCCTCGGCCAGGGCCAGCGCACGTTCCAGGATGTTCTCCAGCTCGCGCACATTGCCCGGGAACGCGTACTGTGCCAGCGCTTCCAGCGCCGACGGCGCCAGCAGCGGGGTGGCGCGGCCGTGGCTGCGGGCCAGGCGGGCCAGCACGGCGGCGGCCAGTTCGGGCAGGTCCTGGCGGCGTTCGCGCAGTGGCGGCACCTTCAGTTCGATCACGTTGATGCGGTAGTACAGGTCGTGGCGGAAGCGCCCGTCCTCGACCAGCTCGGCCAGGTCCTTGTGGGTGGCCGAGAGGATGCGGACATCCACCGGCTCCTCGTTGGCCGCGCCCACCGCGCGCACCGACTTTTCCTGGATCGCGCGCAGCAGCTTCACCTGCATCTGCAGCGGCAGTTCAGCCACTTCGTCCAGGAACAGGGTGCCGCCGTGCGCAGCCTGGAACAGGCCGGGCTTGTCGGCGTGCGCGCCGCTGAAACTGCCCTTGCGATGGCCGAAGAATTCGCTCTCCATCAGCTCGCCGGGAATGGCACCGCAGTTGACCGGCACGAACGGGCCGGCCGCGCGCGCGCCCTGGGCATGGATGGTGCGTGCAACCAGCTCCTTGCCGACGCCCGACTCGCCGAGGATGTAGACCGGCGCCTGGCTGCGCGCGACCTTGCCGATGGTGGTGCGCAGCACATCCATGGCCTGCGAGTGGCCCAACAGGCGCCCGCCCTGTTCGGCGTTGGGGCCCGGTGCGGGGCGCTCGGCGTTGTTGAGTTCCAGCGCGTGCTTGACCAGTCCGCGCAGCACCGAGATGTCCACCGGCTTGCTGACGAAATCGAACGCACCGGCCTTCAGTGCCTCCACAGCGAGATCCATGCTGCCGAATGCGGTGATCATCGCCACCGGCGTGCGCGGGTAGTGCTGGGCGATCTCGCTGACCAGTTCGATGCCGTTGCCATCGGGCAGGCGCATGTCGGTGATGCACAGGTCGTACGGATTGCTGGCCAGCAGCTCACGTGCCTCGGCCAGGTTGGCGGCGGTACTGATGCGCAGCCCCATGCGGCCGAGGGTCAGCACCAGCAGTTCGCGGATGTCGCGTTCGTCGTCGACGACGAGGGCGCTGCGGGTTTCATTCATGGGCGTGAAAGATAAACGAGGGGGCTGGAAGCGACAAATGTTTGACGCACAGAATGGGGATCAGCTCGGTAGCAGCGTATGTGGACCGGGCAGCACCAGGCGGAAGCAGGAGCCACCGGCCGGCACCGCGATGTAGTCCAGGCGGGCCTGGTTGGCCCTGCACAGCTCGCGCGCGATGTACAGGCCCAGTCCCGTGCCATGCTCGGACGTGGTGAAGAAGGGCCGGAACAGCTGCGCGGCCACGCTCTCCGGGATACCCGGGCCACGGTCCATCACGTCGATCACCGCGCTGCGTTCGTGCTGGGCCACGCGCAACCGCACCCGTGCAGGCTGCTGGCCGATGCGGCCGTACTTCAGTGCGTTGTGCACCAGCACGGTCAGCACCTGGTAGAGATGCTTGGCGTCGACCTGGGCCATCACCGATGTGTCGCTGATGATCGGTTCGATGCTGTCGGTCTCCAGGGTCTGGCCCTGCTTGTACTCCAGCACGAAGCGGCGCACGAAGGCGACCAGGTCCACGTTCTCCGGCGTGGCGCGTTCGCGCCGAGCCAACCCCAGCACGCTCTCGACGATGCCGTTGGTGCGCTGGCACTGCTGGCGGATGATCTGCAGCAGGCGGCGGTCGCTCTCGTTGAAGCCGGTGCCTTCCTCGAGCAGCTGCACGGCATAGTTGATCGCCGCCAGCGGATTGCGGATCTCGTGCGCCAGGCTGGCCGAGAAGCGGCCCATGGCCGACAGAGTGAGCGATTCGGCGCGGCGCGAGACCACGCTGGAATCGTCCAGGAACACCAGCGCAAGGTCGCTGCCGGCCAGCAGGCGGGCAAAGCGCGGCTGCACTTCCGGCTGGTCGGGGTTCAGCTGCAGCGGCAGTTCGTCCTGTGCCCAGCCATTGCGCCAGCGCTGCAGCCGGCGCGCCAGTTCCGGTGCGGCACTGGCCAGGTCCAGGCGCCCGCTTTCGCCGTTGCCGTCGTTGTCGCCCAGCAGCATCGAGGCGGCTTCGTTGGCCAGGGTGATGCGGTTGTCGGCGTCCACCACCAGCACGCCGGTGCGCATGCGGCGGATGATCAGTTCGTTGATCTGGAACAGGTTGGCGACTTCATCGCCGCGCTGGTTGGCCAGCTGCTGGTTGCGGCGGGCGCGGTTGCCCACCTGGTAGCTGATGAAGGCCAGTGCCAGGTAGCTGGTGGCGAACATCGCCAGTTCGGCGAGGGTGCGGGTGGGGTCGCCGCCTTCGAGCAGCTTCCAGGTGTACTCGACGCCGGTGGCCAGGCTGGCGGCCAGCGCCAGGCCCAGCCCCAGGCTGAGCGGCAGCAGGGTGGCGGCGGCGGCGATGTTGAACAGCAGCGACATCGAGATACCGGCACTGGCGCCGGGCAGGGCGTGCGACAGCAGGGTGGCGGCCACGATATCCACCAGCACGCCACTGACCACGATCGGGCGCAGCCAGCGTTCGTTGCGGCCGACCACCAGGGCCAGCAGCGACAGGGCCAGGTAGATGACCGCAACGACATCGGCCAGCTGCGGGTGGTGGGCTTCGCCGACCATGGCCGACAACGGGCTGTAGAGCAGGGCGGCAATGACCGTAGCGATCAGCACCCGGTACAGCGCGAAGAAATACAGTTCACGCCGCGGAATCGATTCGATGCGGTCAATCAATGAAGCACTGGGTGACACGCCGGAACTCCCCTTCTGGCTGCCTGGGTCTGGATTCTGTGGCGGGCCTGCCCGGCGTCCCCTGAAGCCGGGCAGGCACGTCGCGTTTGCGAAGGGCAGTATAGGGCCCCCGGCCGGGCGCCGCCGAAGCGGCCCGGATCGCGCATTTGGCCCGGTGCGGACACCGGTGGCCAGCCCCGGCCCGGGTGCAACTGCCTGAATGACCGTGGAAATCTGCCCGCGTCTGGCGTTTTGTACAGACTTCTTTGCGCCCCGGCGCCGGCTCGGCCACAATAGTGGGCCCGCCGCGGTCCATGCCGGCGCCCCGCCGGGGCCCTGAGGAATTGCGTGCGGTCGTTCCTATTCCCACGGTGACGCATGAATTTCCACGAATACCAGTCAAAACAACTGCTTGCCGAGTACGGCATCCCGGTCCCGGCCGGCAAGGTCGCTGCGACCCCGGACGAAGCGGTTGCCGCTGCCAACTCCCTGGGCCAGGGCCCCTGGATGGTCAAGGCGCAGATCCACGCTGGCGGCCGCGGCAAGGCTGGCGGCGTCAAGTTCTGCAAGACCACCGACGACGTGAAGGCCGCTGCGGCCAAGATGCTCGGCACCAAGATGGCCACCTACCAGACCGCTGGCGTTGAACTGCCGGTCAACCTGGTGCTGGTGACCACCGCCGGCGAGATCGTCAAGGAACTGTACCTGTCGGTGCTGGTCGACCGTGGCACCAAGACCATCACCTACATCGCCTCTTCGGAAGGCGGCGTGGAGATCGAGCAGGTCGCCGCTGAAACCCCGGAGCTGATCCACTCGCTGAACGTCGACTTCGTCGAAGGCGTGCAGGGTTACCACGGCCGCGATTTCGGCTTCAAGCTGGGCCTGACCGCCAAGCAGGCCGGCCAGTTCGCCAGCATCATGGTGAACCTGTACCGCCTGTTCAACGAAAAGGACCTGGCCCTGGTTGAAATCAACCCGCTGGCCATCCTGGATGACGGCAACCTGTACGCGCTGGACGGCAAGTTCGACAGCGACGACAACGCCGCGTTCCGCCAGAAGGCCCTGGTCGCCATGCGCGACAAGACCCAGGAAGATCCGACCGAAGTGATCGCTTCGGAACTGGACATCAACTACGTCACCATGGACGGCAACATCGGCTGCATGGTGAACGGCGCCGGCCTGGCCATGGCCACCATGGACGTCATCAAGCTCAACGGCGGCGAGCCGGCGAACTTCCTGGACGTGGGCGGCGGTGCCAACAAGCAGCGCGTCATCGAAGCCTTCAAGCTGATCCTGTCCTCGGACAAGGTCGAAGGCATCTTCGTCAACATCTTCGGCGGCATCGTCCGCTGCGACATGATTGCCGAAGGCATCATCGCCGCCGTGAAGGAAGTGGGCGTCAAGGTTCCGGTCGTGGTGCGCCTGGAAGGCACCAACGTGGAAGAAGGCAAGCAGCTGCTGCGTGACAGCGGCATGGCCATCATCCCGGCTGACAACATCAACGATGGCGCCAAGAAGATCGTTGAAGCTGTCAAGAACGCCGCCTGATACCGACACCAAGGAATTCCAATGTCTGTTTTGATCAACAAGAACACCAAGGTGATCGTGCAGGGCTTCACCGGCCAGCAGGGCACCTTCCACGCTACTCAGATGATCGAGTACGGCACCCAGGTTGTCGGCGGCGTGACCCCGGGCAAGGGTGGCACCACCCATATCGACCTGCCGGTCTTCAACACCGTTGCCGACGCCGTGCAGAGCACCGGCGCCAACGCCTCGGTCATCTACGTGCCGCCGCCGTACGCGGCTGACGCGATCCTGGAAGCCGCTGCTGCCGGCATCAAGGTCATCGTCTGCATCACCGAAGGCATCCCGGTGCTGGACATGCTGCGCGTCAAGAACGTGCTGACCCGTTCGCATCAGGACACCGTGCTGATCGGGCCGAACTGCCCGGGCGTCATCACCCCGGGTGAGTGCAAGATCGGCATCATGCCGGGCCACATCCACCAGCCGGGCAAGATCGGCATCGTGTCGCGTTCGGGCACCCTGACCTATGAAGCGGTCAAGCAGACCACCGAAGTCGGCCTGGGCCAGTCCACCTGCATCGGCATCGGTGGTGACCCGATCAACGGCCTGAATTTCGTCGACTGCCTGAAGCTGTTCAACGAAGACCCGCAGACCGAAGGCATCATCATGGTTGGCGAAATCGGCGGCGACGCCGAGGAAGCCGGCGCCGAGTACATCAAGAACCACGTGAAGAAGCCGGTCGTCGGTTTCATCGCTGGTGCGTCGGCTCCGGCCGGCAAGCGCATGGGCCACGCCGGTGCGATCGCCTCGGGCGGCAAGGGCACTGCCGAAGGCAAGTTCGCCGCCATGGAAGCTGCCGGTGTTGTCACCGTCCGCTCGCCGGGCGACCTGGGCGCTGCCATCGCCAAGCTGGTCAAGTAAGACCGCTGGGCGGGGGATTGTAGAGTCGACTGTTAGTCGACTGCTCTTCCCACCGGCTGCTGCAAAACAGAAGGGCCGCCTCCGGGCGGCCTTTCTGCGTCTGGCGCCCTGGCCATCCCGGCAAGCTCATCCACGCATGGCGTGGATCTACTGAGCCGGGGCTGTCCACGCAGCGAGCGCGCCCGGCGCGCGCATGGCGCAGCGCTACAATGGCGGCATTGCAACCACAGGCTGGATTCCCATGGCTTCGATCCGCATCGCGATGGCGCAGTTCGACTTCCCGGTCGGCGACGTCGCCGGCAACACCGAGCGCATCATCGAGATGATCGGCCAGGCGCGCGACGAGTACGGCGCCGAGCTGGTGATGTTCCCCGAGCTGGCGGTGAGCGGTTATCCGCCGGAAGACCTGCTGCTGCGCCCGGGCTTCCTGTACGAGTGCGAGCAGGCAATGATGCGCATCGCCGGTGCCTGCCGCGGCATCACCGCGGTGGTCGGCTGGCCGCAGGCGGCTGGCGCGGTGGTCTACAACGCCGCCAGCGTGCTGCGCGATGGCCTGGTCGAGCAGACCTACCGCAAGCGTGAGCTGCCCAATTACGCCGTGTTCGACGAACGCCGCTACTTCGATGTTGATCCGGACGGTGGCAGCTGCGTCTTCGAGGTCAACGGCATTCCGGTGGGCCTGCTGATCTGCGAGGACCTGTGGTTCGCCGAGCCGCTGGCCGACACCGTGCGCGCCGGCGCGCAGCTGGTGGTGGTACCCAATGCCTCGCCGTACGAGCGCGGCAAGCACGCCCAGCGCGATGCGGTGCTGGCCGCCCGCACCCGCGAGAGCGGGGCAGCGATTGCCTATCTCAATGTGGTCGGTGGCCAGGATGCGCTGGTGTTTGATGGCGCCTCGGTGGTGGCCGATGGTGACGGCACGGTGCACCCCGCCGCCGCCGCCTTCGTCGACCAGTGGCTGGTGGTGGAGTACGACGGCCAAACGCGCCGCTTCATGCCGCACGTGTGGATGGACGATGGCGACGAGAGCATGGACGCGCTGGCCTGGCGCGCGGTGACCCGTGGCATCCAGGACTACTGCCGCAAGAACGGTTTCAAGAAGGTCTGGCTGGGCCTGTCCGGTGGCATCGATTCGGCGCTGGTACTGGCGCTGGCGGTCGACGCGCTCGGCGCCGAGAACGTCACCGCTGTGCGCTTGCCGTCGCGCTACACCGCCGGCATGTCCAACGACCTGGCCGCCGAGCAGTGCCAGGCACTGGGCGCGAAGCTGGAAGCGGTCTCGATCGAGCCGGCGTTCAAGGGCCTGATGGAATCGCTGGCGCCCATGTTCGAAGGTACTGCGCCGGACGTGACCGAGGAGAACCTGCAGTCGCGCAGCCGTGGCGTGATCCTGATGGCACTGGCCAACAAGTTCGGTGGCCTGCTGCTGACCACCGGCAACAAGAGCGAGTACGCCGTCGGGTATGCCACCATCTATGGCGACATGTGCGGTGGCTATGCGCCGTTGAAGGACCTGTACAAGACCGAGGTGTTCGGCCTGTCCAAGTGGCGCAATACCGTGGGCGGTGCGCCGGTGATCCCGCCGGCGGTGATCAGCCGCCCGCCGTCGGCCGAACTGCGCGAGAACCAGCTGGACCAGGACTCGCTGCCGGCCTATGACGTGCTGGACGGCATCCTGTACCGCTACATCGACCAGGAGCAGTCGCGCACGGAGATCGTTGCCGCCGGTTATGACGCGGCCGTGGTCGACCGCGTGCTGCGCCTGGTGCGCATCAGCGAGTGGAAGCGGCACCAGGCCGCGCCAGGCCCGAAGGTGTCGCGCCGCGCTTTCGGTCGTGAGCGTCGCTACCCGATCAGCAACGGCTACAAGGGTTGAGGTAGCCGTTGGCAGGTAGTGCCGGCCGCTGGCCGGCAACGCCGTATCCCGCGCATCCACGCATGGCGCGGATCTACTGCCTTTGGTAGTGCCGGCCGCTGGCCGGCAACCCGTATCCCGCGCGCCACGCATGGCGTGGATCTACTGCGTCCGGTAGTGCCGGCCGCTGGCCGGCAACCCGTATCCCGCGCATCCACGCATGGCGCGGATCTACTGCCTCCGGTAGTGCCGGCCGCTGGCCGGCAACCCGTATCCCGCGCATCCACGCATGGCGTGGATCTACTGTGTCCGGTAGCGCAGGCCGCTGGCCGGCAACCCGTATCCCGCGCATCCACGCATGGCTCGGATCTACTGCCTTTGGTAGTGCCGGCCGCTGGCCGGCAACCCGTATCCCGCGCATCCACGCATGGCGTGGATCTACCGGGCGTCGTCGAGCAGCTGTTCGAGGTCGGCGGTTTCCGCAGCGTCGTTGAAGTGGCCGTCCCCCAGCCGGGCTCGTACGAATGCCAGGCCATCCGCCGCCGCCGCGTCCAGCGTGCCGCGATGGTCGACCGGGTAGCGCCGGAACGCTACCGGCTCGCCGCGCAGCGCCAGGCCTGCGGCATACAGCAGGGTGGTCAGATAGGGCACGTCGCGGTCCTCGCTGCCGTGGCCCAGCATCAGCGGTTGGCTGAAGCCGCGGCGCGGCACGCCGAGATAGTCGTACAACACGGCCCAGATGCCCGGCACGCTGGTCAGCGGTGCGGTGAACATGCTGCCGGTATCCGCGCCGTCCAGCGTGGTGGCCAGTTCGCCCAGGCACTGCTCGCGTGCCACTGCCACGCGAGCGCGGCCGGTGTCGCTGAGGACGCGGTCGATCTGCGGCGCAACCTGCAGCAGACCGTCGAGCAGATACGCGTGATACGCATTGAGCGCGCCAGGGTTGGCGGCCCGGTTGTCGGGCTTCATCACCAGCGCGGTCAGCTCGACCGCAGTGGGCGTTCCTGCGGTGAAGCTGCCGCGGTACTGCAGGGATGGGCCGCCATGGGAGGCGGCCAGATGGCCTGCGGCCAATGCAGCTGCGCCTCCCTGTGAATAGCCGATTGAGACCCAGCGGGGTGCTAGCGTCGTGGCACCCAGGTAGTGGCGGCTGGCCTTGACCATGTCGATGGCATTGCGTGCGGCGGTGCGCACGTGCAGGTAGGCATGCTCCCCCGGGCTGCCCAGCCCCTGGTAGTCGGCGGCGGCGACGGCATAGCCCTGGGCCAGGAACACGTCCAGGAAGCGCCCGTCGCGTTCGGGATGGGTGGGGCCGGACACCGAGGGCGCACAGCGATCCGCGATGCCCTGGGTGCCATGTGCCCAGGACACCACCGGCCAGCCGCCTGCAGGCGCCGCGCCGGCGGGCAGGTACAGCAGGCCGGTGCCTTCGGCCAGCTGGCCGCGATGATCCGGGGTGCGGTAGTGCAGCTTGTAGGCCTGCGCGGCCTTGGACGGCACCCACGACGCGCGATAGGGGGCAGCAGACAGCAGATCGCCCGGTGCGGGTGGGGCAGCCGCCACGGGGCCCGAGGACAGCGCCAGCAGGGCAGTGGCGAGGAGGCAGGCGAGGGGGCGGAAACGACGGGGTGGTGGGGTCATGGGCGCTCCTTCACGGCCGGGATGGCCGTTGCGCCGCAGTGTGGAGGGCCTCGCCTACGCCGATTGGGACCGGCGTCGCATCCGCCGGGGATTCGTAGAATTCCTAGTGTCGTGGTCCATGGGCGCACGAACCCTCCACGCATGGCGTGGATCTGCCGACAAAGAAAAGGCCCCTTTTGGGGCCTTCTTTTACTTCTTTTCCAGTCGCGCGTTGCGCTGGCCGGTGCTGGCGGACTTTTCGCCAGCGAACGGGTTCAGCTTGCGGATCATCCACGGGTACTTCGGCCACTTGCCTTCCAGCCACGGGTGGTCCGGCTGGTTCAGCTGCAGGACGCGGCGGGCGTCGTCGGCCAGGGTCTTGTTGCCCAGGTGGGTGTAGGAATCGGCCAGGACGGCGACGGCATCGTACTGGAACGCGCTCTGCGGATAGGTTTCCAGCAGGTAGTTGGCGCGGCCGGCGGCCGAGACCCAGGCGCCGCGGCGCATGTAGTACAGGGCGTTGTCCAGCTCATGCTGGGCGAACACGTCACGCAGCTCCAGCATGCGCTGGCGCGCATCGGCGGCGTAGCGGCTGTTCGGGTAACGGTCGACCACGATGTTGAAGTCCGAATACGCCTGGTGCGGCGTGGACAGATCGCGGCGGCTGGCATCCAGCGACCATACGCGACGCAGGAAAACCGTACTGCGGTTGGAGTTGGCCAGGCCGCGCAGGTAGTACAGGTACGCGATGTTGCGATGGGTCGGGTAGGTACGGATGAAGCGGTCGATGCTGGACACCGCGTCATCGTGCTTGCCGGCCTTGTACTGCGCGTAGGCGGTTTCGATCATCGCCTGTTCGGTATACGGGCCGTACGGATACTGGGCCACGAGACGGCGGAAGCTGGTTTCAGCCCCGCTCCAGTTGCCACCCTGCATCAGCTTGTGGCTCTTCTCGTACAACTGTTCGACCGGCGTCCCTTCATCGGGGCGATCGCCCTTCTTGGCGCCACGGTGGCAGCCGGTGGCGGCGATGACCAGCACCAGCAGCAGGGCGGTGAGGCGGACGGGCGCGGAGAGCATGGAGGAGCGTCGGATCATGAGGTCAAGGCGGGACGCGGCTGGAATACGAAGGGTCGATGATAGCCTAGTGTCCTGTCCAGCGACTGAAACCGGCCGCCGGGACCCCAAAATTTCAAAGAATGCCCCCTGCCATGTCTGAACAACCCTCTGAATCGGCCCGCCAGGCCATCGTCCCCGACACCGCTGCCGGCCGCCGTTTCGACGCCGTGGTGGCCGAACTGTTCCCCGAATACTCGCGTTCGCGCCTGACCGAGTGGATCAAGGCCGGGGAGGTCCTGCTGGACGGCGCCCAGGTGCGCCCGCGCGATCCGCTGCGCGGTGGCGAGGTGGTGACCCTCAACGTGGTGCTGGAAACCCAGACCGACGCCCAGCCGGAGGACATCCCGCTGGACGTGCTGTTCGAGGACGAGCACCTGCTGGTGATCAACAAGCCGGTCGGCCTGGTGGTGCACCCGGGCGCGGGCAACCACAGCGGCACCCTGGTCAACGCCCTGCTGTTCCGCGACCCGTCGGTGGCGGTGCTGCCGCGCGCGGGCATCGTGCACCGCCTGGACAAGGACACCAGTGGCGTGATGGTGGTGGCCAAGACCCTGGAAGCGCAGACCGCGCTGGTCGAGCAACTGGCCGCACGCGACGTGCACCGCCAGTACCTGGCCATCGTGATGGGTGCGCTGGTGGCCGGCGGTACCGCCGATGCCCCGATCGACCGCCACCCGCGCGACCGCCTGAAGATGGCGGTGCGCGAGGACGGCAAGGAAGCGATCACCCACTACCGCCTGCGCGAGCGCTTCCGTGCGCACACCGCGCTGGAGTGCCGCCTGGAAACCGGCCGTACCCACCAGATCCGCGTGCACATGGCGCATGTGCGCCATCCGATCATCGGTGACCCGCTGTACGGCGGTGCGCTGAAGCTGCCCAAGGGGGCCAGCGATGAGCTGGTGGCCGCGCTGCGTGGCTTCAAGCGCCAGGCCCTGCACGCCGAGACCCTGGAGTTCACCCATCCGATCACCGGTGAGCTGGTGCGCAACACCGCGCCGGTGCCGGAGGACATGCTGCACCTGATGAAGGTGCTGCGCGAAGACAGCGAGGCCTTCGCCGCGCGCGAGCGGGACCGCTGGTGATGGCCGCCGCGCTGCCCGTGCTGCAGGCGGACTGGCCGGCGCCGCCGGGCGTCAATGCGCTGACCACGCGTCGGCACGGTGCGGGCATTTCGCCGGCGCCGTTCGCGCAGTTCAACCTGGGCAACCGGCACGCGGCCGACGGTGATACCCCAGCCAACGTAGAGCACAACCGCCAGCTGCTGCAGCAGGGGCTGGGGCTGCCCTCGACACCGCACTGGCTGCGCCAGGTGCACAGCAGCACCGTGCTGCGCTTCACCGCGCCGCCGGTGCCCGGCGCAAGCGAGCCGGTGGCCGATGCCGCAGTGACTTCGGTGCCGGGCGTGGTGCTGGCGATCCTGACTGCCGACTGCCTGCCGGTGGTGTTTGCCGCCGCCGATGGCAGTGAGGTGGGCGCGGCCCACGCAGGCTGGCGTGGCCTGGCCGACGGCATGCTGGAGGCCACCGTGGCCGCCATGCAGACGCCGCCGGCGCAGCTGCGGGCCTGGCTGGGCCCGGCCGCCGGACCGGCCGACTACGAGATCGGCGAGGAGGTCTACCACGCCTTCGTCGGCCATGATCCGGCCGCCGAGGCGGCGTTCGTTGCCACCCGCGCGGGCCACTGGAAGGTGGACCTGTTCGCGCTGGCGCGGCAGCGGTTGCAGGCGGCGGGCATGGACCCGGCGCAGGTCCATGGCGGCACGGTGTCGACCATGGCCGATCCGGACCTGTATTCGCACCGGCGCGACCGTCGCACCGGGCGCATGGCGACGCTGGCCTGGATCGCGCCCTGACCTTGCCGCTGTTCGCGCGCGTGCTGGGGCCGGCCTTCGCCACCCTGGCCGCGCCGGTGCAGGCGCTGCATGCCGCGCCGTTGCCCTGCCGCTACGTGGGGCAGGCGCGCATCGTGAGGGGGCGGCACTGGCTGGTGCCGCTGCTGGCCGTGTTGGCGCGGCTGCCGAAGGACGGTGGAGCGTTGCCGACCGAAGTGGCGTTCAGTGCACACGGGCAGGGCGAGCAGTGGGCGCGGCGTTTTGGCCGCTGGCCGATGGTGTCGCGGCTATGGGCGCACGAGGGCTGCCTGCGCGAGCAGTTGGGCGCGGTGCGCTTCGAGTTTGATCCGCAGGCCCGCGAGGGTGGCATCGACTGGTCGGTGCGCCGGGTCTGGGCGTTCGGGCTGCTGCCGCTGCCGAGGCGCTGGTTTGGTGGCGTACGTTGCCGCGAAGCCTGGCAGGGCGAGCGTTACACTTTCCTGGTCGATGTGACGCTGCCCTGGGCCGGAGCCCTGATCCGCTATGAAGGTTGGCTCGAACCGCAGTGAGGCCGCCGCCGAGGCGGGCAGCGCGGTGATCGTATTCGATGGCGTATGCGCGCTGTGCAACCGCTGGGTGCGCTTCCTGCTGCGTTTCGACCGCGCGGGGCGCTACCGCTTTGCGGCGATGCAGGGGCAGCAGGGCAGCGCGATGTTGCGCGCGCACGGGCTGGACCCGCAGGACCCGATGTCGTTCCTGCTGCTGGACGCACAGGGTGCCTGGACCGATACCGATGCGATCCTGCGCGTACTGACGGGGCTGGGCGGCGCCTGGCGCCTGACCGGCGTACTACGGGCAGTGCCGCGCGGCTGGCGTGATGCCGCGTACCGCGTGCTGGCGCGCAACCGCTACCGCTGGTTCGGACGGCACGACGCCTGTCATCTGCCCGCACCGGAGCAGGCAGCGCGATTCCTGGATTGAAGGAAAAAGGGGACGGAGGGGATCAAGGCGTCTGTGCACAACTGCCTTGATCCCCTCCGTCCCCTTTTTCCTCAACCTTCCAGCGCGTCCAAATAGCTGCGGCGCCAGTGATTGATGTCGTAGGTGCGCAGGTGATCCATCATCGCGTGCCAGCGTTCCTTGCGCCTGCTCAGTGACATCGTTGCTGCAGTGGCGATGGCGTCGGCCACGCCGTCCAGATCGTGCGGGTTCACCAGCAATGCCTGCTTAAGTTCGTCGGCAGCGCCGGCCAGCAGCGACAACACCAGCACGCCGGGATCTTCCGGGTCCTGCGACGCCACGTATTCCTTGGCCACCAGGTTCATGCCATCGCGCAACGGCGTGACCAGGCCGACCGCCGCCGCCCGGTAGAAGCCGGTGAGGGTGGCATGGGTGAAGTTCTGGTTGACGTAGCGCAGCGGCGTCCAGTCAGGTTCGGCGTGGCCACCGTTGATGTGGCCGGCGATCTGTTCCAGCTGGCTGCGCAGCTGCCGGTACTCGGTGACATCGCCGCGCGAGACCGGGGCGATCTGCAGGTAGGTCAGCGAGCCGCGCTGGTCGGGGTGGCGCTCAAGATAGCGCTCGAAGCCAAGGAAGCGTTCGGGCAGGCCCTTGGAATAGTCCAGGCGATCCACGCCGATCGCCAGCTGGCGATCGCGCAGGCTGGCGCGCAGGTTCTTCACGGCGGCCTTGGTGGCCGCTGTGCCGGCCTGGCGTGCGATCAGCTCGGTGTCGATGCCGATCGGGAAGGCGGCGGCACGGAAGCGGCGCCCGCCCGGTGCTTCCAGCTCGCCGTTGTCGAGCACGCGGCCGCCGCCGAACAGGCGCAGGTAGGTCTGGAAGCGATCAGCGTCGCGCTGGGTCTGGAAGCCGACCAGGTCGTAGGCGTACAGCGCGGAGAACAGCCGCAGGTGGTCGGGCATCGCCTGCAGCAGGTCGGCAGACGGCATCGGGATATGCAGGAAGAAGCCTATGCGACAACCGATGCCGCGCTCGCGCAGCAGCGCACCGAGGGGAATCAGGTGGTAGTCGTGGATCCAGACGATGTCGTCCTCGCGCAGCAGTGGCGCGAGCTTGTCGGCGAACAGCGCGTTGACCTTGTGGTAGGTCTCGCGGGTGCCGCGGTCGTAGTCGACCAGATCCAGGCGGAAGTGCAGCAGCGGCCACAAGGTGCGGTTGGCGAAGCCGTTGTAGTAGCCATCGACCTCACGCTTGCTCAGGTCCATGGTGACGTAGTCGATGTCACCGTCTTTCTGCCGGTGCAGCGTGCCGCTGCCTTCCTTCACCGTCTTGCCACTCCAGCCGAACCACAGGCCACCGCGTTCCTTCAGGGCAGCCAGCAGGCCGACAGCCAGGCCGCCGGCGCGGTTCTCGCCGGGCACGGCCACACGGTTTGAAACCACGACCAGACGACTCACGATGCCTCCTGCCAGGACCGCGACAGGCGCATTGCGGCGGTGATCAGGCCGACGTGCGAATAGGTCTGCGGGAAATTACCCCAGGCCTCGCCGCTGTCGAAGGCCAGATCCTCCGACAGCAGGCCCAGGTGGTTGCGCTGCTTCAGCAGCAGCTCGAACATCTCACGTGCTTCATCCATGCGCCCGATCGCGGCCAGCGCGTCGATGTACCAGAAGGTGCAGATGGTGAAGCTGGTTTCCGGTTCACCGAAGTCATCCGGCGCGACATAGCGGTACAGCGAATTGCCATGCTTGAGGTCGCGGCCGATGGCATCGACGGTGGCGATGAAGCGGGCGTCCAGCGCGTCGATGAAACCGATATCGGCCAGCAGCAGCAGCGAGGCATCCAGCCGATGGCCGCCGAAGGTATCGGTGAAGTGGCCCAGCTCCTCGTTCCAGGATTCGGCCATGATGCGCGCGTGGATGGTGTCGGCGCGCTCGCGCCAGTAATGCGCGCGGTCATCGCGCTTCAGGCGCACGGCGATCTTGCACAGGCGGTCGCAGGCAGCCCAGCACATCGCGCTGGTGTAGGTGTGCACTTCGGTGCGGCCGCGGAATTCCCACAGGCCGGCATCGGGTACGTCGTGCAGGGCGAAGGCCTGTTCGCCCAGGGGTTCCAGGCGGGCAAAGGTGTGCGCATCACCCGGGTCCTGCAGGCGCCGGTCGAAGAACAGCTGCGTGGACGCCAGCACCACGCTGCCGTAGACATCGTGCTGGCGCTGCACCCAGGCCAGGTTGCCGCGCCGTACCGGGCCCATGCCGCGATAACCGGACAGGCTGGGCACTTCATCTTCGTCCAGCTTGGCCTCGAAGCCGATGCCATACAGCGGCTGCAGCGTGCCGTCGGTGGTGGCCAGGTTGAAGATGTAGCCGAGGAACTGTTCCATCGTGCGCGTGGCGCCGAGACGGTTCAGCGCCCGCACCACGAAGGCCGCGTCGCGCAGCCAGCAGTAGCGGTAGTCCCAGTTGCGCACGCTGCCGGGTGCTTCCGGAATGGAAGTGGTCATCGCCGCGATGATCGCGCCGCTGTCCTCGTACTGGCACAGCTTCAACGTGATCGCACTGCGGATGACCGCGTCCTGCCATTCCAGTGGAATGGACAGGTAGCGCACCCACTCGCGCCAGTAGTCGCGGGTGCGCTGGAAGGCTTCCTGCACGTAGCCGCTGATCGACCGATTGAGCGATTCATCCACGCCCAGGATCAGGTGGATCGGATGGTTGAGCACGAACGGCAGGCCGTCGCGCACGAAGCGCACCGGCACATCGGTGGTCAGCCGCAGCACGTGCTCGGGCAGGATCCAGCGCACATGGTTACTGCCCCAGGTCGACTCTGGCACGCGTGCGCCCCAGTCGGCCAGCGGGCGCGCACGCACGGTGATGCGCGGGCTGCCGGCCAGTGGACGCACCTGGCGGATCAGGCTGACCGGCCGGTAGAAGCGGTCGTTCTGGCGCCAGCGCGGGGCGAAATCGAGGATTTCCAATGCGCCGCCCTGCGTGTCACGCAGCACGGTGCGCAGGATCGCAGTGTTGGTGAGGTATTCCTGCTCGCTGCTCGCGAAGTCCTCCAGCTCGATGGCGAAGTCGCCGCCGGTCTGCTGGTTGGGGCCGAGCAGGGCGCAGAAGGCGGGGTCGCCGTCGAAGGTGGGCAGGCAGCTCCAGACAACGCGGGCATGTTTGTCGACCAGGGCGCCGAAGCTGCCGTTGCCGACCACGCCCAGATCAAGATCGGGTTGGGTCATCACGCGGTACATCTCGGTTGCGGCCGTGGGGGTTGGCCGGGTCAATAGGCATTCTCACGCAGCCAGGCGTGCACGCTGCGTATGTCGGGCAGCGCGAACACGGCCGCACTGGGTTCACGTTCACCCACCAGCACGCTCCAGCCATGCTGGCCGTTGGCAGCATCGAAGCCGAATTCGTCGGTGAGGTCATCACCGAGGAACACCGGCAGGCGGCCGCGGAAGGGCAGGTACTGCATCATCCGGCGCACGGCACGGCCCTTGTCGGTGCCGACAGGCACGAACTCGACCACATGGTCGCCAGGCTGCAGGCGGTAGCTGGTGCGGCCACGCACGTGGCGGTCAGCGAACGCGCGGACATCGCTGGCGGCGTGCGGCGCACCGCGCCAGTGCAAGGCCAGGCCGACGCCCTTGTCTTCCACCAGCACGCCAGGATGCCCATGGGCGAAGCGCATCGCCTGCTGGTGCAGCGCGTGCAGCCATTCGGCGGTGTCGTCGTCGTGTTCGTTGCGCAGCACACGACCGTCTTCGCCACGCAGCTCATGGCCGTGCAGGCCGGCGGCGGGTAGTTGCAGGGGGGCGAACAGTTGATCCAGCTGTTCAAGCGGGCGACCACTGACCAGTGCCACGGCACCTTCCAGGCGGTCGCTGATGCGGCCGATGGCTTCACGCACATCCGGCAGCAGCTGCACGGCATCCGGGCGTGCAGCGAATTCGATCAGGGTGCCATCGACATCGAGGAACAACGCGCAGGCGTCGTCCAGCAATGGCGGTGGCGGACGCAGGGGGAGCGGTTCAGCCATGACGCCCAGCTTGCCAGCGTGGGCGTGTACGCGGGGTCGAGGGCAGGCTACGGCCCTGCTTCGGTGGGTGCCGACCGTTGGTCGGCACGGCAGGTCAGCCTGCATCCAGCTCAAACAGTGCGGGCCAACGGTCCGCACCCGCCCCAAGCAGATCCGCACCCGGATCACGAAGTTGCCGGCCAGCGGCCGGCACTACCGTGTCGTGCGGGCCAACGGTTCGCACCCACCCAAAGCAGATCCGCACCCGGATCACGAAGTTGCCGGCCAGCGGCCGGCACTACCGTGTCGTGCGGACCAACGGTCCGCACCTACCCAATGCGATCAGAACGTATAGCGGACGCGGCCGTAGTAGTACGCGCCGTTGCTGCCGATCGGCGACAGCACGTCATACGGCAGGTTGCCGAAGTAGTGGATATCGCTGTTGGATCGATCCGGGTAGTTGTCGGTCAGGTTCTGGCCGCCGATGGCCACGCTCCAGCGCGGAGTGATGCGGTATTCGACCTCCGCATCCAGCTGCCACTCGGCCTGGTAGGTCTGGCGCGGGATGTAGCCGTCACCGAAGTTGAACACGCGGGTGGCGCTGCCGTAGCGGTTCACACGGGTGCTCAGCGACCAGTGGTCGTTGCTCCACGCGGCAGAGAAGCTGCCGCGGGTACGCGGCGTGGCATCGGTGAGCGTATTGGTCTCTTCGATGCCGAACAGCACATAGTTCGGGTTGAGCGCCTGCAGCTGCGCCGGCGTAGCCAGCACGTTCTTCAGCGTGGTCTTGGTATAGGCGTAGGTGCCGGTCAGCAGCAGCTGGCCGTCGCCCAGTGACTGGCGCCAGTTGCTCACCAGCTCGGCGCCGCGGGTGCGGGTATCGGCGGCGTTGACGAAGAAACTGGCGCTCTGCAGGCCGCTGACGCCGTAGTTGGCGGCCACGTAGTCGGTCAGTGCATCGCCGGTGATGCTCTCCGACAGCGCGATGCGATCGTCGATGTCGATCTGGAAGAAGTCCAGTGACAGGTCGAAGTGCTCGCCAATTCGGCTGGTGAAGCCCAGCGAGGTATTGATCGACTTCTCCGGCCTCAGGTTCTGCGCACCGAGGCCACGCGCGATCGGGTTGTTGACCGACAACAGGCGGCCCTGCACCAGCTGGCCGCCAGCGTTGTAGCCGGTGGAGGTGGATTCGTAGCCGATCTGTGCCAGCGACGGCGCACGGAAGTTGTTGGAGATGGCACCGCGCAGCGCGAACGCCGGGGTGAATTCATAGCGCAGGCCGAGTTTGCCGGTCAGTTCACCGCCGAAGTCGTCGTTGTGCTCGTAGCGCGCGGCCAGATCGGTGGAGAACTTCTCGCCGAACTGACTGGACAGGCTGGCGTAGGCGCTGGCGACATCGCGCGACAGGGTGGCCGCGTCCTGCGGGGTCAAGCCGCCACCGGCCTGCGAACCGGTCGGGCGGTCGGTGTACGGACCGGCCGCATAGCTGGCCGGGTCGCCGGGACGGGTCTGGTAGCGCTCGTGGCGTGCTTCCACGCCCAGGCCGAGCGTGTGGCTGATGCTGTCGCTCTGGGTGAACACGCGGCTCAGATCGAAGTTGCCCACGGTCTGTGCGTATTCGTAATCGGCGGTCTTGAAGCGGGTCGGGCTGGTCGGGCCCAGCGAGGCGTTGAGCGAATCACGCAGGCGGTAGGTGAAGTCGTTCTGGCCGTAGTCCAGGCTGCCGTCGTAGCTCCATTCGCCCCACTGCCCGCGCACGCCGGCCACGGCCTGCACGTCGCGGTTCTCGCCCTCGGAGATCGGCCGGTAACCGTTCGGATAGACCTGCTTCCAGTTGGCCTCGCCATCGGGATAGCGGAAGTAGTTGGCGCCTTCGGTGTCACGCTGGTTGAAGGTACCGAACGCGTAGAACGTCGAGGTCTGTCCCACCGGGATCTCGGTGTTCAACCACAGGTTGATGTCCTTGCTCTTGCCATCGCCCAGCACGTAGTTGCGCTTGCCCTGCAGCGCCAGGTTGTCCGGCGTCTGGTCCCACGGCGGAATCTGGTCGAAGCCGGCGCGGTTGGTGCCGTTGCGGTGCTTGTATTCCAGGCCGACGCGCAGGAAGCCGCCGTCCTCGCCCAGCGAAGTACCGACCTTGGCGCTGACGTTGCCGGTCTGGCCGTCGGTGAGGGTGCGGCCGATCGGCTTGAGGTCGGTGTGGTTGGCACCGTAGCTGGCCTCGATTTCGCCACCGTCGCCGCCGTTGTCGAGGATCACGTTGATCACGCCGGCCACCGCATCCGAGCCATACAGCGCACCAGCGCCATCACGCAGTACTTCGATGCGCTTGATCGCGCTGACCGGGATCGAATTGAAATCAACCGGGGTGGTGCCCTTGCCGATCTTGCTGTCGGTGTTGACCAGCGCGGTGTGGTGGCGGCGCTTGCCATTGACCAGCACCAGCACCTGGTCCGGCGACAGGCCGCGCAACTGCGCGGCGCGCACATGGTCGGCGCCGCCGGAGTTGGACTGGCGCGGGAAGTTGAACGACGGCAGCAGCGCCTGCAGCGCGCTGCCCAGTTCGCCGTTGACCACGCCGGCCTTGCGGATGTCCTCGGCGGTGAGCACATCCACCGGCGAGGTGGATTCGAGCACGGTGCGGTCGGCGGCACGGGTGCCGGTGACGATAACGGTGTCCAGGTTGGTGGCGTCCTGGGCCAGGGCCGGGACGGCGGCGGAGGAAAGCGCGAGGGCGATGGCGAGGCCGAGCGGCGACGCGGGCAGGCGGACGGACATGGGGGCTCCAGCAACAACGACGACGGGGAAGGGGGGAGATGGTTGCACTTACATCCATCCGGATGAAGCGATATATTATCTTCGCGTGATGACCGGTGCCGATGCAAGCCCCTGCCGGTCCGGCATGAGTTGATGCCCTGCTGGCATCAGCACGCCGGGCCGGTGGCGCTGTACGCTGCCGGCTCGCCTTGTCCCCTTCCCCGGAGCTGTACCGATGAAACACCTTGGCCTCGTCTTCGCCGTGCTGCTGGCCACCAGTGGCTGCGCCAGCCTGTCCTCGCAGGCGCCCAGCGCCTATGCCACGGCCACCACCGCCGAACTGAAGGGCGATGCTGCACGCCCGTCCGCCGGCCACGGCTGGGTGCGCAGCGAGCTGTATTTCGGCGTGGGCGAGGAGCAGGGCGCCGGCAACCGCCCGCAGGCCGATACCATCAGCGAGGCGCAGTGGCGCACCTTCCTGGACAAGGAAGTCACTCCGCGCTTCCCGGATGGCCTGACCGTGTTCGATGCCTATGGCCAATGGCTGTTCCGCGGTGATGCCGCGCCCAACCGCCTGCGCACCAAGGTGCTGGTGGTGCTGCACGAGGACACCCCGCAGCGCCGCGCCGACATCGAAGCGATCCGCCTGGCGTGGAAGCAGCAGACCAGGCATCAGTCGGTGCTGTGGTCGCGGCAGGCGGTCGAGGTATCGTTCTGAGTTGAAGGTGCCGCCGCGGTGCCGCAGGGAGCAATGATGAACTACAGGGAATGCCTGCTGGGCCTGGCATTGGCAGGCGTACTGGCACCGACGGCGCAGGCGGGTGGGGACGACGGCGAAACGCTGCGCTTCCAGGTGGCCGCGCATGTGCAGGCGCATGCCGATCCGCAGCAGGACGGCAGCATCGCGGTGCAGCTGTCACCCTCGGGCAAGCGCCAAACGCTGGCCGGCGCGGCCGATGCCGACGGCAATTCGCGATGGTCGCTCGAAGATGTCGATTTCGATGGCTACCCGGAACTGGTCGCACGCGCTCCGGTAGGCATGGTCAACGAAGCGGTGGCGGTGTACCGGTTCGATCCGGCCACTGTGGGTTTCCGCGCGCTGCAGGCCGACACCCACGGCAAGGACAGTTGCGGTGACCTGATGGGGTTGAGCGTGGATGCTGCCACTCGTACCTTGACCAGCAGTTGCCGCAGTGGCCCGATGTGGTACACCGACCAGTACCGGTTTGCAGGCGCGAAGCTCCATCTGTACCGCTCTGAGAGCGTGCTGATGCTGGGCGATACCTTGAACGCCGCGCTGCAGTGGGAACAGACCGACGAGCAGGGCCCGTTGGCGGTCTGGCGCACGTATGATCCGGCCGGCCGTGTGCTGGAGAGCGCGATTGCCAATGGCATGGGCGCACCGCCGGACGGGCCGTTGCGTGGTCAGCAGGCCGCCGTGGTACCCGCGCGCCTGTTCCTGTTCGACCGACCCGGTGCGTCCAGCACCAAGCGTTACCTGGTGCAGGGCGACCGCGTGGAACTGCTGGATGAACAGGACGGCTGGGTGAAGCTGCGCTACCGCAACCCGAAGCAGGGCGCGGTGGAAGGCTGGATCAACGTCAACGATTGAAGAAAAAGGGGACGGAGGGAATTAAGTCGTTTGTGGCACATACGACTTGATTCCCTCCGTCCCCTTTTTTTGCGGAGGCATCACTTCATCGGGTCTAGCCTCGGACGTTCCCCCGTTCGAGGATGTATCCGATGAGCAAGCGCGTGGCCGAAATTGTGGTGGACGCCCTGCAGCAGGCCGGTGTCCGCCGTTGCTACGGCATCGTGGGCGATACGCTCAACCACGTGACCGATGCGATGCATGGCAGCGAGATCGCATGGGTGCATGTGCGGCATGAGGAAGTAGCAGCCTTTGCCGCAGGCGCCGATTCGCTGGTGAGCGGCGAACTGACCGCCTGCGCCGGCTCCTGCGGCCCCGGCAGCCTGCATTTCATCAATGGCGTGTTCGAGAGCAACCGCAACCGCGCGCCGATGGTGCTGATCGCCAGCCAGGTGGTGACCAGCGAGCTGGGCATGGAATTTCCGCAGGAAGTGGACTTCAAGGCGGTGTACGCCAGTTGTTCGGTGTTCTGCGAGCAGGTGCACAGCGCCGAGCAGGCGCGTCGCGTGGTCACCCTGGCCTGCCAGGCCGCGATCAGCCGCCGTGGCGTGGCGGTGGTGATCCTGCCCGCCGATATCAGCCAGGCCGAAGTGAAGCACGATGTGCCGTTCTCGGTGCATTACACCCAGCCGGTACTGCGCCCGTCGGATGCTGAGCTGCAGCGCATCGCCGAGCTGCTGGGGCAGGGCAAGCGCATCGGCATCTACGCCGGCGCCGGTTGCCAGGGTGCGCACGCACAGCTGCTGGAACTGGCCCGGCGCCTGCAGGCACCGATCGCGCACACCTCGCGCGCCAAGGACTTCGTCGAGCCGGACAACCCGTACAACATGGGCATGACCGGCATCTTCGGCATCGAATCCGGCTTCCACACGCTGATGGAGTGCGACACGCTGCTGCTGCTCGGCGCCGACTTCGCCTGGGGCCAGTTCTACCCGGACAAGGCCACGATCATCCAGGTCGACCGCGATGGCAGCCATCTCGGCCGCCGCCACCCGGTGAACCTGGGCGTGGTCGGTGACATCGCACCGACGCTGGATGCCTTGCTGCCGATGTTGCCGCCGCGCGAGGACAGCAGTTTCCTGGACGAATGTATCGAACGTCGCGACAAGGCGCTGAAGAAGCGCGAGCAGGAAGAACAGCCGGGCGAGGGCGAGCTGATCCACCCGCAGCATCTGACCGCGCTGCTGTCGAAGTACGCCAGCGACGATGCGCTGTTCACCGCTGACGGCGGCTCGCCGATGGTCTGGGTGCTGCGGCATATCCGCGTCAACGGTCGCCGCCGCACGCTGACCAGCCTGCTGCACGGCACGATGGCCAACGCAATGCCGCAGGCACTGGGCCTGCAGAAGGCGTTCCCCGGCCGGCAGGTGATTTCGCTGTCCGGCGATGGCGGCCTGGCGATGCTGCTGGGCGACCTGCTGACGGCCGTGCAGGAGAACCTGCCGATCAAGGTGGTGGTGTTCAACAATGGCTCGCTGAACTTCGTCGAGCTGGAGCAGAAGGTGGAAGGCCTGCTGGACAACTACACCGACCTGAAGAACCCGGATTTTGGCCGCCTTGCCGAAGTGATCGGCTTCCACGGCCGCACGGTGACGCGCAGCGAGGATCTGGAAGAAGCGGTGCAGGATTTCCTGTCGCAGCGTGGCCCGGCGCTGCTGGACGTGCATACCAGCCGCGCCGAGCTGGTGATGCCGCCGCAGATCGAGGCCAAGCAGGTGGCCGGTACCGCGCTGTATGCAGCCAAGGCGGTATTGAACGGCCGCTTCGACGACGTGAAGCATCTGCTGGTGGACAACTTCCTGAAGAAGTAGGGAGTTGGTCGATGCAGGGCTGCGCCCTGCACCCGCAGAGGCCAATGCAACAGCCGAAGCAACAGCAACAACCGAAGCAACAGCAACAACCGAAGCAACAGCAACAGCGGGCATTCCGTGGGATGGCAGGGCGGGTCCGGTTGCGGGGGACGCCGTAAACCCGTCCCTGGGGGCTTGGCCGCGGCATCCGTGCCGCGGACACCCCCGCAACCGGACCCACCCCGCCTTCGACAGATTTCTGCGATCTGTCGGAATGGCATGGCCGGTGCCTGATGGGTGTCGACCTTGGTCGACACGGTAGATCCACGCCATGCGTGGATGAACGAAAGAATGATCGGAAAGATCTTCTGTAGAGCCGAACCGTGCTCGGCTCAGAGGCTTCGCGTACAGCGGCCGAGCAGGGGCTCGGCGCTACAACGAGCGCCTGCCTTTGCTTTTGATCTTTTGATTCTCTTCCGTGGCTGGCACGCGCACGAAACTGTCAGGGGCCGGGCGGGTAGGCTGCGCAGGGGCGTGAGCCGCATGGATGCGGCGACCGAGCTTACAGGGACGTACTTGCAGCGACCCCTGCGCAGCCTACCCGCCCGGCCCACCCCCTGAGGTCCGCTGTCCGCGACCAACCCAGCCACGAGGGGCCCCGCCGTTGGCTGGAACCCATCATTCCACGACGGAATTGGCGCGCTGGCCCCGCTGGGCCTACCATCGGCGGTCCCCACCCCCACCGCCCCTTCCATGTCCGCTCCCGCTTCCGCCGCACCGCGTCGCTGGTTCGTCGCCGGTGACTTCAACGGCTTCTTCGGCCTGGTCGTCGACAACCTCTCCATCCTCGGCTTCATCGCCATGGCCCTGGTCGGGATCTTCCAGTTCCCCGCCGACGTGGTGTTCGGCCGCATGTTCCCCGGCACCGCCTTCGGCGTGCTGGTCGGTAACCTGCTGTACACCCTGATGGCGCGCCGGCTGGCCGCGCGTACCGGCCGCGACGATGTCACCGCCATGCCGCTCGGCCTGGATGCACCGACCAGCATCGGCATGGCGCTGCTGGTGCTCGGCCCGGCCTTCATCGCGTTCAAGCAGCAGGGCATGGACCCGCACGCTGCGGGCATCGCCACCTGGCAGCTGGGCATGGCCGCGCTGGTCATCATGGGCGTGCTCAAGTTCGTGTTGTCGTTCTTCGGCGAAGCGGTCACCCGCGCGCTGCCGCGTGCCGCGCTGCTGGGTTCCATCGCCGGCATCGCGCTGGTGCTGATGGGTCTGCTGCCGCTGCTGGAAACGCTGCGCTCGCCGCTGGTCGGCTTCACCACGCTCGGTTTGCTGCTGTACGTGCTGATCGCCAAGGGAAAGCTGCCGGTGCGTGGCCCGGGCGTGCTGCTGGCCTTCGTGTTCGGCACCGTGCTGTACTACGGCCTCGGCCTGGCCGGGCTGGGCGCACCCGGCTTCCATGTACCGGAGTGGGTGCCGCCGCAGGTGGTGCTGCCGCTGCCGACACTGGGCTTCCTCGACGGCCTGCCCACCGCGATGACCTACCTGCCGCTGCTGCTGCCGTTCGGCCTGCTGATGGTGGTCGGTGGCATCAACGTCTCTGAAAGCGCGCGCGCAGCCGGCGACGACTACCGCACCCGCGACATCCTGCTGGTGGAAGCGGTGGCCACGCTGGTGGCCGGCGTCTGTGGCGGCGTGGCGCAGACCACGCCCTACATCGGCCAGCCGGCGTACAAGCACATGGGTGCGCGCAGCGGCTACACGCTACTGACCGGCCTGTTCGTCGGCATCGGCGGCATGCTCGGCATCATCTCCGGGCTGGTGCAGTGGCTGCCGCTGGCGGTGCTGGCACCGATCATCGTGTACGTGGCCATCGACATCACCACCCAGGCCTTCCAGGCCACGCCGCGTCACCACACCGGTGCGATGGTGTTCGGTTTCCTGCCGTCGGTGGCGTACCTGCTGGCGATCAAGGCACCCGGCTGGATCGCGCCGGACCAGCTGCCGCAGCTGCTGACCAAGCTCGACGGCCATGGCCTGCCCGAGCTGGCGGTGATCTTCACCCTCGGCAACGGTTTCATCATCACCTCGATGCTGTGGATTTCGGCGGTGGCGGCGATGGTCGATGGCCGCCTGCGCCGTGCCTGCGGCTTCCTGCTGGTGGCTGCGGTGCTGACCCTGTTCGGCCTGATCCACTCGGTGGATCCGCGTGGTGGCATCTACCTGCCGTGGGAGCTGGACGGCCTGGCGCGCATCATCAGCTGGCAGTTCGCTGGTGCCTACGTGGCACTGGCGTTGCTGCTGGGGTTGCTTTCGCTGCAGAAGCAGCCGGTGCAGCCGCTGGGTGAAAACAACTGACCCAACGGTAGTGCCGGCCGCTGGCCGGCATCCTCATGGGCTTCGGTCGGATCGTGCAGCTGCCGGCCAGCGGCCGGCACTACCGCTCTCCATCCAGTTCCGGGTAGTGGCGGAAGATGCCGTTGGTGTTGAACGGCAACCGCCGCTCCGAAGCCAGATAGGCGGCGATGTTCGGCCGCTTTGCCACCCGCTCCTGCAGCGCACGCAGCAGGGGCAGTGTGGGGCCGAGCGCCTGCATGCGGCGCGGGAACATGTAGTCCAGCCCGCTCAGCAGCTGGAACAGCGACAGATCCACATAGGAATGCTCGCGCAGTGCGTGGCGGCCACCATTGGCGGCCAGCACCTGCTCGAAGTAGCCGAGGAACTTCGGCAGCCGTTCGCCACGCAGGGAGGCGGCCCGTGCCTTGGCTTCGGTCTTCTGCTGCTCGTAGTACTTCGATGCAGCAATTGGATGGTGGGTGTCGTGCACCTCGGCTACCAGATCAGCGATGGTCAGCTGCAACTGCAGCGCCTGCACCCGCCGCGAGGCCGCATGCGGCACCAGGTCCAGCGTCGGGCCGAGGAAATCCAGGATCGCGGCGACCTGTGCAATGACCTGGCGGCCCGCCTTCAGGAATGGCGGCGCGAAGGGCTGCGCACCTTCACTGCTGCCATCGAGAAACGGCTGCATCACCGCATCGCCGTGCACCCGCGCCATGTCGATGTAGTCGGCACCGGCATCCTCCAGCGCCAGCCGCACGAACTCGCCACGGCCCTGGATGCCGGTCCAGTAATACAGCGCGTACTGCATGGCAGTGCCTCCACAGAACAAGGCTCACAGCCTCGCGCGCTGCATGCAAAGCAAGTGTGAGCACGGCCTTGCTGCAGGCCTCAACCCGAACGGCAGCGGAACAGGCGGGGAACCGGCTGCAATCGGTGGGGTCACACCTTCACCATGCGTGTGAAACGAGGTGCTGCATCATGCAGAGTGGAAAGGCGGTATGGCCCTGGGTGTTGGGCGTGGTGGTAATCGGTGGCGCGGGAGGTTGGCTGTTCCGCGATCAGCTGAAGCGCCTGGCAGACGGTGTTTCGGTGCCGGTGCAATCAACCCCCGCCAGTACCAGCGCGCCGCCACAACCGCAGGCGGCCGCGGAACCCGCGCCAGCACCGCCCGCGATCAAGCATCCGCTGGATACCGAGGCCGCCGCCGATCCGGCGCTGCCCAAGCTGGCTGACAGCGATACGGCCGCCTGGGGTGCATTGAGCCAGTTGTTCCAGGGCGAGGGGCCATTGACCCTGCTGCTGCGTGATCACCTGATCCAGCGCCTGGTTACCCAGCTCGACAACGTGGACAAGCCCAGCCTGCCGCCGACTGCGCTGGCCGCGCGGCCGCTGCCGGGCAACCTGCAGGTCGAGCCGGGCGAGGGTGGCGAACGCATCGCCGCCAGCAACGCGGCGCGCTATGCGCCCTACGTGCAGGCCTTCACCGCGCTGGACCCGGCGGCAACGGCTACCGCCTACAAGCGCTTCTATCCGCTGATCCAGCAGGCCTATGTGGACCTGGGCCGGCCCGACGGGTACTTCAACGACCGCCTGGTCGCGGTGATCGACCACCTGCTGGACACCCCGGAACTGGCGCAGCCCCCGGCGGTGCAGCGCGATGAACGCGGCCGCTACCGCTTTGTCGATCCCACCCTGCAGTCGCGCTCGATCGGGCAGAAGGCGCTGCTGCGGATGGATGCCGCCCAGGCGCGGGCGGTCAAGCAGCAGCTGCGGGCGATCCGCAGCGCGATCACCCGCTGAGCCCGTTCACCGCGTAGAACTGATCGGGATCAACGCGCCGACCACACCGGTTCCGGCATGCTGGCCGAAGCCTGACTGGCCTCGGGGTGCAGTCGCAGCCACCCTTGAAACCGGGTGGGGCAACCGCATCTTTCCAGCATCGCCGGCGCGGGCCGGCCCTGATGACCGATGAGGATTCGCAATGCGGATGGACAAGCTCACCTCGCGTTTCCAGCAGGCGCTGGCAGACGCACAGTCGCTGGCCGTGGGCCGCGACAACAGCATCATCGAACCGGTTCACCTGTTCAGCGCGCTGCTGGACCAGCAGGGCGGCAGCACGCGTCCGCTGCTGGCCCAGGCCGGGGTGAACGTGCCGGTGCTGCGCGAGCGCCTGACCGAGGCGCTGGATGCGCTGCCGAAGGTGTCCGGCCAGGCTGGCAACGTCTCGATGGGCAACGACCTGGGGCGCCTGCTGAACCAGACCGACAAGCTGGCCCAGCAGCACGGGGATGCCTTCATTGCCAGCGAGTGGTTCGTGCTGGCGGCGCTGGACGACGGCGGCACGCTGGGCATGGCGCTGCGCGCCGCCGGTGCCGACAAGACCCGCCTGCAGGCGGCCATCGACAAGCTGCGCGGCGGCGAGAACGTGCAGTCGGAGAATGCCGAGGAACAGCGCCAGGCGCTGGAGAAATACACCATCGACCTGACCGCGCGTGCCGAGAGCGGCAAGCTCGACCCGGTGATCGGCCGTGACGAGGAAATCCGCCGCACCATCCAGGTGCTGCAGCGCCGGACCAAGAATAATCCGGTGCTGATCGGCGAGCCCGGCGTGGGCAAGACCGCGATCGTGGAAGGGCTGGCCCAGCGCATCATCAACGACGAAGTGCCCGAGGGCCTGCGCGGCAAGCGCGTGCTGTCGCTGGACATGGGCGCGCTGATTGCCGGGGCCAAGTTCCGCGGCGAATTCGAGGAGCGCCTGAAGGGCGTGCTCAACGACCTGGCCAAGAATGAGGGCCAGATCATCCTGTTCATCGACGAACTGCACACCATGGTCGGCGCCGGCAAGGCCGATGGCGCGATGGATGCCGGCAACATGCTGAAGCCAGCGCTGGCGCGCGGCGAGCTGCACTGCATCGGCGCCACCACGCTGGACGAATACCGCAAGTACATCGAGAAGGATGCCGCGCTGGAGCGTCGTTTCCAGAAGGTGTTCGTGGGCGAGCCGTCGGTGGAGGACACCATCGCGATCCTGCGCGGCCTGAAGGAAAAGTACGCGGTGCACCACGGCGTGGAGATCACCGATCCGGCCATCGTGGCGGCTGCGACGTTGTCCAACCGCTACATCACCGACCGCCAGCTGCCGGACAAGGCCATCGACCTGATGGACGAAGCCGCCTCGCGACTGCGCATGGAGATCGACTCCAAGCCGGAAGAGCTGGACCGCCTTGAGCGCCGGGTGATCCAGCTGAAGATCCAGCGCGAGATGCTGAAGAAGGAGAAGGACGAAGCCTCGCGGCAGCGCCTGGCCGACCTGGAAAACGACATCGACGGGCTGGAGCGCGAGTTCTCCGACCTCAATGAAATCTGGAAGTCGGAGAAGGCCGCGCTGCAGGGCGCGACCAAGATCAAGGAACAGGTCGAGCAGGCCAAGCTGGAGCTGGAGGCCGCGCAGCGCCGCCAGGATTTCGCCAAGATGAGCGAGATCCAGTACGGGCTGCTGCCGCAGCTGGAAAAGCAGCTGGCCGCGGCCCAGGAGGCCGAGCACAAGGACTTCAAGCTGGTGCAGGACCGCGTGACCGACGAGGAGATCGCCGAGGTCGTATCGCGCTGGACCGGCATCCCGGTCAACAAGATGCTCGAAGGCGAGCGCGACAAGCTGTTGCGCATGGAAGAGGTACTGCACAACCGCGTGGTCGGCCAGGAAGAAGCGATCAAGGTCGTCTCCGATGCCGTGCGCCGTTCGCGTGCGGGCCTGTCCGATCCGAATCGCCCGGCCGGCTCGTTCCTGTTCCTCGGCCCGACCGGCGTCGGCAAGACCGAGCTGTGCAAGTCGCTGGCCGAGTTCCTGTTCGACAGTGCCGACGCGATGATCCGCATCGACATGAGCGAATTCATGGAGAAGCACAGCGTGGCCCGCCTGATCGGCGCGCCTCCGGGCTACGTCGGCTACGAGGAAGGTGGCTACCTGACCGAGGCCGTGCGTCGCCGTCCGTACTCGCTGATCCTGCTGGACGAAGTGGAGAAGGCGCATCCGGATGTGTTCAACATCCTGCTGCAGGTGCTGGACGATGGCCGCCTGACCGATGGACAGGGCCGTACCGTGGACTTCCGCAACACCGTCATCGTGATGACCTCGAACCTGGGCTCGCACCAGATCCAGGACATGAGCACCGACGACAGTCCGGAGGCCTACACGCAGATGAAGGCGGCGGTGATGGGCGTGGTGCAGGCGCACTTCCGGCCGGAGTTCATCAACCGCCTGGACGACATCGTGGTGTTCCACCCGCTGGACAAGCAGCAGATCAAGCAGATCGCGCGCATCCAGATGCGTGGGCTTGAGAAGCGGCTGGCCGAGCGCGGGTTGAAGCTGGCGGTCTCCGATGCGGCGTTCGACCTGCTCGGCAACGTCGGCTTCGATCCGGTCTATGGCGCGCGCCCGTTGAAGCGTGCAATCCAGTCGCAGCTGGAGAATCCGCTGGCACAGCAGATCCTGTCGGGTGCTTTCGTCAACGGCGATACCATCGAAGTCGGAAACGACGGCGGCCGCCTGGTATTCGCCAAAGCGTGATTCACACGGGGCGCTGCCTGGCCGCAGCGCCCCGTTTCCTGCGAAGTGGGCCGGGCCATGCCCGGCGCTCACTCAGAAGCGGTGCGTATAGCCGCTCATCAAGCCGAACTGGTTCGCCTTCTGCACGATCGGGCTGTCGGCGGCATCACCGAGCAGGCGCGTGCCTTCGGCCGAGATGTACCAGTTGCCGTTGCGGCCCACGCGGTGGCTCCACTTCAGGCCGACACCGGCACTGACCAGGCCGGCCTTTGGCTTGTGCTCGGCAAAGCCGGTGCGCGCCGCCTGTTCCGGGCTGACGCCGTACCAGGTCTGCATGTAGCCGCGGTTGCCGTAGTCGGTGGACACGCTGCCGCTGACCACGCCGCCGGCCAGGTCGAACAGCGGCATGCTCAGGTTCAGATGGATCTGCTGGGTGGCCAGGCCGTTCTCGGCCTTGTCCTCGTCCTTGCGGGTGAACTGCCAGGAGCCGCTCAGCACGGCTTCGCCCAGCGTATAACCAGCCGAGATGCCGACCAGGGGACGGGCATCGATATCACCCATGCCGCGCAGGAAGTCGGAACCGCCGAGCAGCGAGTCCTTTTCCTTGCGGATGCCGCTGGCGCCGACATACGCGCGCACGCGGGTGTGCTCGCCGATGGAGGTGCCCCAGCCAATGCCACTGGTGCCCAGAAACCATCCACCCGGCGAGGTGACATCAAAGGACAACGACGGCGTCGCACGATACTCCTCGCTGCCGCTGTAGCGCGGCGCCACGCCACCGCCGGCAGCGACCTCGAAGGTCCAGTGGTCATCCTTGGCGTGGGCGATCGGTGCGGCGAACAGCGGCAACAGGGCCAAGCAGAGCAGGGCGGGGGAACGGCGAAGCTGGGACATGGAAACTCTCGACAATGGGAGGAAGGCAGCACGCGCATCCGGCGAGTGCTGCAGGGTCGCTAGCGTGGCGATACGCCGGCGACCGATCCGTCCGCAGTTGTGCGGGAGTTGTAATCAACTGTAATCGCGCCCAGGGGCGTTCAGCTGGCAGCCAGCGGCCAGTGCATTTCCATGCGCGCGCCGCCCAACGTGGCGCGGCTGATGCGAAGCTCGCCGCCGTGGCGGACGGCAATGCGGCTGACGATGGCCAGGCCCAGGCCGAAGCCCCCCGTATCGCGGCTGCGGCTGTCATCCAGGCGGGTGAACGGGCGCATCACCTTCTCGCGATCGGCTTCGGCAATGCCGGGACCGTCGTCATCCACACGCAGGCAGGCGCGGCCGCTGACACCGACCAGCGAGACTTCCACCTGCGAACGCGCATGGCGCAGCGCATTGCCCACCAGATTGCTGAGTGCCAGCTGCAGCAGGCGCGGCTCGGCATCCACCCGTGGCAACGCGCTGGGCTGCACGCGCAGTATCACGCCGGCACGTTCGGCATCGCGGCGCGCATCGGCCAGGCAGGCCTGCAGCCAGTCGTTGGCTTCGATGCGCTGCATCGGCTCGCCCTCGCTGGGATGCTCCAGCCGTTCGTAAGCCAGCAGTTCGCTGACCAGCCGGTTGAGTTCGGCCAGATCGCCGTGCAGGCCCCGCGCCAGCCGTTCGCGGCGTTCGCGGTCATCGCTGTCCTGCATCAGGTCCAGGCCGAAGGCCACGCGCGCGATCGGCGTGCGCAGCTCGTGCGAGATCGCATGGGTCAGGTCGCGTTGGCGCTGCACCAGTTCGGCCACGCGTGCCGCCATGCGGTTGGAGTGGTCGACGATGACCCGGATCTGCGAGCGTGGGGAGACCTGGGCACGTGCCTGCAGATCGCCCGAACCGATGCGGTCGGCATGCCGGCGCAGCGCTTCCAGGTCGCGCCAGAGCAGGCGCACCCACGCGTACAGGCTGGCGCCCACCAGCAGCAGGATGCTGAGGTAGGCGGCGATGGTCATGTACGTCGTCATCTGCACCGCGCCAGGCAGGCGCAGGTGCAGCCAGCGGCCATCGCTGCCCTCGATGGGCAGCAGGACCTGCTGGTATTGATCGCGCACGATGAAACCATCGGCCTTCACGGCCACCTGTTCCTGCGCGTCGAGTGCGGGAGGTTTGTCGAGCAGGGTCAGGGCGATGCCGTAGTGTGGTTGCCACTGCTGCAGGCGCTCACGCTGCTGGTCGGCATCCAGGCCGGCCAGGCCACTGCGCAGGGCGTACACCTGACCACGCACCTGCTGGACGAAGATGCGATCCTGCACGGGCGTGTAGATGCCGTCCAGGATGTGGTTGAGGAAGAACACCGACACCAGGAAGCAGGCACCCGTGATAAACCACAACCACAGGAACAGCCGCTTCATGCCGTCCAGGCCGACGGATTGAACTGGTAGCCACGGCCCCACACGGTCTTGATCCGCCGCGGTTCGCGCGCATCATCGCCGAGCTTGCGGCGCAGCTTGCCGATGCTGACATCGACACTGCGGTCCAGGCCGTCAAAGCCGATGCCGCGCACCGCCTGCAGGATCTGGTCGCGCGACAGGATCTGCCCCGGCTGGCTGGCCAGCAGCCACAGGATCTCGAATTCCGTGGTGCCCAGCTCGACCGGCTGACCGTGCAGGTGCACTTCGCGCTGCATGCGGTCGATCAGCAGTTCGCCATGCATCAGACGGCTGGGTGTGCCGGTGTTGCTGCTGCCATGGCGGCGGCGCAGCAGGGCGCGCAGGCGGGCGAGCAGCAGGCGCGGCTCGATCGGTTTGTGCACATAGTCATCGGCGCCCGATTCCAGGCCCAGCACCTGCTCGATGTCGTCTTCGCAGGCGGTCAGCATCAGGATCGGCACGTCGGAGAAGCTGCGGATCTGCCGGCACACGTCGATGCCGCCGAGGCCGGGCAGCATCAGGTCCAGTACCACCAGCTCGGGCGCATGCTGGCGGCAGGCCGCGCCGGCAAGGTCACCGCGCGCCACATGCTGCACGGCGAAACCATGTTCGTGGAGATAGTCGCTGACCAGTTCGGCCAGGCGACGGTCGTCCTCCACCAACAAGACCTGGGTCGGGGTACCGTTGGCGGTGGGTGTCCAGGGGGATGGCTGCATGCGCGTGGGGCCTCCGTGCCCGGGCAGGAGCGCCCGGCGGCGAAGCCTATCAACGCCCCGTGACCGCTGCCTGAATCGCGGCCAACCTGATAACCCCCGGTATGGACGTCATCGCCAGCAGCTTTCAGCGGCGGGCGACGGCTGGCCTATGGTGGCGGTTTCCCCGGATGGAGCCTGGCGCAATGAGCGACCCGCAGTGGCAACTGGAAACCCTGGCCGTGCACGGCGGCTACCGTCCCGACCCGACTACCCGCGCGGTGGCGGTGCCGATCTACCAGACGGTGGCGTATGCCTTCGATGACACCCAGCACGGTGCCGACCTGTTCGACCTGAAGGTACCGGGCAATATCTATACGCGCATCATGAACCCCACCACCGACGTGCTGGAGCAGCGCCTGACCGCGCTGGAAGGCGGCATCGGCGCGCTGGCGCTGGCCTCGGGGCAGGCCGCGATCACCTATGCCATCCAGACCATTGCAGAGGCCGGCGACAACATCGTTGCCTCCAGCGCGCTGTACGGCGGCAGCCTCAACCTGCTGGCGCACACCCTGCCGCAATACGGCATCCAGGCGCGCTTCGCCGACCCGGCCGATCCTTCTGCGTTCGCCGCGCTGATCGACGAGCGCACCAAGGCGGTGTTCGTCGAATCGATCGGCAACCCGCGCGGCAACGTCACCGACATCGCTGCGATTGCGGAGGTCGCGCATGCCGCTGGCGTGCCGCTGATCGTCGACAACACTGTGGCCACGCCGTTCCTGCTGCGCCCATTCGAGCACGGCGCCGACATCGTGGTGCATTCGCTGACCAAGTATCTGGGCGGCCACGGCACCAGCCTCGGCGGCGCGATCATCGATTCCGGCCGCTTCGACTGGACCGCACAGCCCCAACGCTTCGCGCGGCTCAACCAGCCCGACCCCAGCTACCACGGCGTGGTCTATACCGAAGCCCTGGGGCCAGCGGCCTACATCGGCCGCGCGCGGGTGGTGCCGCTGCGCAATACCGGCGCGGCGCTGTCGCCGTTCAATGCGTTCCTGATCCTGCAGGGCATCGAGACCCTGGCCCTGCGCATGGAACGCATCAACGCCAACGCACTGGCCGTCGCGCAGTTCCTGAAGTCGCACGCTAAGGTGGCGTGGGTGCGCTATGCCGGGCTGGCCGACGATCCCGAGCACGCCGCCGCGCAGCGCTATCTGGGTGGGCACGGCTCGGGCGTGCTGACCTTCGGCCTGCCGGGCGGGCGCGAGGCAGGCGCACGTTTCCTTGACGCGCTGAAATTGTTCACCCGCCTGGTCAACCTGGGCGATGCGAAGTCACTGGCCACCCATCCCGCCTCGACCACCCACCGCCAGTTGGATGCGGCGGAGCTGGCCAAGGCCGGCGTCAGTGAAGACACCGTGCGGCTGTCGATCGGCATCGAACATATCGGCGACCTGCGTGCCGACCTGGAGCAGGCCCTGGCCGGCGCCTGATAGCCACACGCTTGGTCGTCATCGCCACAGGCGATCACCACCGGCGCCGCGATGGGTTACGGTGGAACTGCCTCTCCAAGGCGTGGCAACGTGGCGATCCAGATCCCCGGTCGATGCGGGTCGACCGGGGATTTTTTTGTTTCCGGGGTCAGATCCGTTTTCCTGTGGAAAACGGATCTGACCCCATGCGCCGCCGTGTCGACCAAGGTCGACACCTACCAGAGCAGAACGCCGTTCCGGCAGATCGCAGGAATCTGTCGAAGGCGGGGTGGGTCCGGTGGCGGGAGTGTCCGCGGCATGGATGCCGCGGCCAAGCCCCCATGGAAGGGTTTACGGCGTCTCCCGCCACCGGACCCACCCCGCCATCCCACGGAATGCCTGCTTTTGCCGTTGCAGTTGAAGTTGCTCCAGCAGGTGCCGGGCTGCAAGCCCTGCCGCACGCACACCCCTCACACCACCGGAATACTGTGCTGGCCCAACCCGCGATACGGCGGCGTGGCCATCACCATCTCCGCCAGCGAATACGCCAGCTCACGTTCGGCCATCACTGTGCCATCCGCACCGTGTTCCAGCAGATGCTTCACCTCGGCGTCGCTGTGCGCACGCGCCAGGAGGGTCAGGTCCGGGTTGATCGCCCGCAGCTTGGCCAGTGCCTCACCGGCTTCCAGCGGCTGCGGAATCGCCAGCACCGCGATCTTCGCGCGTTCCGGATGGGCCTCGGCCAGCACCCGGTCGGCAGCGGCACTGCCGCGGATCGCCGCCAGGCCCTTGGCGTGCGCCTGCTCGACGTGTTCCTTGTTGTCATCGATCACCAGCACCGGCACGCCACGGTCGCGCAGCACCTGCGCCAGTTCGCTGCCGACCCGGCCATAGCCGATCACGATGGCGTGGTCATGCAGGTCGCGCGACGGGCCGATCGCTTCGGGCGGTTCGGGTACCTGCGGAGACTGCTCCTGCTTGGCCTGCCAACGGTCGAGCAGGCCGAACACCAGCGGGTTGAGCATGATCGACACCAGTGCCCCGGCCAGCACCAGCGACTGGCCTTCCTTCGGCAGGATCTGCAGCGCCACGCCGAGGCCAGCGATGATGAAGGCGAACTCGCCGATCTGCGCCAGGCTGGCCGAGATGGTCAGCGCGGTGCTGGTCGGGTGGCCGAACGCACGCACGATGAAGAACGCGGCGGCCGACTTGCCGAACATGATGATCAGCACCGTGGCCAGCACCTGCCACGGGTGCTGCACGATGATGTTGGGGTCGAACAGCATGCCGACCGACACAAAGAACAACACCGCGAACGCATCGCGCAGCGGCAGCGAATCATGCGCGGCCTTGTGGCTCAGTTCTGATTCGTTGAGCAGCATGCCGGCGAAGAACGCGCCCAGCGCGAACGAGACGCCGAACAGCATCGCCGAGCCGAACGCCACGCCCAGCGCGATCGCCAGCACGGACAGGGTGAACAGCTCACGCGAACCGGTACCGGCGATGCGTTCCAGGATCCACGGGATGACCCGGCGCCCGACCACCAGCATCACCGCCACGAACAGGCCCAGCTGCACGAAGGTCCAGCCGATGTCGGCCAGCACGCTGCCCAGCGAGTGCGATTCCTTGGCCGCGTCGGGGCCGAACACGCCGGCCATCACCGGCATCATCACCAGTGCCAGCACGCAGGCCAGGTCTTCGACGATCAGCCAGCCGACCGCGATCTTGCCGCGCATCGTCTCCAGCAGGCGGCGTTCTTCCATCGCCCGCAGCAGCACCACGGTGCTGGCGGTGGCCAGCGAGAAACCGAAGATGACGCCATGGATGGCCGGCCAGCCCATCAGCGAGGCCACGCCCCAGCCGAGCAGGGTCGCCACTGCGATCTGCCCGATGGCACCGGGAATGGCGATCGCCTTGACCGCCATCAGGTCCTTCAGCGAGAAGTGCAGGCCGACACCGAACATCAGCAGCATCACGCCCAGTTCGGCCAGCTGGTTGGCCAGCGCCTGGTCGGCGACGAAGCCGGGGGTGAACGGACCTACGCAGATGCCAGCAACCAGGTAACCGACCAGGGGAGACAAGCGGAGCTTGTTGGCCAGCGCGCCGAAGATGAAGGCGAGCCCCAGGCCAACGGCAACGATGTTGATCAGGTCGGTGTCATGGTGCATCGGCACTCGCAGAAAGCAGGGGGATACCCCGATTTTCACCGAAGCGGCCAGATACGGCAAACCCGCCGTCCACGTGC
Organism: Stenotrophomonas sp. YJH_SMC_40; assembly: GCF_059368615.1. Classification (NCBI taxonomy): domain Bacteria; kingdom Pseudomonadati; phylum Pseudomonadota; class Gammaproteobacteria; order Lysobacterales; family Lysobacteraceae; genus Stenotrophomonas; species Stenotrophomonas sp. YJH_SMC_40. The sequence goes on along the minus strand of NZ_JCAFRX010000012.1, from coordinate 52,510 downwards.
CGTGGCCGGCGGGTTTGTCCACGCATTTCTCCTCTACCCCCGCCATCGGCGCGCCCCTTCAACAAGAAGGGGCGCTCCTGCAGACGCGGCCCGGGGTACGCCGGCCAGCGGCCGGCTCTACCCCTTACCAGGTGTACTTGATCCGCCCGTACACATACGCGCCGTTGAAGCCGAACGGCGAGTAGTTGCTGTACGGCAGCATGCCGAAGGTCGAGTTCTGCAGGTCTTCGGTGCGGTCCGGGTACTTGTCCAGCAGGTTGTCGGCGCCCACGGTCAGGGTCCAGTTGCTGCTCGGCTTGTAGCTGGCCGAGGCATCCACCACCCAGGCGTCGCCGTAGGTCTGGTCACGCAGCGCGGTGGCCGAGTTGCGCACGGTGAATTTGCCGTAGCGGGTGGCGGCCAGGCCCAGTTCCCAGTGGTCCGAGCGCCAGGTGCCGCTCAGGATCGCCTTGTCGCGCGGGTAGCTGTCCTCGATGCGGCCGATCTCATCGCGGCCGATCAGCGACTGGGTCAGGCCCAGCGTGCCGAACACGGCCGGGGTGCCGCCGACGCGGCGCACTTCGGTGTCGTTGTAGCTGTAGGCGGCGGTCAGCTCCAGGCTGCTGGCGCTGAACGGCACCGTGTAGCTGGACACGAAGTCGACGCCACGGGTGCGCGTATCCAGGCCGTTGGTGAAGTACGAGAACGCGGTCACCTGCGGCAGGCCCAGGGTGCCCAGCAGCGCGCTGGTGGCGGCGTTGGTGGTGATGCTGGACGACAGCGCGATGCGGTCATCGATGTCGATCTGGTAGGCGTCGACGGTGATATACAGGCGGTCGACCGGCTGCAGCACCAGGCCCAGGCTGTAGGAGGTGGAGGTCTCGGCCTTCAGCGGCGAGGCGCCCAGCGCCTGCGCGGCCGGGCTGGTGGTCGGGAAGGTGCCACGCTCGACGAATACGCCATTGAGGAACTGGCTGGTGACCGCCTAGTAGCCCTGCTGCGCCAGCGACGGTGCACGGAAGCCACTGGAGGCGGTGGCCCGCAGCGCGACCTTGTCGGTGAATGCATAGCGCGCCGAAAGCTTGCCGGAGAAGCGGTCGCCGAAGTCCGAGTAGTCCTCGTAGCGGCCGGTGATGCCGGCCGAGAACTTCTCGGTCAGGTCCGCTTCCAGGCCAGCATAGACCGCGTAGTTGTGGCGGTCCGCATGCACTTCATTGGTCGGGGTGAAGCCCGCGAAGCCCTGCGCGCCGCTGCCGGTGTACGAGTTCAGTTCGCCCGGGTTCTGGTCCCACTTTTCCTTGCGGTACTCACCACCGAAGGACAGCGTGACCGGGTAGGCCAGGCCCCAGTCCAGCGACTTGGTCAGGTCGGCATTGAAGATGTCCTGCTGGTATTTCAGCGTGCCGTCGTAGAACGAGCGCGGGCTGGTTGCGCCGAGGCTGTAGTTGATGCTGTTGCGGGTGTGGAAGTCGAGGGTGTTCTCACCGTGGTTCAGGCTCAGGTCCCAGGTCCAGCCGTTGTCGGTGTTGCCCTTGACCCCGGCCACCAGCGAGCGGTCCTTCGAATACTGGTTGATCTCCGGCACGAAGCCGTCGGGGTAGGTCTGCGCCAGCAGCGCGCTCTGCCCGCTGTGGTTGCGCGAACGGTAGAACGCGAACGAGGTGATGTCGCGGTTGCTGAGTAGCGCGCTGGCGTAGCCGGTCACGTGGTCGCTGAAGTCGAAGCTGGCGTTGGCCGACGCGGCGGTGGCATCCACGCGCGGGTCGCCGACGATGAAGGTCTTCTGGCCGATGCTGGGGAAGTTGCCGGTGTTCGGCGTGGCGCCGCGGTACGGGCCGGCGCGGTTGCTCTCGTCCTGCTGGCTGATTTGGCCAGCCACGTGCACGCGACCACGGCCGTTGCCGAACTCGACGCCGGTATCGCCGGAGAGCTGGTACTTGTTGCCGTCACCGGCCGAGTACTGGCCGTAGTCCACGGCCAGGCTGCCGCCACGGCCGCTGCCCTTGAGCACGATGTTGATGACGCCTGCAATGGCGTCCGAGCCGTACTGTGCCGACGCACCGTCGCGCAGCACTTCCACACGCTCGATGGCGGCGATCGGGATTGCATTGATGTCCACCGCCGACGAACCACGGCCGATGCTGCCGTTGACGTTGATCATCGCCGAGGTGTGGCGGCGCTTGCCGTTGACCAGCACCAGCACCTGGTCCGGCGACAGGCCGCGCAGCTGCGCCGGGCGCACGCCACTGGTGCCGTCGGTCAAGGCCGGGCGCGGGAAGTTCAGCGAGGGCAGGGCGCGCGACAGTGCGGTGGCCAGTTCACTGGTGCCGGTGGACTGCAGCACTTCAGGGGTGATGATGTCGATCGGCGACTGCGATTCGGCGACGGTGCGGTCGGCCACGCGGGTGCCGGTGACGATCACCGTGTCCAGGGTGTTGGCGGCGGTGCCGGCCTGCTGGGCAGCGGCAACGAACGGAGAGCCACCGAGTGCGACAGCGACGGCGGCGGCGATCAGGCTGGTCTTGCGGGTCATCGGGATGGGGCTCCGGTTAGCGGGGGTGGCACCGGAATCGACATCACGGGGGTGAGGCGGACGGCGGTTGTTGCGGTGCGCAAGGCAGGAATTAACGGGATATTCAGTGCCTGTCAAATGGTTGCAACAGGAAAAAACGTTGCAACAGCAACCATTTAGCGGCAGAGGGCAGCGGCGGGAGGTGGGGCCCGGGGGCTGCGCGGGGCCGACGAGGGAGAGAGTTGGCCTGCCGCCGCGCATCCCGGGGCGCGTCAAGTATTCGTTAACGCTAGAATTACGTCGCAGGAACAGTGCTCACCAGCACATTCCATCCGGTTATATGGACCCCTCCCCCGATGATCTCCCTTCGTAATTTCGCCTTGCGCCGCGGCGAGCGGCTGCTGTTGTCCAATGTCGACCTGACCCTGCACGCCGGTTACCGGGTGGGCGTGGTCGGCCGCAACGGTGCTGGCAAGTCCAGCCTGTTCGCGGCGGTGAAGGGCGAGCTGGAGGCCGACAAGGGTGACGTCGACCTGCCCGGCAAGGTCCGTATCGCCAGCGTGGCCCAGGAAACCCCGTCGCTGCCGGACCCGGCGCTGAGCTTTGTGCTGGGCGGGGATACCGATGTGGCTGCGGTGCTGGCTGAAGAGGCTGAAGCAACCGCGCGCGAAGATTGGGAGGCGGTGGCCAACGCGCACACGAAGATGGCCGAGATGGGGGCCTACGACGCCGAAGCGCGCGCCGGCAAGCTGCTGCACGGCCTCGGTTTCCCGGCCGAGACCCACCACCGCGCGGTGTCCTCGTTCTCCGGCGGCTGGCGCGTACGCCTGAACCTGGCCCGCGCGCTGATGATGCCCAGCGACCTGCTGCTGCTGGACGAACCGACCAACCACCTGGACCTGGACGCGGTGTACTGGCTGGAGCAGTGGCTGCTGAAGTACCCCGGCACCCTGCTGTTGATCTCGCATGACCGCGAGTTCCTCGACAACGTGGCCACCCACACCCTGCACCTGCACGGCGGCGGCGCCAAGCTCTACCCGGGCGGTTATACCGATTTCGAGCGCCAGCGCGCCGAACAGCTGCGCCAGCAGCAGATCGCGCACGAGAAGGAACAGGCCGAGCGCGCCCACCTGCAGAGCTTCATCGACCGCTTCAAGGCACAGGCCAGCAAGGCCGCGCAGGCACAGAGCCGCATGAAGCGCCTGGCCAAGCTGGCCGGCACCGAAGCAGTGCGCGCCGAGCGCGAGTTCCGCATCGAGTTCGCGCCGCCGGCCAAGCTGCCGTTCTCACTGATCCGCCTGAACCATGTCGAGGCCGGCTACGGCAAGGACGCAGTGATCCTGCACAACGTCGGCTTCGGTCTGGAAGCGGGCCAGCGCATTGGCCTGCTCGGCCCGAACGGTGCCGGCAAGACCACCCTGGTGAAGACCCTGGTGGGCGAGCTGGCGCCGATCGTCGGCGAGCGCATGGCGCACCCGGACCTGAAGATCGGCTACTTCGCCCAGCACACGGTGGAGTCGCTGCACGAAGGCCAGTCGCCGATGGAGCACTTCCGCGAGATCGCCCCGGACGCACCGAACCAGTCGTTCCGCGACTTCCTCGGCAAGTGGAACTTCCCGGGTGACCGCGCGTTCGAGCCGGTCGATGGCTTCTCCGGTGGCGAGCGCGCACGCCTGGCGCTGGCGCTGATCGCCTGGCAGCAGCCGAACGTGCTGCTGCTGGACGAACCGACCAACCACCTTGACCTGGAAATGCGCGAAGCGCTGGCCGAAGCACTGGCCACCTTCGAAGGCGCGATCGTGATGGTCTCGCACGACCGCCATCTGATCGGCCTGGTCTGCGATACCTACTGGCGCGTGGCCGATGGCGTGGTCGAGCCGTTCGATGGCGACCTGGATGCCTACGCCGCGTGGCTGCGTACCCGCCCGCAGGCGCAGGGCACCAAGGCGCGCATGGAACAGGTGGAAGAGCCGGTGGTGGTCAAGACCGCCCCGGTGGCGCAGGTGGTGCAGAAGAAGCCGGTGAACCCGCACAAGCTGGCCGCCGCTGAAGCCAAGGTGGCCGAGCTGGAAGGTGCCCTGGCCGAGCTGGACCGCCAGCTGGCCGACCCGGCCAACTACGCCGATGCCACGCGCATGGCCGTGCTTGGCCGCGATCGCGAAACCGCCGCCGCGCAGCTGGAAAAGGCCGAAGCCGCCTGGATGGAACTGCTCGAGTCCTGACCGGTAGTGCCGGCCGCTGGCCGGCAGCGCGATGCGCCTACAACGATCAAGGGGTTGCCGGCCAGCGGCCGGCACTGCCTACCCGCCCTGTGCCTGCAGCCATTCGCGGAAGCGCCTGGCCGGCTCACGTTCGGCACGCGATCGCAACCGCGTCAGCCAGTAGCGCCCCAGCTCCAGCGTGGTGCTGAACGGCTGCAGCAGGCGGCCCTCGGCCAGTTCCTGCTCGAACATGCGCAGCGGCAGCAAGGCCACACCGGCGCCACCGGCGGCCGCCATCGCGACCGTCAACGAGGAATCGAATACCGGCCCGCGCGCTTCCACGCCGCTGACCCCGGCCGCCTGCAGCCAGCGCGGCCATTCGTCGCTGCGGTAGGAACGAAGCAGCGGCAGCGTGCCCAGGTCGCGTGGCTGTTTCAGGCGCCGCGCCAGCGCCGGTGCGCACAGCGGTGCAAACGGCGCGTCGAGGATCGCCGTGCACGCCTGGCCCTGCCAGTCGCCATCACCAAAGCGGATCGCCAGGTCCAGCCCTTCTCCGGCCAGGTCGATGCGGTTGTTGTGGGTCTGCAGGCGCAGCTCGATGTCCGGGTGCGCTGCCTCGAACGCGGCCAGCCGTGGCAGCAGCCAGCCGGTGGCGAAGGTGCCGACCACGCCCAGGGTCAGCACTTCACGCGCAGGTCCGCCGGTGTAACGCGCGATGCTGGCGGAGATGCGTTCGAACGATTCGTTGAGCACCGGATACAGGGCCGCGCCTTCATCGGTGAGCGCCACGCCGCGCGGGAGGCGATGGAACAGGCGGATGCCGAGCCGGTCCTCCAGTCCACGGATCTGGTGGCTCAGTGCGGCCTGGCTGACACACAGCTCCAGCGCGGCACGGGTGAAGTTCTGGTGGCGGGCGGCGGCCTCGAAGGCGCGCAGCGCGTTCAGTGGCAGGGTAGGGTGCAGCATCGTCGAGTCGTGAGCTGGAGTGATGGATGATCCTAACGCTTCAACGAAACATTTCAGAAAATTAAGGGGTTGAATGCGTAAAACATTAATTGAACTAATGTCTCTCGCAGATTTTTTGCGCTGGTCGCCCCCGATCAAGGCTTCAATAATCGAGCGGTCCCCCAGGAGAACCCGCATGCTCGCCCGTCGCCGATTCCTGCAGTTCAGTGGTGCCGCCGTGGCTTCCTCGCTTGCCTTGCCGCTGCTGGCACGTGCAGCGGGCAAGGCCACCGCCAACGCACCCACCGATGCCGCCATCACCGCCGCCAGTGATTTCGCCGCGCTGGAGAAGGCCTGCGCCGGACGCCTCGGCGTGACCCTGCTGGACACTGCCAGCGGTCGCCGCATCAGTCATCGCCAGGACGAGCGCTTCCCGATGTGCAGCACCTTCAAGAGCATGCTGGCGGCCACCGTGCTCAGCCAGGCCGAACGCATGCCGGCATTGCTGGACAGGCGCGTGCCGGTGGGCGAGGCCGATCTGCTCTCGCATGCACCGGTCACCCGCCGCCACGCCGGCAAGGACATGACCGTGCGCGACCTGTGCCGTGCCACGATCATCACCAGCGACAACACCGCCGCCAACCTGCTGTTCGGCGTGGTCGGTGGCCCGCCCGCAGTGACCGCGTTCCTGCGCGCCAGCGGCGACACAGTGAGCCGCAGTGACCGCCTGGAGCCGGAGCTGAACAGCTTTGCCAAGGGCGACCCGCGCGACACCACCACGCCGGCGGCGATGGCCGCGACCCTGCAGCGCGTGGTGTTGGGCGAGGTACTGCAACCGGCTTCGCGGCAGCAGCTGGCCGACTGGCTGATCGACAACGAAACCGGCGACGCCTGCCTGCGCGCGGGCCTGGGCAAGCGCTGGCGCGTGGGTGACAAGACCGGCAGCAATGGTGAAGACGCGCGCAACGACATCGCCGTGCTGTGGCCCGTAGCCGGGGGCGCCCCGTGGGTGCTGACGGCTTATCTGCAGGCGGGCGCGATCAGCTACGAGCAACGCGCTAGCGTGCTGGCACAGGTGGGGCGGATTGCCGACCGGTTGATCGGATGAGGTAACCGGGGTCATTCAAACGTGGCTTGCCGGATCGATTCGGCGCGCGCATCCTGCGCGCGTTCGAACCACACGGAAGTCCCCCATGAGCCATGAACTGATCTACCTGCTGCTGATCTTCGCGCTGCTGGTGATCCCGCGCGCGCTGCAGCGTTTCAGCCTGCCCGCGCCGCTGACCTGCCTGCTGTTCGGCATCATCGGCATGCTCTGGCTGGGCGACCAGGCCCACGATGCGGTGATCGGCCTGCTGGCCACGCTGGGCATTTCCTCGCTGTTCCTGTTCGCCGGCCTGGAAGTGGACCTGCAGGCGCTGCGCCGTGGCATGTGGCCGCTGCTGGCGCACCTGGTGATCCGTACCGGCACGCTGTTCGGCGTGGGCTGGCTGGCCTGGCGTTATGCGGGGCTGCCGTGGCAGGCCGCCGGGCTGCTGGCGCTGGCGCTGCTGACGCCGTCCACGGGCTTCATCATGGACTCGCTGTCGCGGCTGGGCCTCAGCGAAGACGAGCGGTTCTGGGTGACCAGCAAGGCCATTGCCGGCGAACTGCTGGCGCTGGCGGCGTTGTTCATCGTGCTGCAGGCCGGTGACCCAGGCCACATGGCGCTGTCCAGCCTGGCACTGCTGGCGATGATGATCGGCCTGCCGCTGCTGTTCATCGCGCTGGGCCGCTGGGTGGCACCGCACGCGCCGGGCTCGGAATTCTCGCTGCTGGTGATGGTCGGCATGGTGGCGGCCTACATCACCTACCTGCTGGGCGTGTACTACCTGGTTGGCGCGTTCATCGCCGGCCTGGTCGCGCGCCTGCTGCACCAGCGCATGCCGCTGCTGGCCTCGCACGAGAACCTGCACGCGCTGCGCCTGTTCGCCTCGTTCTTCGTGCCGTTCTACTTCTTCAACGCCGGCACCAAGGTGCCCGCCGAAGCGCTGAGCTTCGAGGCGCTGGGGCTGGGCATCGTGATCACCCTGGTGGTGCTGCCGCTGCGCATCGGCGTGGTCTGGCTGCAGCGCCGGGTGATGTTCGGCGAGAGCTTCCGCAGCAGCCTGCGGGTCTCGCTGGCGCTGGCACCGACGCTGATCTTCACCCTGGTGCTGGCGGCGATCATGCGTGAGCGCTTCCAGATTCCGGCGGTGCTGTTCGGTGCGCTGCTGCTGTACGCGGCGCTGACCACGCTGTTGCCGTCGCTGGTGTTCCGTACACCGTTTGACGTTGATCCGGTGGAGCAGGAGCCGGCCGGCGAGGGCGAGGCCGCACCGGTGGCGGCGACCGAAGCACTGCCGGCAGCACCGTCTGCCGAGCGCTGAGCGGGACTGGCGCGCGGTTTGCGCCCATCGTCCATGGCCGTTAGGGTTGGGGCATGAGACCGATTGCCGTTGCCACTACCGCCGCCCTCCTGCTCAGCCTCGCTGCGTGCACGCAGCGCTCCGATACGGTCGCCCATGACCTGGCGACCGCACCGGCCGATGCGTTCATGGCCGCCATCGCCGCACATTGCGGCCAGGCCTACGTCGGCAAGGTGGTGGAGGACACGCCTGCACCGGCCGCCAAGGATCCGTTCGCCGGGCAGCGCCTGGTCATGCATGTGCGCGGCTGCGCCGACCCGGCGCACGAGCTGCGCATCCCGTTCCATGTCGGTGATGACCACTCGCGGACCTGGGTGCTGACCCGCACGCCGAACGGGCTGCGGCTGAAGCACGACCATCGCCACGAAGACGGCAGCCCCGACGCGATCACCCTGTACGGTGGCGACAGCACGCCGCCTGGTACCGCCGAGCGCCAGCAGTTCCCTGCCGATGCCGATTCGGTGGCGATGTTCCGCCGTGCCGACATGCTGGCTTCCACGCACAACACCTGGGCGATGGAGATCGATCCGGACCAGACGTTCGTCTACGAACTGACGCGCCCGGACGGCCGCCGCTTCCGCGTGCAGTTCGACCTGAGCAAGCCGGTCGACCTGCCACCGCCACCGTGGGGCGACGACACAGCACCCGCGCCGTGATCCCGGGGGCGGATCCCTCCTGCGGAGGGCTCTGACCCCGACCCTGCACTCACCGCGTGCCGAAGCGCGCCCGGCAGCCGTTGCTCACCCACACCTGGCCACGCGAGTAACCCCAGCTGCGGCCTTCCTGGCAGACGCTGCCCGACAACTGCTGCTGCAGCACCGGCCGGCCCTGGCGCTCATCCCAGTCGCAGGTCTGCGAGCGGTTGTTGTTGCTGCTGCAGGTGACGGAATAGTTGCTGTTGCCACCGCCCCAGCCGCCACCGCCACCGCCCCAGCCGCGGGCCTCGGCGAATTCGGCGCGGCAGCCATTGCTGACCCATACCGCGCCGTTGCGCACACCCCAGGTACGGCCCTCGTCGCAAGGGCTGCCGGACAACTGGCGGACCAGGCGGGCATTGCGCCAGCCGACCGGGCAGCTGCGCTCGCGGTTGTTCTGGCTTTCGCAGCGGATGGTCTCGCCGGGCCGACCGTTGTTGCCTCCCCAGCCACCGCCATTGCCGCCGCCCCAGCCACCACGGGCCTCGACGAACTCGGCGCGGCAACCATTGGTGACCCAGATGCTGCCATTGCGGCTGCCCCAGGAGCGCCCTTCCTCGCAGGGGCTGCCAGACAACTGACGGACCAGCTGCGCGCCGCGCCAGCCGGTGTTGCAGACCCGTTCGCGGTTGCTCTGGCTTTCGCAGCGGATCACCCCGTTCTGCGCAGAGGCGGACGGGGCGGGCAGGGCAAGGGTGCCCAGCGCACCCAGGCTGAGGGTCACGGCCAGGCTGGCCAGGGACAGCGGTTTCATGGCGGCATCCCATACGGTGGCAGGTGCCCGACTATAGGGAGGGGGACGATCAAGCCGGTGTGACTGGCCGGATTTGCCCCAGCCGGGGCCTCGGCCGCAGAATACGAGGCTTTCCGGCCCCCATCCGGTGCCGGCGTTCTCCAGCGGAGCTTCCCCCCATGCGTACCCACTTCTGCGGCCTGGTCGACGAGACCCTGATTGGCCAGACTGTCACCCTCGCCGGCTGGACCGACGTGGCCCGTAACCAGGGCGGCGTCTGCTTCATCGATCTCCGCGATCATGAAGGCATCGTGCAGGTGACGGTGGAGGTCGACAATGCCGAAGTGTTCGCGGTGGCCGCGTCGCTGGGCTACGAGGATGTGCTGCAGGTGGAAGGCGTCGTGCGTGCCCGCCACGCGGTGAACGACAAGATGCGCACCGGCAAAGTGGAAGTGATCGCCACCGCCATCACCGTGCTGAACAAGGCTGCGCCGCTGCCGTTCCACGCCCACGAGAACCCGGGCGAGGAAACCCGCCTGAAGTACCGCTACCTGGACCTGCGCCGCCCGGAAATGCAGCGCATGCAGCGCACCCGCATCAAGCTGGTGCAGGCGCTGCGCCGCCACCTGGACGAAAAGGGCTTCCAGGACATCGAAACCCCGATCCTGACCAAGGCCACCCCGGAAGGCGCACGCGACTTCCTGGTGCCGGCGCGCATGCACCCGGGCGAGTTCTACGCACTGCCGCAGAGCCCGCAGCTGTTCAAGCAGATCCTGATGGTGGCCGGCTTCGACCGCTACTACCAGATCGCGCGCTGCTTCCGCGACGAGGCCCTGCGTGCCGATCGCCAGCTGGAGTTCACCCAGCTGGACATGGAATTCGCCTTCGTCCGCGAGCGCGACGTGCAGGATTTCGTCGAGGACATGATCCGCGCCATCTTCAAGGAAGTGGTGGACGTGCAGCTGGATGCCAGCTTCCCGCGCATGACCTGGGCCGAGGCCATGCGCCGCTACGGCTCGGACAAGCCGGACCTGCGCATCGCGCTGGAGCTGGTGGACGTGGCCGAACTGGTCAAGGACAGCGAGTTCCCGGTGTTCACCGGCCCGGCCAATGATGCCGAGGGCCGCGTCGCTGCGCTGCGCATCCCGGGCGGTGCGTCGCTGTCGCGCAAGCAGATCGACGAATACGCCGCGCATGCCGCCAAGTACGGCGCCAAGGGCCTGGCCTACATCAAGATCGCCGACAACGGCGAAATCAGCTCGCCGATCCAGAAGTTCTTCAGCGAAGCGTCGTTCGCCGCGCTGGTCGCCCACGTCGGCGCCGGCAACGGCGACATCGTGTTCTTCGGTGCCGGCGGCTACAACAAGGTCTCCGACTTCATGGGCGCGCTGCGGCTGAAGGCCGGCAAGGACTTCGGCCTGGTCGCCGACGGCTGGGCGCCGCTGTGGGTCACCGACTTCCCGATGTTCGAGTGGGACGAGGAAGAACAGCGCTACGTCGCCCTGCATCACCCCTTCACCGCACCGGCCGTGGACGACATCGCCGACCTGCGCGCCAATGCCCGTACCGCCGTTTCGCGCGGCTACGACATGGTGCTCAACGGCAATGAGATCGGCGGCGGTTCGATCCGTATCCACCGTCCGGACATGCAGAGCGCGGTGTTCGAGCTGCTGGGCATCGGTGCCGAAGAAGCCCGTGCCAAGTTCGGCTTCCTGCTCGACGCGCTGAACTACGGCGCGCCGCCGCACGGTGGCATCGCCTTCGGCATCGACCGCATCGCCGCGCTGATGGCCGGCACCGAGTCGATCCGCGACGTCATCCCGTTCCCGAAGACCACTGGTGCACAGGATCTGATGACCGACGCGCCGTCGCCGATCGTCGACGCGCAGCTGGCCGAAGTGCACATCCAGGTTCGCCCCAAGACCAACTGATCAGGAGATCCAGGCAATGACCGAGTTTGCGTTTTCGCTGGAGTGGGAAAAGCTGGGCAATGAAGGCTCCGAGGCCAACCTGGTCACCGAGCGTGCACGCGTGTTCGGCGGTTGGCTGGTCCGCGTCGGTACCAACCCGGCCGCGATGGCCCTGACCTTCGTCGCCGACGGCGAAGGCCGTTGGGATGGAGAAGACTTCGGCGTCGAGGATTACGAGGACGACGAAGAGGAAGAGTACGACGAGGACGAGGACGGCGAGGAAGAAGAGGACGAGGACGAAGAGGAATACGAGGAAGAGGACGAGGAAGAAGAAGCGGAATCGCCTGAAAAGGCTTGACCCGCGCTTCGCCCTGACGTCAACTTCCTGCATGTATTCGATCCGCCGCGCCACCGTGGACGACGCGCCGACCCTGTCGGCGCTGGCCGCCCGCACGTTCACCGAAACCTTCGGCCATCTGTATCCGCCGCAGGACCTGCAGGCCTTCCTTGAGGAGGCCTACACGGTCGAGCGCCAGCGCGTGATCCTGGCCCACCCGGATTACGCGGTGTGGCTGCTGGAGCTGGACGGGGAGGCGGTCGGCCATGCCGCCGCCGGCCCCTGTGGCCTGCCGCACCCGGACGTGAAGCCCGGTGACGGCGAACTCAAGCGCCTGTACCTGATCAAGACGCAGCAAAGCTGCGGCTGGGGCAGCCGCCTGCTGGAAACCGCGCTGGCCTGGCTGGAACACGAGGGCCCGCGCACCCTGTGGTTGGGCGTGTGGTCGGAGAACTTCGGCGCACAGCGCTTCTACGCCCGCTACGGTTTCGAGAAGGCCGGCGAATACCTGTTCCCGGTGGGCGACACGAACGATCTCGAATTCATCCTGCGCCGCGCACCGCGCGCGGCCTGATGTTCACTGCCGCTTGCTGCGCGCGCGTGTTCAATCACCGTACGTTCCTGCCCCGCTGACCGCCAGGCTGTTTGCATGACTCCCCCCGTATTGCTGCTGCATGGCATCTGGAATGCCCGCGCCTGGGTCGGGCCGCTGGCCTGGCGCCTGCGCGCGCGCGGCTTCCAGGTGCACGCGTTTGGTTATTCCTCGGTGTTCGGTGGCCCGGACGTGGCCGTACCGCAGCTGCTGGAGCGGCTGGCCGACGCCGGCCCGCTGAGTTTGGTCGGCCACAGCCTGGGCGGGCTGCTGGCGCTGGAAGCGCTGCGGTGCAATCCGCAGCTGCCGGTGCAGCGCGTGGTCTGCCTGGGTTCACCGCTGCGCGGCAGTGGTACCGCGCGCTCGTTGTCCGATCATGGCTGGGGCCTGGCGCTGGGGCGCAGCAGCGAGCTGCTGCTGGACGGACTGCCGGACTGGCAGGGCAAGGCCGAGGTCGGGCTGATCGCCGGTTCGGTGCCGCACGGTCTGGGCAGCCTGCTGGGCGCGATGGACGACGCCTCCGATGGCACCGTGGCCCTGGCCGAAACCCGCCTGCCGGGCCTGACCGATCATTGCGTGGTGCGCACCAGCCACAGCGGCCTCGTGGTGTCGCCGGATGCCGCGCGGCAGACCGCGCATTTCCTGCGCCACGGCCAGTTTGACCACAGCCGCGACGCCGCCGCCGCGTAATCTGGTAGGGGCGACCGCCTTGGCTCGGTGGGTGCGAACCGTCCTGCCCTGGTGGGTGCGAACCGTTGGTTCGCACGCGCTTCGCCGGGCCATGCCCGACGGCATCTCTCCGCCCTAGACACGGTTGCCGCCCCCGATCAGGTAGAATCCGCGCCTTGATCCTGAAGCAGCCAGACGGTAGCACCCATGGGTAGAGGCCCCTCCATCGAAGCCCGCAAGAACGCGTCCGACGCGAAGCGCGGCAAGATTTTCACCAAGATCATCCGCGAGATCGGCGTTGCCGCGCGCGGCGGTGGAGGCGACCCCAACAACAACCCGCGCCTGCGCGTGGCGGTGGACAAGGGCCTGGCCGTGAACATGTCCAAGGACGTGATCGAGCGCGCCATCAAGAAGGCCACCGGTGAACTGGAAGGCGTCGACTACGAGGAAATCCGCTACGAAGGCTACGCCCCGGGTGGCGTGGCCGTGATCGTCGACTGCCTGACCGACAACCGCGTGCGCACCGTGGCCGATGTCCGCCATGCGTTCAGCAAGTGCGGCGGCAACATGGGCACCGAAGGCTCGGTGGCCTTCATGTTCAAGCGCCTGGGCGTGCTCAGCTTCGCCCCGGGTGCCGACGAGGAAGCCATCACCGAGGCGGCCATCGAGGCCGGCGCTGATGACATCGTGGTCTATCCGGACGATGGCTCGATCGATGTGGTCACCAGCCCTGACGCGTTCAGCGCAGTCAAGGACGCGATGGCTGCCGCTGGCCATGTCGCCGACCACGCCGAGATCACCTTCCGCGCCGACAACGACATCAAGGTCGAGGGCGAGGTCGCCCTGCAGGTCAAGAAGCTGCTGGACATGCTGGAAGACCTGGACGACGTGCAGGACGTGTATTCCAACGCCGAACTCGGCGCCGACGCCTACGCCTGAGCCGTCTTCGACGGCCTGGGCGCGGGCCGTTGAACGGTCACCGCGGACAGTCATGAGCCCATACGCCTGCCAGCGCATTCCGTTCCGCCCCGCCAGGAGTGCAGCATGACCCGCATCCTCGGCATCGACCCCGGTTCGCAGCGGACCGGGGTCGGCATCATTGATGTCGATGCCACCGGCCGCGTCAGCTACGTGCACCACCAGCCGCTGGTGCTGCTGGGCGCTGACGACTTCCCGCAGCGCATGAAGCTGCTGGTGCTGGGCCTGGCCGACCTGTGCCGCGAGTATGAGCCGCAGGAAGTGGCCATCGAACGCGTGTTCATGGCCCGCAACCCCGATTCGGCATTGAAGCTGGGCCAGGCCCGTGGCGCGGCGATCTCGGCGGTGGTGCTGCGCGACCTGCCGGTGCACGAATATGCTGCCAGCGAGATCAAGCTGGCGGTTGTCGGGCGCGGTGGCGCCGAAAAGCAACAGGTTCAACACATGGTCGGGCTCATGCTCAACCTGAAAATCAAGCTGCAGGCCGACGCGGCCGACGCGTTGGCGGTGGCGATCACCCATGCCCACGTAAGGGCGACGGCCAACCGCCTGGGGCTCAGTGCCCGCCAGGCATGGGGCCGCAAATGAGGAGCTGCACGCAATGATCGGTCGACTGCGCGGCATCGTTGCCTACAAGGCGCCGCCGTGGCTGGTGGTGGACGTGAACGGAGTGGGCTACGAACTGGAGGCGCCGATGAGCACCTTCTACGACCTGCCCGAGCTCGGCCGCGAGGTCACCCTGTATACCCACTACTCGCAGAAGGAAGACAGCGTCTCGCTGTACGGCTTCCTTCGCGAGGGCGAGCGGCGCCTGTTCCGCGACGTGCAGAAGGTCAGCGGCATCGGCGCGAAGATCGCGCTGGCCGTGCTGTCCGGCGTCACCGTCGAGGAGTTCGCGCGCATGGTCCAGGCCGGTGACATCACCGCGCTGACCCGCATTCCGGGCATCGGCAAGAAGACCGCCGAGCGCATGGTGCTGGAGCTGCGTGACCGCGCGGCCCAGTTCGGTGCCGGCGGCGCGCTGCCCACCGGCAGTGGCCCGGCCCCGGCCGACCCGCTGTCCGATGCCACCGTGGCGCTGCAGCAGCTGGGCTACAAGCCGGCTGAAGCCGCGCGCATGGCCCGGGACGCCTTCAATGAAGGCGACGAAGTGGCCACCGTGATCCGCAAGGCGCTGCAGTCGGCGCTGCGTTGATCCGCTTTCCTTTCCTTCAACAAACCGCCTGAGCTTCGCCAGGAGTCCCATGTCCAGCAGTCAAACCCCGCACGCAGCCGCCCCCGGCGGCCATGGCCACGCCCCCTCCGCTGGAGGACTGGCGCTGGTCATCGGTGCGATCGGCGTGGTCTTCGGCGATATCGGTACCAGCCCGCTGTACACCCTGAAGGAGGCGTTCTCGCCGCACTACGGGCTCAACAGCGACCACGATACCGTGCTGGGCGTGCTGTCGCTGGCGTTCTGGGCGCTGAACCTGGTGGTGACGCTGAAGTACGTCACCA
Organism: Stenotrophomonas sp. YJH_SMC_40; assembly: GCF_059368615.1. Lineage (NCBI taxonomy): Bacteria > Pseudomonadati > Pseudomonadota > Gammaproteobacteria > Lysobacterales > Lysobacteraceae > Stenotrophomonas > Stenotrophomonas sp. YJH_SMC_40. The sequence continues at coordinate 37,015 of NZ_JCAFRX010000012.1, read as the reverse complement.
TCATCATGCGCGCCGACAATGATGGCGAGGGCGGCATCATGGCGCTGATGGCGTTGACCCAGCGCACGCTGCGCAACGGCTCGCGCTCGGCTTATGTGGTGGGCATCCTCGGCATCTTCGGCGCCTCGCTGTTCTTCGGCGACGGCGTGATCACCCCGGCCATGTCCGTGCTCAGTGCGGTCGAAGGCCTGGAGGTGGCCGCGCCCGGACTGCATGTCTTCATCGTGCCGGTCACCCTGGTGGTGCTGCTGGCAGTGTTCGCCGCGCAACGCTTCGGTACCGAGAAGATCGGCAAGGCGTTCGGCCCGATCATGGCGATCTGGTTCGTATCGCTGGCGGCGATCGGCATCTACAACATTGTCGATGCGCCCGAGGTGCTGAAGGCCTTCAACCCGTGGTGGGGCATCCGCTTCTTCATGGAGCACGGCTGGCACGGCATCTTCATTCTCGGTGCAGTGGTGCTGGCGGTGACCGGCGGCGAAGCGCTGTATGCGGACATGGGCCACTTCGGCCTGCGCCCGATCCGCCACGCCTGGTACTTCTTCGTGCTGCCGTGCCTGGTGCTGAACTACCTAGGGCAGGGCGCACTGGTGCTCAACCACCCCGAGGCCCTGAAGAACCCGTTCTTCGAGGCGGTGCCCTCGTGGGCGCTGTACCCGATGATCATCCTGGCCACCATGGCGGCGGTGATCGCCTCGCAGTCGGTCATCACCGGCGCGTTCTCGGTCTCGCGCCAGGCCATGCAGCTGGGCTACATCCCGCGCATGCGCATCAAGCACACCTCGCACGACACCATCGGCCAGATCTACATCCCGGGCATCAACTGGGGCATCGCGGTGATGGTGTTCGGCCTGGTGCTGGCGTTCCGCAGTTCGTCCAACCTGGCCGTGGCCTACGGCATCTCGGTGTCGGCCACGATGCTGATCGACACCCTGCTGCTGGCCGTGGTGGCACGTTCGCTGTGGCCGAAGTCGCGTGGCTGGCTGCTGCCGCTGTGCGTGGTGTTCTTCATCATCGACCTCGGCTTCGTCATCGCCAACGGCGCCAAGCTGCTGCAGGGCGCCTGGTTCCCGGTGGTGCTGGGCATCTTCCTGTTCACCATGATGCGCACCTGGCGGCGTGGCCGCGAGCTGCTGCGTGATGAGATCCGCAAGGACGGCATCCGCCTGGACACCTTCCTACCGGGCCTGATGCTGGCACCGCCGGTACGCGTACCGGGCACCGCGGTGTTCCTCACCGCCGACCCGACCGTGGCCCCGCACGCGCTGATGCACAACCTCAAGCACAACAAGGTGCTGCACGAGCGCAACGTGTTCCTGCACGTGGAAACCCTGCCCATTCCCTATGCGATGGAAGGGCAGCGGCTGAAGATCGAGTCGGTGGGCGACGAGTTCTACCGGGTCTATGTGCGCTTCGGTTTCATGGAAACCCCGGACGTGCCGCTGGCGCTGATGCGCTCGTGTGACCACGGTGGCATCTACTTCGACCCGATGGACACCACCTTCTTCGCCAGCCGCGAAACCATTGTGGCCACCGCCAACCGCGGCATGCCGATCTGGCGCGACAAGCTGTTCGCGCTGATGCACCGGAATGCCGCGCCCGCGACCGGCTTCTTCCGGATTCCGGGCAACCGCCTGGTCGAACTCGGCGCGCAGGTGGAGATCTGACCGCGCGGGGTCGGATCCCTTTTCCGCAGGAAAAGGGCTCTGACCCCGAGTTCGGTTCGTTCCATCCAGCGCCATCCACGCACGGTGTGGATCTACCGTGTCGACCAAGGTCGACACCCACCAAGAGCAGGCCATGCCATTCCGGCAGATTGCGCAGATCTGTCGAAGGCGGGGTGGGTCCGGTTGCGGGGGTGTGAGCGGCATGGATGCCGCGACCAAGCCCCCATGGATGGGTTTACGGCGTCCCCCTCAACCGGACCCACCCCGCCATCCCACGGCATGCCCGCTTCTGCTTCGGCCTTTGACGTTGCTCCGGCCTCTGCGGGTGCCGGGCGCAGCCCGGCCGAAACCCGCACTTTTGCCGCATAATCAGCACATGACCGACGACCGCATCATCGGCGCCGGCGCCACCCGCGAGGATGACGCCGCCGACGCCAGCATCCGCCCCAAGCGCCTTGCCGACTACCTCGGCCAGGTGCCGGTGCGCGAGCAGATGGAAATCTACATCCAGGCGGCCAAGGGGCGTGGCGACGCGCTCGACCACGTACTGATCTTCGGGCCGCCGGGCCTGGGCAAGACCACCCTCAGCCATGTCATTGCCAACGAACTGGGCGTGGCCCTGCGCGTGACCTCCGGCCCGGTGATCGAAAAGGCCGGCGACCTGGCTGCGCTGCTGACCAACCTGCAGCCGCACGACGTGCTGTTCATCGACGAGATCCATCGCCTGTCGCCGGTGGTCGAGGAAGTGCTGTACCCGGCGATGGAAGATTTCCAGATCGACATCATGATCGGCGAGGGCCCCGCCGCCCGCTCGATCAAGATCGACCTGCCGCCGTTCACCCTGATCGGCGCCACCACCCGCGCCGGCCTGCTGACCGCGCCGCTGCGCGACCGCTTCGGCATCGTCCAGCGCCTGGAGTTCTACAGCGTCGAGGAACTGACCCGTATCGTGCGCCGCTCCGCCAGCATCCTCGGCATCGACTGCACCGCCGATGGGGCAGGGGAGATCGCGCGCCGCGCGCGTGGTACCCCGCGTATCGCCAACCGCCTGCTGCGACGCGTGCGCGACTATGCGCAGGTCAAGGCCGGTGGCCACATCGACGAGCCCGTGGCCCAGGCCGCGATGAAGATGCTCAAGGTCGACCCGGAAGGCTTCGACGAGCTTGACCGGCGCCTGCTCAAGACCATGGTCGACTACTTCGATGGTGGCCCGGTCGGCATCGAATCGCTGGCCGCGGCGCTGTCCGAAGAGCGTGGCACGCTGGAAGACGTGGTCGAGCCGTACCTGATCCAGCAGGGCTTCCTGGTGCGTACCGCGCGTGGCCGCATGGCCACCCACAAGGCCTACCGGCACATGGGTCTGAAGCCGAAGAACCCGCCGCAGGACCTGTTCGCGGAGGTTCCCGATGTCGGTTGAGCCACTATTCAGTTGGCCGACACGCATTTACTGGGAAGATACCGACGCTGGCGGCGTGGTCTACCACGCCCGCTACGTGGCCTTCATGGAACGGGCCCGGACCGAATGGATGCGTGCGCTGGGCTACGGCCAGGAGCGCATGCGCGCCGAGCACGGGATGATCTTCGCGGTGCGCTCGATGCAGATGGATTTCATCAGGCCGGCACGGCTGGATGACACCCTGCAGGTGAGCGCCCGTTTGGTCCAGCTGAAGAAGGCCAGCATGGTCTTCGACCAGCAGATCCTGCGCGACGGCGAATTGCTGCTGTCGGCCCAGGTCCGCATCGCCGCACTGGACGCGGCCAGTTTCCGCCCGCGTGGCATGGACGAGGCCGTCCTTGCCGTGCTGCAACCCCACCTCCACCCCGAATCCGAACACTGAGGAACAACGGATGATCGCAACGCTCCTGGCCCTGCAGGCCACGGTCACCGAGGCACTGCCGGCCGACGTCAGCAACGCCACGACACAGACCCTTGCCCAGGCCACCACCGGCGGCGGCATCAACTACCTCGAACTGATGGCCAAGGCCAGCCTGCCGGTGAAGATCATCGTGCTGTTGCTGCTGGTCGGCTCGTTCGTCAGCTGGGTGATCATTTTCCGCAAGGCCCGCGTGTTCAAGCAGGCCACCCGCGAAGCCGACGAGTTCGAGAACCGCTTCTGGTCCGGCGCGGACCTGGGCAAGCTGTACAGCGCGGCCACCGACCGCAGCCGCAGCGTGACCGGCCTGGAAGCCATCTTCGAAGCAGGGTTCCGCGAATACACCCGCCTGCGTGACAAGCGCCGCCTGGATGGCCGCGCACAGCTGGAAGGCGCGCAGCGCGCGATGCGCACCACCTACACCCGCGAAGTGGATCAGCTCGAGCGCAACCTGGAACTGCTGGCCAACATCGGTTCGACCGCGCCGTACGTGGGCCTGGTCGGCACCGTGTTCGGCATCATGGTGACCATGCACGACATGATCAGCAGTGGTGCGCAGGCCGGCATCGCCGCCGTCGCGCCGGGCATCTCCGAGGCACTGTTCGCTACCGCCATCGGCCTGTTCGTGGCGATCCCGGCGGTGTGGGCCTACAACCGCTTCACCACGCGCGTTGAGCGCATGTCGGTGCGGTTCGAGACCTTTGCCGAAGAGTTCAGTTCCATCCTGCAGCGCCAGAGCGCTGGCGACGAGTAAGCGCCTGACCCGGGAGTCCAAGCCATGTCCGCTGCCATCGGTCGCCGCAAGCGCCGCAAGCTGAAATCGGAAATCAACGTCGTTCCCTACATCGACGTCATGCTGGTGCTGCTGATCATCTTCATGGTCACCGCGCCGCTGCTCACCCTGAGCTTCGACGTCGACCTGCCGCAGTCCAACGCCAAGGCGCTGGAGAGCAAGCAGGACCCGGTGATCGTCTCGGTGCGCCAGGACGGCCAGCTCAGCCTGAAGCTGCCCGATGCCAAGGAACCGACCGCCGTGTCGGCCGAGGAACTGGAAGGCCGCCTGGCCGGCATCGCCGCCCAGGACAAGGGCGTGCGCGTGATCGTCGCCGCCGACCGTGCCGTGGCCTATGAAAAGGTCATCGCCGCGATGGATGTGATCAAGCGCGCCAAGGTAGACAAGGTAGGCCTGGCCACCGATGCACGCTGACGCCCTGCCACCCCCGCATCAGCGCGAACCCGGCTGGGGCCTGCCCCTGGCATTGGCGTTGCTGGTGCACCTGCTGGTCGCGCTGGTCTTCATCGTGGCCTGGTTCTGGTCGCCCGAGCGCAACACCGACGCCGCCGCCGGTGATCCGTCGGTCGAGGCCAGCCTGGCGCTGTCCGCGTCGGAGGCCTCCGCTGCGCGCCAGGCCCTGCGCCAGTCGGAAAAGCTGGAAGACCTGCCGCCGCCGGTGGCCGAGCCCATCCCGGTGCCGGAAGACACCATTCCGCCGCCGCAGCCGATCCCGGAACCGCGCCCGCAGGACGCCCCCACGCCGCAGCAGCAACAGGCGCAGGAGCGTGTCGCGCAGCCGGATACCAAGGATCAGGAAGCGGTGAGTGCGCTGGCCATCTCCCAGGAGAAGGCCAAGCAGGAACAGGAAGCCAAGCGCCGCCAGGAACAGATCGACCTGACCGAACGCAAGCGCCAGGAAGAAGCCGAGCAGAAGCTGCGCCTGGCCAAGCAGCAGGAAGCGGACGAGAAGAAGAAGCAGGCCGAGCAGGAGCGCGTGGCCGCTGACAAGGCCGAGGCCGAGAAGCAGAAGAAGATCGCCGAGATCCGTGCCCGCCGCGAGCAGGCCGAGAAGGAAGCCAAGCTGGCCGAGCAGAAGCTGCGCCAGGTGGCCGCCGCGCGCAATGCCGCCGGCAGTGCCGCTGCCGGTTCCAGTGGTGCCTCGCAGCCGGCCGCCGGTGGCGGTGGCAACAGCGACGACCTTTCGGCCAAGTACGCAGCCGCCATCCAGGCCAAGGTGCTGTCGCAGTGGGTGCGCCCGGATACGGTGCCGCTGGGCCAGCGCTGCCAGATCACCATCACCCAGATTCCGGGTGGCACGGTGATGCAGGCCAAGGTCAGCCCGAACTGCCCGTACGACGAGGCCGGCAAGCGTTCGATCGAGGCCGCCGTGCTCAACGCGCAGCCGCTGCCCTACCGCGGCTTCGAGTCGGTGTTCGCACGCACGCTCAACTTCACCTTCACCGCCCAGGATCGCTGAGGCGGGCAGGGCCGGGTGGCTCTCCGCTGCCCGCGTCCACTGATGTCGCGCTTGCCTCTGGCAGGCCAGGTCTCGACCGGGCAGGCTGTGGGCTGCTGTCGGACACCGCCCCGCAGGGCGGCGTGACGGGGCAGACGGGCGCGATGTTAGCCACGACGTTAACGGTGCGTGAGAGGACGGGCTGGAACTGACCCGGAATTCACGTACCCTTGGTTCATGATTGCGAAGCGGTTCACTGCCGCTTTGTTATCCCTCGTTCCGGTTTCCCCCTATTGAGCGCTCCATGAAAAAGATGCCTCGCTGGCTTGCCGTGTTTGCGGCCCTGTTGCTGCCCTTTGCTGCCGTCGCGCAGCAGAAGGGGCTGGATATCGACATCATCGGCGGCAATGCTTCCGCGCTGCCGATCACCATCGTGCCGATGCCTTACCAGGGGTCGTCGGCTGCACCGCAGACCGACGTCGCCGGCGTGGTCCGTGCCGACCTGGAGCGCTCGGGCCAGTTCCGTACGCTGCCCGAAGCGCAGATCGTCGAGAAGCCGGTGCGCGGCGGCGACATCCAGTTCGCCACCTGGCGCGCGCTGAAGCAGAACTACATCGTGGTCGGCCGCGTGCTCGACGCCGGTGCCGGTGCCTACCGCGTCGAGTACGAACTGTTCGACGTACCCAAGGGCGAACGCCTGCTGGGCCTGGCGATGACCGCCCGTGGCAACGCCATGCGCGACGTTGCCCACCAGATGGCCGACGCCATCTACGAAAAGATCACCGGTGTGCGCGGCGCCTTCTGGACCCGCATCGCCTACGTGACCGCCAGCGGCAAGGGCGACGCCATGCGCTACGCGCTGATGGTGGCCGACTCCGATGGCTTCAATCCGCAGACCATCGTGCGCTCGGCCGAGCCGCTGCTGTCGCCGTCGTGGAGCCCGGATGGCAGCAAGCTGGCCTATGTCAGCTTCGAGCGTGGCAACTCGGCGATCTACATCCAGAACATCGGCACCGGCGCGCGTGAGCTCGTCACCAGCTTCCGCGGCATCAACAGCGCCCCGGCGTTCTCGCCGGACGGCCGCAAGCTGGCCCTGACCCTGTCGCGTTCGGGCAACCCGGAAATCTACGTGATGGACCTGGGCAGCAAGCAGCTGACCCAGCTGACCAACCACTTCGCCATCGATACCGAGCCGACCTGGGCGCCGGACGGCAGCGCGGTGTACTTCACCTCCGACCGCGGCGGCCGTCCGCAGGTCTACAAGGTCGGCGCGGGCGGCGGCAGCGCCGAGCGCGTGACCTTCCAGGGCAACTACAATGCCAAGCCCTCGGTGTCCTACGACGGCAAGAAGATCGCCGTCGCCCAGGGCTCGGGCAACAGCTACAAGATTGCGGTGATGGACAGCTCGCTGGGTTCGCCGCGCTGGAGCACGCTGTCCCCGGGCTCGCTGGATGAATCGCCGAGCTTTGCGCCCAACGCGAGCATGGTGTTGTACGCCGCCCGCGAAGGTGGCCGTGGTGTGTTGTATGCCGTCTCGGCCGATGCGCGGGTTCGCCAGCGCCTGGTCCTGGCCGATGGTGATGTGCGCGAGCCGGCATGGTCCCCATACCGTACCCAGCGCTAAAAGAGTGTTAATATTTTCGTTGTCTTGAACCCCTCATCGGCCTAGGAGCCACAAAGGTATCGCCATGAACAAGTCCACCCGCGTTCTGCTTGTTTCCCTGCTGTCTGTGGCCGTCCTGGCCGGTTGCTCGAAGAAGGTGAAGGAAGAGCCGGCAGCCCCGGTCGACACCGGCACCTCGACCACCACCCCGACCGGTCCGTCGACCTCGGGCCTGTACGGCCCGGGCGACCTGGATACCGACGCTTGCCTGCGCCAGCGCGTTGTCTACTTCGACCTGGACAAGGAAGACGTGAAGCCGGAATTCCAGGCCATCATGGCGTGCCACGCCAAGTACCTGCGTGACCGTCCGTCCTCGCGCATCACCCTGCAGGGCCACACCGACGAGCGCGGTTCGCGCGCGTACAACCAGGCCCTGGGTGAGCGTCGTGGCAACGGCGTCAACTCGGCCCTGCAGGCCAACGGTGGCTCGGCTTCGCAGCTGACCGTCGTTTCCTACGGTGAAGAGCGTCCGGTCTGCACCGAGTCGAACGAGTCCTGCTGGTCGCAGAACCGTCGCGTCGAAATCGTCTACACCGCGCAGTAATCCATGCGCATTGGCATCAAACTGATGCTGGTCGTTGCGGCAGCCCTCGTGGCTGCCGCACCGGCGCATGCACAGCGACAGAGCCTGGCTGACCGTGTCGGCGCGCTCGAGCAGCAGATGTACAACAACAGTGCCAACCAGGACCTGTTGAACCAGATCAACCAGCTGCGGCAGCAGGTCACCAGCCTGCAGGCCTCGATCGAGCAGTTGCAGCACGACAACGCCCAGCTCAAGCAGTCCGCCCAGGACCAGTACCTGGATCTGGACAGCCGCCTGAACCGGTTGGAAGGGGGCAATGCCGCCCCGGCCCTGCCGCCCGTTCCGGCGAGCGCGCCGAAGGCCGCACCGGCCCCGGCAAAACCCGCAGCGGCGGCCACTTCCGAGCGGCCGCCTTCCGTCCATGGTGATGCCGGCAGCCTTGCCGCCACCGGCGACGAGCGCACCTCCTACAACGTCGCCTTCGATTCGCTGAAGGCCGGCAAGTACGATGATTCGGCGCAGCTGTTCCTGAGCTTCCTGCAGCTGTACCCGAACGGCGTCTACGCGCCGAACGCGCTGTACTGGCTGGGCGAGAGCTACTACGCCACCCGCAATTTCCCGATGGCCGAGACCCAGTTCCGTGAACTGCTCGCGCGCTATCCGACCCACGACAAGGCCGCTGGCGGCCTGCTCAAGGTTGGCCTCTCGCAGTATGGCGAGGGCAAGGTCGACCAGGCCCAGCAGACGCTGGAGAGCGTCGTGGCGCAGTACCCGGGCTCGGACGCCGCGCGCACCGCCCAGGATCGGCTGCAGTCCATCCGCCTCGGCAAGCAGATCCGTTGATCCGCTGACCGGGCGTACAATGCGTACCCTGGCGCCGGGCTGATTTCCGGCAGCCTCCTGTAGAGCCGAGCCCATGCTCGGCTGCTTTCGTTTCCGGCGCCGATAAATCGGTCGCCCGTCCCATGAAGAATTGTTTGCCATGACCGCCGTTACCCCGTCCAACGCCGTCGCTACCCCCAGCGACATCGTGCAGTCGCCGCTGCCGCGCCTGAAGATCACCGAGATCTTCACCTCGCTGCAGGGCGAAGCCGATACCGCCGGCTGGCCGACCGTGTTCGTGCGCCTGACCGGCTGCCCGCTGCGCTGCCAGTACTGCGATACGGCCTATGCCTTCCATGGCGGCACCTGGTGGGACATCGACGACATCGTGGCCGAGGTGCTGGCCCAGGGCGTGCGCCACGTCTGCGTGACCGGCGGCGAGCCGCTGGCGCAGAAGCGCTGCCTGGTGCTGCTGCAGAAGCTGTGCGACGCCGGCATGGACGTCTCGCTGGAAACCTCCGGCGCGCTGGACGTCAGCGCGGTGGACCCGCGTGTATCGCGCGTGGTCGACATCAAGACCCCGGGGTCTGCCGAAGTGGCGCGCAACCGCTGGGAAAACCTGCCGCTGCTGACCGCACGCGACCAGATCAAGTTCGTCATCTGCAGCCGCGAGGACTACGACTGGGCCAAGGCCCTGGTCGCCGAGCACGAGCTGGTGAAGCGCTGCACCGTGTTCTTCTCGCCCAGCAAGGGCGAGATCACCGCGCGGCAGCTGGCCGACTGGATCGTCGAAGACCGCCTGCCGGTGCGCTTCCAGATGCAGTTGCATAAAATCCTGTGGAACGACGAGCCGGGCCGATGAGCCCGCGCGGCGTTCCCTGATGTAGCTCCGGCGCGGGACAGCGTGCTGGCTTTCCCCTCCCAACCGGATGTTTTACCCATGAAGAAGGCAGTCGTGCTTCTCTCCGGCGGCATGGATTCAGCCGCCGTCATCGCCATGGCCCAGGAACAGGGCTTTGCCGTGCATGCCCTGAGCGTGCGCTATGGCCAGCGCCATACCTCCGAACTGGATGCCGCCGCCCGCGTGGCCAAGGCCCAGGGCGTGGTCGCGCACAAGACCGTGGACGTGGACCTGCGCAGCATCGGTGGCTCGGCGCTCACCGATGACATCGACGTGCCCGAGGCCGGCGGTGCCGGCATTCCGGTCACCTACGTACCGGCGCGCAACACCATCATGCTGTCGCTGGCCCTCGGCTGGGCCGAAGTGCTCGGTGCCAACGACATCTTCTGCGGCGTCAACGCCGTGGATTATTCCGGCTATCCGGACTGCCGCCCCGAGTTCGTGGCCGCGTTCCAAGCGCTGGCCAACCTGGCCACCAAGTCGGGCGTGGAAGGTGCGGGCATCAAGGTACACGCGCCGCTGCAGTTCCTCAGCAAGGGCCAGATCGTCAGCGAAGGCGTGCGCCTGGGCGTGGACTTCGGCCTGACCGTGTCCTGTTACAACGCCGACGCCAACGGCGCCGCCTGCGGCCACTGTGACGCCTGCCGCCTGCGCGCGCAGGGCTTCGCCGAAGCCGGCGTGTCCGACCCGACGCTGTACGCCTGACCGCCCCTGATAGTGCCGGCCGCTGGCCGGCTTCCCTGATGGGTGTGAATTCCCAGATGGTGGGTGCGAACTGCTCCTCGGTGGGTGCGAACCATTGGATCGCACTGGCTGACTCGCCGGGCAGGTCTGACTCTGGTGGGTGCCAACCTTGGTTGGCACTGTCCGCCAGACACGGCCCGGCGCTACCGCTGCCGCAACCACCCCGATGCTTCAATAAACGCCCGCACCGCCCCCGCATCGGCATAGTCCAGCTCGATCATCCGCGCGACACCGGCTTTCTCGTCGGCTTGCTGGCGCATGTACTCCTGCGCGATGCGGTAGCCGGCGTAGTACCCCACATCACCCACCCCGAACGGATTACCGGCGCTGTTGTACAGCCAGTTGTCCAGATCCCCGCCGTCCATTTCAGTGACGAAACGCGCGCGGATTTCCGCTTCGTGCGCGGGCCCGTAGCTGTACAGCGGCAACGCTGGCCGACGCCCGCTCAGCCGTTCGGCCACATACTCCGCCACGCCTTCGCGCACCGCGTACTGCGCCAGGCTGCCGGTAGTTTCGCGCTGCTGGGTATGCACGTACTCGTGCAGGTTGTTCTGCGCGTTGTTCGCCCCCGGACGGCTGTCGTAGAAGATCCGCAGGCGGCTGCGCATCGGCTCCGGCAGCTCGCTCACGTCCACGCGTTCATCGCCCAGCGCCATCTCCGCACCGATCAGTACCTTGTCACCCAGCGTGGTCCCGCCAGTACGCAGCACGCCCACGGCATAGGTGATGGTGGCCGGGCGCAGGGCGGGGTAGAGCGTGCGGAAGGCGGCCAGGTCCCGTTCCAGTGTGGCGCTGGCCTGCTGCGCGTTGGCGGTCAATGGGCGTACCGACGTCCAGAAGCCCGGCCACGCACGCATGGCCTCGGCGTATTCGCGGGCGGTGTAGTTGCGGACCTGCATCAGCGCATGCAGGCCGGGGCTGCCTGGATCGATGTAGCGCTCCTGCACCAGTGCGACCTGGCGTTCAACGTCGGGCTCGGCGCGCACAGCGTCATAAGTGGCCCAGAAGCGGCCGATGTCGTCGGTGACGACCTGGGATGGGGCGGCCAGTGCCGTACAGGGCAGCAACAGGGCGGCAATGAGGCAGAAGGGCAGGCGCATCCGTGGCTCCGGGCAGGAATCACAGCTGGGATGCGCGTGAGGCCCAGAAGGTTTAAGCGGGCTCACCAGATCGGGTAGTGCCGGTCGCTGGCCGGCAACCTCGACGCGCCAGGGTTTCACCCGGCCCGGCAAAGTAGGGTAGAATGCCCACCCCGCCGAAAGGCTGGGGCAGTGCAATGGGCCGTTAGCTCAGTCGGTAGAGCAGAAGACTTTTAATCTTTTGGTCGAAGGTTCGAATCCTTCACGGCCCACCATTGCATCCAATGACCCAGGTCATTCAGAAAGGCACCGTAATGCGGTGCCTTTTTTGTTGCCTTGGTCCGTGGCCTCTACTTCTCGCGCACTCCCTTGGCTTTTGCGGCCGCCGCGTCGGCAGCTTGCTGTGCGGCCGTCGCTGCAGCATTCGCGGAACGCACGGCTTCCGCTTGAGCCGCGTCAAAGTCAGCCCGGCGCTGCGCGCTGATCCGGCGTTCCAGTTCTGAATATGCGACGTAGCTCTCCGGATACTTCGCGACGCAGGCCTGCTGCAGCAGCGGGATCGCGTGGTCAGACAATCCCGGTTGGAGGTGGGCGAGCAGGCAGTCCGCATACGCTGCGGATGCTGGCGGAGTGCTACTGGACTGCGGTGAGGCGGCGGCAAGGGTGGTGGCGATCAATACACTCAACATGGGAACCTCCTTGTGGATATGAGCGTGGCGGCGACCAGTCCTTGAGCCAAAGTGCCCGTTGCATGACCATCACCGGCTCCATGGTGCTCCAGTTCCGGCAGATCGGCAAAGTGCCGCGAACGACAGTGCCTCCGGCGGTCTATGCTCGGCATCTTTCCCAGGATGGGCCGTCCCATGCGTCTGATCGTGCTGTCGCTGTTGTTGTCCGTCGTCTCCGCCGCGCCGCTGATGGCCGCCGAATCCGCGTCGCCCGCCGCCGCCACGCCGCTGGTCATCGGCGAGACCTTCACCATCGAGTCGAAGGCGCTGGGCGAGACCCGTCGTATCAACGTCTATCGCCCGCAGCCGTGGGGGCTGGACCCGAAGGCACCGCTACCGGTGCTCTACATGCCCGACGGCGGCATCGGCGAGGACTTCCTGCATGTGGCCGGGCTGGTGCAGGTGCTCAGCGGCAACGGCAGTATGCGTCCGTTCCTGCTGGTTGGCATCGAGAACACCGAGCGCCGCCGCGACATGACCGGCCCCAGCAAGGACCCTCAGGACCAGAAGATCGCGCCGCGCATCGGCGGCTCGGCGGCCTACCGTACCTTCCTGCGCGATGAACTGATGCCGCAGGTGCGCCAACGTTACCCGACCACCGACGAGCGCGCGCTGATCGGCGAGTCGCTGGCCGGCCTGTTCGTGGTCGAGACGCTGCTGCAGGAGCCTACGCTGTTCAACAGCTATATCGCGTTGGACCCCAGCCTGTGGTGGAACCGTGGTGCAATGCTGGCCGGGGCGGCCAGACAGCTGCCGGCGGTGACGCGTGCGCAGCCGCGCGTGTTCCTGGCCAGCAGTGGTCAGCCGGAGCTGTCGGCCTCTGCCGCACAGTTGGCCACGCTGCTGCAGCAGGCGTCGCCGTCGCCGCTGGTGAAGTACCTGCCGCTGCCGGAGGAAACCCACGCCACCATCTATCATCCGGCCGCGTTGCAGGCGCTGCGCACGCTGTTCCCGGCGCCGCCGCCGGCCTCGCCCTGACCGCACTGGTACCCGCCTGTACACCATGCAACGATGCGGCAGCGGCGCCATCGGGTGCGCCGCCCGCAACGGGAGCGTGTGGATGCAGCGTGTGCGTGGATGGAGTGTGGCGGCCTGCCTGGCCATGAGTGGCTGTGCGATGTCGGTGGCGCCGCCCGCAATGCAGAGTGAAGCGAAGGACAGTGCGCCGACTGCCACGCCGGGTGTGGTGCTGCCGGACACGGAAGCGCTGCGCGTGCACGACCCGGTCGGCCGCGACTATCCGGTCTGGGTGGCGCTGCCGGCCGACTATGCGGCGCATCCGGAAAAGCACTACCCGGTGCTGTACGTGACCGATGCGCTGTACAGCTTCCCGCTGGTGCGCAGCGTGCGCAACATGGTCGGGCAGAAGGGCGTCAACATCGAGGATTTCATCCTGGTCGGGCTGCCGCCGCAGGAAGGCCTGACCTCCAAGCAGAGCCGCTCGCGCGATTACACGCCCAGCGACCCGGCGCGTACCGATCCACGTGATTACAGCGATGACGTCAGCTACGGCGGCGCGGCGCACTACCGCGATTTCCTCGCTGGGCAGGTACTGCCGATGATCGATGCGCGCTACCGCACCGATCCGGCGCGGCGTGCCTATGCGGGTCATTCCTATGGTGGCCTGTTCGGCGCCTATGTGCTGACCACGCGCCCGGACATGTTCCGCACCTACATCCTGTCCAGCCCATCGCTGTGGTTCGACGACCATCGGGTGCCGCGCATGCAGGCCGAAGCCAAGGCGCCGGCGCAGTCGACCACGGTGGTGCTGTCGGTGGGCAGCTTTGAAACGGTCAAGCCCGAACCGCGTTACTTCACCCGCAACGACATGCTGCGCCACAACGCCGAATTCGCCGAGCAGCTGCGCAGCAGCGGGCGATCGTTGAAGGTGGAGAACATGGTGATCGATGACGAGGATCACTTCACCGTCTACCCGGACATGATCACCCGCGCACTGCTGAAGGTGTTCCCGGGTACCGGACCGTACAGCAGCGGTTGATGAATGCCTCAGGCCGCCTGTGCATCCGGCCCGGTCAACACGCCCACATCGGCGTGCCGGAAGCACAGCCGGATGGCGTCGAGCAGCTCGCTCATGTTGTACGGCTTGGGCAGGAAATGGATGCCGTCGCGCAGCTGCGGCAGCACCTGGTGCTGGTCCATGCCCGACGTCACCAGGATCGGTAGCTGGGGATAGAGGCCGCGGACCCGGTTGGCGGCTTCAATGCCACTGATCGCTCCCAGATTCACGTCGGTGAACAGCAGGTCGAAACGCTCACCGGCGGCCAGCAGGCCCAGCGCCGCTTCGGCAGAGCTCACGCCCACCACGTGGCAGGCCTGGCTTTCCAGCGCCAGCCGGCTCAGTTCGCGGGTTTCCTCGGCGTCCTCGATGAGCAGGACGCGGGGTTCAACGTGGCGCTTGGACAGCAACATGACGCTACAGCTCCGGAAAGCAGCAATGAAAAGGCGCGCAAGTATGCGCAAGTCGGGGGTGATCCCGGCGTGCACGCCAGGCTAAGTGGGCGTTACAGCGGGCGCGAGCGTCGCCGGCGTACCTGCCAGGCCAGCACCGCCACTGCCAGAAGCGCGGTGCCGATGCGCAGGCTGGTGGCCTGCCAGCCGAGCGCGACGGCGTCATCCAGGCTGAACACATTCCAGGCCAGGTTCATCGATACGTGCAGCACCAGGCCACACCACAGGGTGTCGCCGTCCAGATGATCCAGCCAGGCGAAGATGAAGCCGCCCAGGGCGATCACCGCGCCGACGAACAGGGCGGTGCCGCCGCCGTCGAAGCCGCCGAAACCCAGCCAGTGCACCCAGCCGAACAGCAGCGCCTGCGGCAGCGCGAGCAGGGGCCATGGCCCGCGCATGATCTTGACCAGCAGCACGAAGCCGAGGCCGCGGAACAGCACTTCTTCGGCCAGTGGGAACAGCGCAGCGAGCATCGTCGCATCCAGGGCGGTCAGTGCGGTGTTGGGCGTGCCCAGCAGCGCCAGGCCCAGCGAGCACGGCAGGCTGGCCAGCAGCACCCACATCGGGCCGCTCCAGCCGTTGCCGCGCAGCCCCAGGCTCGCCATCAGGCCTACCCCACGCGGGCGCAGCAGCGCGGCCAGCAGCAGGGCCAGCAGCACGGCCAGTGCGTTGTCGAGCAGGCTGCCGCCGTAGGCAATGGGCAAGGCGGGAATCGGCGTGCCTGCGGCGGCCGCGATATCGCGCAGATTCAGGCCAACGCCGACACCCAGCAGCACCAGCAACAGGCGTGCGGTGGTGGGCAGGCGGGACAACACGGTCATGTACGCATTCCCTGCGGAACAAGGACGCAGCGTGCCACGCGGTATGCATGTGGACACGCGCCGGAAGTCCCTGTGCCATCGGTCATGCGTTGCCGCACAGTCATCGCGGTGCAGGTACAGTCGAAACCAGACCGACAGGAGCAATGCCGATGCTGTGCCCCGTGTGCAAGACCCAGACGCTGCAGATGGCCGAACGCCATGGCATCGAGATTGATTATTGCCCGAGTTGCCGCGGTGTGTGGCTGGATCGTGGCGAGCTGGACAAGATCATCGAACGTGCGGGCGCCGGTGCTGCAGTACCTCCGCCAGCGCCCGTGCAGGCTCAGCCGGCGTCCGCGCCGCCACCGGTGATGCACCGTGATACCCGCCACCTCGGCCAGCGCTACGAGGACAACCGGGGACACGGCTACAAGAAAAAGAAGAAGGACAGCTTCCTGTCGGAGTTGTTCGATTTCTAGTTTGTAGCGTCGAGCCATGCTCGACGTTTGGCGCTAACAGTCGAGCAAGCTTCACTCTACATGGGGCGCGTGATCACGGCCGCCGCAGGATGAACTCGCGGTCGCGCGTGTCACCGACGATGAAGTCGTACTCGCCAACCTTGCTGCAGCCATAGCGCGCGTAGAAGCGCTGTGCGCCGAAATTCTCTTCCCACACGCCCACCCACAGGGTGCGGCGCTGCGGCTGGTCCAGCCACGCCATGAACGCGTCCATCATGCGTGCACCATGTCCGCCGTTCTGGTGTCCGGCCAGGATGTAGAACCGCTTCAGTTCGATGTCACCCTCGCATGCATCCGTGTGCGGCAAGGTGTTGGCACCGGCGGCCAGGTAGCCGACCACGGCGTCACCGTCCAGCAACAGCCAGATGGCACTGCGTGGGTCGGACAGTTCGATGCGCTGCGGTTCGCTGCTGTAGTGCGCCTGCAGGAAATCGTGCAGCTCCTGCGGCGGATAGGAATCGCCCCAGGTTTCGTTGTACGTGGCGATGGCGATCGCCGACAGCGCGTCGACATCGGCAAGGGTGGCGCGGCGGATCTGCAACGACATGGCGGTGCCTGCATTGGAACGTGGCGCAGTGTAGCCGGCCCCGGCGGCTGCCGGGGCTGGCCATTGCTCACGATCCGCTGCTCAGAACCACATGCGCACGCCGGCCACCCAGCGCGTGTCGCGCGCGTGGTCACCGGCATAGTCGGCGGTGTCGCCAAAACTGCGTTCGTGACTGATGCCGATGTAGGGCGCGAAGCGACGGCTGAACTCGTAGCGCAGGCGCAGGCCGGCCTCTACCTTGTTCAGGCCACGGCCGATGCCGTACTCCTGCTCGTCCTTGGCCGCAACGGTAGCTTCCAGCAGCGGCTGCAGGATCAATCGGTTGGTCAACAGCACGTCGTACTCGACCTCGGCCTTGGCCAGCACCTGGCCGCCGGAGCCCATGTACAGCGTGGCCGAGCTTTCGAACTTGTACGGCGCCAGACCCTGGATGCCGATGGCCGCCCATGTGCGCGAGTCGGACGGGCGGAAGTCCTGGCGCACGCCGACCAGCACGTCCCACCACGGCGACACGCTGCGGCCATACAGTGCTTCCAGTGACGACGATTCGGTGCGGCCGCGGCTGCGTTCGCCATCGGTGCGCAGCCACAGGCGGTTGATGTTGCCGCCGACCCAGCCGGTGGCTTCCCATGCCTGGCCGTTGCTGCTCTTGCCATCCCAATGCTCAAGCCGGTCGATCAGCAGCAGGCTGTTGATCTCCGGCGCGTGTTCCATCGCGCCATGCGCGATCGGCGGGAAGGCGGCGGCGCGGTCGGCATCGGTCGGGACCGGGATCGGTTCGCGCGGTTCGCTGGGTGCAGGCGTGCCGTGGCCCATCGCCCCGTGGTCCATCTGCGAATGGTCCATCGCCGCTGGCTGCATCGCGCCATGGTCCATCTTCGAGTGGTCCATCGTGGAGTGGTCCATGCCGGCCAGATCCGCCGCACCCATGTCCATCTCCGAATGATCCATCTTTGAATGATCGACCGGTTCGGCCGGGGTCTTCGCGCTCTTCGCAGGCACGTTCATCGCGCCCATGTCATGGCCGGCGTGCGACTGCGCGGACACCGGCAACGCGGCGGCCAGGCCCAGGGCCAGCAGGCTGGGGGAAAGCAGTGAGCGGCTCATTCTTCGATCCTCACTTCGCGCATCATGCCTGCTTCCATGTGGTACAGCAGATGGCAGTGGTAGGCCCAGCGGCCGAGTGCATCGGCGCGCACGCGATAGCTGCGGCGGGTGCCCGGCGGCATGTCGATGGTGTGCTTGCGGACCTGGAACTCACCTTGCGCGTCTTCCAGATCGCTCCACACGCCGTGCAGGTGGATCGGGTGCTGCATCATGGTGTCGTTGACCAGCACGATGCGCATGCGCTCGCCGTAGTTCAGCCGCAGCGGCTCGGCGCTGGCGAACGGGACGCCATCGAACGACCAGGAGAACTTCTCCATGTGGCCGGTCAGGTGCAGCTCGATCTCGCGGCTCGGCTCGCGGCCATCCGGGTCTTCGAACAGGCTGCGCATCGCGCCGTAGGTCAGCACCTGGCGGCCGTTGTCGCGCAGGCCGATGCCGGGGTCGTCCAGCTTCGGTTCGGTAGCCGAGCTCTGCATGTCCACCAGCGGGTTGTTGCGCTCGCTGGCCGGATGCTTCGGTACCTTGCTGGCGGCACCGCCGCCGTGCGCACCGTGGCCCATGCTGGCGCCGCAGCTACCTTCCGTGCCCTTCATCGCGGCCATGTCGTGGCCACCATGGCCACCACTGCCCATGTCGTGCCCCATGTCGCTCATCGTCAGCAACGGGAGTGGGTCGCGCGCGGGAATCGGTGCCTGCAGCCCGTGGCGTACCGCCAGCGTGCCGGCGGCGTAGCCGGTGCGACCCATGTCCTGGCAGAAAATGGTGAACGCATCCTGGCCGGTGGGTTCGACCAGCACGTCGTAGGTTTCGGCGGGAGCGATGCGGAATTCGTCGATGCTGACCGGGTGGATGTACTGGCCGTCAGCGGCCACCACGGTCATCTTCAAACCGGGGATGCGCACGTCGAAGTAGGTCATCGACCCGCCGTTGATGAAGCGCAGCAGCACCTTTTCGCCACTGCGGAACAGGCCGGTCCAGTTGCCGGCCGGGGCGGTGCCGTTCATCAGGTAGGTGTAGGTATGCGCGTTGATATCGGAGATATCGGTGGGCGTCATCCGCATCCGGCCCCACATGCCACGGTCGGACAGCGCCGCGGACCAACCGTCGCGTTTCGCGTCGCGCAGGAAGTCGGGCAGGGTGCGCTTGTAGTAGTTGTCGTGCTCGGCCAGCTTCTTCATGCGCCGGAACAGCGCGCCCGGGTCCATGTCGGTCCAGTCGGACAGCATGATCACGTGCTCGCGGTCGTGGTGGTACGGCGCCGGTTCGGCCGGGTCGATGATCAGCGCGCCGTACAGGCCGGCCTGTTCCTGGAACATCGAGTGGCTGTGGTACCAGTAGGTGCCCGACTGCTTCAGCTGGAAGTGGTAGTGGTAGGTCTCGCCGGGGCCGATGCCGTTGAAGCTCAGGCCCGGCACGCCGTCCATGTTGGCCGGCAGCAGGATGCCGTGCCAGTGGATGGAGGTCGGGTGGCGTTCCAGCGTGTTGCGCACGAACAGGTCCACGGTCTGGCCTTCGCGCCAGCGCAGGATCGGGGCCGGCAACGAGCCGTTGACGGTGATCGCCGGGCGGGTGCGGCCGGTGAAATTGGCCAGCGATTCGCCGATGGCCAGTTCGATGCGGGTATCGCTGAGCACGGCGGGGGCACCGGCCAGCCGTGGGGTGGCAGTGGCGGCGGCGAGCGCGCGTTGCGGCACGCCGACAGCGGCGATGCCGGCGACCACGCCACCGGCGGCCAGGCCCTGCACGAACAGGCGGCGCGACGGCATGGGCACAGCACCCGGACCGGGGGGATTGCGGGTATTCATGGTGGAGACTCCAGACACGGAAAGACGCCGGCAGGCCGCCGGCTCCGGTGCGCAGGGCGCACAGTGCGTGGGGAATCAGCCGATGGGAGGGCGTGAGATCGGCGGCAGCGGCGGCGACGGGCGGCCGGTGGCCGGCATCGGCTGTGGTGCCAGCGACAACGCCGGGCCGGCCATGAACGGCAACGCCTGCACCACCAGCAGCGGGTGCTGGGCGCAGCTGCGCACGCAGTCCTTGATCTGGCAGTGGGTGTCGTGGGCGGGGGCCTTGGCCTGCGGGGCCTGATCGGCGTGCATGGCGGCGTGGTGGTGGCAGTCGGCATTGCCGCCTTCAAGGGCGGCTGCCGCGTGGGCCATCCGGCCCATTTCCTCGTGACCGCTGGCCATGGCCGCGTTCAGCCCGTTGAGCAGCAGGCTGAGCATGAGCACGACACGGAGCAGGGTCGAGGCGAGGGACATGGCGCTAATCTAGCCGCAAGCGGCCGTGGATGCACTTCCGGCTGAATGGTCGGTTCAAGGTTGGACCTGCACCAATGTAGAGCCGAACCCGCGCTCTGCTGCTTCTGCGGCCACGGCAGCCGAGCGTGGGCTCGGTGCTACAGGGAGCCCGGCGTCAGCCTTCTTCGCGCACGATCTCGACCAGGCGCGGGCCGTAGCGGCTCAGCTTGGTGCCGCCGATGCCGCCGACCCGGGCCAGTTCATCCAGGCTGGTCGGGCGCTGCTCGGCGATGTTGCGCAGGGTGCTGTCGTGGAAGATCACGAAGGCCGGCACGTTCTGTTCGCGCGCCAGTTCGGCACGCAGGCCGCGCAGGGCGTTGAACAGGGCCAGGTCCTGCGGCAGTACCGACAAGCCGGTGCGCTGCGCACTGCGCTCGCGTCCGCTGGTGCTGCTGGCTGGATCGCGGCGCATGCTGATCTGGCGGCGGCCGGTCAACACGTCACGGCTGGCATCGGTCAAGCGCAGGCCACCGTGGCCCTCGCTGTCCACTTCCAGCAGGCTGGCGGCGACCAGCTGGCGGAACACGCTGCGCCAGGTGCGCGCATCCAGATCGCGGCCGATGGCGTAGGTGCTGAGCTTGTCGTGGCCCTGCTGCTTCACCTTCTCGTTCTCGCTGCCACGCAGGACGTCGATCAGGTGGCCGACGCCGAAGCGCTGGCCAGTGCGGTAGACACAGCTCAGCGCCTTCTGCGCCGGAATGGTCGCGTCCCACGAGGCCGGCGGCGTCAGGCAGTTGTCGCAGTTGCCGCACGGCTGGGGATAGGTCTCGCCGAAACCGGCCAGCAGCACTTGGCGGCGGCACTGCATGGATTCGCAGTAGCCCAGCAGGTGATCGAGCTTGCCCCGCTCCAGCTGCTTGCGTTCTTCGCCGGCCTCGGATTGTTCGATCATCTGCTTGAGCAGTACCACGTCGCCCAGGCCGTAGCACAGCCAGGCCTCGGCAGCTTCGCCATCACGACCAGCGCGGCCGGTTTCCTGGTAGTAGCCTTCCATCGACTTGGGCAGGTCGGTATGCGCGACAAAGCGCACGTCCGGCTTGTCGATGCCCATGCCGAAGGCGATGGTGGCGCACATGACGATGCCGTCCTCGCGCAGGAAGCGGCGCTGGTTGTTCGCGCGCACTTCCGGCGGCAGGCCGGCGTGGTAGGGCAGGGCGTTGAAGCCCTGGCCGCAGAGGAATTCAGCGGTCTCCTCGACCTTGCGCCGCGACATGCAGTAGACGATGCCGGCCTCGCCACGGTGGCCGCGCAGGAAATCGGTCAGCTGCTTGCGCGCGTTGTCCTTCTGCACCACGGTGTAGCGGATGTTGGGGCGGTCGAAGGAGCTGACGAAGTGGCGTGCTTCCTGCAGATCCAGGCGCTCGGCGATCTCGCGCTGGGTCGGCGGGTCGGCGGTGGCGGTGAGCGCGATCCGCGGAATCTGCGGCCAGCGCTCGTGCAGTACGGTCAGCTGGCGGTATTCCGGGCGGAAGTCGTGGCCCCACTGCGACACGCAGTGGGCTTCGTCGATGGCGAACAGGGCGATCTGGCTGCGCGACAGCAGCGACAGGAAGCGGCCGGTCAGCAGCCGCTCGGGAGCGACATAGAGCATGTCCAGCTCACCCGCGAGCAGTTCGCGCTCGACGCGGCCGGCGGTCTCGGCATCCAGGGTTGAATTCAGGTACTCGGCACGCACGCCGAGCTGGCGCAGGGCTTCGACCTGGTCCTGCATCAGCGCGATAAGCGGCGAGATGACGATGCCACATCCGTCACGCAGCAGGGCCGGGACCTGGTAGCACAGCGACTTGCCACCGCCGGTGGGCATCAGTACCAGGGCATCATGACCGGCAGCCACATGCTCCACGATGTCCTGCTGCGGACCACGGAAATCGTCATAACCAAAGACGCGTTGGAGCAGGTCGTGCGCGGGACGGGAAGCCATCCGGCTAGTTTACCCCGGCGGGGGTGTCTCGGCAGGGCTGCGCCCTGCACCTGCTACAAGCCAGAGCAACGTCAAAGGCAACAGCCGGCTCTGGGGGTGATTCGTGGTTTGGTGGGGCGGTGTCGGAGTGCGGGGACGCCGCAAGTACGTCCGTGTAGGCTTGGCAGCCGCATCCATGCGGCTGACACCCCGCAATCCGATACCGCCCCACCTTCGACAGTTTCCCGCGGCCGTTGGTGGGTGTCGACCTTGGTCGGCACCTCTGTCAGATATCGAATGAATTCATCCGTGTCGACCAAGGTCGACACCTACCAGAGCGGACGCTGTTCCAGCAGATCGCGGAAAACTGTCGAAGGCGGGGTGGGTCCGGTGGCAGGGGTGTCCGCGGCATGGATGCCGCGGCCAAGCCCCCAAGGACGGGTTTACGGCGTCCCCTGCCACCGGACCCACCCCGCCAGCCCACAGATAGCCAGCTTTTGACGTTGCCGTTGCCTCTGCGGGTGCAGGGCGCAGCCCTGCCGAATCCCCCCCAACTCTTACTGGAGGAGCGAACGCAGCATCCAGGCGTACTTCTCGTGGGTCTGCAGCCGCTGGGTCATCAGATCCTCGGTCGGGGCGTCATCCCCCTTGGCCGCCACCTCCAGCACTTCACGTGCCGTACGGCAGACCGCTTCGTTGGCGACCACCAACTGGCGTACCATTTCACGCCAGTCCGCACTGTCGGTCAGGCCCGGTTCCTCGGCGATCGAGGTCAGCGCAGCGAATTCCCGGTAGGAGCCCGGGGCATTGAAGCCCAGCGCGCGGATGCGCTCGGCCACGTCGTCCAGTGCCGCCCACTGCTCGGTGTACTGCGTCTCGAACATGGTGTGCAGCGAGTTGAACATCGACCCGGTCACGTTCCAGTGGAAGTTGTGCGTCTTCAGGTAGAGCGTGAACGCATCGGCCTGGAAGCGCGACAGACCGTCGGCGATCTTCTTGCGGTCGCCCTGGGTGATCCCGATATCGATGTTCGGTGCCGACGGTGCCGCCGCAGCAAGCTTCTGCTTGCCGGTCTTGGCCTTGGTCGTGCTCTTGGTCTTCGCCATGGGGTTCCTCCTTGTGGAATCGTTGGCCTTCACAATAAACCGGTCGTGATGACTGGTCGCTTTCAAAGTTTTGAACGAACCGATTGATGAACTCTATCGATAAAAATCCATCGCCCCGCCTGCGCCAACAGCGTGCCGCCATCGACGGCGCCATGAGCCGCGACCGGGGCCGTTTGCTGGGAATGCTCTCGCGTTGCCAGGCCAAGCCCCAGGATGCGGCGCTGGCCGCCACCTTCGAGCAGGCCTTGCAGGCGTCGGTGCAGCGCCGGCAGGTGCGGGCGCAACAGCAGCCGTCCATTACTCTGGACCCGCAGCTGCCGATTGCGCGTGAAGCCGACGCCATCATCGCGCTGATCCGCGAACATCAGGTGGTGGTGATCGCCGGTGAAACCGGCTCGGGCAAGACCACCCAGCTGCCGAAGCTGTGCCTGGCCGCCGGCCGTGGCCAGGCCGGCATGATCGGCTGCACCCAGCCGCGACGGATTGCCGCACGTGCGGTGGCCAGCCGCGTGGCACAGGAACTGCAGAGTGAACTGGGCCAGCTGGTCGGCTACCAGGTGCGCTTCAATGACAAGGTCAGCGAAGACAGCCGCATCAAGTTCATGACCGACGGCATCCTGCTGGCGGAGATCGCCAGTGACCGCTGGCTGTCGAACTACGACACGATCATCGTCGACGAGGCGCACGAACGCAGCCTCAACATCGATTTCCTGCTGGGCTACCTGAAGCAGCTGCTGCGCAAGCGGCCGGACCTGAAGCTGATCGTCACCTCGGCCACCATCGACACCGAACGCTTCGCCCAGCATTTCGACAATGCGCCGGTGATCAGCGTCGAAGGCCGTACCTATCCGGTGGAAGTGCGCTACCGCGCGCTGGAAGGCGAGGGCGAAGACCAGGGCGAACGCACCGTCAACGACGCCATCGTGTCGGCCATTGACGAGATCACCCGCCTGGATGCGCGCGGCGACGTACTGATCTTCCTGCCGGGCGAGCGCGAGATCCGCGATGCGCACCAGTCGCTGGAACGGCGCAAGTACCGTAATACCGAGGTGCTGCCGCTGTACGCGCGCCTGTCCAACCAGGACCAGGACCGGGTGTTCAACCCCGGGCCGAACCGGCGCATCGTGCTGGCCACCAACGTGGCGGAAACCTCGCTGACGGTGCCGCGCATCCGTTACGTGGTCGATCCGGGCTTCGCCCGCGTCAAGCGCTACAGTCCGCGCAACAAGCTGGACCGCTTGCACATCGAGCCGATCTCGCAGGCCAGCGCCAACCAGCGCAAGGGCCGCTGCGGCCGTATCGCCGAAGGTATCTGCTACCGCCTGTACGCCGAATCCGATTTCCAGGCGCGGCCCGAATTCACCGATCCGGAAATCCGCCGCTCCAGCCTGGCCGGGGTGATCCTGCGCATGCTGCAGCTGGGCCTGGGCCGCATCGAGGACTTCCCGTTCCTGGAAGCGCCGGACGAGCGCGCGGTAGCCGATGGCTGGCAGCAGCTGACCGAACTGGGCGCGATCGACGCCGAGCGGCGCATGACCACCATCGGCAAGCAGATGGCACGCCTGCCGGTGGACGTGAAGCTTGCGCGCATGCTGGTGGCCGCGCAGGCCGCAGGCTGCCTGCGGCCGATGCTGGTGATCGCCTCGTTCCTGGGCATCCAGGACCCGCGCGAACGCCCACCCGAAGCGCGTGGTGCGGCCGACAGCGCGCACGCGCAGTTCGCCGATGGCCGCTCCGAGTTCGTTGGCGTGCTGCGCCTGTGGGATGCCTACCGGCAGGCCCATGAAGACCTGACCCAGTCCAAGCTGCGCGACTGGTGCGGACGTCATTTCCTCGGCTTCCTGCGCATGCGCGAGTGGCGCGAGCTGCATCGCCAGCTGCGGCTGCTGTGCGAGGAACTGGGCTGGAAGGAAGAGGCCAGCGAGGCGTCGATGGCGCCGTTGCTGGCCGGCAGCAGTGCGCCGGCACCGGCGCGTGACGACGCGGCGGCGGTGAAAGCCACCCGGGGCCAGCTGCACCGCGCCGGGCGCCTGGCCCGCGAAGGCAAGGCCGAGGCCGCACCGGCCCCGGTGGCCGTGCGTGCGCAGAAGGAACAGGCGCCCGCCGGCGGCGGCTTCAGCGAACGCGTGCGCGCCGCTGCCTACCAGACCCTGCACCGGGCGCTGGTGGCGGGCCTGCCGACGCAGATCGGCCACCGCACCGAGAAGGGCGATTTCCAGGCGCCACGCCAGCGCCGCTTCCTGCCGTTCCCGGGTTCGGCGCTGTCCAAGCGGCCGCCGCCGTGGCTGCTGGTGGCCAACCTGCTGGATACGCAGAAGGTGTGGGGCATGACCCTGGCCGCGATCGAACCGGACTGGGTGATTGCCGAGCTGCCGCACCTGCTGCTGCGCAAGCACTTCGATCCGCACTGGTCGCGCGCGCAGGGACAGGTGCTGGCCTCCGAGCAGATCAGCCTGTTCGGCCTGGTGCTGGCGCCGAAGAAGCCGGTGCATTACGGCCGCATCGAGCCGGGCGAGGCACATGACATCTTCGTGCGCCAGGCATTGGTGACCGGCGAGATCAACACCCGCGCCAGTTTCGTGGCCGACAACCAGAAAGTGCTGGAGGTCGCCCGCGAGGAGGAAGCCAAGCTGCGTCGCGCCGGCATCGTCGCCGACGAGGACTGGCAGGCGCGCTGGTACCTGGACCGGGTGCCGCCGCAGATCCATTCGGCTGCGGGCCTGGATGCCTGGTGGAAGGGGCTGGCGCCGGAACAGCGCAAGACCCTGCACTGGTCGCTCGCAGACCTGCTGCCCGGAGAGGGCAGTGAGCAGGAGCGCTACCCGAAATACCTGGCGCTGGGCCAGGCGCGGTTGCCGCTGCACTACCGCTTCGAGCCGGGTGCCGACGATGACGGCGTGACCCTGGACGTGCCGCTGCACCTGCTCAATGCATTGGACCCGGTGCAGCTGGGCTGGCTGGCGCCGGGCTTCGTCGCCGACAAGGCCTCGGCACTGATCCGCAGCCTGCCCAAGGCAATGCGTCGCAACTACGTGCCGGCGCCGGACTTCGGCCGCGCGTTCTATGAGGCGTTTCCGCAGCCCAGCGCCGATGCCATCACCGGCGAACTGGCGCGTTTCCTGTCACGTGCAACCGGTGCCACCGTGACCGCGCTCGATTTCGAGCCCGGTTCGATCGAGCCGCACCTGCACATGAACCTGCGGCTGCGCGACGAGCAGGGCAAGGTGCTGGCCACTTCGCGTGATCTGGACGCACTGCGCGCGAAATTCGGCGGTCGTGCCGGCGATGCCTTCGCTGCACGCGCTGGCCGCGAGATGGCGGCCGATGGCCTGCGCACGTTCCCGGCCACGCCGATACCGTTGCAGGTGCCCGGTGAAGCCGGCGTTCCGGCCTATCCGGCATTGCTGGACGAGGG
This sequence comes from Stenotrophomonas sp. YJH_SMC_40, assembly GCF_059368615.1. Taxonomy (NCBI): domain Bacteria; kingdom Pseudomonadati; phylum Pseudomonadota; class Gammaproteobacteria; order Lysobacterales; family Lysobacteraceae; genus Stenotrophomonas; species Stenotrophomonas sp. YJH_SMC_40. The sequence continues at coordinate 10,621 of NZ_JCAFRX010000012.1, read as the reverse complement.
TGACAGCGTGGCGCTGCGCATCTTCGCCGATCGGCAGCAGGCACAGGAGGCTCACCCGCTGGGCGTGCGCCGGCTGCTGGAGATCGCCCTGGCCGAGAAGGTCAAGCAGGCGCGCAAGCAGCTGCCGGTGGGCGCCAAGACCGGCCTGTTGTATGCGGCGATCGAGTCGCAGGAGCGTCTGCGCGGAGACCTGGTGGATGCGGCGATGAACGCGGTGTTGGCGGAGGGCCTGGAAGACATCCGCGATGCGGCGGCCTTCGAACAGCGCCGTGAGCATGCGGCCAAGGCCCTGTTCGGCGAGGCCATGTCGCGGCTGAAACTGGCCGAAACCATCCTGGCGCTGGTGGCGGAACTGAAGCCGATGCTGGAAGCACCGTTGATGGGTTGGGCGCGCGGCAACCTGGACGACATGGAAGCGCAGCTGTCCGGGCTGATCCACCCCGGTTTCCTGCGCGATACGCCGGCCGACGCGCTGGCGCAGTATCCGCGCTACCTGAAGGCGATGATCCTGCGCACCGAACGCGCCAAGCGTGATCCGCCACGTGACCAGGCACGCATGCTGGAACTGCATCCGTTCCTGGAAGCGCTGGAAACGGCAGAGCAGCAGGGCCTGCGCGATCGCCCGCAATGGCAGGCGCTGCGCTGGGACCTGGAAGAGCTGCGGGTGTCGCTGTTCGCGCAGGAGCTGGGGGCACGTACCGGCATTTCGGCGAAGAAGCTGGCGCAGCGGGTGACGGCACTGCGCCAGGCCTCGTAACCCCCGACCCGACCCCGCCGGATGATGACCGGCGGGGTACGGTGGAATGTCATCCACGCGTGGCGTGGATCCACTACTTGGAGCGGCGCACCTTGGGCTGGCTGTTCACGCCTTCCACCTTCATGTACCACACGCCCATCACGCCGGGCTTGATGCTGACCTTGGGCGATTGCTTGCGCACGCCGACCACGCTGGTGCTGTCGGTCTGCTCCCATTCCTGGCCGTTGTCCAGCACGTAGACGCGGCCCTTGCCGAAGCCACGGAACTCGCCCTGCAGCACGCCGGTGATCGGCTCGCTGCTGCCGAAATCGAAGAACCCGCGGTTCTTCACGATCACTTCCTGGCGGCCCTGTTCGCGGGCTTCTTCGCGTACCGCTGCCACAGCCTGGGTCGTCGCCGCTTCAACCTTGCCCTGCAGCCAGCGGTTGAGCGTGGCCAGTTCCTGCGCGCTCAGCTTGTCCAGGCCGGCCGCCTTGAATTCAGTCGGCGACATCTGCTGCTGCAGGTCACCGTCCACCACGCGCTGGGCCAGCGCAGGCGCCGACAGGGACAGCAGCAGTGCGGCGCAGGCCAGCAGCCGTGGACGGAAACGTGGGGCGATCGAGGGCATGGCGGAACTCTCCTGGGTTTGCCGGCGAGTGTAGCGGCATGTCTTCATGCCGGGTGATGGTGGCTGCGGTGATTGTCCCTGAACGGCGCCGGCGCTAGTGTAGGAACCTCTGTCTTGCCTGCTCGATGCTGTGAACCGCGCTTCTGTCCCCGGCCTGGATGCCTTGTTGAACCGTCCCTCCGCCGCGGTGCTGCCCGCTCCGCTGCGCCAGGCCCTGCGCGAACACTGGGAAGCACCGGAGTGCGACCACCAGATGCGCGCCAGCTGGTCGGTGCTGGGCGATACCCTCGATGCACTGTCGATGCTCTCCGCCGACGAAGGCGCGGTGGTTGCCGCGCTGTTGTTCGACCTGCCCGGCCTGCGCGCCAGCCTGGACCAGCTGCCGCTGGGCAACCACAAGGCGGCGGTGATCGGCCTGCTCGACGGCCAGGACGCCGCCGATCCGGTCTGGGCGCTGCATGCTGGCCGCGAGGCCGGGCGCAACAGCGAGGGCCTGCGCCGCCTGCTGCTGGCGATCATCCGCGACCTGCGCGTGGTGCCGATCCTGCTGGCCCGGCAGCTGGCGAGAATGCGCGCTGCCGACAAGCTGGACGACGAGCAGCGCCGGGCGCTGGCGCAGCTGACCCGCGACATCCACGCGCCGCTGGCCAACCGGTTGGGCATCTGGCAGCTGAAGTGGGAGCTGGAAGACCTGGCGTTCCGCCACCTGGAGCCGGAAACCTACCGCCGCATCGCGCGCGAAGTGGACGAAACCCGCGTGGCGCGCGAGCGCTACGTGCAGAACGTGAAGAAGCAGCTGTCGCGCGAGCTGGCCGCACAGGGCATCCATGCCGAAGTGAGTGGCCGCCCCAAGCACATCTACAGCATCTGGCGGAAGATGCAGAAGAAGCGGCTGGCGTTCGACCAGCTGTACGACATCCGCGCGGTGCGGGTGATGGTCGACGACGTCGCCGCCTGCTACGCCGCGCTGGGTGTGGTGCATGCGCTGTGGGCCCCGGTGCCGAGCGAGTTCGACGATTACATCGCACGCCCGAAGGCCAACGACTACCGTTCGCTGCACACCGCCGTGGTCGGCCCGGAAGGGCGCACGATCGAAGTGCAGATCCGCACCCACGAGATGCATTCCCAGGCCGAGCTGGGCGTCGCCGCGCACTGGAAGTACAAGGAAGGCGGCAAGGGCGCGGAAAAGTCGTTCGATCGCAAGATCACCTGGATGCGCCAGCTGCTGGAGCAGGCGCAGGACGGGCAGGGCAATGAACTGGCCGGGGCACTCGACGCCGAGCTGACCGAGGACCGGGTCTATGCGCTCAGCCCGAAGGACGAGGTGCTGGACCTGCCCCAGGGGGCCACGCCGCTCGATTTCGCCTACCAGGTACATACGATGGTGGGCCACCGCTGCCGTGGCGCCAAGGTCAATGGCCGCATCGTGCCGCTGACCTATCGCCTGCGCAGCGGCGACCGTGTCGAGATCCTCACCGGCAAGGAGGCCGACCCCCGCCGCGACTGGCTGATGCCCGCGCTGGGCTTCCTGGCCAGCAACCGCTCGCGCGAAAAGGTACGCAGCTGGTTCCACAAGCTGGACCGCGCGCGCAACGTGCAGGCCGGGCGCGAACTGCTCGAGCGCGAGCTGAAGCGCCTGGGGCTGCAGCATTCGGATCTGGCGGTGGCGGCGAAGAAGTTCCATGCCGACAGCGTTGACGACCTCTACATCCAGGTGGCGCTGGGCGACACCGGCCCGAACCAGGTCAGCCGTACGCTGCTGGAAGCAGAGCGCGCGGCCAGCCAGCCGGCCCCTGCGCCGGCGCTTCCGCGCCCGACCGCCCGCCGCGAGAACCTGGGCAAGTCCAAGTTCACGGTGCAGGGCGTGGGCAATCTGCTGGTGCAGCTGGCGCGCTGCTGCCAGCCGGTGGCTGGCGAACCGATCGTCGGCTACCTCACCCGTAGCCGTGGTGTCACCGTGCACCGGGCAGACTGTGCCGCGCTGGCCCGGCTGGCGGCCACCAGCCCGCAGCGCATCCTGCCGGTGGAATGGGGCCAGGCCGGGGGCGGCTACGAGGTGGACGTGGTGGTCGATGCGGTCGACCGCCGCTGGCTGCTGAAGGACATCACCAACCTGATCGCCCAGGAAGACGCCTACGTGCTCGACATCCACAGTGACAACGTGCGCAACAGTGGCCGTGCCCATCTGCGCCTGAGGCTGAAGGTCAGCGACTACGACCAGTTGTCGAACCTGCTGGGCAAGCTGGACGCGCTGCCGGGCGTGAGCGAGGCGCGTCGCCTCGGCTGAGCTTCACGCCGCCCCGGCTACCCTGCACGCATGGAACGCGAGCCCCCGCATCGCCCGCATGGCGCTGAACACCCTGCGCTGGATCGCGTCCGCCGCGAAGGCCGCTGGTGGTGGCTGCAGGCACGTCATGCGCGGCGGGTCTGGCGATGGGCGCTGGTCGCGGCGCTGGCGGTGTTCGTGCTGCTGGTGCTGCTGCGCAAGCCGCTGGCCGACTGGTTCTGGGACGAGCCGCAGATCGAACAGCTGCTGGTCGAAGGCGATCGCGCGCTCGCCGCCGGCCGGCTGAGTGCGGCCGACGGCAGTGGTGCGCGGGAGCGCTACCAGGCGGTGCTGGCACTGGATGGCGATCGGCCGCAGGCGCGCCAGGGCCTTGCACGAACCGCCACGGCAGCACTGCAGCAGGCCCGCGACAAGCTGCAGGGCGACGATCTGGAGGGCAGCGCGCAGTCACTGGCGCTGGCCCGCGAGCTGCAGGTGCCGCAGGGCGACGCCGACGCCGTGGCCCGCCAACTGCAGGCGCGGCGTAGCGCCGGCGCCGGTATCGGCGCGTTGCTGGCCCAGGCCCGCAATGCGTTCGCGGCCGGCCGGCTGGACGATGGCGACAGCAGTGCGTTGCCGCTGTTCCAGCGCATCCTGGCACTGCAGCCGGACAACCTGCCCGCTCTGGAGGGGCGCGAGGATGCACTGAGCGATCTGCTGCAGCATGCGCGCGCGCTGGCCGGACGCGGGGAACTGGCTGAAGCCGCTGCGACGTTGCAGCGCGCGCGCCTGTTCGATGCAGGCCACGCCGATCTTCCCGCCAGCCAGGAGGCCCTGGCACGGGCGGTCGACGAGCGCTTGCGGCAGGCACAGCGCGCACTTCAGCGACAGCAGCTGGAACGTGCCGCAAAGGGGTTCCTGTCCGTGCTGGCGGTGGCGCCGGACGATCCCACTGCCCAGCGGGGCCGCGAGCAGGTGCTGCAGGCGGTGCTGGCGCGAAGCCAGATCCAGGCCGACGATTTCCAGTTCGAGGCGGCGCAGCGTGATGCCGTGCTGGCCGAAGCACTGGGCGCTTCGCAGGCGGCACGACAGCAACTGGTGCAGCGCCTGCAGCGTGCACGGCAGGCCCGGGAGGCACTGCAGCAGCCCGCAGTGAGCAACGCGCAGCGTGAACGCGAGCTGCGCGATCACCTGCGCCGGATCGAACGCGCCGAGCGTGCAGGCCAATGGATCAGCCCGCCGGGGCACAGCGCATTCGATGCCCTTCGCGAAGCACAGGCGCTGGTACCGCGCGATTCACGTGTGAAGGCCGCGGCCGCGCGCCTGCTGCCTGCCAGTCGCCGTTGTTTCGACGACAACCTCCGGCAGAACCGGGTGCAGGCTGCAGGTGCCTGCCTGCAGGCCTGGCAGACGTTGTCTCCCACCGCCGGCGGCCTGCCTGCGGCCCGCCAGCGCCTCGCGCAGCGTTGGCTTGCGATTGGCAGCGAACGATTGGGCAACGGAGATGTCGCCTTTGCCGAACGTGCGCTCCAGCAGGCGGGCGAGCTTGGCATCGGCCCTGCCAGCAGCGAGTACCAGCAGTTGCGGCAGCGCCTGCGCGACATCGGGGTGTCGTCGCCCTGAGCCCGCCGCTGCCGGAGGGACCGCTATAGTAGCCACCCCTCGCAACATCCCCACGGAGTGCCGATGACCGTCCTTGTTTCCGGAGCCACCAGCCAGATCGGCCGGTTCCTGCTGCCGCGCCTGGTGCAGGCGCATGGGCGGGTACAGGCGGTGAGCCGGCAACCGCAACCGGCACAGGACGGCGTGCAGTGGCTGTGCGGGGACCTGGCGGCTGCGCTGGACAGCGTGCCGTCTCCGGACTGGCAGGCGATTGCCAGCTTCGGCCCCCTTGAAGCATTGGCGCAGTGGTTGTCGCGGCAGACGGCGGCCCCCGCGCGGCAGGTCATCGCCACCAGTTCGATGAGCGTGCTGAGCAAGCAGAATTCCGAGCAGGCCGACGAGCAGGACGTCGTGGCGATGCTGCAGCGGGGCGAGGCGGGCCTGATCGCGCAGGCCGAGCGTCTTGGCATGGGCTGGACGATCCTGCGGCCGACCCTGATCTATGGGGCCGGCATCGACCGCAGCATCACCCCGATCGTGCAGCGTGCGCTGCGTCTGCGCCTGTTTCCGATTCCGCTGGTGGGAGGCCTGCGCCAACCGGTGCATGCCGACGATATCGCCCGCGCCGTGGTGGCCTGCATCGCCACCGGTGCAGCGTCGGCACGGGTGCTGGAAATCGGCGGTGGCGAGCGCCTGCCCTATCACGCGATGTTCCGCCGCGTGCACGCCAGCCTGGCACAGCCGACATTGGCGCTGCCGTTGCCAGGCGCGGCACTGCGGGGCCTGGCCGCGGTGCTGCCGCGGGCGCGTGGTCCGGTGTCACGCCTGCAGCAGGATCTGATTGCGGACAATGGCCCGCTGCAGGCGCTGCTGGACGTACATCCGCGGCCGTTCCAGCCCGACGCGGACACGTGGCGACCGATGAGCGCGGCCCAGGCCGTGCAGCGGATCGCTGCGTATCCCGGCAACGGCTAGCCAGCCACGGTATCCATCCTCTTAGGGGGGCTTTGCTACCATCCCCCGGCCCTTGTTTCCGCGAGTACGTTCGATGCCTGACGCGCCATCCCGATCGGCCCCTGCCGAGCGCATTGGCGTCGCGCTGTGCACCTACAACGGTGCGCGCTACCTGCAGGCGCAGCTGGACAGCATCCTCGACGAGGATCTTCCGGTGAACGAAGTCATGATCGGCGATGACGGTTCCAGCGACCAGACGCTGCAGCTGCTGCAGGCCTTCGTGCCGCGTGCACAGGCGCTGGGCATCCGTGTCGAGATCGTCCAGCACGCGCGCAATCTCGGCTATGTGCGCAATTTCGCCGATGCACTGATGCGTTGCCAGGCCGACATCCTGTTCCTGTGCGACCAGGATGATGTCTGGCATCCGGGGCGTGTCCGCCGCTATGTTCAACGCTTCCAGGCAGACCCGGCCCTGTTGCTGCTGCACAGCGATGCATGGCTGGTGGACGCGCAGGGCGCGCCGCTTGGCCAGCGGCTGCTGGATGTACTGGTGGTCCATCCGGCCGAGGTCGAGCTGGAACGCTCGGGCCTTGCGATCGACGCGATCCTGCTGCGCAACTTCATCACCGGTGCCACCTGCGCGCTGCGCCGCGGGCTGCTGGCCGGATCGCTGCCGGTCCCGCCGGGCTGGAGTCACGACGAATGGCTCGCGGTCAACGCATCACTGCGAGGAGGGCTGGACATGCTGGCCGAACCGACCATCGACTACCGGCAGCATGGCAACAACCAGATCGGTGCCAGTCGCCGCGGTTTCCTGCAACGCCTGCGCCATCTCGATCTGTTCGATTCACAGGCGCGCCAGCGCACGGCCGGGCGCCTGCTGGCCCTGGCCGATCTGCTGGGGCAGCGCGGCGTGGTGGTGGCGCCGGAGCGATTCCAGGGACTTCACGCGCTCGCCTGGCGCATGGCCTGGTCGCGACTGCAGCTGTATCGCCGCGTGGATGTGCCGGCAGGCTGGATCGCCCATGATGCGCCGCGGTTGATCGCACGCCTGGCCAACGTCTGCCTGGCGGGGGGCGGCTGGAAAGGGGGCTGGGCAGCGCTTGCGGGCGCGTGGGCCGGGTGGCGGGCGCCGCGCGCTGCTTGAACTGCAGTGAAACCGCGGGCCATCGCCTGCCAGCCACCGCGGCGCCTGCGTTAGACTCGCCAGACCCTACCCGCCTGCATGCCCGTGCCCCGACGCTACGATTCCGACGACATCGACGATTTCGACGACGACCAGCAGGACGACAGCCCGCTGTGGCGGCGTCGCCTGATCACCTGGAGCATGGCTGCGGTCGCGTTGGGATTGGGCTTCCTGATCCCTTATACGCTGTACCTGAACCAACAGGTGACCCAGCGCTTCGGTGAACTGCGCTGGCAGATCCCGACCCGGGTATATGCGCGGCCGCTGGTGCTCACACCCGGCAAGGCGATGGACGCGGCGACCCTGAAGACCGAACTCGCCGCATCCGCCTACCGCGATGACGGGCAGGGCAAGGAGCCGGCGACCTATGCGGTGAACGGCGGGCGCTTTGTCATTTCCAGCCGTGGCTACAACGATGTGGATGGCCGCGTCGCACCGCGTCGGCTGGAACTGTCGCTGGCAGACGGTGCGGTCGCGTCGCTGCGTGATGCCGACAACCGCAAGGCGCTGAAGGCTGCGCGCCTGGACCCGGCGCGTATTGCCACCCTGTACGGGCAGAAGCAGGAAGAACGCCGCCTGATCCGCATGGACGAGGCGCCGGACCTGCTGGTGACCGGCTTGCAGGCGGTGGAGGACAAGGACTTCAACCGTCACCACGGCATCGATCTGTCCGGCATCGCGCGCGCGGTGTGGGTGACGGTCCGTTCCGGTGGCCAGAGTCGCCAGGGGGCGTCCACGCTGACCCAGCAGCTGGCCCGCAGCGGCCTGCTCGGGATCGGCAAGGAGCAGACGGTCACCCGCAAATTCAACGAAGTGCTGTACGCGCTGATCATGGAGGCGCGCTACGACAAGCGCACCATCTTCGAGGCCTATCTCAACCAGGTGTACCTGGGCCAGCGCGGCAGCCAGGCCATCCACGGCATGTCTTCCGGCGCCGAGTTCTGGTTCGGCCGTGACCTGCAATCGCTGGAAACCGAGCAGATCGCGCTGCTGATCGGCCTGGTCAAGGGCCCGTCCTACTACGATCCGCGGCGCAACCCGGAACGCGCACTGGATCGCCGTAATTTCGTGCTGGGCAAGCTGCATGAGGCGACGCTGATCGACGATGCCGAGTACCAGCGTGCACTGAAGGCGCCGCTGGGCGTGCCCAAGACGCCGGGCCTGGTGGCGGCCAACCGCTTCCCGGCCTATGTGGACCTGGTTCGCCGCCAGCTCGGCCATGACTATCCGGAATCGGCGCTGCAGGGCGCCGGCCTGAGCGTGATGACCGGCATGTCGCCGTCTGCGCAGGCCTATGCCGAAGGCGCGGTGACCCGCACCATCAAGTCGCTGGAAAGCAAGCGCCGTCCCGAACTGCAGGCCGGCATGGTGCTGACCGACGTGCACAACGGTGACGTGCTGGCGGTGATCGGCAGCCGTGAAGTGTCCGAGGTGGGGTTCAATCGAGCGATCGAAGCACAGCGCCCGGTCGGCTCGCTGTTGAAGCCGTTCGTGTACCTGCTGGCGCTGGCGCAGCCGGACCGCTACTCGCTGGCCAGCTGGGTCGACGATTCGCCGGTGACGGTGCAGCTCGGCCGTGGCCGCAACTGGAGCCCGGGCAACGCGGACAACCGCAGCCACGGCACTGTGCGCCTGATCGACGCGCTGGCGCATTCCTACAACCAGGCCACGGTGCGCGTGGGCATGCAGGTCGGCCCCGAGCGTGTGACCCAGCTGATCCACGTGCTGGCCGGCATCAAGGCCGAAGCGAATCCGGCGGTGATCCTCGGTTCGACCGACCAGAGCCCTTACGCGATGGCACAGCTGTACCAGTTCCTCGCGTCCGGTGGCGAAATCCAGCCATTGCATGCGGTGCGTGGCGTGCTCGATCCGCAGGGCAAGCTGCTCAAGCGTTACGACAAGACCCCGGCACCGGCCCAGGAAGGCGATTCGATTGCCGCCAACCTGATCAGTGTCGGCCTGCAGCAGGTGGTTGCCAGCGGCACCGCGCAGCGGCTCAACGCCGATGGCCTCAGCCGCCTGCAGCCGGCCGGCAAGACCGGTACCACCAACGATGGTCGTGACAGCTGGTATGCCGGTTACACCGGGGATCACCTGGCGGTGATCTGGATCGGCAACGACCAGAACGAGCAGGCCGGCCTGTACGGTGCCACCGGCGCGATGCGGGTCTGGTCGGGCATCTTCCAGCGTCTTCCCAGTGCGCCGCTGCGGGTCAGCAACAAGGGCCTGGACTGGCAGTCGGTGGCCGCCAGCGGCCTCAACACGACCGACGAGGGCTGCCCGGGAGCGCGCCGCTTCCCGTTCGTGGTCGGCTATGCACCGGCCTATGCGCCCTGTGCACCGGCGGTGTCGCCGGACGGGCAGGGCGAGACCGAAGGCGAGGGTGGTGGCTGGCGCAGCTGGTTCGGCTTGGACCGCAAGCCGGAAGCGCCTGCCGAACCTGCCGCGACGCCCGCCGCCGCCACTCCTCCCCCGAGCCGATGATGCCGATGAACATGCGATCCCTGCTGCAGCCCCTGGCCCTGACCGGCCTCAGCCTGGCCCTGGCCGCCTGCGTGAGCAGTGCGCCGCCGGTGGTCAAACCGGTCGATACCACCACGCCGGCGCAGCGCCTGGCCGCAGTTGACGCAGCCGCTGGCCCCGATGACAAGGAGTTGTCGGTGCAGCCGTTGCGTGACTCGCAGGTGGAAGATCTGCGGGTGACCGCGCAGGCACAACGCCAGGCCAACGATCTGGCCGGTGCCGCCAGCAGCCTGGACCATGCGCTGGAGATCGTCGCTGGTGACCCGGCGGTGCTGCAGGAGCGCGCCGAGCTGGCGCTGCTGCAGGGTCAGTGGGCGCAGGCGGAGGCGTTTGCGCGCAAGGCGGTCGACCTGGGCTCGAAGACAGGGCCGCTGTGCCGCCGGCATTGGGCGACGATCGAGCAGTCGCGCCTGGCGCGGGGCGAGAAGCAAAATGCGGTGTCGGCGCATGCGCAGATTGAAGGCTGCACGGTGCCGGGGATCAAGCGGTACTGAGTTTTCAGCCAACGGCGCAGCCCCTCGTGGCTGGCTGCTTGGCCGCGTAAAGCAAAAGCCGCGCTTGGCAGGGCGGGGGGGGTTCGCGGGGGACGCCGTGAACCCGTCCCTGAAGTGACCCCCGAGACTTGGACGGGGTCAGGCGGCCGATTGGGCCCGCTCCCGGTACTCTACCGGGCTCAGACCTTTCAGTTTCAGTTTGATGCGCTCCTGGTTGTAGTACTGGATG